>CAZMGT010000023.1:0-53680 GCA_964565895.1 uncultured Armatimonadia bacterium
TTTCTTCGTCCGGAGCAAAGGGTAGGTCGGGGAGAGCGCTGCGCTGCTCGGGCTGAACGGGGACGATGTCCTGAAGGGCCGAGGGGCGAACCTGCACCACGGAGCCCTGTTCCTCTTGGCGGACGGCGAACACGCGCTGACCCACGGGGCTTCCTGTGCCATCGCGCACTTCGCCCAGGAGAAACCAAAGTAGATAGGGCGCCGAGGCGTCGGGGTCAATAAACAGCGCGCCGCGCGACAGGGCGCTCATGTACTCGTGGAGGACTTTTTCCAAAACGGCTTCGAAGAGCGGATGGCCGGGGCCGAGAAACTCCGTTTCCTCAAGCCGCTTGGCCTGCTCCTTGCGAAACGTTACCTTGGGGTAGGAGCGCAACACGGTACCAATGTGAGGCGTGGGAAAGCTGGGGCGCAACGCGGCGGGGACGTGAGCGATGCGCCACAAGCCGTCTCTGCGTCGCTCCATGCGCCCGCCCAGGCTGCGGAAGGCCTCGACGAAGAACGCCTCGATATACTCGGGGACGAGGCGGTTCTCCTTTGCTTGCTGTTCCTCCTCGATAAGGCGCGACATGTCGATATATCTTGTCGCTAGGCTTTCCAGAGAGATTTGGCTGAACTTTGAGCGGTCTACGGGAACGGATTCGATAAGGGCGCAGATTTCCTCGAGCGTCCGCTTACCGGCGAGGTGCTCGCGGAACAGGTCCTCGAGGCTAACGCCGGGGAGGATCTCGCCGACGACGTCGTAGACCCTGTCGCTGCCCAGCTCGTGGCGCATTTTCTCAAGCTTCTCCATCAACCGCTGGAGCACTTTTCCCTCGCGCGTGTCCGAAGCGACGAGGTTGTAAATATGCACTTCTTCGCGCTGGAGGTAGCGGTGGATGCGGCCCATGCGCTGCTCCAAGCGATTGGGGTTCCAGGGGATGTCGTAGTTAACCATTAAGCTGCAAAACTGGAGGTTAATGCCTTCGCCTGCGGCCTCGGTGGCCACCATAATTTGCCTGTCGTGCTGAAACTCCTTTTCTTTTTGCACGCGCTGGGGCAGGGGCATATTGCCGTGGATTTGGGTTACGCTAAAGCCCCAGTCGCTGAGCTTTTCTACGAGGTATTCCAGAGTGTCGCGGTGCTCGGTAAAGATGAGCAGCTTTTTTCCCGTGCTGGCCAGGGCCTCGCTCTGCACCACGCGACGCAGTTGCTCGAGCTTCGTTTCCGTGCCCTGGCGTTCGGCGGCTTTGGCTAGGTCAACCAGGCGGTCGAGGTGGCCGATCTCCTCCTCGAGCTCGCGCAGGGTTTTGGCCAGGGTAAAGCGCTCTACCGCTTCTTGCTCGTAGCGCCAGCGGTCGTGCTCAGCGAGGTCCTCAAGTTCTACCGGCGTGTGCGCTTGCTGGGCGCTCTCCAGACCTTCCTTGCGCAGCTTGCGCAGGCGGTCGCGCCGGCGCTCGAGCGACCTGCGGATGGCGCGCAGGCTTGAGGCAAGGCGCCGCTGCAAGATCGTCATGGCCAGCCCGACGTTGCGGTTTTGCTGTTGTTCGGCGAGGCGGAAGTGGTTGGTGACGTACTCCGTTACCGCTTCGTAAAGCCTTTTCTCGGGCTCGCTCAGCTCATAGGACACTGTGTTCACGTGACGCGGGGGGAAGAGGGGCTTCCCGTCGAAATCCTTCATGTCCTCCTTCAGTCGCCGGCGAAGCAGCGGATTTTCACCGTGCTGGGCTGCTTCGGCCAAGACCTGCCCGGATTGGGAAACATCTTCGTCGAGAAGCTCAAGCAGAAGCCGAAAGTTATCGGGATCGCCGCGATGTGGGGTGGCTGTGAGAAAGAGCAGATGGTCGGTCTTTGCCGCGAGAAGCTTGCCGAGTTTATAGCGCTTTGTCTCCTTGCGTCTCTCGCCGTAACGATACGCGGCAAGGTAGTGCGCCTCGTCAACGATCACTAAATCCCACTCGACATCGCTGAGCATATCTCTTACGTCGTCCTGTTTGGCAAAGTCGACAGAGGTAATGCACTGTGCGCGGTCGGCCCATACGTTGCGGCCATAGAGAGCGTCAATCGACTCGCGCGTGATGACCTCGAACGTTTCGCCGAACTTCTCCAAGAGCTCGCGGCGCCACTGGTCGGCGAGGTTAGCCGGAGTGACGATGAGGATGCGCTCGGCCAGCCCGCGAAATTTTAGCTCCTTAAGCACCAACCCGGCCATGATCGTCTTGCCGGCGCCAGGGTCATGGGCAAGCATAAACCGAATGCACGGCTTGCGCAGAACGCAGTGATAGACATCCTCTAGTTGGTGAGGCAGAGGATCAATCTGGGAGACGCTTACGGCAAAGTGTGGGTCAAACTGATGGGCGAGGCGTATGCGGGTGGCCTCTAGGGCGAGCTTGAACTTCTGCGCATCGCCGGAGAAGTCTACCCCGCCGCCTGCAAGGCGTACGGAGACCTTGCTGCGCAGCTCGGCCTGAGCGATTATCTCGTCGTAAAACTTCTTGCTCTCAAGGCCGACAGCTTGAATATGCACGCCGCAGTCAAGTGCTCGGCACTCAATCACCCGCACGGGCTCTGGCCAGAATGGGCCTTCTAACACCGCCCCCTTGGTAATCTCCGGCATTGTCGCGTCCCCCCTTGCCGCCGGGGCTTTGGCTGAGTGGGCGCGAAAAGCTTCTGCGGGGTGGGCGGTTGGCCCTGCTAAACGCGAGGCAAACGGTGCGCTGCAGGGCGAGACACGATACGGCGTCCTTGCGCGGGGCTTGAGCTTGTACCATCTGCGCAGGCGAGCTTTATCGGGCGCAGGCCGACGGTCGGCTCAGGCGCCCGCCCCTACTCCCCCTTCCCCCTTTCCTCGCGGGGGAGCCAGCCTTGGGTGCGGGCGTAGTGCTCGAGGAGGCGGCGGAGCATCTTCCGCCCCCGGTGCACGCGCGAGCGCACAGTGCCGATGGGCGTGTTCATCGCCTTGCTTACCTCTTCGTAGGACAGCCCGCCCACATCGCACAAAGTAACGGCAATACGGAACTCATCGGGCAGCTTGCTCATCGCCTCAAGCAGCCGCTGGTCGGGAATTTTGGCCATGAGCACATCCTCGGGGTGCTCCTCGAGGGGAACGTAGGTCTCGCTGATCTCCCGCTCTGTTTCGGGCTCGATCTCGGCGATGGGGAGGAACTGCGGGGCGCGCTTGCGGCGGCGGAACTCGTTGATATAGGTGTTGGTGAGAATGCGCAGGAGCCAGGCCTTGAAGTTCGTCCCGCGCTCGAAGCGGTCGAACGAGGCATAGGCCTTAACGAGGGTATCTTGGACGAGGTCCGCGGCGTCCTCGGGGTCTTTGGTCATGCGCAGGGCGCTGGCTTCGATCTGCCGGCGGACCTGGTCCACCAGGCGCTGAAACTCCTCGCGCGAGGCGCGGCGCTCCTCGGCCGGGGAGTCCTCGCCTAGGGTGCGTACGCTAAAGCGCTCGTCGTTGCGGGTAGCCACGGGCAAGTCCTCTCGGGCGGAGCTAAGCGGCGGGCGTGCCGCCGGGCTCCAGTTGCGACGCTTCCTCGGCGCTTAGTCGGCGGGCGCGCACTTGCTTGATGCGCGGCCCCTCGGTGGACGCGACTTCGAACTTAAACCCTTGATGGACCACGCTTTGCCCGGGGTCGGGCAGCGTTTGCAGGGACTCGATGATAAACCCGCCAATGGTGTCGAAGTCCCCCTCGGGGAGCTCGATCCCCAGCGCCTGTTCTACATCGTGTCGCGGGGCGCGTGCGGCAATCATCCACGTGTCCTCGCTAATCTGACGTATCTCGGCGACCTCGTTGTCATGTTCGTCAACGACTTCACCGACGATCTCCTCGAGGATATCCTCAATGGTCACCACGCCGTCTAGGCCGCCGTGCTCGTCGATAACCAGGGCAAGGTGGACCTTTTTCTGCTGTAGCTCGCGCAGCAGCTCATCGATGCGCTTGCTTTCGGGCACGCGCAGCGGGGGCCGCATGAGCTCGCGAATGGTCGCCTCGCTGCGTCCCTGGCAAATGGCGCGCAGGATGTCGTTGGCATAAAGAATCCCGATGACATTGTCTAAGTTCTCCTCGTAGACGGGGATGCGCGAACGACCCTCGCGGGCGATAAGCTTAATCGCTTCGCTGAGCGGCTGGTCGGCCTCGATAGCGACAACGTCCACGCGCGGGGTCATAATCTCGCGCACGGTTAGCTCGGTAAACGAGATAATGCTGTCTAAAAGCTGCGCTTCGTCGGCTTCGAGCACCCCCTCCTCCTGCCCCATGTCGGTCATCACCCGCAGCTCCTTCGCGGTGATCGCAAACCTCCGCCCGGGGACAGAGTCCAAGCGGAACAGGCGGAGCACAGGCCGGGTAAGCAAGGTGACCAAGCCCACCACCCAGCGGGCGAACAGGCTGCGTGCGGCGCGGGCGATCCACGGGCCAACGCGCAGGGCGATCGCCTCCGCGCTGTGCGCGCCGTAGCTCTTGGGCATGATCTCGCCGAACAGGAGCACGAGGACAATCGTCCCTGCCGTGGCCAGCTTTAGGTACTGCTCGTTGCCCGTGTGGAGCCAGACCCAGGTCATCATATTAGACAAAAGAAGAACGAAGACGTTTATCATGACTACCAGGGTGCTCAGATAGTCCACGGAGGGGTCCTCGAACATCTGGCGGACAACTTGGGCGCGGGCGTTGCCCTCTTGGGCGAGCTTTTTTATCCGCGAGCGGTTTACCGAGACAAGCGCGATTTCAGAAAGCGAACAAAAGGCAATGCCCACGAGACACATGCCGCAGCCGATGAGGCGCAGCCAAACGGCCCAATCGCCCCAGTCCACAAGGGAGGGCTGGGCAGAACCCCCCTGTGCAGCGTAAAGCACCTTCGCCAAAATAACGGAGCAGAGCACCAACGCAGCGGTAGCGAGGTAGCGCCTACTACTGCCTGCGTCGTCGGAATCCATGCTCATCTCCCCGGTTTTTAGCTTTCGTTTTCGCTCGCGCCGGTTTTCTCCGCGAGCTTGCTCACGCGCACCTTATGCACGCGGTTTCCGTCGACCTCGAGGACCTCAAAGCGCAGGCGGTCCTCATAGGTCACGCGCTCGCCGCCCGTGGGGATCGCCCCGAGCAGCTCGCTGACCAGCCCCCCGAGGGTTTCGGACTGCTCCTCGGGGAGGCTTAGCCCCAGCTCGCGGTTAAGCTGGTGCAAGGGGGCGCGGCCTAGGATGACGTAGCTCCCCGCGCCTTCGCGGCGCACGAGAGGCTCCTCCGCCGGGCGGTCGTACTCGTCGAAAATCTCGCCCACGATCTCCTCGAGGATGTCCTCCATGGTTACCAGGCCCGCCGTCCCGCCGAACTCGTCTACGACGATGGCCATGAGCCGGTGCTGCACTTGCATTTCGGGCAGGAGCTCGTCGAGCTTCTTGCTTTCCGGCACGCAATATGGCTCGCGCATCGCCGCGGAGACGGGCGCGTCGAGTTTATTCGCCGAGATAAACGGCAGCAGGTCCTTGGAGTAGTTTATCCCGACGATGTTGTCTACATGCTCGCGGTAGACGGGCAGGCGCGTAAATCCAGATTTAACGTGAAGCTCCAGCGCCTCGCGCAGCGTCTTGCTTTCCTCAATGCACACCATGTCGGTGCGCGGGACCATTACCTCGGAAACCGTTCGGTCGCCGAAGTCGAACACGCTGCGCAGCATACGCTTCTCGTGCTCGGCCACGGCGGCGTCGTCGATCATCGAGAGAAACTCAGCCTCGGTTACCGTGGGCCGGCCATCGCGCGAGACACCGAACAGCCGCAGCACGCCGCGGGAAATCCCGCTTAGCGCGGCGACCACCGGCCAGAGGACGATGTTGGCCAGAGCGACTAGCGGGGCGGTAAACAGCGCCGTGCGCTCGGGCCGCTTCGAGGCGATGGCCACCGGCGTTACCTCGGTGAACACGATAACCACCGCGGTAATCGCGACGAACGCGATAACATGGCCGTAGCGCGGATTAAGCTTGTCGCCGGCCCAGGTGGCGATCGTCTCCACGACGTAAAGGATGGCCGTTATCGCGACGAGGATCGTGGTAAGTAAACGAGAGCGGTCCTTGAGCAGGCGCACGATCAACGCGGCGGCACGTGAACCCTCGTCGGCGCGGCGCCGCGCCCGCACCACACCCGTAGCGAAGATGCCGATCTCTGAGGCAGTGAATAGGGCTTGCAGTCCCAGTAGCAAGACAATCAGCGCAACCCAGAACCACAAGCCCAGGGGCAAGTTGTCCAAACCGCGTCCTCTCCGAATAAAAGCCCCTACGAGCTAAGCTAAGTATACACAATCGGCCCCGATCTGGCAACGAACGCGAGGGCCCGCTGGTTTGCGCGGAGAAACTGTGCCCGCAGCCGGCGGGAGGGGCGCGCCCCCGCCGGCGGAGAACTTTCTTCAGGGAGCCTGCCCCATGAGCAGCAGAAGGCCGCGTATTCTCGTTGTGGGAAGCAACAACATGGACCTGGTCATCCGCTGTCCGCGGCTCCCCGCGGCGGGCGAGACGCTCTTCGGCCGCGACTTTGCCACGATCCCCGGCGGCAAGGGCGGAAACCAGGCCGTCGCCGCGGCGCGCCTTGGCGCAGAGGCGTTTATGGTGGGCCGCGTTGGCGCGGACCCATTCGGCGAGCAGCTCGTTGCCGACTTGGAGCGCAGCGGGGTAAACACGCGCTATGTTGTCCGCGATAACGCGGCGGCCTCCGGCGTGGCACTTATCCTCGTGCAGGAGACGGGGCAGAATAGCATTGTCGTTGCCCCCGGGGCCAACGGGCGCTGCGCCCCGGAGGATATCGACGCCCTCGGCGCGGAGCTTGCTTCGTTCGACGCTCTGCTTGTCCAGTTGGAGATCCCTATCGCGACCGTGGAACATGCCCTGGCCCGCGCGCGGGCCGCGGGCGTGCTTACCGTGCTCGATGCGGGGCCGGCGCGCGAGCTCCCGCCCTCGCTCTACCAGCACGTAGACATCATCTCGCCCAACGAGAGCGAGGCCACGGCGCTCACCGGCATTGAGGTGCGCGACGAGCAGAGCGCCCGCCGCGCCGCCGAGGAGCTGCTTGCCCGCGGCGCGCGCAGCGCGGTGATGAAGCTCGGCGAGCATGGGGCGCTCGTCGTCGAGGAGGGGCGAGCGGAGCACGTGCCCGGCTTTTCCGTGGAGGTCGTGGACACCACCGCCGCGGGCGATGCATTTACCGCGGCGCTTGCTGTGGCCCTCGCCGAGGGCCTGTCGCTGGTCGAGGCCACGCGCTGGGCCAATGGCGCCGGCGCGCTTGCCGTTACCGTCCACGGGGCGAAGCCCGCGATGCCCACGCGCGCGGCCGTGGAGCAGTTTTTGCGCGAGCGCGGGGCTAAATCATAAGGTCCTCGTCTTCCATGGGCTGGCTCGCTTCGTCGTAGATCTCGAAAAACCGCTTAACTTGCTGAACAGCGGGGTCGGTGGGGTCAGGAAGGGGCAGGTGCAACCCTCCGCGGACAAAGATCGCGTCCCAGTCGATGACATACTGCGCGCAGCCGCGCTCGAGCAGCTCGCGGATGGCATAGCCCCGGCCGCGGGCGCGGGTATCGGCGGGGGGCTCGTCCATGGCTGCGGCGATCTCCTCCTCGTTAACGAGCGCGCGCATCTCGCCCTGCTCCAAAAGCGCAGCGTGGAGGCTTTGCTTGGGGTCGAGGTTGTGATACTCAAGGTCGAGGCTATAGCAGGCGTCGTCGTGCCAGCCCACGCCCTCGGCCTGGCAATATAGCTCGATTAGCCGGCGCTTGGCCACCCAGTCCACGCAGTCGCGCGCTTGCTCCGGGTCGCGCTCCAGAGCGTCGAGCACCCTCTCCCACTCGGCAAGCACCCAGTCCGTCTCCTCGTCTCTGCCGGAGAGGTGCTCTTTGGCCGCGGCGAGGTATTGCCGCTGAAAATCAATGGCCCCCATGGTTTTGCCGTCCAACGTCTCCACCAGCCAGCGCCGCTCCGGGTCGCGCGAGATGGACTTTAGCGTGTGCACGGGGTTTACGATCCACAGCCGCGGGGGAAGCAGGCCGCACTCGGCCAGGTCGAGGACAAGCGAGGTCGTGCCCACCTTCAGCGCGGTGGCCACCTGCGACGGGTTGGCCTCGCCAAAGAGCACGTGCAGCCGCCAGAAGTCTTGGTTTTCGTAGGCGCTTTCGCGCTTGGGATTAATTATCGCGCGGTTAAAGCGCACTTGGCCGGAGACGGCGTGGATGATGTGGTCCGCGCGCTGGGAAAGCTGGAAGTCGACGCTGTTGTCGATCTCCACGCCATAGATGTTGCTGATCCACAGCGTGTCCGTCTCGTGAAAGCTCCACTCCATAATGCTGTTTTTCAGGCTGTTGTGGTTTAGGCGGTGGCCGCCCACGCGCCCCGCGCCGGCGAAAATCTGCCGCGTGACCAAAAACGAGATGAGCGCGGGCAGCGTGGCGCGCATGTTTATGCTGCTTAGCCGCACGGAGTAGTTCTCGTGGCAGCCGAACGTGTGCCCGCCGAAGTGGTCGATGCTGTTGTTGTAAATGCTAACGGCCTCGCGCAGGCCCATGTCCTCGAGCAGGGCGACGATGAGCCGGTGCCCCGCGCGCTCGTGGGCGACAAGGTCGCGCAGCGAGGTGCACTCCGGGGTGGCGTATTCCAGATGGTCGCCCACGGCGTCGACGTAAAGCCGCCCGCCGTTGCACAAAAACCCCCCGCAAAACGCCGGCTCAAAGGCATAGCTCCGCGCGTGAAGGTCGATCAACCCCAGACGTTTGACGTTAAACGCGTGGTCCTTAATCGCGGCAACGACGTCCTCGGGATGGCCGATGCTCTCGTCGCGGACAAGGCAGCCAAACTCCGTCTCGATCCCCACCACGCGGTTCATCGCCTAGCCCTCTTCCGCGGGCTCGCCGCCAATGCTGACCAGCCCCTCGATCTCCTTCTCCTCAAGCAGGCGAAACTTGCTTTGCCGCTGCGTCTTGCGGTCGAGAATGCCCACCTCCACCGTCCCCTCGCGCAGGGCCTCGCGCAGGGTGCGCCTGATGCGCTCGGCGCTTGGCTCCTCGCCGAGCTCGCCGGCGCAGGCCAGCTTGCCCACGGCCCACGCCTCAAGCCCTAAGCGCAGAGCGCGGCGCAGCGTGGGCAGGCCCTCGCTCAGCCCTCGCTCCAGCCAGCGCACCATCTCCTCGCCGGCCTCCGTCGTCCCGCCGATGGCCGCGGCGCGGCTATAGGAGCGAAACTCGCCGTCGAACTCCAGCGTGTGGAAAACGTCGCGCTCGGGCTCCGCGCCCAGCTCGGCGAACAGCGCGCGCACGATGTGCGGGGTGCGAAATGGGTCGCCAAACGCCGCCTTAAGCCTCGGGCTAAGGGCAAAGCCGACCACGCGCTGAATGGTCACGTCGTCTGGGCTGCGCCGGAAGCCCTCTTGGTGGGCGAAATCGATCGCCGCGATGCGCACGGCCTCGATGTCCGCCTGGTTGCCCAACGCGGAGAACATTAGCCGGTCGTAGATCTCAAACACCTTGCGCTGGCTGCCGCGAATGGTGACCAAGGCCACGCCGCCGTCGAACACCACGCCGGCCACGGGGCTTCCCTCGCGCAGGCGGTCGCGCACGTACTCGTCGCGGTTTTGAATGCTGCGGTTCCAGTCATACGGGGTAAACGCCAGCTTAGCTCCCGCCCTTCAGCTTGCGCACGTGTTTGAGCACCTCGTCCTCGGAAAGCTCCCTAATCCCCTCCGCGCACACGGCCTTTACCGTGGGCGGGACCTTCTCCAGCCCGCCCGTGGCCGCGTCGAGCTCCGCGGCAATGTCCAAGAGCACGAGCGCCTCGCGCAGCGCCTGGTTAAACGTCATTTGGTGAAACGGGCCCTTTGTTTTGACGATATAGTCAAACGCCCCGCGGATGCGATGCGACCCGGAGCCCGCGGCGCCAAACTCCGCGCTTTCAAAGCGCGCCCCCAGCGCGTCGTAGAAAAACAGCCGTCCCTCGCCCCGCTGGCGATCGTAGGCGGAAAGCAAGGGGAGCATTACCGCCTGCGGGCCGGAGGACTCCGCGGCGCTCGCGGCAAGCAGCCGGGTTACTTCGCTCAGCTTCCCCTCGAGGCTTATCTCCTGAAGCTGGCTCCGCCGATAGTATTCGAACGAGTGCCGCAGCAGGCGCACCGCCTCCATCGCTCGCGCGTAAGAGCCACTCACGGCAATCAGCGTATAGTCGTCTAGGGGAAGGATCTTGTCCGCGCGATCGTAGAGGACAAAGTTCTCCGCCGTGGCCCGCCGGTCGCCGACGTTGATTACCCCGTCGCGATACTTCACCGCGATAACCGTGGTCCCCTCGGTATGCGGGGCGACAGAGGCGCCGCTTGCTCCGCCGCGCAAGAACGCCGGGAGATCGCCCGAGCGGTCAAGCAGGCGGAGGAAGTCGCCGCAATATCCCGCCCACAGGCTGTCTTGGGAGCCCCCGGCCATCTATGGTCTACTCCCCACTCCGTTGGCGATAGCGCCGCGCCTGGTTGGGGTCTACGCGGCGCATGCGCTCGAGCAGGCGGCGGGTGTCCGGCCGGCGGACGTCGGGGCGCGAGGGGCCGTCGTCTTCCCCGCCGCGTTGCCACGGCTCCTCGATTTGTCTCCGCCGCGTTTGCTCGCAGCGCGCCACAGGCAGCCCGTTAATCATTCCCGTTCCCTCCTTGCCTCGCCTAGGGCAGCGGCGATCTCCTCCACGGAAAGCGCTTCGCTCAGCCGCTCCCGCGCTTCGCGGGGCAGGCCGTCGGTCATCTTCCGCAAGTCGAGCACCCAGTGATCGTGTTCGCCGCGACAAAGGCGAATCTTGCTCCAGCAAATACTACGCACCAGCGGCGCCAAACGTGCAACGACCATTCCGCGGACAAGCGCGCGGGTCGTCGCCGGCGGCTCGCGCATGGCCCGCGCGATCTCCTCCTCGCCCACCACGCGGAGCATTTCCCCCGCCTGCTCCAGCGCGTAGTAGAGCCCGCGCGCGGGGTCTACGTTGTGATATTCCAGGTCCAGGCTTTGCAGGGCGGGGTCGGCCCAGGTTAGCCCCTCGGCCTCGAGGTATTCGCGGAGCAAGAGAAACTTCGCCGGCCAATCCAGCCGGTCGCCAAGGGCCAGGGGGTCGCCCGCGAGCGTGTCGAGCACCGCGCCCCAGTGCTCGAGCGTCCAGTCTGCGTCGGCGCTTAGCCCGCGCAGCTCCGCGCGGCAAGCCTCCCAATATGCGCGCTGGACTTCTACCGCGCTCGACACGCCCCCGCCGGCAAGCTCCACCTCCCAGCGCCAGGCGCTGTCGCGCGAGATACTCCGCGCAGCGGCCACGGGGTCGGCGAGCGCCACTGCCGGGCGCCAGCCGCGCTCGATAAGCTCTAGCACAAGCGCCGTGGTCCCCACCTTTAGCGCCGTGGCAAACTCGCTTAGGTTTGCGTCGCCGCAGATGATGTGTAGGCGGCGAAAGCGCGCGGGGTCGGCGTGGGGCTCGTCGCGGGTGTTGAGCAGGGGGCGGTTGGCTAAGGTGTCGACGCTCGCCTCGGCGGTGAAAAAGTCCGCGCGCTGGGAGAGCTGAAAGGTTACCGCCGGGTCGCGCTTGGGGCCGTCGCAGCCCACCTTTCCCGCGCCGGCAAACACAATGCGCGTAGCGAGAAACGGCAGCAGCCCCTCGCGCAGCCGGTCAAACGGCACCTCGCGTCGGACAAGGTAGTTCTCGTGGCAGCCGTAGCTCATCCCGTGGTAGTCCACGTTGTTTTTGTAAAGCGCGATTTCCTTGCCGAGCTGCAGCGCGCGGGCCTTGACGCAGGCGAGAAGAACGCGCTCGCCCGCCTTGTCGTGGGCGACCAGCTCGCGCAGGGTAGAGCACTCCGGCGTGGCATATTCGGGGTGACCGTGGTCGTTATACAGCCGCGCGCCATTGCCAAGCACGCGGTCGTCGCGCGGGCCGGGGGGCGTGGGGCATCGTTTTTGGTATTCGACGTCTTTGGGGTCTTGGGCGAGTTTGTCCACACGAAAGCCGCGCATGTCCGCGCGAGGATCCTCCGCCCCATAGTCCCACGCGGCAACGTGGGGCAAGGTTAGGGCGTCGATCACCGCCGTCGTCTGCTCGGCGAGCTTTGCGGGATCGACATCGGCCACATAAAGGCCGTATTCCGTTTCGATTCCGAGGAGCCTTGTCACCAGGGGGCACCTCAAATAATGCTGCGGTGAGCCGCGGCATAGTCCTTCTCCGGGCGAATGGGGCGCACCGCGGCGACGTTTTCCGGATCGTAGTCGAGCAGCTTTAGCCAATCCTCCTGCGTGTCGGACTTGGGGAAGATCTCGTTTTCCCGATATTCCAGGCGAATGGCCTCGTCCAGGTCCTCCCTGCTGATCCCTTCTCTCTCGGAGCCCTTCTCGATGCACCGGCGAATGGCAAAATCTTTCGCCCGCTCCACCGCGGACATAATCAGCGCCCCGCTGACCAGGTCCTTCCAGTAGAGCGTCTCCACGCGCCCGCTAACCAGGTGCACCTCGAGAAACTCCGTTTCCGGCTCCACGCGCCACAGGCGGTCTACCGCGTAGTCGAGCAGGGCCTCGCGCGCCGCGGCGGCATCGCCCCCGAACTCCTCGAGCAGGGCGGGGTCGAGCGGCGTATCTTCGGTAAGATAGATGGCGAAGATGTCGCGCGCCGCCTTGCGGTCCGGGCGCCCGACCTTTACCTTGCGGTCGATGCGCTCGGGGCGGAGAATGGCGGGGTCGATGTAGTCCGGCCGGTTTGAGGTGAGGATAACCACGACGTTGTCTAAGTCCACCAGGCCGTCCATCTCCGCGGAGAACTGGGGGACGACGGTGTTGGAGATGTTCAAATAACGCCCGGAGGTTCGCGTGCGCAGGATGGCCTCGGCCTCATCTATGAACACGAAGACCAAGAATCCCTCTTTCGCCCGCTCGCGCGCCGCGGCGAAAATCTCGCGCACCATGCGCTCGCTCTCGCCCAGCCACATATTGAGAATCCGCGGGCCGCTGATATACATGAAGTACTCGCGCACATCGCGCCCCACGCGCGCGGAATATTCGCGCGCCACGTTATAGGCCGTGGCCTTGCCGATGAGCGTCTTGCCGCACCCCGGCGGGCCGTAGAGCAAAATGCCCTTAAGCGGCTTTTTTTTGAACTTGGCGTACAGCTCGGGGTAGAGCAGGGGAAACTCGATTGTGTCGCGGATAAGGCGGATTGCCTCCTCCTGGCCGCCGATCTTCGACCACGGGATCTCCGGGATTTTCTCAAAGTAATAGTCGGCCACTTCCGCTTTCTGGAAGTGCTCCAGAGCGACGTGGGCCGTGGGGTCAAGCCGCACCTCGTCGCCCGGCTTAAGCGGCGCCTCGCCCAGCGCCTCGCCGCGCAGCACAATGCGCGTTATCTGCCCCGGCTCGCTGCCCACGCGCAGCCGGCCGTCGTCGAGCGTTTCGCGCACCTTAACGATCGGCCCCGTGGGGTTTGCCCCGAGGTTGCCCACCACAGCATAGGCCTCGTTAATGCGCACGGAACAGCCGACCCTTAGCTCGCTTATATCGAGCCGCGGGTCAATGTTTGCGTAATATTCGCTTTCGCCCACGGCAATGCGCGCGATGCCCGGGGCGGGAGAGCCGAGAAAGGTGGCAATGCGGTTCGCGGGCGAGGTGAGCTTGTGATATGCCTCTTCCAGCTCGCCGATTACCTTGCGCGCCTCGTTAAACTGCCGCTCGTCAACCTCCACCTGGTGCCTGAGCAGGAGGAGGTAGGGGTAGCGCGGGTCGTCGGGCGAGGTCTTCTCCACGAGCTCGTCGACAAGCGCCCGCGCGCGCAGCGGCGTCTCGATCAGCTCCCCCTCGCCGAGCGGGTCGTCGCCCGGTGCACCCTTGGGCGGAATATCGTTTTCGCGCTTGGACGAACGCTTTCGCGGCATGCGCAGACCTTACCCCCTTGCGCGCCCTGCCAAGCAATACCCGGGCACGAACCTCCCGCGCGCTGTTTTTACGATCAATGCTGCCGCGGGCGCGATCGTTCCCGGTTTTCCCTGCGCGCCAACTCAGTACTACGCCGCGCAAGACGGCGATCCTTGCCCCGCCGGTTTGTTTACCGCTTTTCGGCAAAGGCATCGGAGAACGCTTTGTCAAGCGAGGCGCTGGGCAAAAAGACAAAAAAGCCGGGCCCACGCGTGCTGCGCGGGCCCGGCCGGCAATCCGTTAGCCGAGGATCTCCTCTACTTCCTCGGCGTCGAGGTCGAGCACGTAGGGGATCCCGCTCACTCGGGCGGCCTCGGGGGTAAGCGCGGCGATGTCCGTGCGCTCGAGGTATTCCAGGGCGAACTTGCGCGCCCCGCACATTAGCTGCTGCAGCCCCTGCCGCAGGCGCGTGAAGTAGGTGTATACGCCGATCGCCGCTGGGGGAAGGTTGTCGAACTTGTCGCCGAGCATCCGCCGTAGCTCCGGGGCGGTGATGAAAATGTCCTCGATCGTCCGCCCGTACTCCTTGATCGGCGCGGGTAGGTTGCCGCTTTGCAGCGCGTTGCCGATCGTCTTGCCGACCATCGCCGCGGTAATCGGCGCGCGCGCCATGGCCACGAGCTTGAAATATGGCGCGCCAAACGCCAGGCCCTTAAACACCTGGTCCTCGAGGCAAAAGCCCCCGGCAATGGCGATGTCTGGGACGTACTCCCCGCGCTGCGCCAGGCGGTGGGCATAGCTGTAGAG
The DNA here is from genome assembly GCA_964565895.1 of uncultured Armatimonadia bacterium. Taxonomy (GTDB): domain Bacteria; phylum Armatimonadota; class Zipacnadia; order UBA1398; family CAZMGT01; genus CAZMGT01. The sequence goes on from CAZMGT010000023.1 coordinate 14,659, forward strand.
CAGGGCAAAAAGCTCGATCGCCGGCACGCCCCACTCGTTCATCATGCGCCACGGGCTCATCCCTGTGCCCCCGCCGGCGCAGTCTACGGTAAGCAGGTCAATGCGCGCCTCGGAACTCCACTTTACCGCGCGGGCGAGGTCCGCCGGGCGATAGGCGCCGGTCTTCAAGAAAACGCGTGGCGCGCCGGCGGCGCGCAGTTGCTCTACGCGCTCGAAAAACGCCTCTTCGGAGACCATCCCAATGCGCGAGTGCCGCTCGAACTCGCGAAATGCTCCCCGCTCAAATGCCTCGGCCACCGCCTGGTCGTAGGGGTCGGGGAGGACGACATAGCCCCGGTCGCGGAGCATGCGCGCCTTGTCCAGCGAGGCGATCTTTACCTCGCCGCCGATATCCTTCGCTCCCTGGCCCCACTTCAGCTCGACGGCGTCTACGTGGAGCTTTTCCAGGGCGTAGAAGAGGACACCGAGGCGCGAGTCCTCCACGTTTTCCTGAACGATAATTCCCCCCAGCCCGTCGCGCTGCCAACGGCGATAGCTCTCTACGCGAAAGCGCAGGTCGGGGGACTCGACAACGCGGCCGTCCTGGATGACCGCCTGCTCGTCCATCCCGCAGACGTTCTCGCCGACGGTAAGTGGCACACCGGCAAGGGCTGCGCCCGCGGCCAGCCCCTCCCAGTTGTTGCGCGCGACATCGGTCGACCCCAGCCCGGGGATGATGAACGGCAGGCCGACGCGCATCTTGTTTTCCGCGCCGACCTCGCGCTCTAGGCGCACATTGGGGAACACGGCCTTGTCTGGGTCGGGCTCGATACCGTGTGCGCCTACGACGCTGCCCATGATGTTGAAGTGGGCCCACCCTAGAGGATACTCCTTCTCTGCGGCGGAGGTCGTCGTGCCAAACGGCTGGGGATAGATTACCTCGCTCCCGCGGAAGGCAGACTTGCCCACCTCGCAGTAGCCCGGGCAGCCCTCAAGGCATGTCGCGCACATTCCGCTAACCCAGCATACGGAGCGAGGGGTGCGGTTCCGCGTTAGCGTGGCGTCGCTCGCGTTAAGTGTCGTAGCAGGCACAGATATCTTCCTCCCTTGCTTTATTGCTCACGCCTTGCCGCGTGCGCGTTCGCCGCTCGTTTACGGCGGCTTCGCAAATACTTAAGCGGCGCGCCGCAAGCGGCAGGCACTATACGATACAACAAACCGACGTGCCGTAGGGCTTTGTCGGCCCTGGTCGTCTCGTTTTAGCGCAGAGCTCGCAGTCTGTGCTCAGCGGCAACCTGCTTTCCCCGCAGGCAACTCTGCCCAATTCCGAACGTTGGCCCGTGGGACCTTCTTCCATCAAAGCAGCGGGGAGATTTGCGTTATGCGCTGTTCGCGCTCACAAAAAACGACCAAAGCCAGGAAATAATGCCTGAGCATAAGCCAAAACCAAGCGCCCAGCGGCCATAGCGCCCCGCGCCGAGCGCTAAGCCGACCCCTGCGGCAACGACCGCCGCCGGCGCAAGCCACCACCGCGCGAAGACCACCGCGAGCAGGGCGACGACCATGGAGATGGCTACGGCCATGCGCGCGGCGACGCCCGGCTCCGCGGGACCCAGCCCCGCCTGGGGAACGTCGTCGGCGGGGCGGTCGCCCACGCCCGTGTGCCGGGTAAGCAGCAACGGATCGCGCAAGGCTTCCAGAAACTCCTCTGCCGTTTGAAAGCGCTGGGCCGGGTCTTTGGCCAGGGCGCGCCGCAGAGCCATCTCCACGCGCGGGGGAAACTTGCCCGAAAGGTCCGGCTCGACGTTTACGATCTGGTGGCAAATCGCGGCCACGTTGTCGCCCGAAAAAAGCTTGCGCCCAACGAGCATCTCATAGAGCACGGCGCCCACGGCGAAAATATCCGCGCGGTGGTCTACCTCGCGCCCCTCCACCTGCTCCGGAGCCATGTAGTTGGGCGAGCCGATCATCGCCCCGGGGTCGGAGATGGTGATCTCCGAGGCGATGCGCGCGATGCCGAAGTCCGTGACCTTCACGCGCCCCGTGGGAGAGAGGATGATGTTCGAGGGGGTAATGTCGCGGTGCACCACCCCGCGGGAGTGGGCGTAGTCGAGGGCGGAGAGAATTTGCTTGGCGATGTCCACGGCCTTGTCGATGGGCATGGGAGCGGAGAGATCGATTATCTCGCGCAGAGACTGGCCTGTGAGATATTCCATGGCGATATACGGCTGTCCATCGTCCTCGCCGACGTCGAAGATGGTAACGATGTTTGCGTGCGAGAGGCGGCCGGCGATGCGGCTTTCGCGGCGAAAGCGCTGCTCCAGCTCCCAGCGCTTGCGGGGCTTTATCCCCGCGGGCAGGCGGAGGACCTTGAGCGCGACGCGGCGGCGCAGAACCTCGTCTTGCGCGAGATAGACGACGGCCATGCCTCCCTCGCCGAGCTGCTTGAGCACGCGAAACCGGCCGATTTTCTTGCGCTCCTCGCTCATCCGCCTCCCCCGGCTTGGGGACAAAGCTCCGTTACCCGCGGCCGCCAGCCGAGCTTGCCCAACACCTCAAGATACTCCTCGGGCGTGGCCTCCTCCGGCCGCTTCCCCAAAAGAGTGAGCACTACGGCCTCCATAACGTTTGTCCCGAACGAGCGCCCGTCGAACTCCGGCGTGGAGGTGATCAGCAGGTGCACGCGGCGCTTTTTCAGCTCGGCGATGTCGTCCTCGGTAATCGTTTGCGTAAGAATGACCTTGCCCGCCAAGTCGTCGGGCATATAGCGGCGGATAAAGTGAAAGTCGCCCGCGATAATCTTCGCCCAGCGATAGAACTTCTCGAACTTCGGGGTAATTGCCCGCTGGCGCTCGCCCGAGGGATAGAACCACTCCTGAGGCAGCCGGGTGAGGATGGGCAAAAGCGTGCGCGCAAGCAGCTTTAGCGTCCACCAACTGCGGATAAGCACGGGAACCCCAAGCGCCCAGGCGACGTCGCCCATGCGCAGGTCGCACCCCGCGTCATAAAGCGCCTCGGCCATGCCGAAGCGGTCCACTGCGCAGACGACGAGCGCCGGCGTGCCGCGCAGGGGGACGATGTTGTGCTCGGCGATATACTGCACGGTCATGCGCTCCAGGGTGTTCTTCAGCCCGCTGCCGTCAACGACGGGCGTTTTGCGCGCGCGCGAGGCAAGTTTTTGCGAGCTGCGCCAGACATAGCGTCTGCCCGCGCAGTAGACGTAGAGGTCTACCCCGCCCAGGCCGATGGCGTCCACCTCGCCGTCGAGCTCGGCGATGAGCTCTGCCGCGCGGCGGAAGTCGCCGTCGGTACCCCGGCGCTCGATGAGGAACTTCTCCCCCAAAAGCTCCACCTCTACCCGCTTGTCCCTCGCCGAAGACCCCGTGCTCACGCTCACCACGTGCTTCACCGCTCGGCCACCTTCAGCGATTCAAGGTATTCGCAAATAACCCGCTCCGCTTCGGCGAGCGAGGTTACCGCATGCGCCCGCCGGCGAAACTCCGCGGAGCCGGGCAGCCCCTTGCTAAACCAGGCCAGGTGCTTTCTGCTTTGCAAAATGCCGCTGCGCTCGCCCGCGTACTCCACCAGGTCGCGCGCCAGGGCAAGCGCCGCGTTAAGCCGCTCCTCCGGCCCCGGCGGGCGGAGCTCCTCCCCGCGCATAAGATACGCCGCGATGCGCTGGAAAATCCACGGGTCGCCCAGCGCCCCCCGGCCAACCATTACCCCGTCGCACCCCGTCTCGCGGAGCATTTGCGCAGCGTCCTCGGGCGTGCGCACATCCCCACTGCCTATAACGGGAATGTCCAGCGCGGCCTTCAACTTCGCTATCTCCCCCCAGTTGGCCCTTCCCGAGAACAACTGCCGCCCCGTGCGCGGGTGCAGAACAACCGCGGCGACGCCCAGCTCCTGAGCAAGCTGGGCCACCTCAAGGGCGTTTTTGTGCTCTTCGTCTACGCCCGAACGGAGCTTAACGGTAACCGGCCGGCCACCAGCGCCGGCAAGCACGCCCTCGATAACCTCGCGCGCCCGGGCGAGGTCGGCCATGAGCAGGCACCCGCCGCCCGTTTTGCGCACCTTAGGGACAAAGCAGCCGAAGTTTATGTCAACAATGTCCGCGCCGGCGTCAACGAGCATCCGCGCGGCATGCTCTGCGCGGTCGCCCCGCGCGGCGAGGATCTGCAGCGAAACGGGCTTCTCCTCGGGCTTTACGGTAAGCATTTGGTGCGTGCGCCGGTTGGCGTAAAACAAGCCCTCGGCGCTAAGCATCTCGCCGCAGACGAGCCCCGCCCCGCAGCGCCGACACATTAGCCGAAACGGCCACGAGGTTATCCCGGCCATCGGGGCGAGCACAAGCGGGGGCCAAATGTCCAGCTCGCCGATGCGCAGCGGGCGCAGGGCAACGGGCCCCCGCGTGGCGCTGCGCTGGCGCTCGTCGCCTCCGCTCACCGCTGCTTGCACCTCCGCCGGGTGTCGCGCGCCAAAGAATCAAGGCCGTGCCCCGGGCACGGCCCGATCCCTTGGCCCTCCTCTAGGCGGTGCCGCGAGGAGGCTGCGATCTCTCAGCGCGTTGGCGTCGCTATGGCGCGTAGAACGTAAACGTCATCCCCGTAATCCGCGAGACGCGCGTCTGGTCGTCGGCGACGAGGTCTGCGCGACCATCGGTCCCCACGACGTCCTCCATGGTTACGGAGTGGTCAAGCGTCTGCTCGTCGCTGTCCTCTTGGAAGGAGATCGTCGCCTGCACGCGCGTGCCCGGGGGAAGGCCGGCAAAGCCAAACGCCATGTCGCCCACCGTGCCCCCCGCTGTGGGCAGGATGAACCGGTCGATCGCCGAGGGGAACGTATTTACCCGGCCGCCGATTATCTCAAACGAGAACTTAATCTCCCCGCGCAGCAGAATTACCTCGGTGGCCGAGGTATAAAGCGTCAGCCCGTCGGCATCGTTTATCGCGATGATAATCTCCGCCGTGCCGTCGCGGTCGGCGAGGGTAATCGGCTGGTGGTGGCGCATGGACAGCCGCCCACCCTCGGGATAGGGGACGGGGAGAATGACCGTCTCCGTATGCGCAGGGTCGCGCACGAGGACGTTATCCAGCTGGCCCATAATCCCGCCGTTGGGAACGACAAGGTCCACGCCCTGGAGCGTCATCCCAGTGCGCAAGATACTCAGGGCCACAGCGATCTGCGGCATCCCCGAGGGGTGGCCGCCCGGCGGTGTAACGCCAACGGTAGTGCGCGCCCCGCAGCCCAAAGCCAAGGCAACCAGCGCCCCCAGCACAAGACAGAGCAAAAAACGCGCGGCGCGTGTGAAAACTCCGCTCATTGGCCTCTTCCCCTTCAACACGCGTGCATGCGATTTCCACCGTCCGCCCGCCCGAGGCGAGGGTAACAGAGCGCCGTTTGCTCTGTCAATCGCCTTTCCCTGGCCTCGGCCGGCGCCTTCGCGTTGCTTTTTCCGCTCTCAACAGCAATTTTCCTGTCTTTGTTCGACAACTTCTTGCCCGCGCAAAACAAAACAGCGCCCACTTTGCGGAGAGGTTTGCAGGTGGCGAACGGGACCCGCGGCGGGCCTCTCGCGGGCGCGCGGCAAAACGGCGCCGGTTTTGCGGAGGAGTTTTTCCCCAAGCCAAGCAAAATCCAGGAAAAGGGCCGAAAAGTGCCACAGCAATGCGCAAAATGAGCCGCAAGAGCCTGGAACGCGCCGCGGATACGGCCACTGCCCCCGCTCGGGCCATCGTGCGCCTGGCCCGCCTCGTGCGCCTGGCCATCGCCAACTACGTGGAGCACCGCAGCGCGTCGATCGCCGCGGCGATCGCCTTCCACGCCTTGCTTTCCTTCGCCCCGCTGATTCTCGTAGTTTGCTCGGCGCTCGGGTTTTGGCTAAAGTCCGTCCCCGAGGCCTACGACAAGGTACGGCAGTTGCTCGAGGCCATGCTTCCCGTGCGCCCGCCGGTGGCCGTGGAGCGCGAGCTGGAGACCATTGTGCGCAGCCGGGGGATCGCCGGCGGCGTGGGGCTCGTCGCTCTGGTGTGGCTCTCCTCAAACGTGTTTCACTTGGTTAACGAGGCGGTAACCGTGGCCAGCGGCGAAAAGCGGCGCTATATCCGCAGCCGGCTCATGGCCATGCTCATGACGCTAATCGTGGCGTTCTTTTTGTTCGTGGGCTTTGGCTTTGCCTCGCTGGTCGCCTTTGTTCGCGATGCCCTTCTTGCCCGCGGGTTTCTCCCGGCGCAGTCTCTCAGCGCCTATTGGTATCTCGTAGATGCCCTGGTTACCGTCCTCGTCTCGGGCTTGACGTTTACTACTATCTATCATTTGCTCCCGCCCAAGCGCGTGCGCATTAGGGCGTCGTTGTGCGGGGGTTTTGGCACGGCCATTGTTTGGGAATTCTCGCGCCGAGTGTTCGCCTGGTATTTCAGCCACATTTCCACCTATCAAACGATCTATGGCTCGCTGGCGAACATGGTTATCCTGCTCGTCTGGGCGTATTATTCGGCAATGCTTTTGCTGCTTGGCGCGGAGCTTACGTTTGCCTTCGAAAACGAGCGGCTTAAGCTAGAGCAAGAGCAACAAACGGCACAAGCCGCGGAGTCGAACGCCGCCCCGCCCGCCGAGCGCTAGGGCTTGGCCGCTGGCCCCCGCTAAAGCAGCGCGCTGAGCACCCCGACGCCGCCATAGGTGGCCAGCGTGCAAATCGTCGCGGAGACCAAAACCCCCAGCGCCATGGCGAGCAGCGCCTTGTGAAACGGAATGCCAAACACCAGGGCCATCGCCGAGCCCGTCCACGCGCCCGTTACCGGCAGCGGAATGGAGACGAACACAGTTAGCCCAAACACGCCGTACTTCTCGATAAGGTCCTTGCGCCGGCGGGCGCGGGCAAACAGCCAGCCGAACAAGCGCCTCCCCGCGCCATAGTTCTCCGCCCAGCGCGAAACGGGCTCGATAAGCAGCAAAACGGGAATTACCCCAACGATGTTCCCGACAACCGAGGCGACGAACGTCACCGCCCAGGGCATCGTGTGATACGCTTGGTCGAGCACGAACCCCGTAAGCACGCCCCCGCGGCACTCGAAGATGGGCAACAGCGAAACGACAAACACCGTTGCCGGATGGGGCAGACCGCTCAAGGCCTCGACGATTGCCTCGCGCACGGCGGCTAGCTCACTCCCACGCCGATGATATAGTGCACGTAGTAGAAAACGAGGGGCGCGTTAAAGAGCATGCTGTCGAACCGGTCGAGCACCCCGCCGTGGCCGGGAAAGAGGGCGCCGTAGTCCTTAACCTGTGCCTCGCGCTTAAGCAGCGAGTTAGCCAAGTCGCCCGCTTGGCCGACAACGCCCGTGAGCAGCCCGAGGGCCAAGGCATGGTGCGCCGGCCAGCCCAACGCGCCGGCGACGGCTGCCGCGCCAACCATCGCTCCGGCAACCCCGCCGAAGAACCCCTCTACCGTTTTCTTCGGGCTGACCCGCGGGGCAAGCGGCCGCCGCCCCAGGGAGCGCCCCACGAAATACGCCGCGCTGTCGCAGCACCAGCTCGCGGCAAGCACAAACAGCACCAACCCAAACCCGAGCGAAACCTCGCGCCCAAACGCCACCCACGCCGTCCCCGGCGTTCGGCGAAGGAGCAGCAGGTAGCAAAACAGCCAGCCCACGTAGCAAAAGCCAAACAGCGTTGCCCCAACGTTTGCCAGGGGCGCGGGCTTGCCCCGCCGCAGCTCGGCGGCCATGCTTGCCAAAACAACGATGCTAATCGCCGCGCCCAAAACAGGCCAAGGCGCCGACGCCGGCCAAAGGCCAACGCCTAAAACGAGCAGCACCGCCCCCGCCAAGGCGACGGCCTCGTGCGGCCTCGCCCCGCGCCTTCGGCAAACAGCATAAAACTCGTGCAAGCCGACGAGGACAAGCGCCAAAACCATTGCCGCGAACCACACCCCGCCGAGGTAAACGATGACCACCCCAAGGGGGATACCCACAGCGGCGGTGGCCAAGCGGCGGGCGAGCACCTACTGTCCCTCCTCGGGCGGGGCGAGAAGTCCGTCCTCGCGCAAAATGGCCTCCGCGGCGGCGATATACTCCCGCGCGCCCGCCGCGACCTGGACCGCCCCGCGCTCGGAGAACTCGCTGCGATAGTCGGCCGTTTCGCGGAGGCTCATCGCGTTAACGTGCGCCTCGTGCAGGCTTTCCGGCAGCCGGCCGCGGTCTACATAAAGGGCCTTTATCGCCTGGGCCAGGGCGGAGTGGCTCCGCTCGCGATAGCCCCGGGCAAAGAGCAGGGCGCGGGCGGCGTGAAAAATGGCGTAGTAGCCTTGGACGGTGGCCCACTTAAAGCTCCCTCGGCGCAGGCTCTCCTCCGCTTCGCGCAGATCGTGCCGGGCAGCCTCTAGCTCCTCGCTCACCGCCGCTTCGCCGTCGGGAAACCGCCTAATGCGCCGGCTCTCAAGCAGCCTTAAAAAGCGCCGCGGCAGCTCGCCCTCACTCATCCTTCAAAACCACCCCGTGGCGGATCTTGTCGTAAAACAGCGGCTGCCGCTCGCGAAGCTCCGCCCATTCCACGCGGTCCATGGCGACCACGCGCACATCGCGCCCCGAGACGCGCGCGCCGGCGCAAATGCCCCGCACCCTCTCCGGCTCAGGCGACTGGACGAAGAGGTCGATGTCGCTCTCTTCGTCGTCTAGGCCCTGCGCGGCGCTGCCGAAGAGGAGAATGCGCTCGGCGTGGGGGGCAAGCTTTTGCAAAAGCGGCTGGAGGTCGAGAATTACCTCAAACACGCGAAATTGGCGCACGAGGGGATGGTCGCGGTTGGGGCGGTAAAGCCTGAGGTTGCCCTTTTTCTCCACGCGGACAAGCCCTTCGCGCGCGAACATGGCCAAAATGCGGCTGGCCGAACTGGGGCTTACCCCCGCGCGCTGGGCAAGCTCGCGCTGGTAGCAAACGGCCGAAGGCTCCTTGACTAGGGCAGAGAGCAGCGCCAGCGGAGCGCGGTGATATAGCTGGCTGCGCCGAATTGGCACAAAGACATCCTCCGTTTTGTGAAAGCTGCGTTCATTCTATCGAATTATCGTTGCCGCCGTCAAACCAGCCCGCGCCTTTCCCGAGCCGAACTGCTTGCGCAAGCGGCCCCCAACGCCCTCCAACCTGCGCGGCAAAGCCGCGCCCAGGGCAAACGCCTCGCGCCCGCCGAGGAGCTAGGGGGCAAGCGAAGCGCTCCTCGCTGCGGAGCACACTCCTGCCGCGCTTTGCCTTTCCCGAGAACCGCCGGACAAGCGGCTTAAGGCGTGTTTGGAGCGGGAAAAGGCGCATGGCCCGCTGAGGGGAGCGACTGCCCCGCACAGCGCAAAGAAGGCCTCCCACCGCCCCCGCTCCGCGCCACCGGCCGGGGCTCGAGGCACCGCACGGGCAGAATGTGAGGCTTTGGCGGACCGCCAAACAAGCGGCAAAACCTTTCGCCCTCGCACGGGTGGACTGTGATGGCCGCTGACCGAGCGAGACATCCGTTCCGCGCTGTAGCGCGCGTGGGGCGAGTGTGGGACTTGCGCGAGCTATTTTTCGCCCAGTTGCGCCGCGAGGAGGTCGGGCGCGGCGCGCACTGCATCCGCGATTTTAGCGACGTCGCGCCCACCGGCGCGCGCGAACGTCGGATTGCCCCCGCCCCCGCCGCCGACGATCTTGCCCAGCTCGGCGACAAGATTGCCCGCGTGTCCCCCGCGCTGGACGATCGCCCGGCCGAGCTTGCACACCAGCGTTGCCCGGCCCTCGCGCCGCGCGGCGAGCACGGCGGCGACGTCCTCGCCACGCTCCACAAGCCGGTCGGCGACGGCCTGCAGCTCCTCCAGGCCTAGCTCGCCGAGGTCCGCGGCAACAAGCCGCGCCCCGGCCACCGGCTGCGCCTCCTCGAGCAGCTTGGCCACGTCCGGCCCTGCCCCGCGCTCGCGCAGCTCGGCAATTTGCTTGCGCAGCTCCTTAATCTGCCGCTGCAGAGCCTCCAGCCGCTCAAACACCTTCTCCGGCGGGGCGTTAAGCTCGCGGGCAACGCTTTGCAGAAGATCCTCGCTGTGCCGGGCGTGGGCTACGGCGGCGAGGCCGGTGAGCGCCTCGATACGCCTTGTTGTTGCGCCGATGCCGCTTTCGCTAAGCAGCCGAAAGTAGCCAATTTGCGCGGTATTGGCCACGTGCGTGCCCCCGCACAGCTCCTTAGAGAAGTCGCCCACGCTGACCACGCGCACCTGCTGGCCATATTTTTCGCCGAACAGGGCAATAGCCCCCGCGGCCTTCGCCTCGTCCAGCGCCATAATCTCCGCGCTAACCGGCGCGCCCTCCAGGATACGCTCGTTTATCGCCCGCTCGATCTCCGCGAGCTTGTCCGGAGGCACGGCCTCGAAGTGCGAAAAGTCAAAGCGCAAGCGGTCGGCCTCGACGAGCGAGCCCGCCTGGGCGACGTGTTCGCCGAGGTGCTCGCGCAGGGCCCAGTGGAGCAGGTGGGTGGCCGTGTGCGCGCGCATAATCGCCGCGCGGCGCGCGCCGTCCACCGTTGCCGTAACCGCGTCGCCGGGGCGCAGCTCGCCGCTGGTCACCTGGCCGATGTGGAGGATCACCCCATCCACCGGCTCCTGCGTATCGCGCACCTCAAACGCGCCGTCGGGCGTGCGCAGGGTTCCCGTATCGCCTACCTGGCCGCCCTTTTCGGCGTAAAACGGCGTTCGGGCAAGCATTATCGCGCAGGTGTCGCCCTCCTGCGCGCATTCCAGCTCCTCCTTGTCGCCCAGAACGACGACGATCTCGCTGTTTAGCTCAAGGCCCTCGTCGCGGACAAACTCGCTCGGCGGATGTTTGCGCGAAAGCTTAACGTAGAACTCCTTTTCCGCCCCGGACTCGATGTACTGATACGTGCTGCGCGAGCGCTGGCGCTCGAGCTCACGCTGAAAACCCTCGCGGTCGATGGTCATCCCCGCCTCGCCGGCGATCTCCTCGGTCATCTCCCAGGGGAAGCCGAACGTGTCGTACAGCCGGAACACTTCTTCGCCCGGGATAACCGTCTGGCCCCGCTTTTTCAGGTCGGCGAGCAGCTCCTCCAGCCGCGTCATCCCCTGGTCGAGAGTGCTGCAAAAGCGCTGCTCCTCTTGGCGGATGACGCGCTCGATGAGCGACTGCCGCTGCACGATTTCGGGGTAGACGTCGCCCATCGTGCTCACCAGCGCGGGGACGAGGGTATGCAAAAACGGCTCGCTAATCCCCAGCAGGCGGGCGAACTTAAACGCCCGGCGGAGGATCCTGCGCAGGACATAGCCCCGCCCCTCGTTCGAGGGGAGAATCTGGTCGGCGATCATAAACGTCAGCGCCCTAATGTGGTCGGCGATCACCCGGATGGCGACGTCGGTCTCGGGGTTGTCGCCATAGCGCACGCCGCCGTTTTGGGCCTCGGCGGCCTGCTCGATCGCCCGGAGGATGGGCTTGAAGATGTCGATCTCGAAGTTCGAGGCCACCCCCTGCTTCACGGCGGCCAGGCGCTCCAGCCCCAGGCCCGTGTCCACCCCAGGCCGGGGCAGGTCGGAGATCTCCCCGTCCTCGGTCTGGCTATACATCTGAAATACGAGGTTCCAGACCTCAATAAACCGGTCGCACTCGCACTGCACGCCGCAGTTGGAGTTGTCGCAGGGAAAGCGCTCCGGGCCTTGGTCCACGTGGATCTCGGTGCACGGGCCACACGGGCCGTTCCAGGCCGTCTGGGGCCACCAGTTATCCTTTTTGCCGCAGCGCACGATGCGCTCCTCGGGCAGGCCGATGACCTTGTGCCAAATGTCAAAGCTCTCCTGGTCCTCCTCGTAGACGGTGGCCCACATGGCCTCCGCGGGAATGCCATAGCCGTCGCGCATGAGCTCCCAGGCCAGGGTAATCGCCTCGCGCTTGAAATATGCCCCGAAGCTGAAGTTGCCCAGCATTTCGAAAAACGTGTGGTGCCGCGCGGTGCGCCCCACCTGCTCGATATCCCCCGCGCGCACGCACTTTTGGCAGGTGGCGATGCACGGCGCGGGCGGGGCGACCTCGCCGCGATAGGCGGGGACAAATGGCTGCATTCCCGCGCCGGTAAGCAGCGTCGAGGGACTCTCCGGGATGAGCGAGGCGCTGGGGAGAATGAGGTGCCCGTGCGCCTCGAAAAAGTCTAAAAATTGCTTGCGCAGAGAGTTTGTGTCGTTCATCGCTCGTGCCTCTCAGGTCAGCCGTACTTGTGCCCTGTTGCACGCAGGCCCGAGGGCAGAGGGGCCCGCGGAAAGCAAAGTGTATCGCAAGCCCCATTATTCTAGCAATCGGCGGAGTTCTTTTCGACCTCCTCGGGCTTGTCGCGCGGCTCCTCTTGCGCGCGCTTTTGCTCTGCCGCGCGCCGCCCGTGCAGCTCGGCGAGCACTTCCGGCGCGTAATGGTGGAGCAGGATCTTGATCGTCGCCGCCACCGGCGCGGCAACGATCATTCCCAAAATGCCCATAATTTGCGCGCCGGCGAGGATGGCGAAGAGCACGACCAACGGGTGCACGCCCACGCGTCGGCCCACCACGCGCGGGGCGATGAGGTTATCGAACGTGACATTTATGGCGATCATGATGAGCACCACGACCAGCGGCGCCTGCCATGTTTGCCCGGAGGTGAAATAGGCAAGCAGCGCGCCGAAAATCGTCGCCGCCGTGGCCCCGATAATCGGGATGACGTAGAACACGCCGTAGACCGTGGCCACGAGCAAGAGATATTGCATGCCCAAGCCGAGGACGGCGTTGGCCAAATGGAGCAAGCCCAACGTGGTGCAAAACACGCCGACGATGAGCACGAGCTGCCCGCGGAAATAGCCCGCGAGCATGGCGTTGATCTCGCGCGCCACCTCCTGCACCTCGGCGCGGCTCTCCTCGGGAAACCAAAGCAGCGCCCGCTGGCGCAGGGAATCGATCTCCTGCATAAAGTAGTAGGCGGTGAGCGGGGTGAGGAAGAGGACGAGCACCGCGGCGAGCTTGCTCCACAGGAAGCCGGCGATGGCCGCGACGATCCGCTGAATGGTGTCGGGCAGGCGCTGCGCCCAACCGGCGACGGCCTGCTCGAGCTGCGCGCGCAGCTCCTCCTCCTCGGCCAGGCGCTGAGCGAGCTGGGGAAAGTGCGCGGAAAGCCAGGCGTTCCAGCGCTCCAGCATTTGGGGAAACTGCTCGCTCACCCGGCCCGCCCAGGCGGGAATGTTCTCCAAAAATAGCTTGCGCCCCTCACGCACCACGGGCGGCCCGATGAGCACGCCAACAAGGACGGCGACCAAAATGGCGAGCAAGAACACCATGCGAATCGCCCGCTCGCGCGACCAACCGCGCGCCTGCAGGCGGTCGAGAAACGGGTCGAGGATATAGGCGATGATCAGCCCGAGGACAAACGGGGCGAGAATCGCCCTGCAGTAGTAAAGCAGAGCAAGCACCGCCGCGGCGATAAAAACGTGCAAAAGCCACCGCGGAAGTATCGGCCGATGCTCGTGCGCTCCCTCACCCATCGCGGCACTCTTGCCCCAACAGCCGGCGTAGCTCTTGCACGGCGCGCGCTTGCAGGCGCGACACGTGCATTTGGGAGATCCCCAAGCGCTTGGCGATCTCCGACTGCGAATAGCCCTCCACGAATTTCCAGACGACGATTGAGCGCAGGCGCGGGTTGAGCTGGGCCAGGGCGAGCTTTATTTCGGCAAGCGCGCGAAAGTCGGCGATGGGCGACTCCTGCTGGGCCACACGATCGGAGACGCTGTTCGACCCCTCGTCGTTTTGGTCGAGGAGATCGTCGAGCGAGGCCAGCTCATAGGCCTGCTGGCCGATTTCCAGGGCCTCCAGCGTCTCTTCCTCCGAGCGCCCCACCGCGGCGGCGACTTCGGCGATCGTCGGCGAGCGGCCCAGCTCTTGAGCGAGCGCCTCGCTCGCCCGCCGCGCGGCAATGTTTAGCTCCTGCAGCCTGCGCGGCACGCGCAGCCCCCACCCGCGGTCGCGAAAATATCGCTTTATCTCGCCGGAGATCGTCTCCATGGCGTAGGTGGTAAAGCGCACGCCGCGGTTGGGGTCGTAGCGGTCAATGGCGTGGAGCAGGGCCACACGGCCCACCTGAATGAGGTCGTCGAGCGGCTCGCCCTTGTCGCGATAGCGCGAGGCCACCGCGGTTACCAGCCGCTCGTGGCGCGCGGCGAGCTCCGCGCGGATAGAATAGTACTCTTCGCCCTCGGGAAGAGTCCGCAGCCGCCGAAAAAGCTCCAGGACCGTGGCCTCGGCGCGCTCCACGGACTCACCCCCGCAGCCGTTTTCTCAGGCGAATAATCCTGCGCCCCTGGTCGTCGCTGTCCAGCTCCACAGCGTCCATGAGCGCTTCCATAAGGGCCATGCCCCACACGCGCTCCTCTTGCTCGGGGGCCTGGTCGGCGCGTTTCCCCTGCTCATCGCCGCGCACTTCGATCCACAGCTCGTCGCCCTCCTGGCCGATGGTGATAAACAGCCAGTTCCTGGCCGCGCCGCTGTCCAAGCGCTCCGTGCACGCCTCGCTAACGGCAAGCTTGAGGTCCTCGAGAACCTCCACGGAGATGTCGTTTTGGCTGGCCACTGCGGAGACGGTGAGCCGGGCGACGCGGATCATCTGCGGGTCGGCGGGAATTTTCAGCTCTACGGCATCCGCGGCCATCGCCTACCCCTCCTCGCGGGAGCCCGCCAGGCGCTGCGCGGCGGCCTGCTCGTCGGAAACGATGCTCAAGAACTCATCTAGCTTGAGAATCCCAATATGCCGCAAAAAACGCTGGTTTGTGCAAATTACGGCAAGGTCGCCGCCGTTTTCCCGCGCGCGCTTGGTTGCCTCGACGAGCACGCCGATGCCCCGGCTGTCGATAAACGTTACCTTGTCCAGGGAGATGGCCAAGCGAAACTGCCCCTGGTCCATAATGCGCGCAAGCTCCGCTTTAACGTCGGGGGCGGTATATACCTCGATCTCGCCCACCGGCTCGACGAGGGGGAGGTTTTCGCGAAGCTCGCGCGTGGTAATCTCCAGGGCCACGGCTCATCCCTCCTCGGGGGGCGCGGCCTCGGGGTCGTCGGCCGCTTGTCGCGCATCGTCTGGGGCGGGAGAACCCTGGGCGGCCCCCGGCTTGCCCTGCTCCGCGCCCGGGTTCGCCGCCCGCGCAGGGGCCTGCGCGAGGAAGTGTTCCGCCGCCTCGCGGATTTTCGCCCCGGTAAGCTCCAGCTCGCGCAACGCGGCGTCTACCCGCTCGCGCAGCACCCCCAGCGTGTGCAGCAGCCTTATCGCGAGGATCGTCAGGTAGACAAAGAACACGCCGAGCACGACGACGAGCGTCCACAGGGCGACGGAGAACGGATCGATGTTCGCCCAATACTGACTCATCTCTTCGCTCCCGCTTGCTGGCAGCGTGATGCTCGGCCGCGCCGCGGCTCAAGTCAATAATATCCTCTTTTGGGCGGTTTTGTCTGCGCGCAGGAGCGGAGCTCGCCGCGCCGTGCCGCTTGCGCGCGCAGCCAGGGGCCCCGCCAAGCAGCTACGCGGCGAGCGCCCCGATGCTTACGATGATGAAACAGTATAGCGCCGCCGCAGCAAAGACCCCACCGATACCGCACACCCGCGCCCCGCGCGAAGACTCCACGCGGGTTATCGCTAACGCCGAGATCAAGCCCAGGACGAGGAGAAATACCCCGACTACAGCGAGCGTTGTATGCGGGAGCAGGGAGGGCTGTTCCGGCCGCGCGCCGCTGAGGATCGCCGCCGCCGTTGCCCTCCCGCGCGGCTCGGCGAACGAGAGCGGCACATACGGCGCCCACGAGGTCATCTTTACCAGGGCCTTGGTTACATGGCCCGCGATAACCGCGGGGGCCATGATCAGCGCGGCCATGGACAAGCGGTCGGCAAAGCGTGCGGTGCCGTTCGCCAGCCGCGAGCCGAGCCACATTAGGCAGGCAAACGTCGCCGGAAGAAGCCCTAAGAACCACAGCGCGTGCGCCCAGCCGAAGCCCAGGCCCAGACCGGTGGAGAGCTGCGTGGGTACCCAGTGAAACGCGGCATCGAGCGGCTTAACCTCGGCAAACAGCTCGTGCGCCACGAACCCGCTGGCGATGAGCACGAAAATCGCCGTGCCCACGGCAAGCGGGCGCACCACGCGCGGCCCGAAGTTCGGTCGGAGAACGCCAAAGCCAATGTTGTCATAGGGGCAGACCTTGGCGCACTGGAAGCAAAGGACGCAGCCGTCGCCGGCCTGGCGCTCCAGCGGGCGGAGGAAGCTGGGGCAGCTACGCCGGTCCCAGCGGTCCTTCAGCTCCGGCGCAATACACTCTCGCGTCTTGCACTCCGCGCAAACGGACTCGTCGCGGGGAGCAATGTGCACCGGCGTGAACCGGCTGTAGGCATCGAGCAGCAGCGCCGCGGGACAAAACCCCTTGCAAAACGCCCGCTGCTCGCGAAAGATTATCCCGACGAGCACGCTAAACGCGAGCAGCCCAATGAGCATCCACGAGGTATAGCCCGGGTTGCGGTGTAGCGCGCGCACGGCGACGAGAAGCTGCAGGAAAAGGTAGATGGCGATTACCGCGGCGCCCACGCGCGCCCACGAGGGCAGCTCGATCCCGACAATGCCCAGCCGGCGCGCGGCGCGGCGCACGATGTTCGTAATCAGCTCAAGAGGGCACACCGTGCACCACAAGCGCCCTAGAAAAACGGTTAGCACGACGAGCCCCGGCCACCACAGCCCCCACACGATAAGCGTTGTGGTGTTCGTCTTGCGTAGGATTTTGGCTACGGTGGCGTCCTCGGGAAACACCCCCCAGCCGTTGAAGATGAGAACGACAACAACACCCAGCGCAATGACCTGGAAAAGATAGGGAAACCATGCCTGGCGCACCAAGGCAAGCATCCATCGCGGCCGGAGAAAATTGACGCGAAAAGCGTCGGAAGAAGTGCGTCGCCCTTCGGCCATCACGTCTCACCTTTCCCTGCCCGCTCCTGGAGAAGCTGCAGCTCGTATACGATGTGCGGCAGCACGCGGGTCTGCTGGCTAATGCTTTTGCCAAAACCGCTTATGCCATTCTTAAACGCCCGCCTCATCCCTCTCACGGCATATTGCGGGATAACCTTGTCGCCGGTAAGCCGCGCGGCATATAGCGCGCCGTCGAAGATCATAAAGTTCGACCACGTCCCCGCCCCCGTTTTGGGGCACGAGGTATAGCGGAAGCCCTCTACCTCCTCGACCCACATATCGTCGATCAAAAACCGCGCCGCGCGGCGCATTGCCTCGGGAATTCGCGGGTCGCCCGTCGCCTGGTGGTAGACCTTTAGCCCGGTGAGCAAAATGGCCACCATAAACCCGGCGTTGCCGTGGTGCTTGGGGGTACACTGGCAATGGCCGCCCACGAGCTGTCTGCGCCAGCCGCCGTCGGGCGTTTGCCGCTCGAGCACGCGCTCCACGATAATCTTCGCCGCGTTTAGGTAAAATGGGTCGTTCGTCGCGCGGTAGAGCCCCATGGTCAGGATGAGGTGCCAGCCGGGGATGCGGCAGTTGGTAAAGTCGTAGTTGCGCGTGCCATAGGTGTCGTAGTGGTCGGCGACGAGCTTGGCCGTTTCCAGCGCGCGGCGGTCGCCCGTGAGGAAATAGTAGTCGCACAGGCCCTCGGTCCATGTGTGGCTAACGGTAATCGAGCCGCTGTTTAGCCCCTTGCCCGGGACAGGCGAGGTGGGGAAGTAGTCGCCCACATGGCCCACGCAGTGGGCGTAGACGCAGCCGACGAGTTCCGCGCTGCGCGCGTAGCGAATGGTGTCTACGTCCATGTTGTGCCGTGCGGCCTGCTCCGCGCAGAAGAAAAAGCGCAGGTCGCCCGTGCGCGCCCAGTGCAGGAGAAAGGCGTGCTGGGTGTCGTACTCGATGTTGCCCCAGTTAATCCCGCGCTCGCCCCACCAGTCGCCGAAGTTCATCATGCCATATTCGTGGTTGCGCTCGCGGTTGGCGAGGTAGTTGTCCATGGCCCGGCTGACTACGGCGTCGTAGTCGGGCGCGGCGGTTTGCTCGGGGTCGGCGAGGTCGCCGAAGACCTTCGTTTGGCAGTACCACCGCGGGGGGCAGACGGCGAGGGGAGGGTTTTGCAGGTATCCCGCCGCGGCGGAAAAGCCAAACTCTGGCGGGGCGAAGGCAAGGAGCAGCTCGTGGCGCTTGGAGAACCCACTGCGCAGCTTATACGTCCCCTCGCTGAGGTAGTAGTAGATGCGGTGGGCGTCGGTGCCTTGCACGCGGTAAAGCTGGGCGTCGAGCGGCGGGCACAGGGCAATTTCGATCCCCCGCGCCGTGGCCGCGAGGGCTTTGGGGTAAAGCTGCCAAAAGTTGCGCAGGGCGGCGCCGAACAGCGCGCTTTCGCCACGCAGGGCCACCCAGCCGTCAACGCGCCCCTTCTTGCGCGACTTGTTTGCCCCCAGGGCAAGCTCATATAGCTCGTGGCTAAGCTGGGCCAGGCGCAGGGGCGGGCGCTGCGCACGCTCTATGGCACAGGCCAGCGCCTGCGCGTTTGCCGCGTCGCCCAGCGGAAGTACAAGCGACAAGCTGCGGATGTTCGTCCACCGCTCCTCTACGTTGTCGTTGGCGAAGGTTACAAACAGGCGCAGAAAAGGCTTTCCGGCGTAAAAATGCGCCCGCGCTTCGTAGGCAAATAGCTGCCCGCCACCCTCGGCCCTCAGGCGGCCGGCGATTTTTACGCAGGCGCGCTGCGGGCCAGCGTCCTCGACCTTCAGCTCGTCCACGGGCGAAAGGGAGGTATGTTCTTTCCCCTGTGCGTCAACAAGGCGCAGGCCGCCCGCCTCGCTTGCCTGAAAGACAAGCTTGCCCTCGCGCCACACGCGCTCAAACGGGCCAAACCGCCCGCGGCTGAGCTCAACCTTCATCGCGCCGGTGTCCACAACGACACTGTCGCCCTGCTCGGCCACGGCGACCGGAGCGGGGTGTGGGCTGCGCGTGACCTCGGTGCCATATTCCAGGATATAGCGCGCCACGGGCTCGGGGCGGGTTGGATCGCGAGGCAGTGGCGCGGGCTTGGCCAGCGTGACATCGAAGTCGAGCAGAAGCCACTTTACCGAGCCATCCGGCCAGCGGCCGGTAACGGCAACCTGGCAGGGAACCTCGTTGCCTGCGTCGTCGAGCAGGCGAACGTTTTCCGCGGAGCCGAGCTCGCCTTGGGGGAGGGGCACGCCTTGGGTTATCGGCCAGCTCCCCGCGCCCAGCGCTCCCTGGCACACGATGCTCAGCGGAATTTGCTTTCGCCGCGCGCTGCCCTTGGGGATCTCCGGCGGCTGAGCGACAAACCTTCCCTCCGTGCTGCGCTCGCCGCCGTCCGGCGTGGGGCAAACGATGCGAAAGCGATATGTCTTCCCCGGGGCAAGGCCCGCCAAGCGCACGCGGTGGTTGTTTAGCTCAAGCCCCTCCGTTATCTCTTCGCCCAGCGCCGCTGTCGCGCCATATTTCACCGTCCCGCGCGTGGGCCAGTTGGTGATCCAGGCGACAGAAGCCTCGCGCCCGCCGCTGTCCCAGGGAACGAACACCGAAACGTCGCTTATCTCAAACGTCCTTTTCCACGCCGGGGGAAGCTCGGCGAGGAGGACGAAATCCTCCGTCCGGTAAACGCCCGTGGGCGTGACCAGCTCCAAGGTAATCGTGTCGCCGCGCGCGAGCTTTAGCTTCTGCTCAAGGGCAAACAAGCGCTGGCGGTTATCGTCAATATTGGCCACGATAACGCCCTTCTGCTCGCCGTTTACCTTAAACAAAAACCGCTCGTCGCCCCGGCCGTCGTAGAAGATCACCGCGGGATACCACTCGCCGGCGCGCGGGACAACTGCGGTTATCGAGCCGTGCGAGGCCACGCGCCGCACGGAGTCCTCGCGATACTCCACGCGCGTGTCGTGCATAAACCCGTCGAGCTTGCAGGACTCGATGGGGATAACCACGTTTTTACGGTCCTCGACGACGCGGCGGAGCAAAGCCAGGCCGTCGCACACTCTGACGCCCTGGCTTTCTTTAAGGTCGAGCGGGGTAAGCATTTTCTCGCGGTTGGATTCTCCGGCGGCGGCCACGGCGAACACTCCCGTGCTATCGACATATTTGTGCGGCTGGCGCGTCTCGGAGAGCACGCTTGCCGTATAAACGGACTTCCCGCCCTCCTGGTTAACGGGCAAGTCGGCGCACATGTAAACGCTTTTGCCCACGACCTCGATCAGCGGCGGGCGATAGCTCGAGTATCTGCCCTCGGGGTCGATATACCTCGTCGTGCTCCGCGGCCCCTCGAGGGTGAGCATATAGTCCCAGCCGTCGGGGGCGTCCTTGCGGCCGGTGTTCGAGTCGTTGTCTGCGTTGAGATAGAGAATAAGCACGGAGTTGTCGCGGGAGTACTCTTGCGCAAAGTCTATTCGCCAGAGAAATCGCCCGCGTGCCACCGGCGCGAAGTATACGGCAACGATGTCCCGCTCCGGCCAATAGTTGCTCTTGCTAACATTGCGGTCGCCTTCGGCGCGCGAGCGGTCGGTGAACACGAGCTCCAAGCGCTCGGCGAAGCGTGGGTCGGTGCCCAGCTTGCGCTCCACGGGGTCGGGAATGCCGTCGCCGTCGGCGTCTTGCGCCGGCGCGGTGTTTGACAACCAACAGGCTGCGGCAAAGGCAAAGAGCAGAACAACGCGAGCACAGTGCATGGCGAAACAACCTCCTCGGGCAACGCCTCGGGGCTCACTTCTCCCGTCGCCTAGCCTAAGCCTGCACAACGCGGCGGCTGGCGCGCATCGGACGGGGCGACACCCCAAGTCCGCGGTTGCTGGACAAAACGGCCCCGCTAGGCGACAATGCGGGGAAGTTTTGCGGCGGAGGGGAGCTTCGCCGCTTATCCTGCCGTTGCGGAGGCGAAATCGTGCGTAGCAAAGGTGTCGGGAAGCTGTTTTATGTGCGTTGTTTGTTTTGCCTAGTTGTTGGCGCGACAACGATGGTCGTCGTCCTCGGCTGCGGGCTGCCGATAACGTTCCCCGGCCAGGGGACGCCCAGCCCCACGCCGGCCCCCACCGCTCAGCCTGCGGCGACGCCCACGCCCACACCGGCCACGCCGGCGATGCACGGCAACCTCAGCGCAGCGGAGGTCGCCCAGCTCCGCCAAGCGGTTGTCGATCGCATCAACCAGCATCGGGCAAGCGCAGCCCTGCCGCCGGTTCAGCTCGACGACTTGGCCTCGCGCGTGTCCGATGCGTTTTGCGCCAAGCAAATGCTCGAGGGCACCCACGGACACTTTACCACGGAGGGCCTCAAGCCCTATCACCGCTATGGCCTGGCCGGCGGGACGGACAACAATACCGAAAACGCCGCCGCGATGTGGTGCTCCAGCGGCACAAGCTGTTTTGACACAAGTTTTGCAAGCGTGAGGCAGGCGCTGTTGGATATGGAGGACCACTTTTTCAACGAACAGCCGCCCAACGACGGCCACCGCCGGGCGATCCTCGACCCTGCGCACACCCATGTGGGCGTGGGCTTTGCCTTCTCCAGCCAGGGCTTGCGCATGACCGAGGAGTTTTTAAACCGCTATATCACCATGTCCGGCTTCCCCAAATATGTCTCGGCCACAGGCTCAGTTAGCGTTAGCGGCAAGGTTGACGACCCTTCGACCTATAGCGTGTACTCGATTACCGTGTTCTACGAGGTTCCCGTGCAGCGCACGGTAGACGAGGTGAACCAGATTCACAGCTACGGCTATCCCAGCGATCCCTCAGCGCGGAAGGACTACTTTCCCGGGATTCACTTCGTCGTTCAAGGCGACGGCTCGTTTACGCTCAACGTGCCCCTGTTCGCCGGCGCGCCTGGCTACTATACCGTCGTCGTGTGGCTCGCCAAGGCGGGTCAGTCGCCGTTTACGGCAACCGATGCGGTGATCGTCGCCCAGTAGGAGCGGAGAAAAGCACGGGGCGCCCCGCGCTAGAAGCTGCGCGCAAGCTGTGGCAAATGCTCGCGGAGGAACGCCGCCGCCTGCTCCGGCGGGGTGGGGTTGATGTAAAACCCGGTGCCCCACTCAAAGCCGGCCATCTTTGTGAGCCGCGGGATAATCTCGATGTGCCAGTGAAAGTCCTCGCGAATCGTGTCCCAGTAGCCCGCCCGGGGGCGGAGGATCGACGCCGTGTGCAGCACCCAGTTATAGGGTGGGTCCTCTACGGCAAGGTTAAGCAGCAAAAGCACGGCGCGCAACGCTCGGGCAAGCTCGAGCAGTTGGCTGCTGTCCTGCTCGGTAAAGTCGCAGGAGTGCTGCTTGGGCAAAAGCCAAATTTCAAATGGAAATCGCGAGGCATAGGGGCAAAACGCGAAAAACGCATCGCTTTCGTAAACATAGCGCCGGCGCTGCTCGGCCTCCTGCCGCAGGATGTCGCAAAACAGGCAGCGCTCCTTTAGCCCATAGTAAAAGCGCGCGTTTTGCAGCTCCTGCTTAAACCAGCGCGGGGTCACGGGCAGGCCGATTACCTGGGAGTGCGCGTGCTCCAGCGAGGCCCCGGCGACCTGGCCGTAGTTCTTAAACACCTGGACGTACTTTAGCCGCTGGTCGTTGCGCAGGTCGAGGATGCGCTCGCGGTAGGTGTCGAGGACGAGCGCTAAGTGCTCGTCGGAAAAGTCGATAATCTGCTCGTCGTGCCGCGGCGTTTCCACGATCACCTCGTGGCAGCCGATGCCGTTCATCCAGTCATAAACGCCGTCGCCCCGCCGCCCGAGCTCGCCCTCGATGCGCAGCGCGGCGAACTTGTTGGGGATCACGCGGACCTTCCACCCCGGGGAATTGGGCGGCCCGCCGTTTGGCCGAATGGCGCGAATTTCAGGCGGCGTCTCCGCCTCGTGCCCCTCGCAAAATGCGCACGACTCAGTGCGGCGCATTTGCCGCACACTGCCGAAGTCCGAGGGGCGTTTGCCCCGCTCGGTGGAGATGATCACCCACGTGTCTGAGATGGGGTCTTTTCTGAGCTCCGGCACCTGTTGCCACCGAAAACGCCGTTATTTTTCGCCTCAGCCCCGCGCGAGCACAGCGCGAATTCTACGCCCTGGCGCGCATTCCTCCCATAAAAACGGCGCGCGGGTAAACCCGCGCGCCGAACCGTGCGCGTTGAAGGCTAGGAAAATAGCTCCTGCAGAGTCTTCCCCCGCAGCTCCGCGACATGCCGCGGGTCGCGCACCTGGCACAGCGCCTGATAGGTGGCGCTGGCGGTATTCATCGGGTTGTTGCTCCCCAGGGACTTGCTGAGCACGTCCTCGATACCGGCAAGCTCAAGCAGGGGGCGCACCGAGCCGCCGGCGATAACCCCTGTCCCCGGCGACGCCGGCTTGAGAAACACAATTCCCCCGCCCACCTTGCCCGTAACCTCGTGCGGGAGCGTCGTTTTGTTGCGCGGCACGCGAATGAGGTTCTTCTTCGCCCGCTCAATGGCCTTGCGGATGGCGTCCGGCGTGTTCCGCGCCTTGCCGATGCCAAAGCCGACCACGCCATCCTTATTCCCCACGGCCACGCACACGCGGAAGCTAATAAGCTGGCCGCCCTTTACCGTCTTCTTCACCCGGTCGATGCAAATTATCCGCTCCTCGAGCGTCTCCGGGTCGATCTCGTCAACTCTGACCTTCTCTGCCATAGCCCAAAAACCCCTCCGGCCCATCGTCTCGGCCGCGGAAGATGTGCCCCCTTGCCGGCAGTCGAGCGGATAAGCTATCACACGGCTGCGGTAATGTCAACGGCTGCGCTATTGACAGAGCACAGGCGGCAATTAACACTGCACTGGCGAGGGGCAAGCCGGTCGGCGGCCCGCGCCCGGCTCCGCGGGAAGGCGCCGCGCCGGCTCCGATAAACGAAGCGGAAAGGGGTGTTCGCCGATGCTCGGGCGCGTGGGGGAGTTCATCGCCAGCGAGCTTAAGAGCATTCGCGAAAGCGGCTTGTATAAAGACGAACGAGTAATTACCACACCCCAGCGGGCGCGCGTCGCTGTGGAATATGAAGCGGGCGAGCGCGAGCTTTTGAACATGTGCGCGAACAACTACCTCGGCCTGGCCAACCACCCAGAGATTATCAAAGCCGCGCACGAGGGGCTCGACCGCTGGGGCTATGGCCTGGCCTCCGTGCGCTTTATCTGCGGCACGCAGCAGGTGCACAAGCAGCTAGAGCGCGCCCTTTCCGAATTCCTCGGCACCGAGGACACCATCCTCTACACGTCCTGCTTCGACGCCAACGGCGGCCTGTTTGAAACCCTCCTTTCCGAAGAGGACGCCGTGATCAGCGACCGCCTGAACCACGCAAGCATCATCGACGGCATCCGCCTGTGCAAGGCCAAGCGCTTTGTCTATCAGTCCTGCGACATGGACGACTTAGAGCGCCGCCTTAAAGAAGCACGAGACTGCCGCTTTCGCTTAATCGCCACCGATGGCGTGTTCTCCATGGACGGGGCGATCGCCAAGCTAAACGAGATTTGCGACCTTGCCGAGAAGTACGACGCCCTAGTCATGGTTGACGACTCGCACGGCGTGGGCGTGCTCGGCGAAAATGGCCGCGGAACGCACGAGCACTGCGGCGTAATGGACCGCGTGGACATCATTACCGGCACGTTGGGCAAAGCGCTCGGCGGGGCGACGGGCGGGTATACCAGCGGGCGGAAGGAGATTATCGAGCTCCTGCGCCAGCGATCGCGGCCATATTTGTTCTCCAACAGCGTGGCGCCGGTAATCGTGGCCGCCTCGCTAAAGGGGCTGGAGCTGCTTAAGGCCTCGGGCGAGCTGCGCGAGAAGCTGTGGCGCAATACGCGGCGGTTCCGCGCGGGGATGCTCGCCAACGGGTTTAACATTAAGCCCGGCGAGCACCCCATTGTGCCGATCATGCTCGGCGATGCGCTGCTTGCCGAGAACATGGCCCAGCGGCTGTTGGAGAAGGGCATTTATGTCATTGCCTTCTCCTACCCTGTGGTTCCGCGCGGCGAGGCGCGCATCCGCGTGCAGCTTTCCGCGGCGCACAGCGACGAAGACATTGACTTTGCCCTGGCCATGTTCAAAGAGGTCAAAGACGAGCTTGGAATCTAAGTCGAGGTGGTTGCTCTGTCGAAAACGATGAAGGCGCTAGTTAAGAGCCGAGCCGCGCCGGGCCTGTGGCTCGAGGAAGTGCCCATCCCCGAGGTGGGCAAAGACGATGTGCTCATCAAGGTAGACAAGGCGGCCATTTGCGGCACGGACCTACACATTTGGAACTGGGACCCCTGGGCCCAGCGCACGATCCGCGTGCCCATGGTCATCGGACACGAGTTCGTGGGGCGCGTCGCCGCTGTGGGAAGCAATGTTACCGAGCTTAACGAGGGCGATGTCGTCTCCGGCGAGGGGCATATCGTCTGCGGGCAGTGTCGCAACTGCCTTGCCGGGCGCCGGCACGCCTGCCGCAACACGAAGGGCGTTGGGGTAAACCGCGACGGGGCGTTTGCGGAGTACGTTTGCATTCCGGCAACAAATGTTTGGCCGGCCGATCCCTCCGTGCCCACCGATATCGTGGCCATCTTCGACCCGTTCGGCAATGCTACCCATACCGCGCTGACCTTTCGCGTGCTTGGCGAAGATGTGTTGATTACCGGAGCGGGGCCGATTGGCCTCATGGCTGCGGCGATCGTTCGCCACGCTGGGGCAAGATATATCGTGGTAACCGACAAGAACCCCTATCGCCTGGAGCTCGCCCGAAAAATGGGCGCTACTGTTGCCCACAACATAAACGAGGGATCTCTGCAAGATGTGCAGCGCAAACTAGGCATGAAAGAAGGTTTTGACGTGGGGCTGGAGATGTCGGGCAGCCCGGACGCATTTCGCGACATGCTCGCAAACATGCGCCACGGCGCGTGTATCGCCATGCTCGGCATCCCTTCCCAGGAGTTTGCCATCGACTGGACGAGCGTTGTCCTGAACATGATCACCATTAAGGGTATCTACGGGCGCGAAATGTTTGAAACGTGGTATTTAATGGAGTCCATGCTGCGCAGCGGCCTAGACATCAGCCCCGTAATTACCCACAGGTTCCACTACACCGAGTTTGAGCAAGCGTTTGAGATTGCCCGCTCGGGGCAGTGCGGGAAGGTTTTGCTGTATTGGACCGAGGAGTAATAGCCGGGTTTGGACAACGCACCAAAAAGCCTCATCCGCGCCAAGGCGGAGGCAACAGCAGCCGCTGAAAAACGAGCCCCGTGCGACCAGTTCGTTTCGCGGTGCTTTGCTTCCCGGCTGCGATGAGGCGAGGCGATCGCTGGAAGGGTGGTATGCGGTGATCTGCTCAGACCATCGGCCTCCGCGCAAAGGCAAGGCGGGAAACAAGCGCGCGTTTTCAATCAGCCGGCGGGACTTTGTTCTTGCGGCATGTGGGGCAGTAGCAGCAGCCGCTGCCCAGGCGAGCGCGCCTTACGGCGGAACAAATGGCCCTAGTGGCGCAAATGCTGGGGGCGAGGGAATGAAGATTACGCGTATTGAGACTTTCGCTACGAAGAAGGTGTGTATCGTCCGTGTGCGCAGCGAATCTGGCGCGCAGGGATATGGACAAACGGCGCCGTTTAATGCGGATATTACCGCGCTTGTTTTGCACCGGCAAATAGCCCCACACATCTTAGGTAAAGACGCGGAAAACCTTGATGCGCTCGTGGACAGGTGTATTGAACAAAACTATAAGTTCCCCTGGTCCTACGTATGTCGCGCGCTCGCAGGGGTGGAGACAGCAATTTGGGATCTCCGGGGCAAAGTTAGGGGAAAAAGCGTATGCGAGCTTTTGGGTGGCAGGCCGCGGCCGATCCCCGCCTATGGATCGAGCATGCGCCGCGACATTACCCCGGAAGAAGAAGCGCGCCGGCTGGGCGAACTAATGCAAACGCGCGGCTTTCGCGCGTTTAAAGTGCGTATCGGCAAGCGCTTGGGACACGACGAAGATCAATGGCCTGGGCGCACGGAAAAGCTCGTTGCCGCAGTACGCAAAACGATCGGCAACGATACCGCGCTGCTCGTTGATGCGAACAGTTGCTACTCCCCGCGTAAGGCGATCGAAGTGGGCAGGATGCTCGAGGATTTTGGCGTGTGCCACTTCGAGGAGCCCTGCCCTTACTGGGAGCTGGAGTGGACCGCGCAAGTCGCCGCCGCGCTCGACGTTCCCATCGCCGGAGGCGAGCAGGACAACTGCCTGGCCCAATGGCGGCGGATGATTAACATGCGCGCGGTGGACATCGTCCAGCCAGACCTGTGCTATGTCGGCGGGCTAACCCGCGCCCTGCGCGTCGCGGAAATGGCCGCCCGCGCCGGCCTGCCCTGTGTTCCGCACTCTGCAAACCGCTCGCTGGTGAGTGTGTTTACGCTGCACATGCTCGCTGCAATCCCCAACGCCGGGCCATATATGGAGTTCTCCATTGAGCCCGCCCCGTGGGCCGACGAGCTGTATCGGCCAAAGCTTGTCGTAAACGACGGGGCGGTAGCCGTTCCCGACGGGCCCGGCTGGGGTGTGGAGATCAACCCGCGCTGGCTAGAAAAGGCCGCCTATGCCGCAAGCAGCGTTTAGCGCAGTCCGCGGCAAGGTGCCCGCACCTACGCCTCCTCGCGGCACCTCTGGGCGATGCGCAGGAGCATCTGCAAGGCATAAAGCGCCTGCTCGCCGCAGGCGATGGGGCCGTGCTCCTCGCCGCGGCAGCGCGCGAGAAACGAGCGTATCGTCAGGCGCATGGGGTCCTCGGCGACGATCGTCCTCTCGCCCACGGTGAGATACGCCGAGAACACGCCCTGCTCGTTGGGCCGGCCCTCGTAGCGCACGGGCGTGCCGTTAAGCTCGATAATTCGCTCGGGCTGCTCCCTCTTGCCGACGACAATGCTTGCGCTGCAGCGCTGTTCGCTGTGCGCCAGTCCTTGCGGGGCAAAGTCAAACGCCACGCGGGTCTCCAGCTCCTCCACGGACACTTGCAGCGACTGCTCGACGAGGCGAAACGAGGGCTCGAGAGCTGCAAGGAGGGCCAGCGGGTGTGGCCCGAGGTCGACCCACACTTGGGTGAACCTTGGCCCCGTGGGCTTAGACTCCATTTTCATGCCAAACTGCCACAGCGGACCAAGCCCAACCTCGGCCAGCTCGCGCAGCAGGGGAACAAGCGCCACATATTGCGTCATTACGCAAAGCTCAAGCCCCTTGCCCCGGGCGAGCGCTAAAAGCTCGCGCGCTTGGGAGAGGAGCTGTTCAGCAGGCGCCGCGGCGTGCCAAACCAGCGGCTTTTCGCACAACACGTGCGCCCCCGCCTCAAGTGCCAGGCGCGCGTGCGCAGCGTGGAGCTCGGGCGGGGTGGCGATGCTCACGGCGTCCGGCCGTGCCTCGTCGAGCATGCGCCGCACATCGCCGTAGGCCGCGCCGGCAAAGCCAAACAGCCTCTCAAGCTGCCGCGCCGCTTGGGCAGCGGTGCTCTCGGAGCTGCCCGCAATGGCTACCACATCCGCGCCCTCAAGCGCAAACCACTTTGCGTGGTGCTTCCCGATCCCTCGAGCGCCGACGACGGCAATGCGCAGTCTGCCAGCCACGAAAACCACCGCCGGCTTTGGCGCTTCGTGGTCGCCGAGTAGGGGACCTTCCGCCCGCCGCAGGCAAAGGAGTCGCCCCTGCGGGCTAGAATAACCGCTGTGAGGTGGCCGAGGTGGGCAAACGCGCCGCTTTGGGCGTCGTCGTAGCGATCGTCGCCCTGGCTGTTGCCGGCTGTCAGGGGCGAGGGGGAGCAGGCGCAAGGCCGGCTCCCACGCCAGCGCTTACCTACGACGAAGCACTGCAGCGCGCGAAACAGGCGTTTGCCGAAAAGCGGTGGGAGCGCTGCGTAAAGTTCGCCGGCGCAGCGCTGGCCCAGCGGCCCGACGACCCGGCGGCGCTTGCCCTCCGTGGCCGCTCCTACCATGCGCTGGAGCGCTATAAAGAGGCTGCCGCCGACCTCAAGCGTGCGGCAGGCGAGATTAAAGACGACGCGGAGCTTTTTCTCGCCCTCACCGACTGCCTCGACGCCCTAAACCGCGTGGAAGAGGCCCAACGAGCCGCGGCGCGGGCGGCGGAGCTCCTCCCCGATGACCCAGAGGCCCACCTTGCCAACGGCTTGCTCCTGCTCGAGCTCGAGCGCTTTGCCGAAGCACACCGCGCGCTCGCCGTGGCCGACGACCTCTCGCCGAACAACCCGGCAGTGCTCCTCGCTCTCGCTCGCGCCAGCTTGGGGCAGGGCGAGTACGACCGGGCGATCGACGAGGCGGAGCGGGCGGTGCGCGCAGCCGCGGACGAGGCAATTAGCCGCGGCGAGCAGCCCGCCCCAGAGGATCTTCTTCCCGTTACCGTGGAGGTTAAGGCGTATCTGCTCAAGGGCAACGAGGAGAGCGCGCGCGTGGCCCAGCATCTGCTCGAGCAGTACCTCGAGGATGTCGGCGAGGACTGGAAGGCGCGCGCGGAGATGGCCTGGGCCGTGCTCGACGCAGGGCAGGCGCAGCTGGCCGCCAAGTGCGTAAAAGAGGTTGTTCGGGAGAAGGAGGCGCAGCCCGAGGCGCGCGCGGCATATGCCGCGGCCCTGCTTGCCCTGGGGCGGGACTTCGACACGGCCCAGCGCTGCATCGATACTGCTCTTGCGCATCTCACTCCAGCGCCGCCGCGCTACCTTGCCGTAAAGGGCTGGCTGGCGTTTAAGCTGGGCAAAACAGCGGAGGCAGAGCGAGCGCTGAGCGCCGCGGTCGCGGCAACGCGCACCCCCTCCGAGCGCGAGCGCTGGGGAAAACTTCTACGCATCGTGCGGCAAAGCCGCTCGCAGGCGAGCGCGGGCGAGTAGTAAGACGGCCTTGCTACGGCAAGAGGCCAAGCTCGCCTGGAAGGGAAAGGCAGAGGCAAATGAGCCTGTGGCAGGCGCTGGCCATGTGCGCCGTTGCTTGCTTGCCGGCGTGTGGCCTGTGCGCGGGCGTGGTTCGGCCGTGGCGGGGCCTTGCTCCGCCGGAGGTTGGGCAAAGGTGGATCCTCCCCGCGCAGGGCAAGCGGGCGCTGCCCATCTGGGGCCATGCGCGGGGCGTTTGCGTGGGGCTCTGGCCCATGCCCGGCCCGCGCGGGTTAATTCGCGTATATACGCCCTACCTCGGCCAGCGCCTCGGCCGGCCGATCAACTACATCGCCATCGAGCCCATCGCCCGCAGTCAGCGCGGGCGCTCGTTTTCGGAGCTAGAGTGGAGCGAGCTAGACGACGCCCGGGGCAAGAGGCTGTGGAGCGCGGACTCGCCCGAGGACGTTGCTCCCCGCCCGCCAGAGCTTCCCGCGCGAGGGACGATCACCAGCGACGGCGACGTGGAATGGCTTACGGTATACGTGTTTGTCGAGCCCTTTCGCTCCGGCGCGCGCGTATATTTGCGCCTGCGTTTTCGCTCCGACCGCCCGCATGAGTTCGCCCTTGCCACGTTTGCCTGCGAGGATTCTGCGCCGCTTGACTTCTGCATAGTCACCGCGACGATGGGCAACTGGGCGCGGCTGCGCGTGTTGCACTTGAGGGAGTATACGAAAACGCCGGCCGAGCTCTGGCCGAACTTCACGGGAACGGGGTTTACCCCCCACGCGCGCTTTCCGCTGGAGGACATGGTGCGCACGGCGCGGGGGCACGCGCTGTTTCTTGCCGCGCCAGACGAGGAGAACCCCTCTGCCGCGCGCTATGCCCCGGGCACACCGTGGCCTTGGAAGTATCAAGGGCAAGTGGGCACGCAGTATTGGCGCTGCGAGCGCCCCTCGGCGCAGCTTGTGGGCCAAGTTAACGCGCGATACACGTATTACAACACGTCGTGTCCCATTCCGGGCGGGCTTTCGTTTGAAAATTTCGAGCTTGTCGAGCCGTTTCGCCCAGGCAACGAATATTGGTTTGGGGTAACGCCTCTAAGCCCAGAGGAGCTACGCGCCAAGGAGGAAGCACCGGCCTAGGTAGGCGGCAACGCATAGGGCAACAAAAAACCTCGCCGGCAAGCCGCGGGCGAGGCAAGCGAAGCGGTCAGAGAGAGTGGGCCTGTAAGCCGAGTTCTGTCGGGGCGGCCATCTATCTTGGGCGCCCGTCTCCGAGCGCCTCGTGCGACCTGCCCGGAAGCTACGGCGGGCCACCGTTTCCCCGAAAGGGGAGCGCTTCCCTATGGGTCTTGCTCCAGGTGGGGTTTGCACAGCCGGCCGGGTTACCCCAGCCGCTGGTGCGCTCTTACCGCACCTTTTCACCCTTGCCACCGGAAGAACCGATGGCGGTTATTTTCTGTGCACTTTCCGTAGGGTCGCCCCTCCCGGCTGTTCGCCGGCACCTGTGCCCTATGGAGCTCGGACTTTCCTCGGCGCAGAGCGCCGCGGCCGCCCGGCCCACTCTCCACTGTTATTATACCACCTCCGCGCAGCCCAGGGCGGCTCAGCAGCGGGGAAAGTTCCCCCATAAGGAGGAGGATGCACAACGCGCTTGCGCGAAGGTCACCTTCGGCCGACGTATTTTGTTGGTTCGCGGAGGTGATGCGCTGGCAGAGCATTTATCAGTCCATCTCCCGCACGGTGACAACCGTTTTTGGCGAAGGGAGGAGCCATGAGCAAGAGAGCCGCATTTACGCTGATTGAGCTCTTGGTGGTCATCGCGATAATCGCGATTCTTGCTGCGATCCTTTTCCCGGTTTTCGCCAAAGCACGGGAGAAGGCGCGGCAAACGCAGTGTTTGAGCAATGTGCGCCAGATTGCTACGGCAGCGTTGATGTATGCCGAGGACTGGGAAGGGTGCATTTGCCCGGGCGGCCGTTCAGGGCCCGACCCCAACCGCTGGCACGAGATCCTCGATCCGTACATGAAGAACCAAGACATTCTGCGCTGCCCCTCCACGTCGCTGAGCAGAGGATATGGTATCAGCGCGACCGTCGGCCGTTGGAACAACACGCGCAAGTTGGCCGAGATCCCTCGTCCCGCGGGCACGGTGTTCTTCATGGACGCCGCACAGTGCGACCAAAATGTCGTCGGCGATACGAACCCGAAGACGTGGCAGAACTACGTTACTGGC
This sequence comes from uncultured Armatimonadia bacterium, assembly GCA_964565895.1. Taxonomy (GTDB): domain Bacteria; phylum Armatimonadota; class Zipacnadia; order UBA1398; family CAZMGT01; genus CAZMGT01. The sequence goes on from CAZMGT010000023.1 coordinate 46,696, forward strand.
CCGACGGACTGGCAGGTGGAGATGCCCAGCACGTGGACGGGGAGTACTGGACGTTATAACAGTGACGACCAGTGGGGCAACCGCCGGCGTCGGCCGATCGCTCGGCACAACGAGGGGCTGAACATTAGCTTCATCGACGGCCACGCCAAGTGGATGGAAATCGAGAGCTTCCTCGGTATCCCCCAGAACGGAATCGACGGCTGGCCCTACGGCGACCCGCGCAACCTGTGGGACAACAAATAGGGCAGGCCCGCTGAGCGAACGATGGCCCTGCTTCCGTGGCGTTGAGCGGGGCCATTTTTCTTTGCCCAAGCGCGCGCAGGCATTTCCCGCCTGTGGCAGAAGAATCCGCGCGGCAGCCGCCGCGACTTGTCCGCGCGTTAGCCGGTGGAGGCGAGCGTCTGCGACGGAGATTTGCCATGGAAACGAGAAAGTATGCGGCGATTGACGGCCGCGGGGCAATTGTCGTGCAACAGGGGCCTGTGCCCGAGCCCGGGCCGGGCGAGGTGCTCGTTGATGTTCATGCCTCGCTGATTAGCTCCGGCACGGAGTTAGGCGGGGTAAAGCGGCTGCGCGAGAGCCCGCGCGAGCGGCCGCCGCGCCCGTTTGGCTACCAAAACGCGGGCTGCGTTATCGCCCTGGGCGAAGGCTGCCGCGGGCTTGAGCCGGGAATGCGCGTGGCGTGCATGGGCGCGGGCTATGCGTTGCACGCCACCGTCGCCTGCGTCCCGCAAAACCTCGTTTTTCCCCTCGCGGAAAACATAACGTTTGAGGAAGCGGCGTTTAACCACCTCGCGGCCACGGCGCTGCAGGCCGTCCGACGCGCGGACGTGCGCTTGGGCGAGTATCTTGCCGTGTTCGGCCTGGGGACGATCGGGCAGATCTGCTGCCAGCTCGGCCGGCTTGCCGGTGCATATGTGTTGGGGGTAGACCTTTTTCCCCTGCGCGTGGAGAAGGCGCGCGAGCTGGGCGCGCACGCCGTGGCCCTTGCCGAGCGCGACGACCTCGGCGCTGTGGTGAGCGAGCTCACCGGGGGCCACGGGCTCGACGCTGCGATAATCGCCTTTGGCGGCGACGCCACGGAAACGTTTAAGCAAATCGTTAGACTAATGAAGACCGCGCCGGACACGCACAAGATGGGAAACATCGTTATCGTGGGCGGGGCGCGCATTGCACATGAGTTCGCCTCGGCGCTGGGCAACTTAAACGTGCTCAGCTCGGCGCGCACCGGGCCGGGCTATCACGACGAGGCCTGGGAGCGCGGGCGTGACTATCCCGACGTGTTCGTCCGCTGGACAACGCGGCGCAACGTCGAGCTGTGCCTGCGGCTGATCTCCGAGGGTCGGCTGCGCGTGGCCCCGCTAATCACCCACCGCTATCCGTTGGAGCAGGTGCCCGAGGCGTGCGAGAAGATCATCCAGACGCCGGAGGAGACGATCTCCGTTGTGCTCGTCATGAAATAGCCGCGGCGGGGGAAGGGGCGGGGAGCGGGATGTTTTGGGCGGAGAGGGCGGTTTTCGACGACCGCGCCCACGCCGGCCGGCGCCTAGCCGAGCGCGTGGCCGAGCTGGAGCTGGCCGACCCCGTTGTTGTAGCCATCCCCCGCGGCGGCGTGGCCGTTGGGGTAGAGGTGGCGCAAAAGCTCGGCGCTCCGCTAGGTATTGCCGCAGTGCGCAAAATCCCTCTTCCCTGGAACCCCGAGGCGGGCTACGGGGCCGTCGCTGTCGACGGCACGTTTTTCGCCGACGAACGCGTTATGCGCCAGCTCGGAATCTCTCGCGAGGAGACGGAGCGCCTCGCCCAGCGCGTGCAGGCCGAGGTCCAGCGCCGCGCGCAGCGCTTCGGCAAGCTGTCACGGGAAGCGGTGGCTGAGCGCGAGTGCGTGCTCGTCGACGACGGCCTAGCCGCAGGCTATTCCATGCGCGCGGCGATCCTCCTCGTGCGCAAAATGAACCCGCGCAAGCTCATCGTCGCCGTCCCCGTCTCGCCAAAACACACCGCGCAGGAGATTGCCCCGATGGCCGACGAGTTTATCTGCCTGCACATCTCCGAGGCCATGCCGTTTGCCGTCGCCTCGTTTTACCGCGAGTGGCACGATATGACCGACGCCGAGGTGCTTCAGCTTTTGGACAACGTTGCCCGTGCCTAGCACTCCAATAGGCCAGCTCGCCCGTTGCAAGCGGGACACTCCTGATCTCCGACTAGGGCGGCGCAGGCGTAACGCTGGGGCGCGCGAGAAGCCGCTCCTGGCCAGTGGCGCTACGGTCGGCGGCTGCGCCACCCTGGCTGGGGAGGGACACGGGCTGAGGGGGAGGGGTAATGAACGGCGTATGCCGCTGGACCCACCAGCGGTCCACGGCCCAAATGCACGCGGCGATTAGGGTAATCGCCAGGAAGACCAGCAACGCGACGCGCTCGTAGCGGTCGAGCTCATACCACATCGTGGGCCCCCGCGGGCCTATTTGGCCACGATATTCACCAGGCGCCCGGGGACGACGACCACCCGGTGCACCGCCTTGCCCTGCAAGAGCTGCTTAATCCGCGGAGCGGCAAGCGCCGCCTCCTCCAGCGCCTGCTCGTCGGCGTCTGCCGCGACGTATACCCGCTCGCGCACCTTGCCGTTGATTTGCACGGGGATCTCCAGCGTCTGCTCCGCGGCGATCTCCTCGTCGAACTCCGGCCAGCTTTGCTGATAGGTGCTCCCCTCGTGGCCCAAGCGCTCCCATAGCTCATCGGCAAGGTGGGGGGCGAACGGCGAAAGCAGCAGGCACATCATCTCCGCCGCCTCGCTAAACGCCAGGCGCTCGCCCGGCGCGGGCTCCTCGCCCACCTTCTCGCAAAACGCCCCAAGCTCGTTCTGCAGCTCCATCAGCGCGCTAATCGCCGTGTTAAAGCGCATGCGCTCCTCGATGTCCCGCGTCACGCGGCGGATCGTCTGGTGCGTCTTGCGCCGCAGGTCGCTCGCTGTCGGGGAAAGCTCGGCTTGGGCGATCTCCTCGCGCCAGGAGGGGACGAACCACGCCGTGCGCGAGGCAATGGTGTTATGCGTGCGGCTGAGGAAGCGATGGCAGCCGGCGACGCCGGCGTCGCTCCACTCCGCGTCGAGCTCCGGCGGGCCGGCGAACAGAATAAACAGGCGCAGCGAGTCCGCTCCGTGGCGCTCGATAATCTCGTCCGGGGTAACGACGTTCCCCTTGGACTTGGACATCTTCGCCCCGTCTTTAACGATCATTCCCTGGGTAAATAGCCGCTTAAACGGCTCGACGAAGTTCACATAGCCCAAGTCGTGCAGGGCTTTGGTGACGAAGCGCGAGTAATAAAGATGAAGCACGGCGTGCTCCACACCGCCCACGTAGAGGTCCACGGGAAGCCACTCGTTAACCGTCTCCCAGTCAAACGGGCGGTCCGTCAGGTTGGGGTTGGGGTAGCGCAGATAGTACCACGAGGAGCAGACGAACGTGTCCATGGTGTCTACTTCGCGGCGCCCCGGCCCCCCGCACTTGGGGCAGGTGGCGCGCACGAACGCCTCGCTCGTGGCCAGAGGCGAACGGCCGCTTTGGCTTAGGTCCACATCCTCGGGAAGCAACACGGGAAGGTCTTCCTCGGGCACGGCGCACGGGCCGCACTTGTCGCAGTAGATAATCGGGATAGGCGCGCCCCAGTAGCGCTGGCGGCTAATGCACCAGTCGCGCAGGCGATAGGCCACCGCGCGGCGGCCCAGGCCGCGCTCCTCAAGCCAGTCGCAAATTGCCTCCTTGCCCTGGGCCGAGGGCAGGCCGTCGAACTGGCCGGAGTTCACCTGCCTGCCCTCGCCCACCCAAGCCTCGGTCATCGTCTCCGGGTCGAGCTCCTCGCCCTCGGGCTGAATTACTACGCGCACAGGCAGGCCGTATTTCCGCGCGAAGTCGAGGTCGCGCTGGTCGTGCGCGGGCACGGCCATAATCGCCCCCGTGCCATACTCCAGGAGGACGTAGTTGGCCACCCAAATGGGAATGTGCTCGTCGTTGACAGGGTTAATGGCGTAGCAGCCGGTAAACGCTCCCTTTTTCTCCGCGCCCTCCGCCGTGCGCTCGATCTCGCTCTGGCTGGCGCACTCCTGGACGAGCTGGCGCACGGCCTCGGCCTCCGGCCGGCCCTCAATGAGCTTCTCCACAAGCGGATGCTCCGGGGCAAGGACCATAAACGTTGCCCCGAACAGGGTGTCCGGCCGCGTGGTAAACACGGTAAGCTTCTCGCCGGTGTGGGCGATGGTAAAGTCTACCTCGGCCCCCTCGCTGCGGCCGATCCAGTTGCGCTGCATGGTGCGCACGCGCTCGGGCCATTCCGTAAGCAGCTCCAGGTCCTGCAGCAGGCGCTCGGCATAGGCGGTGGTTTTAAAAAACCACTGCGCCATTCTTCGCCGAACGACGCGCGTGCCGCAGCGCTCGCAGGCGCCGTCGATCACCTGCTCGTTGGCGAGCACGGTGGCGCAGCTTGGGCACCAGTTAACGGGGGCGTCCTTGCGCTCGGCGAGCCCCGCGTTAAAGAGCTGAACGAACACCCACTGCGTCCACTTGTAATACTCGGGGCTTGAGGTGTTAATCTCCAGGTTCCAGTCGTAGCTAATGCCTAGGCGCTCAATCTGCTTGCGCATTTGGGCGATGCAGCGCTCGGTCCACACGCCGGGGTGGGTTTTTGCGGCAATGGCCGCGTTTTCCGCGGGGAGGCCGAACGCGTCCCAGCCCATGGGGTGCATCACGCGCCAGCCGCGCATTATTTTCTGGCGGGCAATGCAGTCGCCGATGACGTAGTTGCGCACGTGGCCCATGTGCAACTGGCCGGAGGGGTAGGGGAACATGTCGAGGTAGTAAAACTTAGGTTTGGATCTGTCGCTGGGCGTAGCAAAAAGATTCATCTCGCGCCAGCGCGCCTGCCATTTCGTCTCGATAGCCTGAGGGTCGTAGGTGGCACTCATCGCTTGGGAACTTCCTCTCCTGCGCTGAACCGTAGGGAGCCAAGATAGTACGCGGCGGCGAGGGCCGCGAGGAATAGCGCTCCGTAAAGTAGGGCGATTTTCTCCTCGCGAGTATAGCGAAAGTGTCTCAGGTTGCACAAGAGCGCCGCCCCGGCGATAAACGGCAGCCCAGGCAGGGCAACGTCCGTCAAAATTACCGTCCACAGCCCAACGAGCGTTAGCCCGAGCATGGCGTAGAGCGTCGGCCGCTCGTTTAGCGAAAAGCGCTTTGCCGCGCTTAAAAAGAACGCGATAAACAGCCAGTCGCCCAACCCCACCGTGGCCAGCACACGCGGCGCCGCACCCGCCGAGGCCAACGCCGAGCCGGCCACCGGTATCGCCTGCGCCATGTGCGTCACCAGCTCCGGCCGCTGCTCGAGCATCCGCCCCACAAACCCGTAGTTGACGCCGATCCAGTCAATGAGCACCACAGTAACGGCCACCGGCGGAATGAGCTTTGCCTCCGGCAGGAGGCTTGCGAACAGCCCCCCGAGCGCCCCGGCGAACACCAGCTGGCATACGTTGGCCACGACAACGCTCCCCAAGAAACCGTGGGAAAGCAAAAGGCCGCCCAGCGAAAACGCCCAGAGGAAAAACGCCGCCCCGGCGAGCTTCGCCCACTCCCCCGGCCCGCCCAGGGCCAGGCCGCACAGCTCAAACACGACAAACGCCGCCAGGCCCACGGTTAGCCCGCAAAACAGCACGTCGGAAACCGGCCGCGGGACAACCGTTATCTGAGGAATGGCCGCGTGGAGGATGGCATATCCGGCAAGCATTAGCCCGAGCCGCTGCTCCGGCGCCAGACGCGACCAAGGCGAGCAAAGCTCGCCCTCGCCTTGCTCCGTCGGGCGATGGCTTGGGGCGCGATTATCGGGCATTTTTGCTCGGCGGGGCTTGTCCCGCTTTAGAAAGCTCGCTAAGAATTTCGCGCACGCCGACAAGCTCTTCCGCGGGCACCGTGGCTAGGGCATACAGCGGCGTCATGTTCAAAATAAGCACGGCGTGCGCCCGCGCGCTGCGCAGCCACGTCCGACGCACCTCAGCCAGCCGCTGCTCGCGCACGATGCGCGCGATCTCCTCGCGCACCTCCTCAAACGGCTGGAGGACATCGGCGCGGCGGTCCTCGACGTAGAGAATGTGCCACTGGCCGTTGACGTTTGCCGGGGGGCTAACTCCCCAGCGGGGGACGTCGCTTATCGCTTGGCGCAGGGGCGGCTGAAGTTGGGCCAGCTCCAGCCAGCCCCACAGCCCGCCATCGGCGCGGTGGGCTTGCTCGGTGGTAAACTCCGCCGCGTAGCGCGCGAATGTTTTGGGCGAGATGTTCGTCGTTCGCCGGCCGGAGTCGGTGATAAAGTTGTAAAGCGTTTGCGCGTCTTGCTCCGAGGCGAGCACGATGGCCCGGAGCAACAAGCGCTCGCCCCGGCGAAAGTTGTCCTTAAACTGCTCGTAATATGCGCGCAAATCTTCCTCGCTCACCCTCGTCTCCCGCTCGCACACCTTGGCGAACAACAGGTCAAAGCGCACATCGCGGCGCAGGCGCTCGCGATCCGCTGGGCTAAGCGCGCGCAGCCGGCGGTCGGCAATCGCCGCAGAGGGCTTGTCCGCCTCGCCCTGCGGCGGAGCAAGCCGCTTTTGCACCTCGCGGTCGATCTCCTCCGCGCTAACTTCGATCCCCAGCTCCTTCGCGCGCTTTTCTACAAGAGCTTCGGCGACGATGCGGTCGACCACCTGTCGCGCGTGACGCAAGATCAGCTCCGAAAGCACCTGGCCGGCGGTGACTTTCTCGCCCTCGACGATAATCGCCGTGTCGTCCGGGGCGAGCTCGAGCAGCGTGGGCGCCGCGCCCGCCTGGGGCAGCGAAAACACAAGCGCCGCCCCGGCCACCGCCCAGGCGAGCGCCAGGCTATGGGGCAACTTCGTGGGCAATACGGTACGCCTCCGATCGCGAAATGTCGCACAGCGCGGCCACGGCGCGCGCGGCATCGCGCCGGG
>CAZMGT010000024.1:0-51469 GCA_964565895.1 uncultured Armatimonadia bacterium
GGGCGCACCGTGGGCGCCGGCGTGGTTACCGAAATTATCGAATAGCCGGCGCGGGAGTGAACAGAGATGCCTTCGGAATACATTTGGCTAGCGTGCACCGAGTGCGGCAGCTATAATTATATAACCAAGAAAAACAAGCAAAACGTGAAGGGTAAGCTGAAGCTCAAGAAGTATTGTAAAAGAGAGCGGCGGCACACGGTGCACGAGGAGACGCGGCTGCGCGACTGAGGCCGCCTGAGCTGGTGCAGGCGAGTAGCTCAATTGGCAGAGCGCCGGTCTCCAAAACCGGTGGTTGCAGGTTCGAGTCCTGTCTCGCCTGCCATTTTGGAAAACTTCCGGCGAGACGCGGGCGTTTGTCTCTTCGGTGGCTATAGAGAGGTTCGCACGGTGAAGAGCCGACGACCGTTCTTTCTTCTGCGCTGGTTCCATGCGACCCGGGAGTTCATCCGCGAGTCCGTTGCCGAGCTCAAGAGAGTCGTTTGGCCCACGTGGGATGAGGTGCGCAACTATACCTATCTTGTCGTTCTGGTTATGGTAATTGTCGGGGCCTGGATGGCAATTATATATATGGTGCTAGACTTTATTGCCAACTCGCCGTTGGTCAGACTCTACGGCTAACACTGCGCTCCTGCGCAAAAGCGGGAAGATCGAAAATGCCCAAGAAAGGCTGGTACGTCATTTACACACACACCGGGCAGGAAGCAAAGGTCAAGGCCAATATCGAGCGCATGGTCCAGGCCGCTGACCTGGGGGATCGCATCTTTCGCGTCGAGGTCCCCATGGAGCAGGAAACGCGCATGGTCGGCGGCAAGCGCAAGACTGTTCAGCGCAAGGTCTTCCCCGGCTACGTGCTCGTGGAGATGATCCTCGACGACGAGACGCAGCACATGCTGCGCAACACCGCCGGGGTGACCGGCTTTGTCGGCGCGGGCCCGGGCCGCCGCCCCTCGCCCCTGAGCGAGAGCGAGGTGGCCACGATTATGAAGGCCCTCGGCGACGAGCCGGTTAAGGCCAAGCCCGCGTTCGAGCCCGGCGAGACGGTTATGGTCCTCTCCGGCCCGTTCGCCGAGTTCACCGGTGTCGTCGAGGAGGTCAACCCCAACCAGGAGAAGCTCCGCGTGCTCATGGAGATCTTCGGCCGCGAGACGCCCGTGGAGCTCGACTTCGCCCAGGTGGAGAAAATATAGCCCGCCGCCCGGTGCGCCGAGCCGCTGCCGCCTGTCTTCGGCTCCCTGGAGGAGTTGCGCATGGCTAAGAAAGTGATCGCCGTCGTTAAACTGCAGATCCCCGCCGGCCAGGCGAGCCCCGCGCCGCCTGTGGGCCCCGCGCTCGGCCAGCACGGCGTGAATATTATGGAGTTCGTCAAAAGCTACAACGAGCGCACGGCCCAATACGCCGGCTCCATTATCCCGGTAGAGATTACCATCTATCAGGACCGTAGCTTTACCTATGTCCTGAAAACGCCCCCCGCGGCGGACCTGCTTAAGCGCGCGGCAGGCCTGGAAAAGGGCTCGGGCAGCGCGAAAACGGAAAAAGTGGGCCAAATTACCCGCGAGCAGTTGCGCCAAATCGCAGAGACCAAGCTGCCCGACCTAAACACCAACGACATCGAGGCCGCCATGCGCATTATCGAGGGCACCGCCCGGAGCATGGGCATTGTCATTACCAAGTAGCACCGCCGCCGTCGCACGGCCGACGGCGTACATTCCCGCAACAGAACCCGCAGCTTCTGTTTGCGGCCGGAGGGTTCTGAAATGGCAAGAAAGCGCTCCCGTCGCTACCGCGAGATGATCGCCAAAGTGGACCGGCAGAAGCAGTATACGGTCCGCGAGGCGATCGAGACCCTCAAGCAGGTGTCCTCGGCGAAGTTCGACGAGTCGCTCGAGCTCGCCTGTCGCCTGGGGGTTGACCCGCGCCGCGCCGAGGAGAACGTGCGCGGCACGGTAACCCTCCCCAACGGCACGGGCCGCTCCGTAAAGGTGGCCTGCATCGCTAAGGGCGAGGCCGCCGTGGAGGCCGAGCAGGCCGGGGCCGATGTCGTCGGCGCGGAGGACCTGATCGAGAAAATCGAGCAGGGCTGGGAGGACTTCGACGTCCTCGTCGCCCACGTAGACATGATGCGCGCCGTCGGTCGCCTCGGCCGCCGCCTCGGCCCGCGCATGCCCAACAAGAAATCGGGCACGGCCACCGACGATGTGGGCCAGGCGATACGCGAGATTAAAGCGGGAAAGGTCGAGTTCCGCGTCGACCGGCAGGGAAACCTGCACTGCCTCCTGGGCAAGCTCTCGTTCGACACGGACAAGCTCATCGAAAACTTCAAGGAGCTCTACCAGGCGATCCTCGACGCCCGCCCCCCGACGCTCAAGGGCGCCTATGTCAGGCAGCTTTACCTGTCGAGCACCATGGGGCCGGGGTTGAAGATCGACCTTCAGGACGCTCGTTCCCTCGTCGCCGGTTGAGTTTCCCCGCCGACGAGGTTAAAATAGCGCGCGCCGCCGTAGACAACAGGCGCCGTGTGGCTTAAACGTTTGCCTGTCGAGGCGGGACCGCACAAGTCGCTTGCTTATTGCGCTAGCTGTGGGTCCCGTAGTTCGGCGGGGCCCATTTTCTTTGCGGGGGGAGGTGAGCGGACCTGCGCAAAGCGGACAAAATCGAACGCGTAAAGTGGCTGCGCAGCCTGGCCGAGGAGGCGAGCGGGGCGTTGCTCGCCTGCTACCGCGGGCTAAACGTCCAGCAGCTCTCTACCCTGCGCAACGCCGTGCGCGAGAAGGGCGGCCGGCTGCACGTCGTTAAGAACACGTTGTTTTTGCGCGCGATTCCCGAGACAAAGCTCGAGCCTCTGGCCGAGGTGCTCGAGGGGCCCACTGCCGTGGCGTTCACCTATGACGACATGGGCTCCGTGGCCAAGGCCATGGCCCAGTTTAGCGAGGAGAACGAAGCGCTGAACGTTTACGCCGCGTGCCTCGAGGGGAAACTGATCACCCCCGAGGAGGCCGCGCGTATGCCCAGCCGCAGCGAGGCCCTCTCCGAGCTCGTACGCTGCTTGGAGAGCCCCATCGCCGGCCTCGTCAATACCCTGCAAAACCTCCTCTCCAGCCTCGTCTGGGCGCTGGAGGAGGTCGCGCAGAAAAAGCAACAGGCCGCCTGACTGTGCGCGCCTGAGAATAGGAGGGTCCGCCGGTGACCAAGGAAGAGTGGATCGAGGAAATCAAGAAAATGTCCGTGCTCGAGCTCCACGAGCTGGTCGAGGCGCTTAAGGAGGAGTTTGGCGTAACGGCCGCCGCTCCCGTCGTCGCCGCGGTAGGCGCTGCCGCCCCCGCGGCCGCCGCGGAAGAGGAGCAGGAGCAGACGGAGTTCGACGTTATCCTCGCCTCGGTGGGCCAGCAGAAGATCCAGGTCATCAAGGTCGTCCGCGAGCTGACCAACCTCGGCCTCAAGGAGGCCAAGGAGCTCGTGGACAACGCCCCCAGGCCCGTCAAAGAGGGCGTCTCCAAGGAGGAGGCCGAGGAGGCGAAGGCCAAGCTCGAAGAGGTCGGGGCCACCGTGGAGATCAAGTAGCCCGCTTCCCGCGCCTACCTCTGCCCTTCCGGCCAGCAGCGGCGGCAGGGCGTATATCCCTTCTCCTCCGCCTCCGCCCGGCTCAGCGGGGTCGCCTTGCCCCGCAGCGCCGTGCACCCCGCGCGGTGGTAGCGCTTGCCGTGGGGCGTGACGTAAACGGTGTCCTGCGGCCCGGGCGTCGGGATAACGCGGCGGAGGCGCCACGTGCGCGCGTCGACGTGGCAGGGCTGAAAATTGGCGATGCGTGCCAGGCCGAGGTCGGCGAGTTCCTTATTGAGCATTATCTCCTTGCCGCCCTCGGCCTTTACATATACCAGCGCCCGCCACCGACCATAGCGATCGCGCGGCGTCAGCGGACAAATGTCCAGCCGAACAACCTTCCCCAGCACGCGCTTGCGCGTGTGCTCGGTGGCCTGGGCAAACCCCGGCTCGTCGCGTTCCGGCGTGTCTATCCCGATCAGCCGCACGCGGCCCAGCCCCGCGCAGAAGATCGTGTCCCCGTCGTAGACTTCGGTAACTCTGTAGTAGCCGGAATAAGGCGCGCGCGGGAAATTGGCCACGGGGCCGATGCCCCGCCGCGCTTGCCAGCGCGCGCCCAGGGCCAGCGCGGCAAGCACGGCCATCGCTGCGAATACCGCGCGGCGCACGCGCCCCCGCGCGCTCATTCCCCCTCCCCTCCCCCGTCCTCGCCTACCCGCAGCACCCGGTAGACCACGCGGCTTTTCTTTCCCCCGACAGCCTCCCACTTTTCCGCCCAGCTCGGCGGGGGCAGGTCTCGCCGCAGCTTAACCACCACTCGCCGCCGCGCGACGCGCGCCGCGTGCGCGATCGTCTCCTCCGTGGGCATCCCGTGCCTGCCGATCACGCGCAGGGGCTGAATCGCCTGCGCCCCGGGGATCGTCTCGGGAAAGAACGGGTCGAAGTAAACGACGTCGAACGAGTTTTTCCGCGCCGCGGCGAGATACTCCGCGTGGTCGGCAAGGACAACCTCAACCCTACGCATCGCCGCGGCAAGGGCCTTGCTGTCCGTCTCGAATTCGCGCAGGCCCAGTCGGGTGAGGTGCGCGATAAGCGGGACGACCTCCAGCCCGACAACGCGCCCTTCCTCGCCGACTACGTGCGCGGCGACGCAGGCGTCGGCCGCGCGGCCCAGCGTGGCATCGAGCACGGACATCCCCGGGCGAAGGCCCATCGCCTCGACCATTGGGTCGCGCTGCCCCTGGCGCAGGGCGCGGATGCGGTTCTTGGCCATCGAGGGGTGGAAGAAAAACTTCTCCCCCTCCGCGTAGCAGGTAATCCGGTCCCCGCCCACGACGACAACGATATCCGCGCCCTCCTCCTCGGCGATGCGCTCCAGGCTGCGCTCGCGCCGCGGCACGCGCCGCGCCTCGAGCACCCGCGCCAGGTCGCTCGCCGCCTTGCGCAGGTGCTCCCCCGCCTCGCGCGATGTCGTTACGCAAATTTTCTTTTCGCTCATAGCAGGCGCTTTAGCTGTTCGATGCTCTCCCGCGCCGCGGCCAACGCCTCGCCCTCGCACCCGGCCAGGTCTACTTCAAGAAACCCTTCATACTCCTCAGCGCGCAGGAGCTCTAGCAGCCGAGAAAGCTTCACCTCGCCCCGCCCCAGGGGCACGCGCCGCCCGCCCGAGGAAAGCTTAACGTCGGCCACGCTTACGTGGCCGAGAAGGTCGCCTGCGGCATCGAACGCCGCGTCGAGCGACTCCCCGCAGCGCAAAACCTCCGCCGTGCACAGGGCAAAGCGTGCGCGCGGGTGGCCCACCAGGCGCAGAAACTCCCCCAGCTCTAGCGTGGACTCGAAAAACGCCCCCGGCGCTGTGGCCAGGCACAGGGTTACCCCGGCCTCCGCCGCGCGCTCCGCCAGCGCGCGCAGCCGCTCCGCCTGCTTTTGGCGAAACGACTTCATCCTCTCGATCGACGCCAGCGGCGCGCGGGGCGCGGGCGAGCCAAGGAGCACCACGGGGCAGCAAAGCTCGCGCGCGAGCGCCAGCTCATGCTCCACCCGCTCAAGCTCCTCGTCCAAGGCAATGTTGGCGAAGCTGCGGATGCTGGACACACAAAGCCTATTCTCCTCCAGCGCCTGTTTTACGCGCTTAAGCTCCGCCCCGCGGCAGCGCGGGGGAAAGACGTGTGGGTCATACTCGCGCCGCGTGTGCAGGCCCAGCGCGCGATAGCCCAGCGCCGCCGCCTGGCGGCAGGCCTCCTCGAACGAAAGCAGGCGAAATACCTCGCTCCCCAGCGCTACGTCCATGTCGCGTCCCTCGCTGTGCTCGCTAATCGCCAACTTGGACAAGCGACTTTACCACGCCCGCTGCCGGGTCGGTCTGCGCCTCGAGCGCCTCCTGCGCGCGTTTCAGCGGCCAGCGGTGCGTGATCATGGGCCGGGGGTCGAGCTCCCCCGAGGCCATGAGCGCAAGCACTTGGGGAAACTGCTCGCGGGCCAGCCGCGAGCCCAAAATGTCCAGCTCCTTCTTAATGATCATCCCCGCGGGAAGGCGCGCCTTCCCCTGCGCCAGCCCGAGGATTACTACCCGCCCCGCCGCGCAAACAAGCTCCACCGCAGCCTCGATCGTCTCCAGCGTCCCCGCCGCCTCAACGACCACCGATGGCCCCTCGCCCCCCGTCCACTGCGTCGCCGCCTGGGCCATGTCCTCCGCCGCGGGGTCTACGGCGCGCTCCGCGCCCATGGCCAAGGCAATCTCGCGGTTTTTCGCCTTTAGCTCAAACACCAAAACCCGCGCCCCGCGCTGTCGCGCCACCGCCGTTACGGCAAGGCCGATCGGCCCCGCGCCGATCACCGCCACGCGGTCTTCCGGCCCGACGTTCGCGCGGGCGCAGGCCTGGCCGCCAATGGTCAGTGGCTCGGCGAGGGCCCCCTGCTCGAAGCTCAGCCCCCCAGGTAGCTTGTGCACGTTGCGTTCGGGCAAGCAAATGTACTCCGCAAACAGCCCGTCCACATAGCACCCGAGCACGCGAATGTCCGTGCAGCAGTTATATCGCCCGATGCGGCAGGGATAGCATTTGCCGCAGCTCAGCGTGGGGTCAATGGTCACTCTGTCGCCCACGCGCACCCTGCTAACCCCCGCCCCGACCTCCTCCACCACGCCGCTTCCCTCGTGCCCCGGGACGACGGGCGGCTTGAGGAACGGGTGCGTGCCGTGGAACATATGCACGTCGCTGCCGCAAATGCCCACGCAGCGCACGCGCACGAGGACCTCGCCCGCGCCCGGCCGCGGCGTGGGCAGCTCCACGGGCTCGATGCGCCCGGGCTCGACAATGCGCATGGCGAGCAACTGCTTTTCCTCCCGCGCGTGGAGAATAGCACAGGGCAAAACCGCGCGCAAATCGCCCCTCGGCGCCGCCCCGCTTGCCCCGCGGTGGCTCTTCTAATACACTTTAAGAACGCCGAACCCCTTGCGGAGTGAGTGCCCTGTGGTTAACGAGGAGCTGTTGAACATACTCGTCTGTCCCGCCTGCCACGGCGAGCTGGACTACGAGAAGGACGTAAAGTTTACCTGTAAGCGCTGCGGGCGCGTCTATCCCATCCGCGACGGCATCCCCATTATGCTCGTCGAGGACGAAGCGCAAGAGCAAGACCAAGAAGGAGCTTAACGCTTGCCCGCGCCTGCTGCCCAACAAGCGGTCGAGCTGAGCATTACCATCGTCAACTGGCGTACTGCGCGGGAAACGATCGCCTGCGTTCGCTCCGTCGAAAGCCATCCGCCCCGCTGCTCATATGAGATTTTAGTGTTAGAAAATGGCTCGGGCGACGATTCGTTCGTCCGCCTGCGCGAGGCGTTCGCCGGCCGGCCAAACGTGCACCTCGTGCACAGCGCGAGGAACCTCGGCTTTGGCGCGGGGCAAAACCTCCTTGCCCAGCGCGCCCGCGGTCGCCTGTTGCTTATGCTTAACCCCGACTGTCGCGCCTGCCCCGGGGCGATCGACGCCCTCGTGCGGTTCATGCGCCAAACTCCCCGCGCCGGCGCCGCGGGCCCGCTTACCGTCTCTCCCGAGGGCCAGCGCCTGCCCTCCTGCCGCCGCTTTCCCACGCTCAAGGCCGCCGCCTTGCGCAACCCCCTGCTCGGCTTTCTCCGTCGCCTCCGCCCCGTGAGAGACTACCTCATGGCCGACTATAACGCCGACCAGCCCGTTCCCGTGGACTGGGTTTCCGGCGCGTGCCTCATCGTGCGCAAGGAGGTTTTCGATGCCCTGGGCGGGTTCGACGAGCGGTTTTTTATGTATTGCGAGGACATGGACCTTTGCCTGCGCATGAAGCAGGCGGGCTGGCTTACCTATTACGTCCCTCAGGCCCGCTTCGTGCACGCCGTGGGCCGCAGCAGCGACCACGCCCCCCTGCGCATGATCTTTCACCACCACCGCAGCATGTATCTCTTCTATCGCAAGCACATGGCTCGGGGCGAGGGGCCTATCGTTCGCGCTCTTGTTCCTCTTGGCGCGGCGCTGCGTTTCCTTACCGTGAGCGCGGCATACATCTTCTCCGCGTTGTTCCGCGCGCTGCGCCGGCGACCAGGGAGGGCGAACCAGTGAGCAGCGCGGCAAAGGCAAAGCGCAGCGCCCGAACAAAGGGGCCGCCCCGGCCCCCGCGCGACTGGCTCGACTGGGCGACAGAGGCCCCCCTCCTCGCCGCGCTCGCTCTCTCCCCCTGGCTGTGCGGGGCGTTTCAGCCGGGGCTTGCTCCTCCGCCGGGGCGCGAGTTCCGCGCGCTTTGGCCCTATGTCGTCTCCGCGCTCGTTCTCCTCAGCCTTGCCGCCTCCGCGCGGCGCGACCTCGACCGCCGCTATGTCCGCTCGGCGCGCGTCGCTCCGCCCTATGTCTTCGCCCTGCTTTTCGCTGCGCTTACTGCGGCGACCATGCTCACCACAGTAAGCTTCTTCGCTTCGGCAAACGAGGCCCTGCGGGTGGCTGTCGCCGTAGCGTTAATGTGGCTTGTCGGCCGAATAACAAGCGACGACGAGGCGGCGCTTAAGCGCGTCGTGGGCGCGGTAATTTTCGGCGCCGCCCTCCCCGCCATGGTTGGCGTGCAGCAGTATATTTCCAACGTGATTATCCTAAACAACAAAACATGGCGCACGTTCGGAACGTTTGCCACGCCCAACTCCCTCGCCGGCCATGAGATCCTCATCATCCCGCTCACGCTCGGCGCGCTGCTTGTCTCGCGCGAGAGAAAGCTGCGCTTGTTGCTTGTCCTGGTCCTTGCGGTGCAGCTTGCCTGCCTTGTCGTAACGTTTTCCAAGGCCGGCTTTCTCTCGCTCGTTCTCGCGGCGGGGCTATATCTCGTTCTCGTAACGGGCGGGCCGCTGCGGCGAAGGCTTGTGCCCGCGGTTTGCTCCATGGTCGTCCTCGTCGCGCTTGCCCTGCTTGTCCCTCCCCTGCGCAACCGCTTCCTCGCCAGCTTTACTACCGAAAACCACTCCTGGATGTTCCGCTGCTTTACCCTCGCCGGCACGCTGCGCGCGTTCGTCGACAATTGGCTGTGCGGCACGGGCGCGGGAACGTTCCCCAGCGCCTACCCCAAATACGCCCTTACCGACTTCACGCGCCACGCGCACAACAGCTTCCTCCAGCTCGCCATGGAGTGCGGCGTCTTCGCTCTTGCCTCCTTTCTCGCCCTCCTCGGCGCCGCGGCATACTGCGGCTGGCGCACGGCCGGTCTCGCCCCCGTCTCCTGGCGCGGGCGGGCGACCCAGGGGGCCCTCGCGGGCGTCGCCGCCTCCTGCGTGCACAACCTGTTCGACTACGACTGGTATATCTTCCCCACGTACCTGGCGTTTTTCGCGGCTTTGGGGCTGTGTTCCGGCGCGCCGGCCCGCGGCGACCCCGCCCCCGCCGCCACCCGCCGCCGCGCCTGGGTAAAGTTCGCCCTCTGCGCGCTGCTCGGGGTGTCCTTGCTCCGCGGCGGCCTTGCCCGCTACTATTACGAAGCGGGCCAGGCCCTCGCCCGCGCCGGCGACATTACCCTTGCTCGCGAGAACTTCGCGCGCGCCACGCGCCTCGATCCCAAATCGCCGCTTTACTTAGAGGCCCTCCTCGGCCTCCAGCGCGCCACGCCCGCTGTCCTTGCCCGGCAATACGAGCGCGTGTTCGCCCTCGATCGCGCCGCGCCGGACCCTCACCTGCGCCTCGCTCTGCGCCTTGCCGAGCTGGGCGCTCTTTCCCAAGCGGCGGAGCAGTGCCGCGAGGCCCTGGAGCGCTTCCCCAACTACACCGAGGCCCTAATCGAGCTCGCCGCGCTTGCCCAAGAGCAGGGGGACGAGCAGACGGCAAAGAACATGCTCCAGCGCGTGGCTCAGCTCGAACATGCGCCCTATGGTCGCTACAAGCCCGTGCCCGAGCGCCCCGACCTTGAGTTTCTCTATGCTCACGCGGGCCTCGCCGAGCTGGGCGAGCCGGGGCACGCCGACCAGGCCCTTGCCCTTGCCCGAAAATTTCTCTCCGCCTACCGCGCGCTTTACAACCAGTTCAGCGACATGTTCCCCAAAGACCCCCAGCTCGTGCGCCAGGTCCTGCGCGCCAGAGGGTTTACCCCGGAGCGCGTGCGCCAGGTAGAGATCATCCTCGCCTGGCTGTTGTGCGAGCGCGGCGCCCCAGGCGACCGCGAGGAGGCGGCCCGGCTTAGCCCGCGCTCCGTGGAGCGGCTCGAGGAGGGCACGTGGCGCGGCGTCCTGCTCGAGACCGCGCAAGACCGCCGGAGAGGAGGTATTGGCTAATGCCCAGCGTGCTCGTCATTCACGGCCCAAACATGAACCTGCTCGGCACCCGCGAGCCGGAAATCTATGGCTCGGTAACCCTGGACCAGCTTAACGAGCAGCTCCGCGGACTGGCCGACGAACTGCAACTGAGCGTTGACATCATCCAGACGAACAGCGAGGCGGAGATCGTCTCCGCCATCCAAAACGCGATGGGCAGCTACGCGGTAATCATCCTCAACCCCGCCGGGCTAACGCACACCAGCGTCTCCATCCGCGACGCCATCGCCGCCTGTGGCGTGCCGACCATCGAGTGCCACGTCTCCAACCCCTACCGCCGCGCGCTTACCGAACCGTTCCGCGCGACCTCGATGACCGCGCCCGCCTGCGCCGGGGTGATCGCCGGCTTCGGCACGGCAAGCTACCTCATCGCTCTGCATGCCGCGCGCATGCTCGCCGAGGAGGTTTGACCATGGCTCTCCCACGCGCCGCCGAGCGCTACGCCACTCGCCTTCGCGCGCTGCGCCAAGCAATGCGCGAGCAGCGGCTAAACTGCTTCTTCGTCTCCAGGCTAACGAACGTGCGCTACCTGTGCGGGTTTTCCGGCAGCTCGGGCTGGCTCGCCGTTTTCCCACGCAGCGCGTTTTTGCTTACCGACTCGCGCTACGAGCTGCAGGTCAGGCGCGAGGTCGCCGGCGCGCAGCTTGCTCTCGTCGGGCCGCAGTCCATGGAAAAGTGCCTCGCGGCAAAGCTCCGCCAGCGAGGCACCGGCCTGCGCGTGGGCTTCGAAGCGGACCACCTCACCTACAGCGCCGTGCGTCGCCTGCGCCGCGCCTGCCGCGGCCAGCGCCTCGTTGCCCAGCGCGACCTCGTCGGCCGCATCCGCCGCGTCAAAGACGAGCTCGAGCTGCGCGCCCTGCGCCGCGCCGTGCGCATTACCGACCAAGCGTTTGCCCGGGTAGTTGCCCGCGTGCGCGCGGGGATGACGGAGCGCGAGATCGAGTTTCTCCTCAACACCGCGCTGCGCGAGCTAGGCGCGGAGCCCGCGTTCCCGATCATCGTCGCCGGCGGGCCAAACGCCGCCTTGCCCCATGCCCAGCCCTCGGGCCGCCGCCTGCGCCCCGGCGACTTCCTCCTCGTGGACATGGGCGCCCGAATTGACGGCTACCACGCGGACATGACCCGCACCTGCATTATCGGCAAGCCGCGCGAGCGCCAAAAGCGCTTTTATCGCGCCGTGCTTGCCGCGCAGCTCGCGGTAATCGCCGAGATCCGCCCGGGCGCGCGCGCCAAAGATCTCTATCGCATCGCCCAGGAGGCGATCGCCGAGCACGGGCTGGCCGATGTCGCCTTTCGCCACGGCCTGGGCCATGGCGTGGGGCTGGACATCCACGAGGGCCCCTCGCTCGGCGCGAAAAGCAACGATGTCCTCCAGCCGGGAATGGTCGTTACCGTCGAGCCCGGGGTTTACGACATGCGCCTGGGCGGCGTGCGCATTGAGGACATCGTGCTTGTTACGGAAACGGGCTGCACGCGGCTTACGCGAACGCCGCGACCGGCGGAGCTGCCCACCCCGCGGCAGCTTTGCCCGCGCTAAGGGTAATTTGGCCCGCGCCTTTGCTTTGCCCGGCGCTGCGGCTACAATAAGGGCCGCTTTGCCGCGGCGCTTCGTCGCGCCGCTCGTTGACAACCTGGTTGGCCGAGTTGTCCGGTCGAGCCGAGAGACGAAGTGAGCGATGGCCACACGTCGCAAGGCGCGCCGCGCTGCTCTGGAGCTGCTCTATCAGGTAGACCTCTGCGGCAGGTTTACCGAGGCGGAGGTCAACGAGGCGCTCGACATCTGGCGCTCCGAGCGCGAGCTGGGCGAGGAGGTGCTCCAGTTCGTCGCCCAGGTGGCCCACGGCGTGCGCGAGCACCTGCAGGCCATCGATTCCGTAATCGCCGCCTATGCCCGCGACTGGACGATCGAGCGCATGGCTGTTGTGGACCGCAACATCCTGCGCCTCGCGCTTTACGAAATGCTCTACCGCCCGGACATTCCCGCGAGCGTGGCCATCAACGAGGCCGTGGAGCTCGCCAAGCGCTATGGCGACGTTGGCTCTAAGGCGTTCATCAACGGAATCTTAGCCGCGGTAAAACGCGACCTAGAGCGCGACCAGCTTAAGGGGGAACAGGTATGCCCGCCCAAGTAATCGACGGCCGCGCGTTGGCCAAAAAGCTGCGCGAGAGCATCGCCGAGGAGGTCGCCGAGATCCGCAAGCAAAGCGATTGCGCCCCCGGACTCGGCGTAATCCTCGTCGGCGACAACCCCGCCTCGGAAACCTACGTGCGCATGAAGGGCAAAGCGTGCGACCAAGTGGGCATCGACTTCCGCCTCATCCGCATGCCCGACGATGCCCCCCAGGCCCAGCTCTTGGAAATGGTCGAGGTGCTTAACCGCGACGAGGACATCCACGGCATCCTCGTCCAGCTCCCCCTCCCCGAGCACATGGACGAGGAGCTCGTCTGCCGGACAATCGACCCCCGCAAGGACGTAGACGGCTTCCACCCGGACAACGTGGCCAGCCTGTTCATCCGCGGCGACGCCCCGTTTATCCCGTGCACCCCGCTGGGGATCATCGAGATGATCAAATCCACGGGAACCACGCTGCAGGGCGCGGAGGCCGTCGTCGTCGGCCGCTCGAACATCGTGGGCAAGCCCATGGCCCTGCTCCTCCTTCGCGAGCACTGCACGGTAACCATCTGCCACAGCCGCACGCGCGACCTGGGCGAGGTATGCCGCCGCGCAGATATCCTCATCGCCGCCGCCGGCCGGCCCAGGTTGATTACCGGCGAGATGGTCAAGCGCGGTGCGGTAGTCATTGACGTGGGCATTAACCGCCTCGACGACGGCTCGCTCGTCGGCGATGTAGACTTCGACAGCGCCAGCCAAGTCGCGGGCTGGATCTCTCCCGTCCCCGGTGGCGTGGGGCCAATGACCATTACCATGCTCCTGCACAACGTCGTCCGCGCGTGTAAGGAGCAACTGGCCAAATGAGCTTTTACCCGGAAACCCCGCTGCTCTCCGTGGCCGAGCTTACCGCGCACATCAAGGCGCTTATCGAGTCCGACGAGGTGCTCGCCGATGTCGCCGTGCGCGGAGAGATCTCCAACTACAAGCTGCACACCTCGGGCCACGCCTATTTCACGCTCAAAGACGAGCACGCCGCGCTCTCCTGCGTAATGTGGCGGCTAAACGTCGCCGCGCTCGACTTTCAGCCCGAGGACGGCATGCAGGTCATCGCCTACGGCCGGGTAGGCGTCTACGAGCGCCAAGGGCGGTATCAGCTTTATGTCGAGGACATGAAGCCCGCCGGCCTGGGCGAGCTCTACTTGGCGTTTGAACGGCTGAAGAAAAAGCTGGAAACCGAGGGCCTGTTCGACCCCGCGCGCAAGCGCCCCCTCCCCCGCTTTCCCCGGGCCATCGGGGTAATCACCAGCTCCACGGGCGCCGGCCTGCGCGACATTTTAACGATCATCTCCCGCCGCTTTCCCCCGGCCCAGCTATATGTCATCCCCGCCCTCGTCCAGGGCGCCGACGCTCCGCCTTCGCTTATCGCGGCGATCAAGCTCGCCGAGAAATTCGCCAAGCTCGACGTGCTCATCATCGGCCGCGGCGGGGGCTCTATGGAGGACCTGTGGTGCTTTAACGACGAGCAGCTCGCGCGAACCATCGCCGCCTGTCCCATCCCGACGATCAGCGCCGTGGGGCACGAGACGGACTTTACCATCGCCGACTTCGTCGCCGACGTGCGCGCCCCCACGCCCTCGGCGGCCGCGGAAATGGTCGTCCCCGACCGCGCGGAGCTGCTTCAGCGCCTGCGCGCCTACGGCGAGCGCCTGGCGACGGCCCTGGAGGGCCGCGCGCGCCAAGCCGAGGCTGCCCTTCAGGGCCTGCTTGCCCGCCGCTGCTTAACGCACCCCGAGGAGCGCCTCGACCGAGAGCTGCAGACCCTGGACGAGCTATGCGAGCGCGCCCTGCGCGCCGTGCTCCACGGCAACGAGCTGCGCGCGCGGCGCCTCGCTTCCGCCTCGGCGCAGCTTCTCGCCCTGGGCCCGCAGCAGGTGCTCAACCGCGGCTATAGCATCGTCAGAAGAGCGGAGGACGGAGCCATCGTCCGGAGTATCAAGGACATTGAACCCGGCGCGCGCGCGGACATCCTCGTGTCCGACGGCGAGCTTGAATCGCAAATCACCGCGGTCAAGGAGCGACGGAGATGAGCGAGCACGAGGAGCTCTCGTTCGAGCAGGCGCTCAAGCGGCTGGAGGAGGTCGTCCAGCGCCTGGAAAGCGGGGAGACGAGCCTTGAGGAGTCGCTCCGCCTGTTCGAGGAGGGCATGGCGCTGAAAAAGCTGTGCACGGAGAAGCTCGAGCGCGCCCGCGCGGCGATCAAAAAGCTCGTGGAAAGCCAGGGCGGAACCATCGAGGAGCAGGAGTTCGACGTCTCCGACCTCTCCGCGCAGGAGTGACGCGATGGGCGAGCTGCTGAGCAAAATAAACAGCCCGGACGACCTAAAAAAGCTGCCCCAGCGGCGCCTGCCTGCGCTCGCTGAGGAAATCCGCCGCTTTTTGGTTAACACTCTCTCCGCCACGGGCGGCCACCTCGCCCCAAACCTGGGCATCGTCGAGCTAACCATCGCCCTGCACCGCGTGTTTCGCAGCCCTCAGGACAAGATCGTTTGGGACGTCGGCCATCAGTGCTACGTGCACAAAATCCTCACCGGCCGGCGCGAGCAGTTTGCCACCATTCGCCAGCTCGGCGGGCTAAGCGGCTACCCCCGCCCCTGCGAGAGCCCCCACGATGTCTTCGGCACAGGTCACGGGAGCACGTCGATCTCCGCCGCCCTGGGCATGGCCACGGCGCGCGACCTCGCCGGCCAGTCCTACCACGTCGTCGCCGTCATCGGCGACGGCGCGCTTACCGGAGGGATGGCGTTCGAGGCCCTCAACCACGCCGGCGCCCTGGGCACCGACCTTATCGTCGTCCTTAATGACAACGGGATGTCCATTGCGCGCAACGTGGGGGCCATGGCCCGCTACCTCGCCCACTTGCGCACCCATCCCCAATATCTCAGGGCAAAGGAGCTGTTCGAGCGCATTACCCGCCGCTACGATCGCCTGGGCGTCGCCGAGCGCATGCTCCAGCTCCTCGATCGCTTCAAAGACAGCGCCAAGCAGCTCTTCCTCGCGGGCATGGTGTTCGAGGAGCTCGGCCTGCGCTACATCGGCCCGGTAGACGGGCACAACGTAGACGAGCTCATCGACATCCTCCAAGGGGTGAAAAACATGCGTGGGCCGGTGCTCGTCCACGTGCTCACGCAAAAGGGCAAGGGCTATGCCCCCGCGGAGCACGATGCCGAGGTGTGGCACGGCACGCCCGCGTTCGATGCGGAAACGGGCACCGTCCCCCGGGGCGACGGGGCGCGCACGTTTACCGAAGTCTTCGGCGACGCCATCGTCGAGCTCGCCGAGCGCTACCCCAGGCTCGTCGCCGTTACCGCGGCAATGATCTATGGCACCGGCCTGCGTCAAATGCAGCGGCGCTTTCCCCGGCGCGTGTTCGACGTGGGCATGGCCGAGCAGCACGCGGTTACCTTCGCCGCGGGCCTTGCCGCGCAGGGCTGGCGCCCCGTGTGCGCCATCTACTCCACGTTCCTCCAGCGCGGCTACGACCAAGTGCTCCACGATGTCTGTTTGCAAAACCTGCCCGTCGTGTTCTGCCTCGACCGCGGCGGCGTTGTCGGCGCCGATGGGGCGACGCACCAGGGCCTGTTCGACCTAAGCTACCTGCGCCACATTCCGAACATCGTCGTCGCCGCGCCGCGCAACGAAACGGAGTTTCGCGACCTTCTGCGCACCGCGGTGGAGCACAACGGCCCGTTCGCCATCCGCTATCCGCGGGCCCAGGGCGAGGGCGCCCCGTGCAACGCGCAAATGCGCATCCTGCCCATCGGCCGCGGAGTGTGCCTCCGCCCGGGCGGCGACTGCACGGTGTGCGCCGTGGGGGTCAGCGCGCGTGAGGCGCTCGATGCCGCGGAGCTGCTCGCGCGCGAGGGAATCGCCGTTGAGGTTCTCGACCCGCGCTTCATCAAACCCCTCGACGCCGAGCTTATCGTAGACAGCGTCCAGCGCACGGGGGCGCTGGTTACCGTTGAGGAGAACGTGCTCCAGGGCGGGTTTGGCTCCGCCGTTCTCGAGCTGCTCCAGGAGCGCGGCCTAAGCAACGTCGCCGTGCGCCGGCTCGGCGTGCCGGACATGTTCGTAGACCACGGCCCACGCGACGCCGTGCTCCACGAGTTGGGCCTAGACGCCGAGGGTATCGCCAACGCCGTGCGCGAGGTGCTTGTGCGCAAGCGCGCGGCGCCGCTGGACTTCGCCGCGGGTTCTGGGGCAAGCTAGCGCCCTCGCTCCACTCGCCGAAATGCCAAACCGCCGCCGACTTCCTTTTCCCGCGGGGGAAGGACTTTTCTCCACGCAGCCCAAGGAAACAAATGCGCCGCGCAACGCCCGCTTGCTCTGCGCTCGGCGAGCGAACGCGGCCGATAGCCAATGGATGTAAAACGGTTTTTAGACGAGCTCGTCTCCCAGCCCGGCTACCAGGGCCAGATCGTGCACATCGAGGAGATACCGGCGCGCCCGGCGCGCTTCGCCGAGCCGCGCCAGCCGCTAAACGAGCGCCTTGCCCGCGCCTTGGCCGCGCTGGGCATCGAGCGCCTCTATACCCATCAGGCGGCCGCGATAGACGCCGTGCGCCGCGGCGAGGACGTGGCCATCGTTACCTCCACGGCAAGCGGCAAAACGCTCTGCTACAACATCCCCGTGCTCGAGGCCCTGCTCGGCGATCCGCGCACCCGCGCGCTATACATTTTCCCGACCAAGGCCCTTGCTCAGGACCAGCTCAAAAACCTCAACCGCCTGCTCGAGGCCGACCCCGCCCTCCCCGTGGAAGCCGGCACCTATGACGGCGACACGCCCCCCGACCAGCGCCGCCACCTGCGCGACAACGCAAACATCATCCTCACCAACCCCGACATGCTCCACTCCGGCATCCTCCCCAATCACTCGCGCTGGGCGGAGTTTTTCGAGCGCTTGCGTTTCGTCGTCCTCGACGAGATGCACGTCTACCGCGGGGTGTTCGGCTCAAACGTAGCCAACGTTCTCCGCCGGCTCCTGCGCATCTGCCGCCACTATGAGGCCCAGCCCGTGTTCATCGCCTGCTCCGCGACGATCTCCAACCCCGGCGAGCTCGCGCAGAAGCTCATCGGCCGGCCCGTGCGCGTCATCGGCGAGGAGCTCGACGGCTCGCCCCGGGGCAGGAAAACGTTTGTCCTGTGGAACCCGCCCATGCTCGACAAAGCGCGCTCCCTGCGCCGCAGCCCACACAGCGAAGCCCAGCAGCTTATGTCGCGCCTGCTGCTCAACAACAACCAGACGATTTGCTTTACCCGCGCCCGCGTCGTCGCCGAGCTCATCCACCGCTATGTGCAAGACTCGCTGCGCCGCTATGGCCCGCGCTGGGCCGAGGCCGTGCGCGCCTATCGCGGCGGCTACACCGCCGCGGAGCGGCGGGAGATCGAGCGCCTCCTGTTCTCTGGCGAGCTCCTCGGCGTATGCGCCACCAACGCGCTCGAGCTGGGGATCGACATCGGCAGCCTCGACGCCTGCGTCATCGTCTGCTACCCGGGGTCCATCGCCAGCACGCGCCAGCAGGCGGGGCGCGCCGGCCGGGGAATCGACGAGTCGCTCGCCGTGCTCGTCGCCGGCCACGATCCCATCGATCAGTTCCTCATGCGCCACCCGCGCTATCTGTTTGAGAAAAACCCCGAGGCGGCCACCGTTGACCCGCAAAACCCCTACATCCTCGCCTGGCACCTGCGCTGCGCCGCGCGCGAGCTCCCCCTCAGCGCGCTCGACGAGCAATACTTCGGCCAATACCTCTACCCCCTGCTCCAGCTCCTCACCGACGACGGCCAGCTCGCCCGCCGCGGCAACCAGTGGTTCTGGATCGGCCAGGGCTACCCCGCCGCGGACATCTCCCTGCGCACGATGACCGACAACGTCTACGAGATCATCGACCAAACCGGCCCGGAGCCCCAAACCGTGGGCCATATCGACGAGATGTCCGCGTTCTTAATGGTCCACGACCAAGCGATCTACCTCCACCAGGGCGAGACCTACTTCGTGCGCCAGCTCGACCTCGAGCGCAAGCACGCCTACGTCGAGCGCGTGAACGTGGACTACTACACCCGCCCGCACACGAACATCTCCATTCGCATACAGAGCACGGAGCGCGAGAAAACGTGGCGCAACTCGCGCGTCTGCTTCGGCGACCTCACGGTTACCCAGACCGTGTATATGTTCACCAAAATAAAATTCGGCAGCACGGACACCGTGGGCTTCGGCAACCTTAACCTCCCCCCGCGCGAGCTGGAGACCGCCGGCCTGTGGCTCATCCCCCCGCTCGAGGCCCTGCAGCTCGTGCGCGCCCACGGCCGCCTGCCCCAGGATGGCCTCTACGGCATCGCCCACGTCATGGTCCAGGTTATGCCGCTGTTTGTCATGTCCGACCCCCTCGATGTCTGGCCCGCCGTGGACTCCGCAAACACCGGCCTGCCCACGATCTTCGTCTACGACAAATATCCCGGCGGGGTGGGCTTTTCCGAGCGCGCCTATGAGGAGATCGAGCAGATCATGCAGGCCTGCCTTTCGCACATCGAAACCTGCGAGTGCGAGGACGGCTGCCTCTCCTGCGTGGGCGCCCCGTTTTCCGGCTATGGCGAGCCCGTGCACGAGTTCGCCATGCGCCCCATCCCCGACAAAGAGGCCGCGCTGTGCCTCCTGCACTACTTGCTTGAGCGCGAGCCATATATCCCCAAGCCGCTCGACCCCAAGCTCGCCGCGGAGCTCGAGGCCCGCCGCGCGCACCTTAACGCCCAGGCCGCGCCCGGCCTCCCGCGGCCCGAGCCGCGCGACGTCCCCCCGCCCCCCAGGGAGTTTCCCAGGCTCCCGCACACCGTCGAGGCGCGCCTGCGCCGGCACATGAGGCAAGCGCGCCGCTAGGCCAAGGTCCCCCGGTCACACGCGCGAAATTACCCCACATGCGCGATGTCCCCTGCGCCCTCTGCGGCGAGACGGAGCATCTGGCCCTGTTTCACGCTTGCGACAGGCTCTACGGCGTGGCGGGGATGTTCCGCGTGGTGCGCTGCCTGCGCTGCGGGCTTTTGCGAACGCTTCCTCAGCCCGAGCCGCACGAGCTTCGCCGCTGGTATCCCGAGGACCGCTACTATGCCTACGCCCCTCGCCGCACGGCCTTCGCCCGCCGCGCCTGGCGCGCGCCGCTCCTCGCGCTGCGCTATTTTCCCGGCCCGCTGCTTGGCCCTATCCTTGCCGCCGTGGCCAAGCGCCCGCCCGGCCGCGTGCTCGATGTCGGCTGCGGCGCGGGGGAGTTTCTCGACTTGTGCGCCGCCCTGGGCTGGCAGACGGTCGGCGTAGAGCTCAGCCCGCGCGCCGTCGAGCTCGCCCGCGGCGCGGGGCACGAGGCCTACTGCGCCGACTTCCTCAGTGCCCCTCTCTCGCCCGGCTCGTTCCAGCTCATCCACATGTCCCACGTGCTCGAGCACATGCCCGACCCCCTCGCCGCCCTACGCCATGCGAGGGAGCTGCTCGCCCCCGACGGTCTGCTCATCGTTCGCGTGCCAAACATCGGCTCGCCCTGGGCCAGGGCGTTCGGCTGCGACTGGTACCCCCTCGACGTCCCCCGCCACCTGTGGCATTTCTCCCGCGACACGCTCCTCGCTGCGCTGGGCAAGGCCTCGCTCGCCCCCGTGCGCCTGCGCACGCGCACGTTTTGCCCCCTGTGGTCGCTCATGCTCCGCGGCGCGCGCCGTCGGGCGGGGGGCCTTTCGCCCAGCGTGTTCCGGCCCCCCGGCCGCTTGCGGCTGCTTCTTTGGCAGCTTGCCACGGCGCCCCCGCGGCTTTTGTCGAACCTCCTCGGCTTGGGCGACGAGCTAATTGCCCTAGCCGCGCCCGAGCACTAGCGCGCGAGGGCCGCCTGCCGCCCGGGAAACTCCTGCGCCCCGCGGGCCGTTTTGTGGTATAATGACTACCGACGCCGGCACGTGGGGGCGATCTGGTCTCGACGGGGTGATGAGCGGGTAGGAGAAGCGAGCCGAGCTCCCCGCAGGCTCGTAAATATCGCGGGAACCAATAACTGCCAACAGCGAACTGGCACTCGCGGCGTAAACGCCACGAGCGTCCCCCCGGTAGGGCCGGCGGACCGGGTGCGGACGTCATGAGCCGGCTTGTCTCTCAGCTTTCGTTCGGGCGGCTGAGGGAGACCACTCTAGCCTGAACTGGCCGCTGGGCAGCGTGTCCGTGCGCGGCCCTGCGGCGAGAGCAAAACACGGACTACGCTCGTAGACGCTCCTATCGGCTCCACTTCGGACGCGGGTTCGATTCCCGCCGCCTCCACCAGTTACTTTTCCGGCGCTTTTTTTATGTACAGCACTGCGTCGCCGGAAAAAGGCGCGGCAAGCGTCCTCCGCGCCCCGCCTGCTATCCTCTCCCCAGGCGCGGCCTTGCCTGTGCGCGGGTTAAACCACTCCACGGCAAAAGCCCCCTTACACCCGCGCAAGTCCACGCTCACGTTGCCCCCGGCGGGCGCGTAGATGAGATATTCCTCCCCAGGCTGCGCTAGGCAAAAGCCCGTCGAGCACAGCTCCCCGTGTGGCACGGCCCGCGCGAGGTCCATGCGCTGCGCATATTGCCGCGTGTGCCCCAGCGCCCGGCGGACAAGCTCCCGCGCCGCGTCCCCGCGCTCGATCGTCCACCGGTCCATATAGAGCAAGTTATAGCCGCGGCAAAAGCTCTTCCACACCCAGCGATAGTCCTTGCACCGGTTGCCGAACAGGTGGTCCGTGTCGCTCAGCACGACCTTCCGCCCGTCCGCCGGCGGTGGGTTCGCCCGATAGTCAAACGGCCGCGGGGCAAGGCGGTTGGGCGAGATCCATTCCGCGGGGCTGGCAAAGAGCGCCTCGTTTTTCCCGCCCGGATACTGCGCCGTCATCCCCACGGGGTGCTGCTTGGGCTTCGTCCGCTCATATTCGTGGACAAACTCGACCATCCGATACTGCCACTCCGTGGAGTACCCCCCCGACTCGTTGGCGATCTCATAAAGCACGTTGTCCAAGTCGTTCACCGTGTCGATCACCTTGCGCACATATGCCCGCTGAAGCTGCGTTATCGGGTGCTCCTCGCCCAGCCACGTGTGCACCTCCGTGCCCTGGCCATCGCCGTTAACGTCGCCGTTAATCCCATTAACGTTGTTTTCCCTATGAAACGGATGATACGGCCACGGGTTAACCCGTCCCCCCTTGCTCTCGATGCTCCATCCCTCAAAGAGCATGACAATGACATAGATCCCCCGCTCGCCCGCCTGCTTTACGCGCTCGCGCAGCCGCGCAAAATACGCCTCGTTAAACCGCCGCAGGTCGAACTTCCCCTGCCCGTCGTTCGCCTTTCCCTGCCTCGCCACGCGCACATAGGGCATAGGCTCGGTGAGGTCCGGGTCGTTGTCCACGATCTTCGTGTGCTCCACGCACCACAGGCGAAACACGTTGTGCTTATAGTCCGAGAGGAACTTCAAGAATCCCGCCCAGTCAAAGCGCACGCCGGGCGTCCGGTCGCCCCAGGCATAGTCCTGCAGCTCCCAGCCGTCGTGCGCGCCGGCAAGGTAGACGACGTTGCCCTGTGGGTCGCAGAAATAGCGCGGGTTTTCCGGGCACACGCGCAGCGGCCCCGCGGCGGGTTTGCCCGCGGCCGCCGCTGCTGCGCAAAAAAGCAACGCTCCTCCAAGCGCGCCCCATGCTCTGCTCATCGCCAAACCTCCCGCAGATAACTTGTAGAGAAACACCTTCCCCGCCCTCGTCCCATTGTTTGACAGCCCGCATCCCCGCCTGTTGCCCGTCGCCCCTGCGCGGCAAGCTGCGCCCTGTGCTATAATCCTGCGCAGCGCACAAACTACACCTGCCGGGGACGGATCCCGTGCACTCGCCAACCGGCCAAAAGCCAAGCGCACAAATGCTCTCGCGCGCCCAGGGCTGTCTGCTGGGGCAAATCGCCGGCGACGCCCTGGGCAGCCAGGTCGAGTTCTGCGCGCCCGAGGAGATCCGCACGCGCTATCCCGACGGCCTGCGCGACCTCGCCCCGGGCGGCGCGTGGGACACGCTCGCCGGCCAGCCTACTGACGATTCGGAAATGGCCCTTGCCCTCGCGCGCGCCATCCTCGACCGCGGCAGGTATGAGCCCGAGCGCGCCCGCCAGGCTTATCTGGACTGGCTTCGCTCCGGCCCGTTCGACTGCGGCCGCACCGTATACAGGGGCCTCACCGGCGATCCCGACCCCCGCAGCCAGGCCAACGGCGCGCTCATGCGCATAAGCCCGCTGGGCATCTTCGGCGCCGCCCTGCCCCTAGAGCAAGTCGCCGCCTGGGCCGAGGACGACGCCCGCCTGACGCACCCCCACTCCGTCTGCGTGCAGGCGAACGCCCTTTACGCAATGGCCCTCGCCCGTGCCATACGCGCGGGTCCCACGCCCACCGCGCTCTACGAGGACGTTTGCCGCTGGGCGGAGCAGCGGCAGGTGCCTCATCCGCTGCGCAGGGCGATTCTCCGCGCCGCCGAAGAGCCCCCGGACACCTGCCTCGCCGGCAAGCGGGGCTGGGTGCTCATCGCCCTGCAAAACGCCCTGTTTCAGCTAACCCACGCCCCGAGCCTCGAGGACGGCGTTGTGGACACGGTAATGCGTGGAGGCGACACGGACACAAACGGCGCCATCTGCGGCGCTCTGCTCGGCGCGGTCTACGGCCTGCCCGCTGTTCCCCAGCGCTGGGTGCAGTGTATCCTCAACTGCCAGCCGGCGGTTGGCCGGCCGGAGGTCCGCCGGCCGCGGCCGGAGCGCTACTGGCCCGTCCGCGCTCCGCAGCTCGCCGAAGCTTTGCTTTGCGCCGGCGCGGCGCTCGCCGCCCAGGACAAGCCCTAACGCTTCCATGCTGCTGGAGAACGCCATGAGCGAGACGCGAGCCCCCTCCCCTCTCCCCAAAAAGACCATCGAGCGGATAATCGCAGAGCTCCAGCGCCAAACGGCCACCTCTTGGGCCGTCCCCCCGCCGCAGTTTTACGCCCGGCCCACGGAAAGCGTGTGCTGCGACCTTCTCGGCGCTCTCCTCCTTCACGCGCAGCGCGAGCCAAGCGGCGAGCTTAAGCTTTGCGGCGGGACGATCGTCGAGGTCGAGGCCTACCTCGGCCGGCGCGATCCCGCCTGCCACTCCGTCCCGCGCATCCTCGCCGCCCTGGGCGGAGCTCCCGCCCCCGGCCTGGCCTACGTCTACCTCATTTACAGTGTGCACCACTGCTTCAACATCGTTACCCTCCCCGAGGGCAACGTGGAGTGCGTGCTCGTGCGCGCGCTCGAGCCCGTGCTCGGGCTAGAGGTAATGGCCGCGCGGCGCGGCGTGCGCAGCAGCCGCGCCAGGGAGCTGTGCTCCGGCCCCGCCAAGCTCTGCCAGGCGTTGGCGATTGACCTCCGCCATAACGGCTGCAGCGTTGCTCGCGGCCCGCTCCTCGTCCTCAAGCCCGCGCAGAGCGCTTCGCCCGCCGTCGCCCGTGGCCCGCGCGTGGGGATCGTGCGCGCCACAGACTGGCCCCTGCGCTTTTGGGTCTCGGGCTCGCCCTGGGTCTCCCGCGGGGCATCGGGCTAATCTGCTGGCTAGCGCTTTTTCCCACCCCGGCCCGCTGCCGGAGCATTTGCGCGCTGTTGAACTTGTCCGCCGCCTGCGGCATAATGTCGCGGTTGTCTGTTCGTCGTGTTCGCCGCTTTTCACAGGGCACAGGCGACTGGAGCGATGAACAACAGCGAGCGCTTTGTAAGAAAGGGCAAGTTTCTCGCGCGGGAGATGGGCCTGCGCGCGCCGGAGTTCCCCCCGCACCTGGCCTGGCTAAATTGCCCCCGGCCGCTCTCGCTGCGCGACCTGCGCGGCAAGCTCGTCCTTTTGGACTTCTGGACGTTCTGCTGCGTAGACTGCCTGCACATCCTCCCCGACCTCGCCTATCTCGAGCGCAAGTTTGCCAACCAGCCGCTTGTGGTCATCGGCGTGCACTCCGCCAAGTTCGCCAACGAGCGCGACACGGAGAACATCCGCCAGGCCATCCTCCGCTACGACATCGCGCACCCCGTGGTCAACGACGCCCAAATGGAGCTCTGGCGCGCCTACGGCGTCGCCGGCTGGCCCACCCTGGTGCTCATTGACCCGGAGGGCTACATCGTGTGGACGGCCTCGGGCAAGGGCCACCGCCAGCGGCTGGAGCGCATCATCGCCGCCGCGCTTCGCCATTACCGCGCCCAAGGCAAGCTCGACGACACGCCCCTTGCCCTGCGCCGCGAGGCGCGCGCGGAAAGCCCCCTCGCCTACCCGGGCAAGCTCGCTGCAGATGCCCGCGTCGGCGTGCTTTATATCGCCGACACCTGCCACAACCGCGTCGTCGCCTGCGATCTTTCCGGCCGCTTTCTGTTCGTCGTAGGGAGCGGCGCGGCGGGCCTTGCCGATGGCTCGTTCTCTGAGGCGCAATTCAACCGGCCGCAGGGCCTGGCCCTCGCCGGCGAGCTGCTGCTTGTCGCAGACAGCGAAAACCACGCCTTGCGCGCAATAGACCTCGCCGCAAGCGAGGTGCGCACCCTCGCCGGCACGGGCGAGCGCGGCTCGCCCTCTCCCGCGCCGGCCGCGGCGACGAGCGTTGCCCTTTCCACGCCCTGGGATGTCGCCGTTGTCGGCTCTGCCGCCTACATTGCTATGGCGGGGACGCACCAAGTTTGGCGCTACGACCTGCGCGCGGGGACCATCGAGGTATACGCGGGCACGGGCCGCGAGGCGTGCGTGGACGGCCCGCGCCTCAAGGCGGCGTTCGCCCAGCCCTCCGGCTTGGCCAGCGATGGCTCCGTCCTCTACGTCGCCGATGCCGAGGTCTCCTGCGTTCGGGCGATCGACCTCTCCGCTGGCGAGGTGCGCACAGTCGTCGGCGGCGACTTGTTCGAGTTTGGCGACCGCGACGGCGTAGGGCGCGAGGCTCGGCTCCAGCACTGCATGGATGTGCTCTACTACAACGGCAGGCTCTATGTCGCCGACGCTTACAATCACAAGATAAAAATCATCAACCCCAACGAGCGGCAAGTGCGCACCTGGCTGGGCAGCGGCCGCCCCGGGAACCGCGATGGCCCCTCGCCGGAGTTCTACGAGCCCTCCGGCCTCGCTGCTGCGGGAAACGTCCTCTTTGTCGCCGATACAAACAACCACGCTATCCGCGCGATAGACATCTCCACCGGCGAGACGCGCACTCTTCCCCTGCGCGACGTCCCGCGCCCGCGCTACCTCTCCGCCGCCGTCGCCGCGCAGCCGGAGCCCGTCGAACTACCGCCGCAGACCGTGGCCCCCGGCGCGGGCGAGATCCACGTTGAGCTCGCCCTCCCTCCCGGGCACGAGCTAACCCCCGGCGCGCCCTCGCGCTATGCCGTTGCCGTGGAGGGCCAAGCCCTCCGCGTGGACCGCCCCGAGGGCGCGATCAAAAGCCCCGCGTTTTCCATCGCCTACTACGCGCTGTCCGGCGCGGCGACGCTCTCCGTCGAGGCCCTCGCCTACCACTGCGGGCAAAGCGGCGTGTGCCAAATGTCCCTGCTCGCCTGGCGCGTGCCGCTCACCGTGGCCGCGGGGGGTGCGCGGGCGATTGCCCTGCGCCCTAAGCCCTAGCTCTCCCCGCCACGCGTGCGAACCCCCCGCCCGCGCGCGGGCGTTTCCCTTGTGGAACAAAATGCACTCAAGCGCCGCCCGCCCCCAGAGCCGAGCACCTGCCCGCCTGTCGCGCTTGTGCGCGAGGGCGGCGTTGTGGGCCGCGCTCGCCGCGTGCGCCCTGCCTGGGCTGCCCGCGCTCGCGCAAAATGCAGAGGGCCAACCAGCGGTGGTGCGCGAGGTCGCCCTCTCCCCCGATGGGCCAGACTGCGTGCTTACTGTGGCCCTTTCCGCGCCGGCGCCGTTTTCCGTGTTTCACTTAGAAAACCCCGCGCGCATCGTGATAGACATCGCGCCTGCCGTGCTCCTCGAAAAGACCCTGCGCCTCGCCGGCCTCGGGCCGGTGGCCGCCGTGCGCGCCGCGCAGAATACTCTGCAGCCGCCGAAGGTCAGGGTCGTTCTCGACCTCGTCGAAGAGGTTGATTATCTGGTAGAAAGCGAGAGCCCCTCCGCCGAGATAGTGCTCCGCCTTCCCGCAGCGCTGCCCGTGACCGAGCCGGCGACATCCGAAGGCGCCGCGGAGAAGCTCCCCGCGCTCGGCCCGCTCGCGCCCCCGCCGCCGGAGTGGCTGCCTTTGCCGCCGCAGGCGCGCGGCCTGGCCCAAATTACCTATGGCGCGCTCGAGTGCGGCGCGGAGCGCATAACCCTCGTCCTCGCCCGCCCCTGCGCCTACCACGCGTTTGTCCTCAGCGCGCCGGCGCGCATCTGCCTCGATCTTCTGGGCATCGCCGACGGCCTCGGGGCCCAAGCCGAGCCATATACCTTTCGCCCCGCCGAGCCCGCGGCCATCTCGCGCGTGCGCGCCGCTCTCCTCCCCGGCGACGAGCCGACCACCCGCGTGGTCATCGACATCCCCCGCCTCCTCCCCTACCTCGTCCGTTCATGGAGCGGCCCCGCGTTTTACATTACAATAGACGTCCTCCCCCGCGTGCCCGAGCGCGGCCTGGTCGTCGTCGACCCGGGCCATGGGGGGAGCGAGCCCGGCGCCTGCGGAACAGTCTACAAAGAGAAGGAGCTTAACCTAAGCATTGCCCTGCGCGTGCAGCGCGCGCTTATCGAGCGCGGAATCGTCGCCCTGCTCACGCGCTCCGAGGACGCCACCGTGGGCCTTTACGAGCGCGCGTGGTTTGCCAACGAGGCCGGCGCCGATCTCTTCCTCAGCATTCACTGCAACGCCCGCAACCGCCATGACATGGGCACGAGCGTGTGGTACACTCGCCCGGAGAGCCTCGCCCTGGCGCACATCGTGCACGCCGCGCTCATCGCCGCGCTGCGCCGGCCGGACGAGGGCGTGCGTTTCGCGCGCTTTGTCGTTACGCGCGAGACAGAGATGCCCGCTGTGCTGTGCGAGATCGCCTACATAGACAACCCGGAGGAGGAGAAGCTGCTCGCCAACCCAATGTTCCAGGAGAGGGCGGCGCAGGCCATTGCCCGCGCCATAGAACACTTCCTCGCCGCGCAGCGCAGCGCCGCCCCGCACTGTAGAGAGGAGCGCCGTTCGTGAGCGTTACCGTTGGCATCTTCGACTCCGGCGTGGGCGGGCTAACCGTCGCCCGCGCCGTCCTGCGCAAGCTACCCGGAGCATCGATCCTCTACTACGCCGATAACGCCTATGTCCCCTACGGCGGCCGCCCGTTGAGCGAGATCTGCACGTTCGCCACGGAAATCGTCCGCTTCCTCGCCAGCCACGGCGCGCAAATCATCGCTGTCGGTTGCAACATGTCCTCCATCGCCATCGAGGACATGGGCGCCGCGGCCTCCTGCCCCGTGCCCAAGGTAACAACCCTCGGTCCAGGCGCGCGCCGCGCGGCAGCGCTCACCAAAAACGGCGTCGTTGGGGTAATTGCCACGCTGGGCACGGTGCGCTCGCGCGCCTTCACCCGCCGCCTGCTGGCGCAGGAGGGCGTCAGGCGCGTGCTCGAAGTCCCCTGCCCCGCTTTCGTCCCGCTTACCGAGCGCGGCGAGCTAGACAGCCCCGATGCCTTCCGCCTCGCCCGGCGCTACCTCGAGCCCCTGCGCCGCGCCGGGGTAGACACGGTGATCTACGGCTGCACGCACTACCCCCTGCTCGAGCGCCCCATTCGCGCGGCCCTCGGCGACGACATCGCCCTCGTCGACCCCGCCGAGGCCATGGCCGAGGAGGTCGCTCGGCTCGCCGACGGGCGCGCGGCACAACGCTCGCAAACGGGCCACCACTTCTTCGCCAGCGGCACGCCGAACAGCCTGCGCGCTCTCGCCCCGCGTTGGCTCGGCGCGGAGGTTAACGGCGTGGCCATCGTCGATGTCCACCGCCGCCCGCCGTAGCCTCTCCCGCAAGCCGTCTGCCCGACCTTTGCTTTGCTGCGGCAGGTTTTCCCGCCGCCTTGCGCCGAATAGTGGTTTTGTTCTCGCGAAAGGGTGCTGCCCCATGCCCCGCGTAGACGGACGCGCAAACGACGAACTGCGGCCTGTCGCCCTCACCCGCTCCTACTCGAAATACGCCGAGGGCTCCTGCCTCATCGAGCTCGGCGACACGCGCGTGCTGTGCACGGCAACCGTGCTCGACCGCGTCCCCGGGTGGCTCAAGGGCTCGGAGCAGGGCTGGCTCACCGCGGAATACGGCATGCTCCCGCGCTCCACCGAGCAGCGCACCGAGCGCGAGGCCGCGCGGGGAAGGCAAGGCGGCCGGACGATCGAGATCCAGCGGCTCATCGGCCGCGCCCTGCGCTCCGTGGTCGACCTCCACGCCCTCGGCGAGCGGACGATCGTTATCGACTGCGACGTCCTCCAGGCCGACGGGGGCACGCGCACGGCGGCGATCACCGGCTCGTTCGTGGCCCTCGTCGAGGCGCTGGATTACCTCCGCCAAGAGACGAGCCACACGGGCCCCTTGCCCATTATCGACTTCGTCGCGGCAATCAGCGTGGGCGTCGTGCAAAACGAACTTTTGCTCGACTTGTGTTACAAAGAAGATAACATGGCCTCGGTGGACATGAACGTGGTGATGACCGGGCGGGGCTGCTTTGTCGAAGTGCAGGGCACCGCCGAGGGTGCCCCGTTCACCCGCCAGCGCATGGACGCCCTGCTCGACCTCGCCGCCGCTGGGGTGCGCCAGCTTATCGCTAAACAGCGTGAAGTACTCGGGGGGTTGCTGTGAGCGAGCGCCGATGTTCGCCTTCGTTTCCTTCCCGCCTGCTTGTCGCCACGCGCAGCGCGGGCAAGATGAACGAAATTCGCGCCGCCCTTTCTGAGCTGGGGATCGAGCTGTGGAGCTTGAACGACATCGCCGACCTCGGGGAAGCGGAAGAGACGGGAACGACATTTGAGGAAAACGCCGTCCTCAAAGCCCGCTTTTACCACCAGCGCACGGGCATGGCCGTGCTTGCCGACGACTCCGGGCTCGAGGTCGACCCGCTCAGCGGCTTCCCCGGGCTGCACTCCGCGCGTTTTCTCGGCTGCTCGGCCAGCGATGCCGAGCGTTGCCGCAACCTCGTGGCCATGCTCCGCCAAACGGGCCTGCCCCAGGAGCAGTGGCGCGCGCGCTTTGTCTGCGTCCTCGCCCTCGCTCTCCCGGGCTGCCCCGTGGAGACGTTCCGCGGAGAGTGGCGCGGGCTAATCGTCGCCGAACCCCGCGGCGAGCATGGCTTCGGCTACGACCCGATCTTCCTCGACCCGCGCCTGGGGCGTACCGCCGCGGAGCTCACCTGCGAGGAGAAAAACGCACGCAGCCACCGCGGCGCCGCGTTGCGCCAGCTCGCCGCGCGCCTCGCTCGTCTCCCTCGCTCCTAGCCCAGCCCGTCGCGCGCGACTACCTGGAGCAGATCCGTGCGCCGCGCGTTATAGATCCACTCCTCGCGCCGGCTTAAGTCAAGCTCGGCGACGATGACCTCCTCCCTGTGCAGGTTCGCCCGCGCAAGAACCAGCCCCCGCGGATCGCCGATCAGCGAATACATCATCTGCTCCCCGTCCACGGCGTTGCTGCACACCATATAAATGCCGTTTTCCGCGCAGCGGCTGCGCGTGTGGCCCTCCCACACCGGCGCCTTCCACGACGACCCCTTCCCCGTGCCACAAACGAGGTGGAGCACGACCTCCGCCCCGCGCTCGCGCAGCAACCGGCACACCTCGGGAAACCGGCCGTCGAAGCAAATTTGCATCCCAAACGTCCCCCGCCGCGTGCGAAACACGGGCAGGGCGTTGCCCGGGCGAAACCATTTCTTGTCCCCCGCGGTAAGATGCGTCTTGGCGTACTCGCCGACGATCTCCCCCGCGCTGTCGATGAGCAGGGCGACGTTATACCAGCCATCCTCGCGCAGGACGCACGTCCCCACGGCGATCATCAGCCGCAGGTCGCGGGCCAGCCGCTGCATGGCGGCCAACCCCCGGCGCAGCGCCTCGCCGTCCAGCTCTTGGCCCTCGTTCAGGTGCGTCGGGGGATAGCCGGAGATGGCGCACTCGGGGAACACCACGAGCTGCGCGCGCCGCTCGCGCGCCTCGCGGGCCATGGCGCGAATCTTGCGCACATTGGCGGAAACATCAGCGGACAGCGCCATCTGCGCCGCCGCTACGCAAAGTTTTCTCGCCATCCTCCTACTCCGGCGGATACTTGGGGATCATCGGCACATCGGGGTTAATGTCCGGGCCGAAGAACTTGAAGATAATCAGCTCCTCGCTCCCCGTGTTCACCACTTCGTGCGGCTGGGTCGCCCGCTCGTGGACGACGACGAGCTCATCCAAGCCAAAGTTCCCCCCCTCAACCTCAAGCCCGCCATAGGTCCCCTTCCCCTGCCACACGAGGAGCGAGTAGACCCCGTTCTCCTTGCACACAAACTTCTGCCCGGGCTTAACCACAAGCCGCTTCCCGCTGAACTTCGTCGTGTTGTAGTAAATCCAGTGCTCCTCGCCGCCCTCCTGCTCGTTCCCCTCCACGGGAATGGGCGCCGTATGCCGGTTCTCGTAGAAAAACGGGTCGCCCGAGATCTCCCAGTTGATCTGCTCGAGCACCGCGCGCTCGCCCTTCTCCCGCCGGTCGTCGGGGTGCACGTCCTTAAACAACAGCTCCTTGGAGATAATCTTCCCGGCGACCTTCGCCTGAAGCATGGCGAACACGTCCGAGTCCTCCTGCAGCTCGATGGTCAGCGCCGTCCCCGGCGCGTGCAGCACACCGGAGGGCAGGTGAAAACCCTCCCCGGGCACGAGCAGATAGGCCCGCGAGTGCTTCAGAATGAGGTCGCTGTCCCAGTCCACGAGATAGGGCAAAAGCAGCTCCTGCTTCCCCTCGCGCACGATATACGGGTGCACGCCGAAGAACGTCTCCGGCTGCGCCCCCATGTCCACGCCCTCGGGAAAGTAATACGCCTC
Source organism: uncultured Armatimonadia bacterium (assembly GCA_964565895.1). GTDB lineage: Bacteria > Armatimonadota > Zipacnadia > UBA1398 > CAZMGT01 > CAZMGT01. Next base: position 31,497 of record CAZMGT010000024.1, read on the forward strand.
CTCCTTCGGTCGCGCGCCAACCTTCGCCGCGTCCTCCTCCATCTGGTGGATGTGGTAGGGAATGCGCGCGGCGAAGTCGTAGATCTTCGCCAGCCGCCCCAGCCGGTTGCCGTGTGTCCGGGCATACTCCTCGCCGAGGATCATCGGCCCGGCAATATCCACCGCCTCCTTCAGGGTCATCCGCTCGTCGCCCTCAAGGGCGAGGTAGCTCAGGCCCTCGTCCGGCGGCCCTACGGCATTGTCGGCCTTCGTCGTCGAGGCCAGCCAGCGCTCGCAAATAAACCCCCGCTCCCCTACGTCATACTCCTCCTCGGGCAGCCCCAACCGCCGCCCCGGGGGCAGAAAGTCGCGCGCCACCCATGCCGGCTCCACCCGCAAAATGCCGTTCCCGGCCTCGATCGCCTTCTCCACAATCGCAATCCGCTCTTGCCTCTCCGTCATGTTCCATTCCCTCCCGTGGACAAATCCATCTTACCATTCTGCGCCCCATGCGCGTTTACCTGTCACGCGTAGGACTTGTCGCTGCTTGCTCGAAATCGTCCATTAACTGGAGGGATTCATCCATGGAGATCATCGACCTGCGCAGCGACACGGTAACCAAACCCACGCCCCAAATGCGCAAGGCCATGGCCGAGGCCGAGGTAGGCGACGACGTCCTCGGCGAGGACCCTACCGCGCGCAAGCTGGAGCGCCTCGCCGCGGAGATCATCGGCAAAGAAGCGGCGCTGTTCGTCCCCAGCGGGACGATGGGCAACCTCATCGCCGTGTGCTGTCACATCACCCCCGGCGAAGCCGTCCTCGCCGAGCAAAATTCGCACTGCATTAGGCTCGAATCCGGGGGCATCGCGGCCATCGCGGGCGCCGTCCTGCACACCGTCCCCGCGCGCGACGATGGCTGCCTGCACCCCGACGACATCGCCCCGTGGATTAGCCCGCCGAGCATGCATCGCCCCCGCCCGCGCCTGCTCATCTTAGAAAACACGCACAACCTCGCCGGCGGCGTGGTTACCACGCCCGAGCGCACGCGCCAGCTCGCCGACCTCGTCCACGCCCACGACATGCGCCTGCACATAGACGGCGCGCGCATTTTCAACAGCGCCATCGCCCAGGGGGTAGACGCCAAGCAGCTCGCTGCGCCGGCGGACTCCATCATGTTCTGCCTCTCCAAAAGCCTCGGCGCGCCGGTGGGCTCGATCCTCGCCGGCCCGGCGGAGTTTATCGAGCGCGCCCGACACCGCCGAAAAATGCTCGGCGGGGGAATGCGCCAGGTGGGCATCCTCGCCGCCGCGGGCATAGTCGCCCTCACCGAGCACATCGCGCGGCTCGCCGAAGATCACGAAAAGGCCCGCCGCCTCGCGGAGCTCATCGCCGACGCCCCGGGGATCGAGGTAAACCTCGCGCGGGTGCAGACAAACATGGTCTATTTTTCCGTGCGCGGCAAGCTCGACGCCCCGCAGTTCGTCGCCGCCCTGGGCGAGCGCGGCGTGCTCTGCCTTCCTGTGGACGGCCGCATCCGCCTCGTCACGCATCTGGACGTCACGCCGGAGCAAACGGAGAGGGCGGGCAAAATCATCGCCCAAGCCGCCCGCGAGCTGCTGTAGCTCTCCGTTTTTCCAGGAGCGAAGGAGTATCTTGTGGGAAAACAAGGGTGCAGGCTGGGACATAAATGGCTATCTTTTGCACCTGTTAAGCAAGACAGCGCTGCGCGGTAAAAGAGGAGAAAAATATGCGCCAAACGGTCTCGCGGGTAATATTCGGTGTTGGCGCGGCGATGCTCGGCGCTGGGGCGACTATGCTTATCGTTGCTAGCTCGCAGCCTCGCCGTCCGTCCGCCGGCGCGAAAAGCCCTGCCGCCCCGCGCCAAGGGGCCCGCGGGCTGCAGCCGCGAGCAACGAGACGCCCGCTTCCGCAGACAAGACCCGTCGCTCCTGCCCCTCTCCCGCGCAGACCGGCTCCTGCGCCGCCTGCTGCGGCCCCTGCTCCTGTTGCTCCGCCGGCACAGTCTCCTTCCTTGGGCCGTTCCCGCGCCCCACAGCGCCCCCATGCCCCCGCGGCTGCGCGATATATCAGGCCCACACCAATTCCGCACAGCGCGCGTCCTAAGGCTAGCGCTCGGCCCCCGCGCTCTCGACAACAACAGTCCGCGCAGCGCCGCTCGCCCCAGTCCTCGATAAGAAGATATCCTGAGCTTCCGGTGGAAAAGGCCGCGAAGAGAGCCAGAGAAACTGCCCGGTTGTCCTCAAGAGCGCGCAAAGTGTGTCGGGCGGAGTTCCGCGTTACGTGCAAACTGCAGGCCAATGGGACGTACTTTGTCACAGGCTATCTTATGAACGTCGGGAATGTGCCCGCTGACTACAGAGTGGTCCAGACAGTTCTCAGACGGGGAAAGCTAGTTCAGTCACCGGTGGCCGACTACGTCAACGTTCGCCCGGGAGAAAAGCGTGACATTCACGAAGTGACCGAGAGCCGCATTCTCGACGTGCTCGTACGCATGGGAGACCGCTGGGTGCCGGCAGAATGACGGGGCGACGACGGCCTGTGGCGACAGGTCGGCGCTCCTCGGCTTTAGTATCTCCGCCGGCTTTTTCGACGCTTTTTCGGCCGCCGCTTTTTCTTTCCAGAAACCCGCGGCTTGGTTGTCGTGGGCGTGGCCACCGGGGCGCCGGCCACGGCCGCTTCCTTTTCCTCCGCGGCGGCCACGGCCTCCGCGGCAACCTCCTCTTCCCCTCGCGCGCCAGCGGGCAGGGCCTCGGCCGCGGGCTCCGGCCGCGCGGGCTGCTCCGGCGGCGTTGGCGTAGGCAGGGGCACGGCCTCGCCCCGCGCCTGGGCCTTCCGCCGCGCATACTCCTCCCACGCGACAACTATCGGGCTCGCCGTGAACAGCGAGGAATAGGCCCCGCTAAATATCCCCACCGCCAGGGCCAAGCTGAAGATATGGATCGTCTCCCCGCCGAAAAACAGCAAAAACAGCAACACGAACAACGTGGTCAACGTGGTATTAATCGACCGGGCGAGCGTCTGCATCAGCGCGTCGTTAACCACTGCCCCGTAGTCGGGGATCCTCCGCCGCGCCCCGATGTTCTCCCGGATGCGGTCGAAAATGACCACCGTGTCGTTAATCGAGTAGCCGATCACGGTAAGCGCCGCGGCGACGAACGGCGAGTTAATCTCCCACTGCCCAATGGCAAACACGCCCACAAGCACAAGCACATCGTGAACAAGAGCGATAATCGCGGCCACGCCAAAGCGGAAGTTATAGCGCCAGGCGATAAACAGGAGGATGAGCAGGTTGCCCCAAAACAGGGCCTTGGCCGCCTTAATGCGCAGCTCGTGCCCGATTACCGGCCCGATAAACTCAATGTCCTGCTTGCGCTCGACCTTCCCCAGCTTATCCTTCAGCCGCTCGGCAAGCCGCGCGCTGATCTTCTTCTCCACGCGCGCTGCCTCGTCTTCGTCCGCGGCATAGGCGCGAATGAGAATGTCGTTAAGCTCCGAAAGCTGCACCCGCGCCCCAGGGATATCGATCGCGTCGCGAATCTCCGCCGTCAGCTGCGCCCGCTCGTCCGACCCCTCAGGGGGAAACGGCTTTTCCGCGCTATAGCGCAGCAAGATCCCGCCGGTAAAGTCAATGCCCGGGTTTAGCCCGCGCGTGGCCAAAAAAAACAGGCCCGTGCCAATGACCACCAGCGATAGCGCAAACCACCACCGCCGCCGCCCGATGATGTCGAAGTATAGCCCTTTTCGTTCCGTTGACTGCACGCCCTACTGCCTCCCCTGGGCACCGAGGAACAGCCACGGCTTGTTGATGATCCGCGTGTGCATTACCGACATGAGCAGAACCTTCGTTACCGTAATCGCCGTAAACAAACTGCACAGCACGCCGATGATTAGCGTCGTGGCAAAACCGCGCACCGCGCCGGTCCCGAAAATCCATAGCACCAATGCCCCAAGCACCGTGGTCACGTTCGCGTCTACGATCGCCGTCCACGCCCGGGCAAACGCCGTCTCCGCGGCAATGCGAAACGGTTTGCCTAGCTGCAGCTCCTCCTTCAGCCGCTCGAAAATGATCACGTTTGCATCAACGGCCATACCGATGGACAGGATCAACCCAGCGATCCCCGTAAGCGTCAGCGTGGCGTCGAGCGACACGAGCGCGGCGAGCACGAGCACGATATACAACGCGAGCGCCACATCGGCGAGGAACCCAGGCAGGCGGTAGTAGCCGAGCATGAACAAAAGCACGGCGATAACCCCGAGCACGCCCGCCTGGAAGCTCTTTTGAATGGAGTAATGCCCCAGGGTGGCGCTTACCGTGCGGTCCTCGGCCACGGTCACGGGAATGGGCAGCGCCCCCGCGTTGAGCAACACGGCCAGCCGCTGCGCCTCCTCGCCGGTAAAGTTCCCCTCGATCACCCCGCGCCCGGGGATCGCGGACTTGATCACCGGCGCCGAGATAATCTCCCCATTGAGCACGATGGGCATCGGCTTGCCGATATGCTGCGCGGTAAACCGGCGAAACGCCGCGGCCACCTGGGGCTTAAATTCAAAGTGCACCTGATAGTAGCGCGGAGCGTTGGGGTCCGGCGCCGCCGCGGCGTTGGGCTTAAGGTCCTTGCCGAAGAACATGTGGTCCGTCGTGGGATCGCTCAGCACCACCTCGTGGGGCACTTCCTTGCCCGTTAGCTTGTCCCGCACGACCACGTGCTCCTCGCCGTTCTCGTCCACCCGCCGGTCGAACTCGTACTTGTTCGGGTCAACGTAAACAAACTCCAGCTCCGCGGGTTCGGCAAAGCTCATGTCCGGGTTCTTCCCGGGAACCTCAACGATAATCCGCCGCGGCTGCTCGACCTGGACGATCGCCTCGGCCACCCCTAGGGCGTTCACCCGCCGCTCGATAACATCGCGCAGACCCTGAAGCGCCCCCGGCTTTAGCGCGAGGATCTGCACCTCGCCCTGCAGCTCCGCCGTGGGGACTCTCTTGCGGATAAAGTCGCGCACAATCTGCGCCTTTTGCTTCCCGTCGCGCTCCCCCTGCCCCGGAGCGTCGGTTATCCCGACCGACACCCCCAAGCCGTTCTCGAGAACCACAATGCGCCGCGGCTCGATGTTCCGCGCCTTCAAGTAGTCCACCAGGTCATAGGCCAGCTTGTTCCATTTATCAGCCCCCGGCCGCTCGTGCACGATGCGCAGCGGGCTAACCCCGCGCGCCGCGCCTTCCTCCTTCTTCCCCTCCTCCGCGCTCTTCTTTTCTTCCTCTGTGGGCTTTTCCAGCTTGGGCTTTTCCGGCTTTTGCTTGGGGTCGATTATCGTAAACGACGCTGCCGGCGCCGCCTCAAGCACCACGTGCTTGCCCCCCTGCAGGTCCAGCCCCAGGCGCACCCGCGGCCGCGGCTTAACGATCTTTATCCTCCCGATGCGCATAATGAGGTCCGGCTCCGGCGGCTTCTCCACCACGCGCTTCGCCTTCCCCGCCCGGCTGCCGTACTTCTCGTTCAGCGCCTGGAGCACGATCTTCTCATACCGTTCCGCTTCCTCCCGCTCGTGCCCGGGCTCAAGCACTACGCGCACGCGCACCTTTCTTCCGGTAACGGTTACCGCGTCCGCGGTGAGCGCCAAGTCCACGCCCTTCTCCGTAAGCAGCTCGCGGATCTCCCGCTTAAGCTCCTCTACGGTCAGCCGGTGGCTCTCGTCAAATTGCCGCTTTGGCGTGGGGGTGGGTGCTCCAGGCGTCGCCTGCTTTTCCGGCGTGGGGGTTTCCCCCGGCTGGGGCTTTTCCGCGGGGATTCCCTCAAGCGGTTTTTCGAACACGTACTCCAGCGTGTCGTCCGGCGCTTCCTCGCGCACGAGAGCGATTGGCTGGAAGGCGATTTCAAACGTGAGCAGGGCCACGCCCACGATAAACAACAGCCCGCGTTTTGTACTCCTCACTGCTGGGGACCTCCGAATGTTTGCTGTGCGAGCCGCGCGCCCGCACACAAACCGAGGATTATAGCCAGCGCCCGGGGCCCTGTCAAAGCCGCGCCACCGCTACTCCTCGCCCTCGTCCTCCTCCTCTTCCTCCTCTTCCTCTACCTCGTCCTCGGTCTCCTCGAGGAGCAGCTCCTCGCCCACGATCTCGTCGTCCACACCATCCTCGGCGAGCTCCGTCTCCGTCTCGAGCGCAGGCTCCTCCGCGCCCTCGCTCTCCAGCTCCAGGGCCTTGGCCAGGTCCTCTTCCTCCTCTTCCTCGAGGAGTTCTTCCGCTTCCTCTTCCTCGGGCACCTCTTCAAACGCCACCTCGATGCCCTCAACCTCCGGCCGCTCCGGCTCCTCCTCCACCGCGGCCACCTGCGTCTCGCGATACGTAGCCAGGCCGCTCCCCGCGGGAATCAGCCGCCCGATAATCACGTTCTCCTTCAGCCCGCGCAGGCGGTCCACACGACCCCGCGTCGCCGCCTCGGTAAGCACCTTTGTCGTCTTCTGGAACGACGCCGCGGAGAGGAAGCTCTCCGTCTGCAGCGAGGCCTCGGTGATCCCCAGGAGCATCCACTCCGCCTGCGCCGGCTTGCCCCCCAGCTCCTGCACCCGCCGGTTCTCCTCCTCGAACACAAAGCGGTCCACAATCTGCCCCGGCAGCAGGTCCGTGTCCCCCTGGTCGATCACCCGCCGCTTCTTAAGCATCTGGCGCACGATGACCTCGATGTGCTTGTCGTTAATGGTCACGTCCTGCGCCCGATACACCCGCTGAATCTCGCGCACGAGATAGTCCTGCACCCCGCTCGGCCCGCGCATGCGCAGCACTTCCTGCGGGTCCAACGGCCCCTCGGTCAGCCGGTCGCCCGCGCGCACGCGCATCCCCGGCTCCACGCGCAAATATCCGCGATAGGGCACGAGATACGAGCGCTGGATCTTAACCTTCTTGATCTTCGCCTTGCGGATGCGCCGCAGAAGCTTCTCGTTCAGCTCCTCGCCCGCGCGCGCGATAACCTCCTTCGTCTTCGGGTCAACGACCTTCTCCGCGAGCACCTCGCGGCGCAGCTCGTTCCCGTCGCCCACGGGCACCTCGGAGTGGATGATCACCCGGCGCAAGCCCGTCTCGTCGATCGCCGCGACCACGCCGTCCAGCTCGGAGACGATCGCCTGTCCCTTCGGGCGCCGCGCCTCAAACAGCTCTACCACGCGCAACAGCCCGGCCACGGGGTCCTCGAGCACCTTGAGCAACTGCTGAATGGCCTTCATGCTCTCGCGGTCGTGCCCCGAGGCGTCGAGCTTAACGATCCCCCGCTCGATGTCCTCGCGCAGCTGGCGCAGCGCTTCCTGCTTCTTTTTCTTCACGTCGGCCACGCCCGTGAGATACTGCGCCGCCACGCCGCCCGTGTGGAACGTGCGCATGGTAAGCTGCGTCCCCGGCTCGCCGATGGACTGCGCGGCGATGATCCCGATCGCCTCGCCCACCTCGACCATCTTCCACGTCGCCAGGTCGCGCCCATAGCACATCACGCACACCCCGCGCCGCGTCTCGCAGGTCAGCGGGCTGCGGATGCGCACCCGGCGAATCCCGCACTCCACGATCTTCTCCGCGAGCTCCGGGGTAATCTCCTCATTGGCGTCCACGAGGATCTTCCCCGTGTTCGGGTCCACCACGGGCTCCGCGGCAAACCGCCCGATGATCCGCTCCTGCAGGGGAATAACGAGCGTGGCGTCGGTCGTGGGCAGCTCCGCCCCGCAGTGCTTGCAGTAATAGGGCGGGTCGCCCTCGCGGTGGAAGTCCGGCTCGCTGCACTTGCGGCACACCACATCCTCGGAGTAAATCGGGGTCATGTCGATCCCGTTGGTCGTGCCGCAGTCCTCCTCCTTAATGATCACGTCCTGGGCCACATCCACCAGCCGCCGGGTAAGGTAGCCCGCGTCCGCGGTGCGCAGGGCGGTGTCCGCCAAGCCCTTGCGCGCCCCGTGCGTGGACACGAAATACTCCAGGACCTTCAACCCCTCGCGGAAGTTGGACTTCACGGGCAGGTCCTCGATCAGCCGCCCAAACGGGTCGGCCATCAGCCCGCGCATCCCGGCAAGCTGGCTGATCTGCCGCGGGTTACCGCGCGAGCCAGAGTCCACCATCATGTAAATCGGGTTAAACTTGTCGATGGACTCGATGATATTCGCGACCACCTGCTCCGACGCTTGCATCCAGTGCCTGCGCACGAGATCCTCGCGCTCGCCGGCGGTAACCAGGCCGATCTGGAACTGCTCGTTCAGCCGGCGCACCTTCTCCTCGGTCTCCTCGATAATCTTGTCCCGGCCGGTTTCGATCTCCATGTCCGTGGCCGCGATGGACACGCCGGACTGCGTGGCATAGTGAAACCCCAGGCGCTTGAGGTCGTCCAGCAGCCGAACCAGGCGCTTCACCCCGTGGCGCTTGCACGTTGCCGAAACGAGCTCGGCCAGCGCCCCGCGGTCGTAAACCTTGTCGTAGTCGCGCAGGTCCAGGGGAACCACGGAGTTAAAGATCGTCCGCCCGATGGTCGTCGCCACGCGCTCGCGCTTAAGCTCGATTTCGATCTTCGCGCTCGCCTTCAGCTCGCCGGCGTGCAGCGCCGCGGCGACCTCGCGGAAGATCTGATAGCGCAGCTCGTCGTAGGGGTCCATCTCGGGCTCCGCGGGCTGCTCCTCGGCGCCCTCCTCCTGCGCTTGGGCCTCGCCCGCGGCCTCCAGCTCCTCCACCGCGGCCGCCGCCTGCTTTGCCGTGAACTTAATCGGCGGGTCGCCCACGCGGAACTTCGGCCCCTTCTCCGCATCCGCCCGCTCATAGGCCTGGGCGCAAAGCACCTCGATGCGCTCCAGGAGCTTGGCGTGGTCCACGGGGTCCAGGTCGCCCTTAACCTCCAGCCGGTCCAGGCGAATCCACGCCGGCGAGTGCAGGTCCCACACGCGGTGCGCGTAGGCGGTGATCGCCTCCTCCTCCGAGGCGAAGTAGCGGTCCGCGGGCTCGCCCGTAGAGCCCCGCGAAAGCTGCGTCATGTAGTAGCAGCCGAGGACGATCTCATATACCGGGGCCACCGTGGGCTTGCCGTCCGCGGGCTTAAACAGGTTGCGCGTGGAGAGCATGAGCACGCGCGCCTCCGCCTGGGCATATGCCGACAGCGGCACGTGCACCGCCATCTGGTCCCCGTCGAAGTCCGCGTTAAACGCGTGGCACACCAGCGGGTGTATCTGAATCGCCTTCCCGTCCACAAGTACCGGCTCAAACGCCTGAATCCCCAGCCGGTGCAGCGTGGGCGCGCGATTAAGCAACACGGGGTGGTCCTCGATAACCTCCTCCAGCGCATCCCACACCTCCGGGCGCAGCCGGTCCACCATGCGCTTGGCCGTCTTAATGTTCGTCGTATAGTTGCGCTCTACCAGCTTCTTCATGACAAACGGCTTAAACAGCTCCAGGGCCATCTCCCGGGGCAGGCCGCACTGGTGCAACTGCAGCTCCGGCCCGACGACGATCACCGAGCGCCCGGAGTAGTCCACGCGCTTGCCCAAAAGATTCTTGCGAAACCGACCCTCTTTCCCCTTAAGCAGGTCCGAAAGCGACTTCAGCGGCCGCCGGTTCGACCCGCACACCGGATGCGCCCGCCGGCTGTTGTCGATCAGCGCGTCTACCGCCTCCTGCAGCAGCCGCTTCTCGTGGTTGATAATCGACTCCGGCGCGCGGATCTCGATGATCCGCCGCAGGCGGTTGTTGCGGTTGATAATCCGCCGGTAGAGGTCGTTGACGTCCGAGGTGGCAAACCGCCCGCCGTCCAGCTGCACCATGGGGCGCAGCTCCGGGGGAAGCACGGGGATCGCCTCGAGGATCATCCACTCCGGCCGGTTGCGCGAGCGGCGGAAGCCGTCCACCATGGCCAAGCGCTTAATCGCCCGCGCGCGCTTCGGCCCGCTCGTCGTCTCCTCGATCTCCTTGCGCAACTGCCGGCTCAGCTCCTCGAGGTCGATCTCCTCGAGCAGCTCCTTGATCGCCTGCGCCCCGAGCCCTGCACGAAAACAGTCGCGGAACTCCTCGCTCAGCTTCTCCGCCAACACCTCGGTAATCCGCCGCAGCCCGCGATACTCCATCTCGCTGATCAACTGCTTCTTCTCCAGCTCAAACAGCATCTTCCGCGACTGCTCGATCTCCTGAATCCGCTCCTCCAGGGCCTCCGTCTCGTCCTTAATCTGCGCCTCAAGCTCCCGCCGCGCCTTCTCCGGGTCGAACTCCGCGGGGATGGCGAACTCCTCTTCCTCCTCCACCTCCCCTAGGGCGAGGGCGAGCGCCGAGGGCTCCTCTTCCTCCCCCTCCTCCCCGGCCTCCTCGAACTTCTTAATCCGCTCCTCCAGCGCTGCCCACTGGTCGTTCTTCCACTGCTCAAACGCCTCGCGCTCCTCCTCGATATACTCCTGGATGACAGTGGAGATCTCCGCCTCGTTTTCGTGGATGAGCTTCGTATCCACGTGGGTCACGATGTACGAGGCGAAGTAAATGACCTTCTCCAGGGCCTTCGTGGGCAGGTCGAGGAGCAGGCCGATGGGGCTGGGCACGCCCTTGAGATACCAAATGTGGCACACCGGCGCGGCGAGCTCGATGTGCCCCATGCGCCGCCGGCGAACCTTCGCCCGCGTTACCTCGACCCCGCAGCGGTCGCAGATAATCCCCTTGTACTTGACCTTCTTATACTTCCCGCAGTGGCACTCCCAGTCCTTAGACGGGCCGAAAATGCGCTCGCAAAACAGCCCGTCGCGCTCCGGCTTAAACGTGCGGTAGTTGATCGTCTCCGGCTTCTTTACCTCGCCATGCGACCATTCCCGAATCTTCTCCGGAGAAGCGAGACTAATGCGCAGAGCACGGAAGTTTGCCGCCGTCAATGTTCGCCTCCCCCTCTAGCTCCAGGCCCTTCTCTGGCCCACCAATGCGGGCGCTTAGCGGTGCGTCATTACGTCGTCGTCAATATCCACCAGCTCAACTTCTTCCCCAAACTCGTTCTCCACCGTCACCCGCAAGCCCAGGCTCTCCAGCTCCTTAACTAGGATAAAGAACGACTCCGGAATCCCCGGCTCGCGGATGTTCTCGCCCTTCACGATCGCCTCATAGGCCTTCACTCGCCCGACAACGTCGTCGGACTTAATCGTCAAAATCTCCTGCAGGGCGTGGGCTGCGCCATAGGCCTCCAGCGCCCACACCTCCATCTCCCCAAACCGCTGGCCGCCAAACTGCGCCTTCCCGCCCAGCGGCTGCTGCGTGACCAGCGAATACGGCCCCGTCGAGCGCGCGTGAATCTTGTCCTCCACCAGATGAATGAGCTTCATGATATACGCGCTCCCCACGGTTACCGGCTGGTCAAACGGCTCGCCCGTCATCCCATCGATCAGCCACGCTCGGCCGCTGTCCGCGAGGAACCCGCTTCGGTTCTGAGCCATCTCCTCCACGCGCGCCACGATGCTCTCGATTTTCTTTTTGCGCGAGCGCGACGTCCCCTCATCCACCGGCGTGCACACGATCTCCGCAATGCGCTCCAGCGTCTCGTCGTCCTTCTCCTCGAGCGCCTCGACAAACGCCTTGCGCAGCTCCTCCGGGTCCAGCGTGTCGGGCATGGAAAACTCCGTCTTCAGCTCGTCTTCGATAAGCCCCTTCATCGCCCGCGCCTTCCGCCGGTCGGCGACGAGCTTGAGGTAGTGCTTAATCTCGTCGTCCTCAAACCCCTGGAAGATGGGCGAGATAAAGCGCACGCCCAGCTCCCGCGCGGCCATCCCCAGGTGCGTCTCCAAAATCTGCCCGATGTTCATCCGCGAGGGCACGCCCAGCGGGTTTAGCACGACGTCTACCGGCGTGCCGTCCTTCAAAAACGGCATGTCCTCGATGGGCAGGATGCGCGAGATAACGCCCTTGTTCCCGTGCCGCCCGGAGAGCTTGTCGCCGACCATAATCTTGCGCCGCTGGGCGACGTAGACGCGCACAAGCTGGTTTACGCCCGGGGGCAGCTCGTCTCCCAGGTCGCGCTCCAGCCGCCCGTCGCAGTGCTCGCAGTGCAGCTTCTCCGTGGGCCGCGCGTAGTGATACTCCACCCCGCAGCGGCTGCACACATACTTGTAGCGCGAGAAGATGCGCACGCCCACAACCTTCCCCTTCTCCCCGTGGGGCATGCGCAGCGAGACGTCGCGCATCTCCTCCGCCTTCTTGCCGAAAATGGCGATAACCAGCTTCTCCTCCGCGGTCAGCTCCGACTGCCCCTTCGGCGCCACCTTCCCCACGAGAATGTCCTCCGCGCGCACCTCCGCCCCCAGCCGAATAATGCCGTTCTCGTCTAGCTGGCGCAGCATGTCCTCGCCCACGTTGGGAATATCGCGCGTAATCTCCTCCGGCCCGAGCTTCGTGTCGCGCGCCTCCGTCTCGTACTTCTCGATGTGGATCGAGGTGAGCACGTCGTCGCGCACCAGCCGCTCGGAAATGACGATCGCGTCCTCGAAGTTATACCCACGCCAGGGGAGATAGGCCACGAGCAGCTCCTTGCCCAGCGCCAGCCGCCCGTTGGCTGTGCAGCTTCCGTCCGCGAGAATCTCCCCTTCGCGCACGCGCTGCCCCTTGCGCACCACCGGCCGCTGGTTAATGCACGTCGCCTGGTTCGTGCGCAGAAACTTCTGCAGCCGATACTCGTCGATCTGCCCGTCGCGCCGCTTAACGACAATCCGGTTCGCGTCGACCTCCTCCACGCGGCCCGCGTGCTTGGCGACAACGAGCGCCGCGGAGTCTAGCGCCGCGCGCTCCTCCATCCCCGTGCCCACAAGCGGCGCCTGCGCCCGCAGCAGAGGGACCGCCTGCCGCTGCATGTTCGAGCCCATCAGACCGCGAATCGGGTCATCGTTCTCCAAGAACGGAATGAGCGACGTGGCTACCGAGAACACCTGCCGCGCGGATACGTCCATAAGGTCGATCTCCGTGGGCTTCACCCGCGGATAGTGCGCCCCATAGCGCACGGCGATCTCCTCGCCCAAAATCTTCCCCGTCTTCGGGTCATAGGGCGTATCCGCGGGGGCGATGCGATAGCGCTTCTCCTCCTCGGCGTTGAGATATACCACCTCGTCGGTAACCCGACCGTTGACCACCTTGCGATAGGGCGTCTCGATAAACCCAAACTCGTCCACGCGCGCCTGCACGGCAAGCGAGTTAATCAGGCCGATGTTCGGCCCCTCGGGCGTCTCGATGGGGCAGATGCGCCCGTAGTGGCTGTGATGCACGTCGCGCACCTCGAGCTTCGCGCTCTGGCGCGTCAATCCCCCGGGCCCCAGGGCCGAGACGCGCCGCTTGTGGGTCAGCTCCGCGAGGGGGTTCACCTCGTCCATGAACTGCGAGAGCTGGCCGCTGCCGAAGAAGCTGCGCACGGCCGCGGTAATCGGCTTAATGCTGATGATCGCCTGCGCCGTGAGCTTCTCCGGGTCGAGGCTCGTCATCCGCTCCCGCGCCACGCGCTCCATGCGCAAAAAGCCAATGCGAAATTGATTGAGCAGCAGCTCCCCAACCCCGCGCACCCGCTTGTTCTCCAAATGGTCAATGTCGTCTACCTCATACCCTTCCTCCTGGTTGCGCAGCCCAATCAGGTAGCGGATAATCGCGATCACGTCGTGCTTGGTTACCGTGCGCACCTCAAGCGGAAGGTCAATCCCCAGCTTGCGGTTCAGCTTATACCGCCCCACGCGGTGTAGGTCGTAGCGCTTTTGGTCGAAGAACATCGAGTTCAACAGCGCCGCCGCACCCTCCCGCGTGGGCGGGTCGCCGGGGCGAATCTTTTTGTAAATGTCCAGCAGCGCTTCTTCCTCGCTGTGCGTCGGGTCCTGGGCCATGGTCGCCGTAATGTAGCGGTCGACCTCGATTACTTCCAGCTTCGCCGGCTTCTGCCGGGCGATCTTGTTTGCCGCGCTCTCGTCGATCACCCGATACGCCCCGATAATCAACGACCCCGACTTGTCGCGAATCTCCTCGATGGTCACCTTGTCCACGAGGTCCTTCGCCTTGGGGTTCTTGAGCACCACGTGCTTGCCGAACAGCTCGTAGATCTCCGGGTCCCGGCCGCAGTCCACAGGGTTCTTCGGGTCCGGGTCGTCGAAGTAGTTCATCGCCCGCAAAAACGTCGTCGCGGGAAACTTCCGCGTCTGCCCCACGCGCACGGAGATCACGTCGTGCGGGTCGGTGTCGAACTCGATCCACACGCCCTCCGCGGGGATAAGCTGGGCCGTATACAGCTCGCGCCCCGAGTAGTCGATAACGTCCTTAAAGTACACCCCGGGCGAGCGCGCGAGCTGGCTGACCACCACGCGTTCCGCGCCATTGATCAAAAACGTCCCCTTTTCCGTCATGCACGGGATCTCGCCCATGTACACCTCGGATTCCTTAACCTCGCCCGTCTCCTTGCTCACCAGGCGCACATGGGCCTTCAGGGGCAGCTCATAGGTAATGTCCCGCTCGCGGCATTCCTCCACGCTGAACTTGGGGTCGCCCAACGTGTAGTCCAGAAACTCAAGCGAGAGGTTGCCCGTGAAGTCCTCGATGGGCGAAAACGTCTCAAACAGCTCCTTTAGCCCCTCGTTCAAAAACCGCTCATATGACTGGCGCTGAATGGCAATCAGGTCGGGAACGTCGACGACAGGCTCGTTCTGCCCGCGCCTGCTAACAATGACCTTTTCGTCGCTTTTCCCCGCGTTCATAAGAGAGGCACACCTCTTCAGAGAGGATTGGGCGCCCCCTGGCGCCTGCGTCAAACGTCACGTTGCTCTTGGCGTTGAGAGGTTGTCACGTTTCAGGAAGCGACTGTTCCCCCGCCCCGGCACCCTTGCTCAGGGCAGAAAAAGCGCACGCCCCAACCCACACGCGTGCCGCAACGGCGCTTCGTGGACTGCGTGAGCTGGAGTGGGAGCAGGACGCGTACGCGACAAACGGCCCAGGCCTCCTCAGTACCTGAGCGCCCGTTTGCTTAGGTATTACCCAAACCCGCGCTGACACAACCCTAAATTCTAGCCCCTCGCCCCCCGCCCGTCAAGCAACAACCCCAAATTCTTCCTACTCCCCGCCCGCCGGCGCCATCCCCTCCTCCGCCGACGCGGCCACCGGCGCCCGCGGAATCTCCTCCCCAAAATACTCCCGCGCACGCGCCGCATACATCTGCTTCTGCTCCGACGTCAGCGTCCGCCAGATCAAAAACTGCTTGCGCATAATGTTCAAAAACAGCCAGTTCGTCTTCTTCCACGAGTTAATGTCGCCCGACTCCCGGTGAATATCTATTGTCAGCTTATAGATATTCCCCTCCCCCGTGGGCTCCGTGCGCAGCTCCATTGTCTGGCTCACGCCCAGGTCATACGGCGCCAGCCACATGAGCAGCTTCAGCGAAAACCCCGGCCCGTGCTCATACTCCACCTTCTTCAGGTCCACGCCCTCGGTGTAGAAGTCCCCGCCCGCGTAGCCCACGTAGGCGTCGAAGAACTCAAGCAGAAACATGTTCGCCCCCCACGCGTGCGAGCCGGTCACCGTAAACGGCATGGGAATGTGCAGCCAGTCGCCCTCGGGCTCGGGCAGCTTCCACCGCCGATCCACGTCGGGCACGGCGATCTCCGCCGCCTTGCGCGCCGGATAGAGCGTGGACAGAAGAACCACCACCCCCACGACCACCGTGGACCATACCGCCCCGCGCGAGGAGTAGTTTAGCGAAAGCCCGCTGCTCTGAATCACCCCATAGGCAAACAAAATCTTCGCCAGCACCTGCCCCGCGAGATAGCCGACGATCGCCCCGATGTTCGCATAGACGCACGACTCCGCCAAAAACAGCGTCGCGATGTGCGTCGGGTTAAGCCCCACCGCCGAGAAAATGTGGATCTCGCTTACCCGCTCATATACCGCCCCGAGCATCGTGTTCAACACGATTAACGCGGCAATGGCCATCGGGATAACGATCGTCTCCCACCCGTCCAGCGACGTCGCCCCGATCGAGCTGTAAAGCTTCACCTTATCCCCCAAGCCGACGTACATGCTCACGGCAAAGCGCTTCATAAACTCCTCCGCCTTGGCCAGGGCGATCTCCGCGCTGGGCACGGCGATGGCGATCGACCGCGTCGAGCCCCCCAGGGTGATCGTCTGCTCATAGGGCAGGATGATCACATACGAGGGCAGCAGGTGCGTATACTGCTGCAGGAGCGACTCCACGCCCGTGCGCCCCAGCTTAAACCGCTGGTTCATCATCTCCTTAATCTGCGCGATAACCTCCGGCTTCTCCGCGGAGTAGTCCACGGGAAAAAGCTCCTCGCCGTCCAGGTCCTTAAAGTCCTGCAGCGCCTTGTCCGGAATAATCCCGATTACCTGGTGGAAGATCCCGCTTACGATGACCATCGGGGGCATCTTGCTCCGGTCCTCGGACAGGCCCACGGGCGGCTTAAGCGACTTCCAGCGCTCCGCCTCGGCGCGCAGCTCCGGCTTGTTCCACTTCGCCACGTCCTCCGGCGTAATGTCGAACGCCTTGGCGATGGACTCCGGCAAGATACACACCGCCCGCTCGTCCTTCTCAAACCACCGCCCGCCGGGGAGCAACAGCTTGTGCAGCTTGGTCACCTGCTTTTCGCGATAGGACAGCCCGAGAATGCCGTTTATCTGGTAGGTATACTGCTCCGGGTCGCGCGCGCCGTAAATTTCCCGCTGCATCTTCTTTGAGATATCCGCGCTCACGATCCACGCCCGCGGGGCGACGGGGTAGCCCAGGGGGCCCAGCTCGTTGTCCAAAATCTCCGGAATAGAGTCCTCGAGCATGGCCCACACCTTGTCGCGGATGAGAAACCCCGTATACGCGGGCTTCGTATCGCGCGGGATGCGGTTAATGCGAATGCCGGACTTTACCGAGGTAAACGAAAGCGCGGTAAACGTCAGCAAAATGAGCGTCACGCAGGTAAGCGCCGTGCGTAGCTTCCGCCGGCGCATGTTCGCCACGCCCAGGGTAAACGCCGTCGTCGCCGCGCTAATCCGTCCTACGTCCGCCTTGTGAATCCCGCTAACCTCCTGCTTCAGCCGCTCCAACTGCTCGTTGAACTTCGTCGTGATGATCGAAATCACGATTACGCCCAACGCCAAAATGATGAACGCAAGCAGGATGATATACGGGTTAATCGCCAGGTAAAACGCAGGGTGGACATAGCGCAGCGCGCCGAAAAACGCCAGGAAAATGGCAAACGTCCAGGCCACCTGCGCGTGCACCCGCGAGGCGGCGATCACCAAACGCTCCGCGAAATAGGAAAACGTCATGAGCAGGGCCAGGTAAAATAACACCCCGTTAACAACGTCCTCCGCGGTCTTCAGCACATCCGGATATGCGTTAGACTCAAACGCCCACGCCGCCCGGGCATAGGCGAGCATCCGCTGCCAGTCCTTCTTCTCGCGCGCCTTGCGCGCCAGCTCCAGGCTCTTGCGCGCCTCCTCGTGCAACTGCTTTACCCGCGGGTTCGTTACCCCGTGCTTTTCGAAGTTCTTAATTCGGTCGTCGTCCAGCCAATACATGTCCTCCGCCGCGCGGAACGTGGTAAACGGAATCGTCGGGTGGTCAAATGGGTTAAATCCGCGCCCCATGGGGTGGTCGCGGTCCGCGTTAAGCAGCACCATGCGCGGCCCGAGGATGCCCATGGCCAGGGCGATCTTCACCCAGTCCGTGGCCAGAGCCTTGCCCGCGACAGCCGCCGCCGTCTGCGCGCCAATTTGCACAAACACCACCGCGCACGGCTCCACGGGAACACCCAGCTCCCCCGCCGGCGGGTTAAACTCCGGCAGCGCGCAGCCATAGGACATCGGCTCCGAGTCCGTCTCCGTGTCGTAGAGGAAAATCTGCTCCAGCGTCTCCAAATACCGCTGGTCCACAAGGTCGAAAATGGCGATGCTCCGGCAGGGGAAGACGATCAGCGGCCGTATCTGCCGCCCGCGCTGGTTTACGTTACGCGTATAGCGCGCCTCGCCCTCCGAGCCGTCGTCCGGGGCGTAGAGTATCCGTCCCTCCCCGGGGTGAATCCAATACGCATCCACATTCTTGCTCCCCGACGTCTGGTAGCCCCACACGGCGAAATAGCCCGCCCCGTCGGACATGTCGTAGACATCGGTGCGCACGGACATATTCGTCTTGGAGTTCCCGGGGATAACAACCACGCACCCGGGCACGGGGGTGTTGGGCAAGAAGCTCTCCTTGCGCACAAACTCCAGCACATACCCGCGCAACGGATAAAGCCGCTGGGGCAGCTTTAGCCGGTGCGTCCGCTTAAACGCTGTCTTAAGCAGCGTCTCGTCGTCCAAGAACTCGCTTAGCGCGCAGAGAATGACCTGGGTCTGGAAGTAGAGGTTGTCGAAGTTCACCTTATCCATCGTGTCCAGCGGGGTGTCGAACAGCCGCCGCGCGTCATAGCCCGTGGCTATGGTTACCGCCGGCCGTCCCGCCTGAATGGCCATCTCGTGGTCGAACGCAATACGCCCGGGAAAGTGGTCGCTCCACGTTACGTCCTGCTTGGGGTTTGTCGCGTCAAACCAAAACCGCTCCTTGTCCTCGATCCCTAACTGCTTGGCCAGGGCCTCGATATACTTCTCAAACCTCTTCCCCAGCGGCTGGAAAAACCGCACATAGGTCGACTGGTTGTAATAATGCCCACAGTGCGTCAGCCCCACGCGGTAGCTCTGGCTCGTCAGGTCCAGGCTAATCCACATGGGAATGCGCACCTTTGGGTCGCGATATTTGCGAATTAGCTCCAGGTCCTTCTTAACCGCGGCGATCTCGCGGTCGATCTTCTCCAGCTCCGCCCGCGCGTCAACTTCCCCGCGAACGGTGGGCTCCCACTTCTTGTTCCGCCGCGCCAGGTTCTCTTTCTGCTTGGCCACATACTCCGCACGCTCGATCGTCTTTTTCTTGCTCCGCTCCAGCCGCTCGATCTCTTCCTCCCAGTCGTGTATCCCCTCGCGCAGAAACTCCGCCTGCTCCTTCTCCCGCCGGCCCTTTGCCCCAAGCACGGCGGCGAGTTGCCGCGCCCCGGCAAGCCCCTGAAAATGCCCCGGCGAGGCGACGAAAAGCACCGTCCGCGCCGGCTTAAGCCTCTTCAAGTTCCGCGCCAGCTCGAGCAACGCCACGATCCCGCACGACTGCTCCGCCCCCGGGGCCAACCGCGGCACCGCCGACATCGAGTCATAATACGCCTGCAAAATGATTATCTCGTTGGCGATCTTCGGGTCCGGGTGGCTCCCCGGAATCTTGCCCATAATGTTCCGGACCCATCTCTCCTCCCAGTGCATTTCGCAGCGCAGCTTCCCGCGCACCTGCTCCCTCCGCTCCAAGCGCTTAAGCAGCGGCTCGGCGTCCTTCCGCATAATGTAAAAGCGGGGGATCTCCACAGGCACGCGCAGAAACTTCTCCTGCGCCTCTGAGCGGCTCGTATCCTCGGGCTCGATAAACACCACCGCCCGCGCCCCAAGCAGCGGCGCGTTAAGCCACCTGTTCCCGCAGTTAAAGTCCATCAGGGCAATCGCCCCGCGCACGTCCTTGCCGTTGAAAAACCTCAGCTCGCCCGTCGCTCCATAGACAAGCGGCCCCTCAATGGCATACGGCCCGGACTGCGGCACGTGCGAAAGCGCCACCTTGTTCGGCCACACGGCGTAGATGGGGATTCTCTCCCCGTCCACGGTCAGCGTCGCGCCGCGGTCCATCGGCACGACGATCTTGAACTCCTGCTCCTCGATGTCCTCAAGGCCGATTTGGCGAAACTGCTCCTCGATATACTCCGCCGCCTTCTCGTGGTCCGGATAGCCCGAGACGCGGGTTTTTAGGCTCGAGAAAAACCTCATGTCCCGCTCCATGCGCTCGCGGCTAACCATTTTCAGCCGCGCGCTAAAGTCGCTCGGGCGATACTCCAGCGCGGCGCGCGCCGCGGCCCTACTCGCGCTATACGTGCACCCTCCCACGGCGATGGCCACCGCCAGGCTC
>CAZMGT010000025.1:0-22278 GCA_964565895.1 uncultured Armatimonadia bacterium
GCATCGCTGACGACAAGCTCGCGCGCGCCGCGGCGCGCATCTTGAACCACCTGGCAGAGCAAGCGCTGGCTGCTGCTCGCCGGCGCCGGCCAAATTAGTCCGCCGGACCACGACCAGCTTCTGTTCGGCTTAAGCACGTCGCTTAGCGGTTTTTCGAAGAAAAGCTCCGTTCCCCCCTGGGCGGCGGGCTGCTGCCCCGCCCCGCGAAGGACCACCTGCCCATATGGCCCGCCAAGCAAACCTGTGATCCGATATACGCCCCTGGGGAAAAACACGGCCCCGCCGCCGGCCCGCACAGCGTGGGCGATCGCCTGGCGAACGGCCTCGGTGTCGTCCGCTTTGCCATCGCCCCGGGCGCCGAAGTCGCGCACATTGGCGCGCACGGGGACCTGGGGCAGGGCCTTTTCCCCCGCGTGGTAGCCGGCATAGGAGAAGTCGGGCAGGCGGCTTTCGGGCTGCCAATTGCGCCACAGCGTGGGCACGGCGCCCAAAGCGGGCAGCGCTAAAAGCGCGGCAATAAGCAAGGTCGACATCGTTCGCGGCATGTGCTTTCCTCCACTCCGCGCTGGGGAACCGGGGCGGCAGAGCCTACTGCTCCTCCCAGCGGATAACGGTCATGCTGTGGGGCTTTAGCGTTAGCTTGGAGCTCGCGGAGAACCCAGGCAAGGGCTGCTCCAGCACGCGCACCTGGGGCTCGTGCTCGGGCTCGTTGTTCGCCGCGATGCTCGGGCCGGAAAGGGTCCAGCAGCGGGCGGTGCCCGGCTTGGGCGGGGCAGGCAGGCTAACTGCCGCGGGAAGCGCCGCCGAGGGGTGAAGGTTGAGCAAAATCAGCCCCCGCCGCGCCCCCTCGCGCGTGGCATAGGCGTGGATGTAAGGGACGCGAAACTGCTTTTGCTGCTGCTTTTTGACGTAGGTGTGCGCGCAAAGCCACGTCGGGTCCGCGCCGGACTTGCGCACGCGCACGAGGTCGCCGAAGAGCACTTTGTTGGCGAGCATTAGCGCGAGAAACGTCGGCCGATAGCGCTCCTCGCCGCGCTTCATCGAGATAACCGCGCCCCACAGGCGCACCGTCTCGCCGCCGCGCATGCGATAGCCGAACTGGGCGAGGGTAAAGAAATTCTGCACGCGCACGTGCTGCCGCTCGAGCATCATGAGCATCCAGTTAATGACGTTAAGCGCGCCGCCGACGCTCGTGACAATGCGGTTGCGCGGCTCGGCTGGGGCGTCGCCGCCGGTGATGTGGTGGTTTACCTCATAAAGCGCGAGCTCCTTGCCAAACTGCTTGGTCACCTTGGCGAAGTTCTCCGCCATATAGCCGTAATGGCCCTGATACCACGGATAGCCGAAGGCCCAGAGAAACAGCTGGTCGTCGGGAAGCTTCGCCTGCTCCTTGCTCATGTCGTGGATAATGTACGGGGCGACGGCAAAGCCGTCGGCGAGCGGTGTCTGCCGCGCGATGTTCACGTTGCGCCCGACATATACGGCCTGGCCCGCCGCTTGAAAGCGAATTTTGTCGGTATAGTACGGCGAGGCCTTCCCCGCGGCAAACAGGTCGTTCCAATACTCGCCCTTGACGCTATAGCCGCCGAAGCGAAACGCGCTCGCCTGGTTCCACGCCTCGTTGCCGATCTCGATGTAGATCTTATCGAACACTTCGGTCCACGGCTTGGGGTGGCCGCGCGCGGCGCGGATTTTGCCATAGGGCGAGTCCGCCGGGCCGGCGAGATACTCCACGAGGTTTTTCATCTCGTCCGTGGTAAACGTCCCCGGGACGCAATACCACGGGCAAGCGCCGACCTCTTCGCAAAGCTGCAAAAACTCGTGCAAGCCATAGGGGTGGGTCTTGGCCGCGCCGCGGGAGTCAGGGTGGCCGGGCCACGTGCCATCGGGGGGCGCGCTTCCGCGCGAGTAGCTATAGGCCATGCGCCAAGCGCGCGGGGCGAGGATGTTGTCCAGGGTGCTTCCGCCCATCTGCAGGTGGCGCAGCGTGCCTGGGTTAAGCATCTTTAGCGTCTGTACGACGGCGTCGCGGAAGGGCGTGGGATTTTTCTCGCCATCTTGGGTAAACGAAAGCTCGTCGAGAAAAACGGTGCCCGCGCTAACCTCAAACCCCACGCAGAGGTTTGTGAACGGATAGTTTCGCACGGGGAAGACGACTTCGTGGTGTTTCCACTGCGGGCTGAGGGCAACGCGCTGGGGAAGGTAGCCGTTTTTCCCGCGGCGGCCGAACTCGCCGAGGTAGACGAGGAGGTTCCCGCTGCCCTTGGCCCAAAAGCGCAGGCGCCACGTGCCCTCGGCGTGGGCCCACTTTGTGCTGAGCGCCGCGGCGAGGATGTCGGCCTTCGCCTGCCCCGGAGCGGAAAGCTGGGCGACAACCCGCCCCTTGCTCCCCGGAGGCACATCGCCGGCCACCGTGCGCACCGTCGCCCCGCCGCTGCAAAACACCCAGTAGGCGTTGCCGTGCTGGCCGAGAAAGCCCACCGTGGGCTCCACGCGCTCGATAAACAGGCCGTCGTTGGCCTGGGGCGCGGGACCTTCGGCGTCGAAGATATACCGGGGAAGGGCCCCCTTGTCCGGCCGCGTGGGGTATACCTCCTGCTTTACGTCAACGATCTTCCCGCGCAGCCCCTTGCGCGGGCCGCTTACGAACCAATAGGTCGCGCCCTTTATCACGCTGCCCCACTTGCCCAGGGGAAACCAGTCGAAGTACGACCTGCGGTCGCCCCCGGGGCCATAGGTAAGCTGGCGGTAGACTATCCCCTCAAAACCCCCATGGCGAATGCGCTCTTTGGTGAGAATCGCCCCGCTATACCAGGCATCGCCCCCGAGATTGATCCCAAACCGGCACAAGTGGCGAACGACGGGCTCGTTGGTCACGGTAATCGTCGTCTGCTCCTGGGCGCGGCAGCCCGAGCATAGCGCCACCCACCAGAGCAACAGGACGCCGAGGGCAACAAAACCCCGCGCGCATGTTCGGCACATCTCTCTCCCTCCCCGGGGTGGGGCACTCGGTCGGCGCTTGCCTAATTCGCGCGCCTCGGGTTAAGTTACCTCCATGCCGCGCGCAAGCGGCCGCGCCTCGCGCAGGAGCAGAAGGCGGCGCAGCCGCGGCCGGCAGATCGCTTTTTCCGCGCGCGAACAAAACAAGGTGAGTGCGCTATGAGTTGCTCGGCGATCGTAGACGAGTTGTTTTCTGAGCTTAGCGTGCCGCAGCGGGCAGAACAGCACCCGCCCCTGCCGCACAACGACCATTTGCACCTGCCCCCAAACTTCTCGGCGTTCGACACCGTAGAGCAGGCAGTGGAGCTTGGCGCGGAGCAGGGGCTGGCTCTGCTTTGCGCAAGCAACTACTACGACTATCGCATCTACCGCCGCTTCGGCCGCCGCTGCGCGCAGCGGGGCATTTTCCCCGTGTTTGGGCTGGAGATAATCGTGTTCGACGAGGAGCTTGCCGGGCAAGGCATTAGGGTAAACGACCCGAACAACCCGGGCCGAATGTACGTCTGCGGGCTGAGCGTCGTGCGCTTCGACCCGTTGCCCCCGCGCGCGGGGCAAACGCTGGGGGAGATCCGCACGCGCGACGAGCAGCGGATGCGCAAAATGATCGACCTGCTCAACGAGCAGATGGCGCGGGCCGAGGCGGGGGTTTCGCTGAGCTATGAGGAGATCGTCGAGGGATTGGTGCGCAGGCACGGCGTGGCGCCGGAGGCGGTGTGCCTGCAGGAGCGGCACCTGGCCCAGGCATATCAGGAGGCGCTTTGCGCAGGGGGGATGGAGCGGGGGGCGGCGCTTGCCGAGAGGGTTATTGGCGCCAAGCTGAGCGACCCGGGCGACCCCGTGGCGATGCAAAACGACCTGCGCAGCCACCTGATGAAGGCCGGGCGGCCGGCCTACGTGGAGGAGAAGTTCGTAACCTTCGCCCGCGCCCGCGAGACGATCCTAGAGATGGGCGGGATCCCGTGCTACCCCATTCTGGGCGACGGGGCCTCGCCCATTTGCGAGTTCGAAAGCTCGCCCGAGGCCCTGCGCGACGAGCTTTGCGCGCGCGGCTTTTTCATGGCCCAGTTTATCCCGCGGCGCAACAGCTTGGAGCTCGTCGAGCGCTATGCGCGCGTGCTGCGCGAGGCGGGGATTGTGCTTACCGTGGGGACGGAACACAACACGCTAGAGCTCATTCCTCTGCGCCCGGCCTGCCGCGGGGGCCAGCCCCTGAGCGCCGAGCTAGAGCAGCTTTTCTGGGAGGGCGCATGCGTCTGCGCCGCGCACCAGGTGCTCGTCGCCCGCGGAGAACGCGGCTTTGTGGACGGCGAGGGAAACCTCTGCGCCGACCCGAGGGAGCTCGCCGTCGTGGGCGCGGAGCTAATTGCCCAGATGCGCCAGCGTCAGGCGTGCTGACCGCGGCCGGCCGAAGGCTGCCGCACCGGCGCCGTTGTCCACAAGCTTATCCACGCTTTGTCCCGTCGCGCCGCAGGGCGAAGGAGATCGCCGGCGGGGAAAGTAAGTTCCCCTAGCTCAAGGAGAAGGTTGGCCGCAGCGCCCGGCGTACAGTAGCAATAGCAGAGGGCGTTGTGCGCTTGGTATTTAAGCTAGCGGGGAAGGGTTTCCGCCATGGCAGAGGCGCTCTTGGAGCAGCTTCCACCGCAAAGCGTCGAGGCCGAGCAGTCTACCCTCGGGGCGATGATCATCGATCGCGAGGCCACCGCGGTGGGGCTGGAGATGCTCCAGCCGGAGGATTTCTACCGCGAGGCGCACCGCAAGATCTTCGAGGCCATTCGCGAGCTGTTCGAGCGCAACGAGCCGATTGACCTAATCACCCTGCAGGAGGAGCTGGAGCGCCGGGGCGAGCTGGACGACGTCGGCGGCGCGGCGTATTTGGCCACGCTCATGGGCTCCGTGCCCACCGCGGCGCACATCCAACGCTATGCGACGATCGTTAGCGAAAAGGCCCTTCTGCGCAACCTAATCGCTGCCTCGCGCGACATTCAGCGCTGGGCCTATGAGGGCACGGAGCCGGCGACGGAGATCGCCGACCGCTGCGAGCAGCGCCTGTTTGAGGTCACCGAGCGCCGCGTGACGCGGGGGTTTACGGGCATCGGCCCGGTGGTTAAAGAGGTGTTCGACCGGATAGACGCGCGCTATCACGACGAGCGGCGCGTGGTGGGCATTCCCTCCGGGCTGATTGACCTCGATACCCTCACCTGCGGGTTTCAGAAGTCGGACATGATCGTTATCGCGGGGCGGCCGTCGATGGGCAAGAGCGCGCTCATTTTGAACATCGCGCGCCACGTGGCCACGCACCCCACCGACCCCAAGACAGTGGCCTTGTTTTCGCTGGAGATGTCCAAGGAGCAGGTGGTTGATCGGATGCTCGCCGCGGAGGCGCGGATTAACAGCTACGCCCTGCGCACGGGCCGCCTGCCCAAGCACGCCTGGGACAGCCTGGGCGCGGCGCTTAACACCCTGTTTGTCGCGCCGATATATATCGACGACTCGCCGACAACCACGCCGTTGGAAATGCGCAGCAAGTGCCGCCGGCTAAAGGCCGAGCGCGGGCTGGACATTGTGCTTATAGACCACCTGCAGCTCATCCACATGCCGGGCAAGTTCGACAACCGGCACCAGGAGATCGGCGCGATTACCCGCTCGCTAAAGGCCATGGCGCGCGAGCTTGAGGTTCCCGTGGTCGTCTGCTCGCAGCTTGCCCGGCGCGTGGAGGAGCGCGAGGATCGCCGGCCCATTCTCTCTGACCTCATGGAGAGCGGGAGCATCGAGGCCGACGCCGACCTGGTCATTTTCATCTATCGCCAGTCGTATTATCGCTACCAGAAGAACGTAGACCCAGAGCGCATCCCCGGCGAGGCTCCCCCGGAAGACGAAGCCGCGGACGAGACGGCGGAGCTGATCGTGGCCAAGCATCGCCACGGGCCGACGGGCACGGTCGAGGTGGCGTTTTTGCGCGAGTTTCAGCGGTTTGAGAACCTAGAAAAGCGCGCCCAAGAGATGTGAAGAGCGATGAGGCTGCTCTTCTCCCACCCCTCGGCGACGATCCTCGCGGGCCTCGGCCTATGCTTTTTGGTAAGCTGGGTGTTCGTCTATCGCTTCAAGCACCCCTACCTCGGCTTTCTCGCCCTGGCGCTATTTGTGGGCGGAGCAAAGAGCCTGCGCGACTGGGGAGGCGCGGCCGAGGCGGCTCTGTTTGCCGTGTGCTTCGCCAGCGCTGCCTCGACCGTCGCCCTGATGGTTCGGGAGAGCGTGCAAAACGTGCAGCGCGTGCGCGCGGAGCACGCCCGGCGGCGCGAGGAGTTTGTCCGTCAGGTGCTCGCCGAGGCGCAGGGCAAGGCAGGGGCGCGGGAAAACCAACGTAAAGCTGCGGAGGACGCCGCGAGCGACCGCTAGCGCGCGCCGCGGCGCAGCCCACGGGAAGGAGCAGGCTGGGATGAACGTTTTGGTCGTCGGCGGCGGTGGCCGCGAGCACGCCCTGGTCTGGAAAATCGCCCAAAGCCCGCGTGTCGAGCGCATCTTCTGCGCCCCGGGCAACGCGGGCATCGCCGAGCAGGCGGAGATCGTCCCCCTTACCGTGGAGGACCTCGAGGGCCTCGCGGACTTCGCCGAAAACCAGGGAGTTGACCTTACCGTGGTCGGGCCCGAGGGGCCGCTGCTTGCCGGCATTGTCGACGTGTTCGAACAGCGCGGGCTGAAAATCTACGGCCCCAACGCGCGCGCGGCGACGATCGAAGGGAGCAAGGTGTTCGCCAAGCAACTGTTCGCGCGCCACGGCATCCCCACGGCGAGCTTCGAGGTGTTCGACGACCCAAACGAGGCCTCGGACTACGTCCGCCGCCGGGGAGCGCCGATCGTCGTCAAGGCCGATGGCAACGCCCTGGGCAAAGGGGCGATCGTCTGCGAGGACGTGGACACCGCCCTGCGCGCGATCGATGACATGATGGTAAAGAGAGTTTTCGGCGACGCGGGCGCGCGCGTGGTCATCGAGGAGCGGCTGGTGGGCCGGGAGATGTCGATAAAGGTGTTTACCGATGGCGAGGCGATCGTCCCCATGGCCCCGGCGCGCGACTATAAACGGGCGCTAGACAACGACGAGGGGCTGAACACCGGCGGCATGGGCTGCTACTCGCCCGTGCCCCATGTCAGCCCGCCGGTGCTGAACGAGGCGATCGAAAAAATCATTCGCCCCACGGTAGACGCCCTGCGCGAGGAAGGGATACGCTACAAGGGCACGCTCTACGGAGGGCTGATCCTCACGGACAGCGGGCTGCACGTGCTCGAGTTTAACTGCCGCTTTGGCGACCCGGAGGCGCAAGTCGTCTTCCCGCGGCTGGAGAGCGACCTGGTCGATATCCTCGAGGCCGTGGTCGAGGAGCGGCTGGCCGAGGCCGACGTGCACTGGAGCCCGCGCGCCGCGGTGTGCGTGGTAATGGCCTCCGCGGGCTATCCGGGAAGCTACGAGAAGGGCAAGCCCATTTACGGCCTAGACGCTGTCGCCCAAATGCCCGACACGTTTGTGTTTCACGCGGGAACGGCGCGGCGCGACGGAACGATCGTTACCAACGGCGGGCGCGTGCTCGGGGTTACGGCGTGGGCGGACACGCTGGCCGGGGCGCGGGCGCGAGCCTATGAGGCCGTAGGCAAGATCTCGTTCGAGGGCGCCCACTTCCGCAGAGACATCGCCCAGGAGGGGTAGCCGGTGACCGTCGCCGTTATCCTCGGTAGCGCCTCGGACCTGCCCATTGCGCGAAAGGTCGCCCAGACCCTGGACGAGCTGGGCATTCAGTACGAGGTCACCGTTTCCTCGGCGCACCGCTCGCCCGAGCGTACGGAGCAACTGGCGCGCGAGCTGGAGCAGCGGGGGTTTGCCGTGGCCATTTGCATCGCGGGGATGGCCGCGCACCTCGCCGGGGTCGTCGCCGCGCACACCGTGTTGCCCGTAGTTGGCGTGCCGACAAGCGGCGGGGCGCTGGGCGGGCAGGACGCGCTGCTGGCCACCGTGCAAATGCCTCCCGGCGTGCCCGTGGCCACGGTGGGCATTGACGCCGGGCGCAACGCGGCGCTGCTCGCCGCGGAGATCCTCGCGCTAGGCGACGAGGCCCTGCGCGAGCGCTTGCGCGAAATGCGGCGCAAGCTGGCCCAAGGGGTGGAGGAAGCGGCGGCGAAGGTGCAAAAGGCAATACGTGAGAACGCCCAGCAATAGCCGCGCACACAGCCGCCCCGCAGCCCGGGGCGGCACCGAGGCGAATGACCGATGATTGCCAGCGACAGGCCGCGTGAAGCTTGCGGAATCTTCGGCGTGTTCGGCAAGCCAGGAGAGGACGTTTCGCGCACGGCGTTTTTCGGCCTGTTCTCCCTCCAGCACCGCGGGCAGGAGAGCGCGGGGATCGCCACCGCCGACGGCACGCGCATTAGCGTGCGCAAGGCGATGGGCCTGGTACAGCACGTGTTCTCCGGGCCGGACACGTTTCCCGAGCCCGGGCACATCGCCTGCGGGCACGTGCGCTACTCGACCACGGGCTCGTCGTTTGTGCGCAACGCCCAGCCCATTGAGGGCGAGTTTCGCGGCCAGCGCTTTTGCCTGGGGCACAACGGCAACCTAACCAACGCCGACATTCTCCGCCGCCGGCTAGAGAAGCAAGGCATTAAGTTCGAGACCACCGTAGACAGCGAGGTTATCGCCAAGCTCATCGCCATCTCGCACGCAAGCACGTTTGTCGACGCGGTAATCGATGCCCTGCGCCAGCTCGACGGAGCGTATTCGCTGATCATCATGTCCGCGGACACGTTAATCGGCGTGCGCGACCCGCGCGGATTTCGCCCGCTGTGCGTGGGGCGGTTTAACGACAACGGCTATGTAATCGCCTCGGAGACGTGCGCGCTGTCCACCGTGGGCGCGGAGTTTGTGGACGAAGTCGAGCCCGGGATGATGGTTGTCGTGCGCGAGTCGGGCATGGAGTGGGTGCGCGCCGAGGAGCCGCTAAACAGGGCGCTGTGCATTTTCGAGTTCATCTACCTTGCGCGGCCCGATTCCAAGCTCTGCGGGCGGCTTGTGCACCGCGTGCGCCGGCAGCTCGGGCACCTGCTGAGCAAGGAGCACCCCGCCGAGGCGGACATCGTCATCCCCGTGCCGGACACGGGCAACGCGGCGGCGATCGGCTATGCCGAGGCGTCGCGCATTCGCTTTGGCGAGGGGCTGATCAAAAATCGCTACATCGCGCGTACGTTTATTCAGCCCGACCAGCGCATGCGCGACATGGGCGTGAAAATGAAGCTTTCCCCCATGCCCGAGGAGATCGACGGCAAGCGCGTGGTTGTTGTCGACGACTCCATCGTCCGCGGGACGACGACGCGGCAGATCGTCCAGCTCATTCGCGACGCCGGGGCAGTGGAAGTACATCTGCGGATCACCTGTCCCCCGTGGCGCTATCCCTGCTACTTCGGCATCGACACCTCCGATCCGCGGGAGTTCATCGCCGGGCGGATGACCGTGCGCCAGATCGGCGAGCACTTGGGGGCGGACAGCTTGGGGTATTTGAGCATGTCCAACGTCATTCGGGCCACGGGGCTGCCGCGGGACACGTTTTGCACGGCATGCTTTACGGGGCGCTACCCCTGCCCCGTAGAGGTGTCGGAGGTGGGCAAGAAGCACCTCTTCGAGGAGGTCGAGGATGTCGAGGAAGTCACGCTCTGAGCCGCTGACCTACAAGGCCGCGGGCGTGGACATTGACGCCATGGAGGAGGCGATCCGTCGGTTTAAGGCCAACGTCGAGTCCACCCACGGGCCGGAGGTAATCGGGGGCATCGGGCACTTCGGGGGGCTGTTCCGGCCGGAGCTGCGCCACCTCGAAGAGCCGGTGCTTGTCGCGGGGACGGACAGCGTGGGGACGAAGCTCAAAATTGCCTTCGCCACAGGGCGTCACGACACCGTGGGCATCGACCTCGTGGCCATGTCCGTAAACGACATTATCTGCCTCGGCGCGCGGCCCCTGTTCTTTCTCGACTATATCGGCACGCACAAGGTCGTCCCCGAGGTTATCGAGCAGATCGTCTCGGGGATCGTCGAGGGCTGCCGCCAGGCGGGCTGCGCGCTGATCGGCGGGGAGATCGCCGAGCTGCGCGACCTGTACAACGAAGGCGAGTATGACCTCGTGGGCTTTGCCGTAGGTCTGGCCGACCGCCGGGCGCTTATTGACGGCTCGGCGGTGCGCGAGGGCGACCAGCTAATCGGCCTGCAGTCCTCGGGGATTCACTCCAACGGGTTTACCCTGGCGCGCAAGGTGCTCTTCGAGCAGGGGGAGCTTAAACTCGATGATACATTCCCCGGGACAAACCGCACCGTGGCCGAGGAGCTGCTCGAGCCCACGCGCATTTACGTCCCCCACATCCGCGCCCTGCTCAACGCCGAGGTAGACGTGCGGGCCATCGCCAACATCACCGGCGGCGGGCTTTACGACAACCTGGCGCGGGTGATCCCCGACGGCTTGGGGGCCGACGTGTATACCGACTCCTGGGCGCCCCTGGCCGTGTTCGAGGTTATTCAGCAGCGGGGGAACATTGCCTTCGAGGAGATGCACCGCACGTTTAACATGGGCGTTGGGATGGTCGTCATCGTCGCGCGGGGGCAGCAGGAGTGGGCGGTGGACATCATCCGCCGCTCCGGGTGCATGGCCTGGGTAATCGGCGAGGTCGTCGGCGGCTGCTCCCCGGAGAACAAGGTCATGCTGCGCGAGTAGCGGGCGCGCGAGCGACCATCGGGCGAGGGGGCAAGGTCTCGCGCCTTCGCAGGGAGAAGAGCAGGGGCGAAAACAACCTGCGGAGGGCGTGAGTGGGCGATGCCGCGCAAGCCGATTAACCTCGCCGTGCTTCTCTCCGGCTCCGGGCGCACGCTGAAAAACATCCTCGAGCACATCGAGCAGGGCAAGCTCGACGCCCGCGTGGTTACCGTAGTGAGCAGCAAGCCCAACGTGCGCGGGCTGGAGATCGCCCGCGAGGCGGGGATCGACGCCGTGTGCATTCCCCGCAAGGAGCACCCCGACGAGGAGGAGTATAGCCGGCTGATTAACGAGCATTTGGCGAAGTACGACATCGACCTCATCGTGCTCGCCGGCTTCCTCAGCCGCTATATTTACGACCCGAAGTATGAGGGGCGGATAATGAACATTCACCCGGCGCTCGTGCCGAGCTTCTCCGGCCCCGGGTGGTATGGGGAAAAGGTCCATCGCGGGGTGCTCGAGTACGGGGTGAAGGTTACCGGGTGCACGGTGCACTTTGTCAACTACGAGTACGACCGGGGGCCGGTAATTTTGCAAAAGGTCGTTCCCGTGCTCGACGACGATACGCCGGAGACGCTCGCCGCGCGCGTGTTCGAGAAGGAGTGCGAGGCCTATCCCGAGGCGATACAACTGTTCGCCGAAGGGCGGTTGAAGATCGAAGGGCGCTGGGTGCGCATTCTCCCGCCCGAGGAGGAGCAACAGTAGAACGGAGGGCCGCTGTGGAGCAAGGGAAAAGGTTGGCGCTGCTCAGCACATCGGACAAGAGGGGCCTCGTTTCGTTTGCCCAGGGGATCTCCGCGCTGGGCTTTGAGATCGTGTCCACGGGAGGGACCGCGCGGGCCCTGCGCGAGGCCGGGGTTTGCGTGTGCGACGTCTCCCAAATAACCGGCTTTCCCGAGATGATGGACGGCCGGGTAAAAACCCTGCACCCCAAAATCCACGGGGGCATCCTCGCCCTGCGCGACAACCCCGAGCACATGCGGCAAATGCGCGAGGCGGGCATTCGACCCATCGACCTCGTCGCGGTAAATCTTTACCCGTTCGCGCAAACGGTGGCCCGCGAAGGGGTTACCGAGGAGGAGGCCGTGGAGCAGATCGACATCGGCGGGCCGTGCCTCGTGCGTGCCGCGGCGAAGAACTTTCGCTTCGTCACGGTAATCGTTGACCCCGCGGACTACGACGCCGTGCTCGAGGAGATGCGCGCCCGCGGCGGGGAGACGACGCTGGCCACGCGGCGGCGGCTCGCGGCAAAGGCCTTTGCGCACACCGCGGAGTACGACGCAACGATCCACTCCTACCTCGCGGGCGACTAGGCCGGCGGCGCAGGGATACCGCCCCACGGGGCGAATATCTCGGTGTCCGGGGCGTGCGGCGCATGCCCCGGGCAATGTTGCCGCAACGGGAGGGGGCTGAGCCGTGGGTAACGACAAGCCGCAGGAAAAACCGCGCGCGCAGACGCGCGCTTGGTTGCTCGTCATTTTCGTCTTCGTGGGCGCCCTTGCTGTGGAGTATCAGCTAATGGACACCCGCTATGCTGACCTGCGCGCGGAATACGAGTCCATGCGCACCATGGACGCGTTTAAAGACGCGACGTTTAAGAAGCAACTGGCCATCGTTCAGGAGCAGCGCCAGCGCATCGCCGAGCTGGAGGAGGAGGTTAAGCGGCTGCGCGAGGTGCTCAGCGATATCAAGGGGATAGTGATCGAGACCGCCCCGCCCGAGGAAGAAGCGACACCGACGCCCACGCCTGCGAAGGAGAAGCCCAGCGCCGCGGAAGAGGAAGAAGAGGAATAGCCCGGGCGTAATGTCCCCCGCCGAGGAAAAGGCCGAGGTCCGCCGCTGGGCAAAGGCGCGGCTGCTGGCCATGCCCGCGCGCGAGGTGCTCAGGCGGAGCAGGCGCATTTTGCGCCGGCTATATCAGCTTGAGCATTTTCGCCAAGCCCGCGGGGTGCTTGTTTGCGTTTCGTTTCGCAACGAGCCAAACACGTGGCCTCTGCTGCTTTCCCCGGGCGCGAAAAACCTCTTTGTCCCGCGCGTGGTTGCCGCGGAGCGGCGGCTGGCCGTCCATCCCTTTCCCACGGCGCTTTCGCGCAGCGCGTTTGGCATCCTCGAGCCCCGCCCCGGCACGCCGGAGCTCTCCCCGGAGGAGATCGACCGCGAGGTTGACCTGGCGGTGGTCGTCGGCGCGGCGTTTTCTCGGAGCACGCGGCACCGCGTGGGCTGGGGCAAGGCCTATTTCGACCGCTTCCTCGCCGCGCACAGCGGGATAGCCGCCGTGGGGCTGGCCTATGACTGGCAAGTTCGGCCCGCGCTGCCCCACGAGGCGCACGATGTCGCCCTCGACGTCGTGGTGTGCGAGTCCCAGGTGCTCTAGGGGTGGGGCGGACAAAATCGCCGGCGAAAATGAAGGAGCGGGGCAGAGATCGTACGTAGGTGTATGCGCGAGGAGCAGTGACCGGCGATGGCCCTGCCCAAGGTAAACCACATCTATACCGGCGACTGCTTGGAGATTATGGCGCAGTGGGACGACAACTGCTTCGACCACTGCATTACCGACCCGCCCTATAACATGTCCAAGCCCAAGGGGCTGCGTTGGGCGTTTAGCTCGCACGTGACGATGCAGGAAAAATGGGACCGCTTCGCCCAGAGCGAATACATCGAGTTCTGCCGGCAGTGGATTAGCGAGGTGTGCCGGCTGGTTAAGCCCAACGGCAACATTTTTCTCTTCGGCTCATACCACAACATCTACATTCTGGGCTACATTGTGCAGAGCTTGGACTTGCGCATTATTAACTCCATCGTCTGGTTTAAGCCCAACGCCCAGCCAAACATTACCTGCCGCATGTTTACCGAGTCCACCGAGCACATCATTTGGGCGTGCAACAACACCAAGCGCAAGGCGAAAAACTGGACGTTTCACTACGACGTAAGCCGCGCGCTAAACGGCGGCAAGCAAATGCGCAACATGTGGGAGATCCCCCTTACCCCGCCGAGCGAGA
Organism: uncultured Armatimonadia bacterium; assembly: GCA_964565895.1. Lineage (GTDB taxonomy): Bacteria > Armatimonadota > Zipacnadia > UBA1398 > CAZMGT01 > CAZMGT01. The sequence continues at coordinate 13,778 of CAZMGT010000025.1, forward strand.
AGGTCCACGGCAAGCACCCTACGCAAAAGGCAGAGGCCGTGCTCGAGCGCATCATTCGCATTTGCACCAACCCCGGCGACCTGATACTCGACTGCTTCGGCGGCGCGGGGACGACCGGCGTGGTTGCCAAGCGCTTCGGCCGGCGCTGGGTGATGATCGAGAAGAGCCCGAAGTACGTGGCCATCTCGCGCAAGCGCCTGGCCGATGTCCAAGTCGTGGAGGAGGTGCCCGAGCCCCACTCGCCCCAGGAGGCGGCCCAGGCGTGAGCGCGCTTAGCTCGATCGACGTTCCCCAGGCGAACAACGTGGGCCTGGTGGAGATCCTCCTCGCCGGCCTGCAGGCGGGGGTTTGCGACCGCCACGAGCTGGCGCACATGCTCCAGGTGGACGAGCGCCAAGTGGACTACTATAGCCACGCCGCGCGCATCTTAGGCTTCGCCCGCCGCGCCGACGGCCGCTGGACGCTCTCCGAGCAGGGCCTGCGCTTTTTGCAGTTGCGCGAGCCCGAGCAGCGGCGGAACATGCTCCGTGAGGCGTTCGAGCGGTCGCCCGTGGCCCGCGCGCTGAGCGCGTTTGGCGACCTGCGCGAGATGACCCGCGAGGACATTGCCCGCGCGCTCGCGCAAAGCGCGGAGCTCTCGCCGGCCACGGCACGCCGGCGTGCGGATACGGTCGTCCGCTGGTGCCAGGCGTTGGGAATTCACCCGCGCCCGCCCGCGCGAACGGCACACGGCTACGCGGCCCAGCCCGCGCTGGAGTTCGACGGCGCCGCGGCACCGGCGGGCGCGGCGGAGGAGCCCCGGGCGCCTGGGCCCACGGTGGAGCCCACCGCGTCGCTGGACGAGCTGAGCCACCTTGCCGTGCACGCTCAGCTCGTGGAGATGGGCAAGCTGCTCGGCTGCGACGTGGCTGTGGCGCGCAACGACCGACACAAGATTATCAACGGCAGGCGCCTGGGCGAGGGGACGGTGGACCGCTTGCCCGCGCTCGCCCTCGGGCCGGAGGCGATGCGCATTATCGAGATGATCGACTGCCTGTGGCTGCGTCGCGCGAACATCGTGGCCGCGTTTGAGATCGAGCACACAACGAGCATTTACTCCGGGCTGTTGCGCATGTCGGACCTGCTCATTTTGGTGCCCAACCTGCGCGTGGATCTGTTCATCGTCGCCCCGGACGAGCGGCGCGAGCTGGTGCGGCGCGAGGTGCGCCGGCCGACGTTCGACGCCCTTCAGCCGCCGCTGGCCGAGGTCTGCCGGTTTATCCCATATTCCAGCCTACAGCGGCACCTAACCACCGTGCGCCAGCTCGCCCCGCACATCGGGCCGGACAGCCTAAAGGCGTTTGCCGAGCCCAGCGCCGGGTGAAATTGCCTTGCCCGCGCCAAGCAAGGAGGAGTTCTTAAAACCCGCCTGAAAGTGCAACCGGGGCGCGCGAGGACAAAGTTAATGCCTGTCTCGGGCAGGCTGAGAATATAAGCGGTGTGTCCATGGTAATCCTCTATGAGCGCAGCGCGCGATCGATCCTCCACGCGGCACTGCTTTGCGCTCTGGACCCCGCCGCCGAGCCCATGCTGCGCGAGGAGTTTCAGCGGGGCTTGCGCATCGACGAGGCGAGCCACGAATCGATCTATCGCTTCTCGCGCACCTGCCGCGAGGTGATTGCCGCTTATCCCGCGGCGAGCTGGCTGCGCTTTCGCGGCCCGCTGGCGTGGGTCGAGCGCGCCCTGTTTTTCGGCGCGCGCAGCCGCGCGGAGGGCGCCGCGGAGACGATCTTCGCCGCCATTCACCACGCTCTGCACCACGGAATCGATCCCCTCATCGCCGGCACCTCGCCGCCCGCGCGGGCGTTGCACGAGCTCGTGCGTGGAGTAATTGCTGAGATTCGCGCCGCGGCAGACGGCGTGCGCCTCGTGCGCTTTACGGACGGGCGCACGCGCTGCCTCGTGGGCCGCTATCGGTTTCGCCACGACGTAGCAGACCTGGCCGCGCACCAACTGGCCCAGCGCTACCCGGGGCAGCGGATAATCCTTCTCGACCGCCAGCGGGCGGTCGTCGCCCAGGGGCGGAGGAGCTGGGTCGAGCCTGCGGAAGTCTACCTCCCCATCCTCGACCACCCGGAGCGCGCCCCGCGCGTTGCGCAGAGGCGCGGCGCGCCCGCGGCCGCCCCCGACGCGTTGCCCAAAATCCCCAGGCGCTACTTTAAGTGGCTCGAGGACATCGGCGAGGTATAGCCGCGCCGCGGCGGGGCGAGCGGCGCTTAGTCGGCCGCGGCCCGCTCGCGCGCGACCATGGCGATCGCTTCGTTGGGGCAGAGGTAGACGCACAGGCCGCACCCGTCGCAGTCGTCGGTAATTGTCGGCCGGCCGTTGTCGAGGACGATGGCCGAGTAGATGCACGTGCGCGCGCACAAGCCGCAGGCGGCGCACTCGGCGCAACCGAGGCACCGTCGGGCCTCGGCGAGGGCCAGCTCCTCGGTAAACCCCAGGGAGACCTCGGCGAAGTCCCGCGCGCGCTCCGCCCCCGGCCGACGGCGTGCGCGCTGCCGCCGGGTAAGAACCATGTCCGGCTTAATGAGCTTGCTCTTGTCCACCGGCGGGGCGGAGGTGGCGATGGGCTCCATTTTCTCCCCGCGCAAGAAGGCGTCGATATAGCGCGCGGCCTTCCACCCGCCGGCGATGGCCTCGATAATGTTCGCCGCGCCCGTGGCCGCATCGCCCGCGGCAAATATCCCCGGCTTGGTGCTCATCAGGCACTGGTCCACACACACCGTGCCCTGCTCGGTAAGCTCCACGCCCGCCTGTTGGACGAACTCCAGGTCGGGCGCTTGGCCGATGGCCAAAATAACCCAGTCCGCGGGGACCTCGAACTCCGAGCCGCGCACGGGAATGGGCCGCGCGCGGCCCAGCTCGTCAGGTTCGCCGAGCCTCATGCGCACCAGGCGCAGCGTTCCCGAGGCGATCTCCGTCGGCGCGCAAAGATAGTGCACGGCAACGCCCTCTTCCTCCGCCTCCTCCAGCGCGCCCGGGCTCGCGGGCATCTCCACCGCGCTCCGGCGGTAGTAAATGGTCACCTCCTCCGCGCCACAGCGCACGGCGCAGCGCGCAGCATCGAACGCCACGTCGCCCCCGCCGATTACCGCGACCCTGCCGGAAAGCTTCGGGGGTTGCTCCAGGTTTACCCGGCGCAAAAACTCCACCCCGTGGAGCACGTGGGGGAGGTATACGCCGGGGATGTCCAGGCTCACCGGCCGGTGGGCGCCTGTGGCCAGAAGTATCGCGCGAAAGCCCTGCGCCTCAAGCTCGCCGAGCTGCACGTCGCGCCCCACGCGCGTGTTTAGCCGCACCTCGACGCCCAAGTCCACGATGTCCTGGATCTCCGCGCGAATGACCTCGCGCGGGAGGCGAAACGGGGGGATCCCCGCAACCATCATCCCGCCCAGCTCGGGCAGCGCCTCGAACACGGTTACCGGATAACCCATAAGCCGCAGCTCGCGCGCGGCAGTAAGGCCCGCGGGGCCGCCGCCGACGATGGCCACCTTCTCCGTGCGGCTCGTGGGCGGGGCGATAGTCGGCCGGCGAGGAAGCTTTAACTCGAGGTCGGCGACGAAGCGCTTTAGTTCGCGAATGGCCAGCGGGTCGTCCACCTCCGCGCGCGTGCACTGGCCCTCGCACGGGGCGTGGCACACCCGGCCGCACACGGCGGGGAATGGGTTGCGCTCCTTAGCCAGCCGCAGCGCCTCGCGGAACCGGCCGTGGGCAATGTGCGAAATATAGCCCTGGACGGAAGTGCCCACGGGGCAGGCGTGCTCGCAGGGGGGCGACTCCGGGCGCTGCACGCGGGCGATTAGCGTATGCCGGCGGTCTACCTCCTCCGTGTCTAGGATCTTGGCGCAAATCTTCCCGCGAAACTCCGCCAACCGCCGATAGCCCTTCCCCTCCATCCACCGCTCCAGTCCCGCGCGCAGCTCCTCAAGCACCTCGTAACCCCGCAAAACCACCGCCGTGCACGTCTGGACCACCGTCGCCCCGGCGAGAAGATACTTCACCACGTCCTCGCCCGTGGCTACGCCTCCGCTGCCCGCGATGTCCAGCTTCGTCTGCGGGGCGATTTGGCTGATCCAGCGCAGAGGATAGTGAATCGCCCACGGCCCCCCATGCCCCGCATAGCCCCCGTGGAGAACCGGCTTCTCCTGTTCAACGTCGATCTCGATCGCCGTCATGCGGTTGAAAATGGTTACGCCTTGGACGCCGATCTTCTCCAGCTCGGCGACGACGTTGCCCGGGTTGGTGAGCATGGGGCTAATCTTGACGATGATCGGAATAGACACCGCCTCGCGGGCGATGCGCACGGCGCGAAAGATGGTCTCCTCGACCTCGTGCCCGGAGAACGTGATCGAGCCGTGCGGGCAGGAGGTGTTTAGCTCGATCGCCCGCGCCCCAGCCTGCTCCATCGCCTGGGCGTAGCTCGCCCACCCTTCGTCCGTGTAGCAGTTGATGCTCGGGATGACGAGAAAGTCCGAAAGCTCCTCCGTCGCCCGGTGCACCTCCTCGGCGTAGCGGGCGACGTCCCATTCGCTCGCCTGCTCGTAGGAGTAGAGGGTAAACGTCTCGGCCCCGGGCAGCTCGTGTTTGATGATCTGAAAACGCGGCGTGGGCGAGGTGCGGCAGATCTCTTTTTCAAAGAGCGACTTCATCACGGCGCCCCCCGCGCCGTGCTCGCGACAGCGCCGCAGAAGCTCGAGCTTCTCGGTAATCCCCGCCGAAGCGACGATCAGCGGCGAGCAAAGCTCGATCCCGACGAAGTTTACGCTTAGGTCAACCATGGCGCACCCCCCGCGCTGCGCCGCGGGCGCCAAGCGTCCCGGGCGCGTGTGTTGGGGCAATAGTGCGACAGCGGCCGGGGGAAAACCTTCCGCTGGCCTGCGCTAGCGCTTCCCGCGCGGCATTCGCACGCGGCGGCGCGGGTTAGCTCGCCGGCTCTTCCGCGCGCAGGCAGTAGTCGAAAAAGCCAATGGCCTCTAACTCGCCGCGTAGGGCGGCGACCTGCTGAGCGCTCAGCGCAGCGAGCGGCGGCCGGGGCGGCCCGCAGTCCAGCCCGCACATCGCGATGGCCGCCTTGCCCGCGGGCACGCCACCGTAGCGCTCGAGCACTTCGACAAGCTCCGCGGCACGCGCCTGCTCGCGCCGCGCCGTGTCCCAGTCGCCCGCGGAGAAGGCGGCGACGATCCGCTGATAGAGCGGGGCGGCGTAGTTAAACGTGCTGCCCACCGCGCCACGCGCGCCCAACGCCAAGCCGGCGAGGAGAAACTCGTCGCGCCCAAAAAGCATGTTAAACCGCCCGCCCAGCAGCCTTACACAGCGCGCGTAGTCCTTCATGTCGTCGTGGGTGAACTTTACCCCAGCGAGGGTCGGAATGCGCTGTGCGGCGCGCTGGAGAAAGTCGCGCACAGGCAGCGCCACGCCGGTCATCTCCGGGATGTGGTAGAAGTAAAACGCGACCTCCGGCGCAGCGGAGGCCACCCCCGCGCAAAACTCCACCAGCTCCTCCACGTGGCGCGGGCGAAAGAACGAGGGCGCGCACACGGCAATGGCCTGCGCGCCGATATCGCGGGCGTGCGCGGCAAGCCGCCGGCACTCGGGCAGGGAGTTGTGCCCCACGTGAACGATGATCGCAAAGCCCTCGTCCGCCGCGTTACACCAAGCCTCGGCCACGGCCATGCGCTCGGCCACGGAGAGCGAGGGCCCCTCGCCCGTGGTCCCGCAGACAAACGCGCCGGCAAGCCCCGCGCGCTTGAGCAGCGCCGCTTGGGCGGCGATCTTCTCTAAGTCCAGGGAAAAGTCGGGGCGCATCGGCGTATGCGGCGCGGCGATGAGCCCCGAAAACTGCTGCCCCCGGTTGTCCTCGCCAGACATGGGCCTCTCCTGCTAGCAACGACCGCAGCGTACAACACGCGCCACTGCCCAGCCCCGCGGCGTGCCTGCTAAAGGGCGAGCTTGAGCAGCTCCAAAAACGCCTGGCGCTGCTTTTCCATAAGCGCGTCGGGGTCTTTCGCCTCCGCCCCGCGCTCCCACAGGGCGTTGCCGCTCCACTGCGTCTCCTTAAGCAGCGAGAACAGCTCGCGCCAGGGATACTGCGATTCGTCCCAGAGATCGTGAATGTGCAGCGTGCGCACCCACTTGTGCACGAGCAGCCAGTTCTCGCGGCACGAGCCGTTGATCAGGTCGCTGCGGTTGCAGTTCCAGGTGACCTTAACCAACGGGTGGTTGGCGATCTCCATGATTTGCTTAATGTATGGCACGTGGCTCGTGCCTCGGCCGTGGACCTCAAGCCAGAGCTCGATGTTATAGCCCCCCGCGGCGCTCCACTCGCCGAGCTCGCGCAGCGAGTCGCCGATTTGCTTTAGCGTCTTGTCCACGGGCACGCCCTGGGGCAGGCCGTTGGGGCGCACCTTAATCCCTGCTGCCCCCACGTCTTTGGCGAGCTTGATAAACTCCTTCGCCGTGTCCTTGTTTTTCTGCAAAACCTTGGCGTCGGGCGAGTGGAACTCGCACGTCGTCCCCAAGCTGATCAGCCTGACCTTCGAGCGCGCAAAGCGCTCGCGCACCCTGCGCCGCTGTTCTGCGCTGAGCGAGGGCTCGACGCCGTGCTTGTGTGTCGTGCGCAGCTCCACGCGCTCAAACCCATGGGCCTCGCAGCGGCGGATAATCGTCTCCAGGTCCCAGTTGCGGGCGAGGTTATAGGTGACCAGGCCGAGGTAGATCTTGCGCTGTGCCTGCTGAGCAAAGCTCACCCCGGCGGCGGTAAGCAGCGCCGAGGAGCCAAGCTGCACTCCGCGGCGGAGAAACTCCCTGCGCCTCATCGTCCCCATCTCCTCTTTCCGGCCGAATCTGGCCGAAAGCGCTGGGCAATGATTCTCCACTCGCGCCCCGGCCCCTGCCCCTGCCCGCGCAAAACCCCGCCAGCGAGCGCGAGGAACAGCCCGCGGCGACAGCGAATGCCCTCCCGCGGCGCAAGGAGGTGCCACGATGGCTCAGGGAAAGCTTACGCGAAGGCAGTTTTTGCGTTCCGCGTTGGCCAGCGCCACGGGCGCGCTTGCCGCAAGCACGTATGCCCGCGCCCAGGGGGCCAACGAGAAAATTCACATCGGCGTTATCGGCTGCGGCGGTCGCGGAACATACCTCGCCCGCCAGGTATACCAGTTCGCCAAGCAGGAGAACGTGGAGATTACCGCGGTGTGCGACGTTTGGCGCAAGAACCTTGAGGCCATGGCGCGCCGGGTCAAGCAATGGTGGGGCAGGGAGCCGCGGCAGTTTCAGCGCTTTGCCGAGCTCCTCGCGCTCGAGGACATCGACGCAGTGATCATCGCCACGCCGGACTTCGCGCACTCGCCCATCCTCGCCGCAGCGCTGCGCGCGGGGAAGGACGCCTACGTGGAAAAACCGATGGCCTCGCGCCTGGAGGACGCCAACGACGCCCTCGCCGCGTGGGAGGAGAAGAAAGACCGCGTCGTTCAAGTAGGGACGCAGCGGCGCTCCGACGGGCGGCACGCCGCCGCGGCAAAGCTTATCCAATCCGGCATTTTGGGCAAGATCTCAAAGTGCGAAAGCTCGTGGAACGACTGCAACCCGCGCTGGCACCGCGGCGCGCAAGGCGTGTTTAAGGAGGACGTAGACTGGGAGCAGTTCTTAATGTACCTCCCCAAGCGGCCGTGGGACGCCAAGCGCTTCCGCATGTGGCACCTATACAAAGACTACACCGTGGGCACGCCCGGGCTCCTCGGCGCGCACACCATCGACCTTATCCACTGGTATATGGACGACCCCTTGCCCAAAAACTGCGTGGCCAACGGCGGAATTTACGTTTGGAAGGAAGACCGCGAGCACGCGGATACGGTGTGCGCGTTGTATGAATATCCGAAAGGCTTTCTCGCGCAATATGAGACGCGCCTGGGCAACTCCTATCACATCGCCGAAGCCGTGTTTTACGGCACGCGGGGGATGTTCGACACCTCGAGCTGGAAGGCGCGGGGCACCGGCGGGGGCAAGGATAAGCTAAAAGAGGAGGTCGCTGTTAAGCCTCTGCCCAGCGTTAACCACATGCTCAACTTCCTGCAATGCCTGCGCTCGCGCAAGCAGCCCAACGCGACGATCCAAATGGGCTATGCGCACTCCATCGCTTCGATAATGGCCTTTCGCGCGCTAGAGACGGGGCAGCGGCAAGTGTTTGATCCGGAAAAGCGCGAGATTCGCCCGGGCTAGCGCTGCGCGGAAAGTTGTCTGGGGCTGCCGTTGGGCCAGCGCGCCCGCGGCTTAGGGAGGGAGATGAACACGGGGGAAGAAGGTAGTATTTGTGAACGTAAAGAACAGCGAGCAAAACACGCGCAAGGGAGGTAGCGGGCTGATGGCGGAAAGCAAGGGGGAGAGGATCGGCCGCCGGCAGTTCCTCAAGACCGTTGCCGCGGGAACGGTTGCCGGGGCGGTTGCCGGAGCCATGGGCCAGGGCG
>CAZMGT010000025.1:22378-50616 GCA_964565895.1 uncultured Armatimonadia bacterium
TGTTCGCCAAGCTGCCCCCGAACTATCAGTGGCTGAAGGATTGGGAGTGGGTCTAAGGCCCACCGTTCGGCGAGACACCCTGTGCAAGCGCAGCGGGCACTCCCCTCGGGGAGTGCTCCGCTTTGGTTTACGGGACGGAGAGGGGACGATGAAGCTTTCGGTTGCCGGGATAATCGGCGCGTGCGCCGCGGCAGTGTGGCTCGCTTTCGGTCAGCTCTCGCCCGCGCAGGCCCCGGGCGACATCGCCCAACGGACAGAGCAGGTTAAGCGTGAGCTGGGCAGCTTTGCCGTGGCCCACAGCTCGCAGTGGGGCGGCAGGGCCGTGCTCCCCGAGGACAACATGGCCTGCCTCGTCTGCCACACGAACTTCTCCGATGAGGAGATCGCCGCAACGCATCTTGAGCACGGGATAACCTGCGCCCTGTGCCATGGGCTGTGCTACGAGCACATGGGCGACGAAAACAACATTACCCCGCCGGACATCCTCTACGGCCGGGCGGAGATCGGGCCCCTATGCGGCAAGTGCCACGGCGAGCACAAGAACCCCCAGGCCGTGGAGCAGTTCCTCAAACAGTGGGAAGGTAAACTGCGCCCAAACGGCCAATACCTGCTCCGGGAGGCGGTGTGCACGGACTGCCACGGGACGCACTTTAAAGAGCCTGTGCGTATTAACGCTGCGGAACAGTAATGGGCGCGACCAAGCGCCGAGGAAGGAGGCCTTGCCGTGAGCAAGAAGCAGCGGAGCCGGGTTAGCCGGAGGGAGTTCTTGAAAACCGTTGCCGCGGGAACGGTTGCCGGGGCGGTTGCCGGAGCCATGGGCCAGGGCGCAGCCGCGCCGGTGGATACCTCGAAGATCCTAAACTACAACAAGGACATGGAGTATCGCCGGCTGGGCAAGACGGGGCTAATGGTTTCCGCGGTGTGCTTAGGCGGGCATTGGAAACGGATTGATAAACTCATCCCGGGGATATTCAAAGGCAGAGGCTGGCTTAGCGCCGACCTTAACGACCCGCGGTTTAAGAAAAACCGCTACGAGGTTGTCAGCCGATGCATCGAGGTGGGCATTAACTACGTAGATGCCTGCACGTGGCAAGAGGTAATGGCCTATGCCGAGGCACTGCGCGGCCGGCGCGAGCAGATGTACTTCGGCTTCTCCTGGTATCAGGAGGAAATGCGCAACCCCAAGTTCCGCACCTGCGAGGCCCTGTTGCGCACCCTGGACAAGGGGCTTAAGGAAGCGAAGCTGGAGTATGTCGACGTTTGGCGCATCACGATGATCTCCCAGAGCAGCAAGCACACCGAGGCCGAGGTCGAGGAAATGATGAAAGCCCTCGTCAAAGCGCGCGAGCAGGGCAAAGTCCGCTTTTCCGGGCTCTCCTCGCACGACCGGCCGCACATTAAGTGGATGATCGAGAAGTATCCCGACGTGGTGCAGGTGGTGTGCACGCCGTTTACGGCGAAGAGCAAGGAGCGGCCGACGGATAGCCTGTTCGACGCCGTGCGCAAGTATGACGTGGGTGTGTTTGGGATAAAGCCGTTTGCGAGCAACTCGCTGTTTAAGGGCGACAGCACGCCGGACAACCCGCATGCGAAAGAGGACGACGAGCTAGCGCGGTTGGCGATACGGTATATTTTGGCGACGGGGGCGATTACCGCGCCGATTCCAGGGATGATTCATCCGCACCAGGTAGACAACGTGGCGTTGGCTGTTAAGGAGCGGCGGGAGCTAGATTTGGCGGAGCAGGCGAAGCTCGAGCGTGCGGCGGATGAGATGTTCGCCAAGCTGCCCCCGAACTATCAGTGGCTGAAGGATTGGGAGTGGGTCTAGGCGCGGACGCAAACGATGCCCAGGCCGGGGAGAACGCCGAGCGCTCCGGCAAGGCCCTGGCCGCTGGCCCTCGGGGCGCTTGCTTTTGCCCTTGGCGTGAGCTCCCTCATGCCCGCCGCAAAAGACAACGCGCCAAGCGAGGAGCCCGCGCGCTGGGGCACGGAAAAAGCCGACGGCTACCGCGGCATTTGGTATTTCAACCAGCCCACGGGCGACGAGTATCGCTACAAGTACAGCGGCGGCTTGGGCACCTACTGCGCAAAGCACATTCCCCTAGCCGTTTACTGCCCAAAGGCAAACAAAACGTTTTTCGTCTACGGCGGAACAGCCCCGGGCGAGCGGCGGCTGTGGGAGATGGTCTCCTATTACGACCACAGCACGCACAAAGTCCCCCGGCCGACGATCCTCATGGACAAGCAAACCTCCGACGCCCACGACAACCCGGTAATCAGCGTAGACGGGCAGGGCTACATTTGGGTTTTTGCCAGCGCCCACGGGACGGCGCGCCCGGCGTATATCTTCAAAAGCGCGCGGCCATATAGCATCGACTCGTTCGTCCTCGTGCGCAAGGACAACTTCTCCTACCCCCAGGTGCACTATTTGGGCGAGGAGGGGTTCTTTTTCTTCCAAACGCTTTACCGCGGCGGCCGGCGCCTGTTCTGGCAGACGAGCCCCGACGGGCTGCGCTGGACCGCACCGCAGGAGTTGGCGGGCATCGCCCAGGGGCACTATCAGGTAAGCGGGCACTATGGCCGCAAGGTGGGCACGGCGTTTAACTACCACCCGCAAAAAGGCGGGCTTAACTGGCGCACGAACCTCTACTATCTAGAGAGCGACGACCTGGGGAAGACATGGCACACCGCGGCGGGCGAGCGCGTTTCCCTCCCCCTGCGCGAGATACACAACCCGGCGCTGGTGCACGACTACGAGGCGGAGGGGCTGAAGGTTTATTTAAAAGACCTAAACTTCGACGCCCAGGGCCGCCCGATAATCCTCTACCTCACCAGCCGCGGCTATCAGCCCGGCCCGAAAAACGACCCCCGCACTTGGACCACCGCGCACTGGACCGGCGAACGGTGGGAGGTCTTCGGCTCCATCGTTTCCGACAACAACTACGACACCGGCTGCCTGCACGTCGAGGCCGATGGCGCGTGGCGGCTCATCGCTCCCACGCAGCCCGGGCCGCAGCGCTATAACCCCGGCGGCGAGATGGCCATGTGGCTCAGCCGCGACGAGGGGCGCACGTGGCAGCTCGTGCGCCAGCTTACGCACAACAGCGCCTACAACCACACCTACGCCCGCCGGCCGCAAAACGCCCACCCAGACTTTTACGCCTTCTGGGCCGACGGCGACGCGCGCCAGCCCTCGCCCTCGCGCCTGTACTTCTGCGACCGCTCCGGCGAGCATGTGTGGCGCCTGCCGGAAAAGATGCGCGGGGCATTTGCCGAGCCGGAGCCTGTTCCCTAGCGGAGCTTAGTCCACGAGCTTGCGCAAAAACTCCAGGTTATGCCGCGCGGCCGCTTGGGGGTCGTCCGTGGGCGCGGTCTCGCACACGATGTAGCCGTCGAAGTCCACCTTGCGCAGGGCCTCGAGCGCCTCGGCGTGCTTTACCACGCCCTCGCCGAGGAGCTCCGCTTCGCGCTCCTTGGTGTGCACTTGGGCGATGAGGTCGCGCAGCGCGGCGATCTCCTCCGCGGGGTTAAAGCCAAACGCCGTGGCGTTGCCGATATCGTAGTATACGCCGACATAGGCGGAGTCTACCGCGGAGACGATCTCCAGCAGCTCGTTGGCCGAGCGACCATAGCCGCGGCCGACGTTCTCCAAGGCAAGGGTTACCCCGCACTCCTCCGCGGCAACGGCGACTTGGGTTACCTGTTCGATCCACCGCCGCCGGCCCTCCTCGGGGTCCAGCCCCTCCGGCCCGGGGGTAACGGGGACGAGGATCACCCGCGCCCCTACCTCCTCGGCATAGCTGCACGCTTGCTCGGTAAGCTCGCGCGCCTTGGCCACCGTTTCCTCATCGTCCGCGGCGAAGCTAAACTTCCAGAAAAAGTGCAAGCACACGGAGGCGACCTCGACGCCTGTGCGCTGTGCGCGCTCCTGAATGGCTAGGCGGCCCTCCGGCGACCAAAGCTCGGTCTTCTCCGCATCCGGCCCCACGCCCAGCTCTACGCCGTCGAAGCCAATTGCTGCGGCAACGTCGAACAAGTCGATCCACTCTACGCGCAGCGCGCTGTCCATAATCCCAATGTTCATCGGCCACGACTCCTTTGTCGCTTGGCTACCTAGTTCCAAGCGTATTGTTCTGTTGTGTTGTTCACTTTCGCCTGCACAGCAAGCGCAAAAGCAAAGCCCCCGCCCCACCCGCGGACCCTCCGCAAGCCAAAGCGGGAGGGCGGGTGCGCCCCGCCGGCGAAGGGACAACTGTGACCTTAGCGTGGATTATAGTCGCAGCGCTTTTCGCATGCGCCATCGCGGCGGCGCTGGCCTTTCTCGCTAGCCCCCTCGCCTTGCGCTTCGCTTGGCGAAACGCCGCCGAGCGACCAAGCGCGGGGCGGGTGGAGCTGCGCCTGCCGCTTGGCGTGGCCAAGGTCTCTCTGCTTTGGGCGCGCGGGAGAACGAAGCTGCGCCTGCGCGTGCTCGGGGTAGAGGTAAGGGGTAGGGCGCGGCCGCGCGCCGCAGCCGAGGCGCGGCCGACAGAAAAGCGCCCTCGGCCCTCGGCGCGCGCGGCGCTTTCGTTTTTGCGCGAGCACCGCGCGCTTGCCCAGCGCATAGCGCGCGAAGCGGCGGGAGCAGCGGTGGAGCTCGTGCGCCACGTGCGCCTGCGCGACCTACGCGGCAAGCTGACCATCGGGCTGGAGGATCCCGCAGCGACAGGTGCGAGCTACGGCTGGGCGCAGGCGGCGCTCGGCGTTGCCCAAGCGCGGGGGGCGCCGCTTCGCTTGGCCCTTGCCCCGGACTTTTGCCAGCCGGGGATCTTCGGCCACGTCGCCGCCGAGGCTTCCCTTCCCACGTGGGCGGCGGCGAAGATCGCTGTCCTGCGCGGCGTAACAGTGTTGAGGGCGGGCGGGGCCCGCGCCGCTTTGCGCTGGTGGAGGGCCCGCAGAACAAAGCGCGGCGCGACCGCACGGAGCAAATGGGCGCGCGCTGCGCCGAGAGAGGAGTGAACGCCGTGGTTGCCGATCTCGCGGAAAAGATCGCCAACAACCTGCGCGAGTTCGCGCGCACGGAAACGGTGGTGGGCAAGCCGGTGGAGGCCGCGGGGGCGACGATCGTGCCCATCGTGCGCGTCAGCATCGGCTTCGGCGCGGGGGGCAACGAAAGCGAAGCGGGCGACAAGAGCGGTTTCGGCGGAGGAGGGGGCGGCGGGGCGCGCGTGGACCCCGTCGGGGTAATCGTCATCCGCAAGGACGAGGTGCGCTTGCTCTCCTTCCGCCAGGGGAGCCTGGGCAAAATGGTCGACCTCGTGCCCGAGCTAATCGGGCTGTTTGCCGGGCGGCGCGAGCGCGCGCGGGAGGAAGGCGAGGAGCAAGGGGAGGCTGCGGCGAGGGTCGTCGTGGAAGAAGTAGAGGAGCAATAGCTGGGGCGCTTGCTGTGCGCGGCGGGCAACTTGGGCCGCGTTGGCGTCGTTAGCATTTTGGCCTGTGTACTGGTATACTGGTCAGTACGCCGGGCAGGGCAAGCGTTGATGTTTAGCGAGCGTGACGCGGTTTAATACCGCGCGTGCAAGACTAAGGCGGGTGCCTAAACATGGTCGGAGCGCGACGGGTTACCTGGGTGTTGGTCGTCGTCTCGCTGATGAGCTGGTCGTTCATCAGCGGATACTTGTTTCACAAGAAGTTTGAGACGCTAAACCCGTTCGGCGACCGCGACATCGTCCTCGCCCAGGCGGCGGCGAGCGGGGCGATCGCCGAGCGGCTGCGCAGCGAGGCGCAGGAGGACGAGCTCGGGCCGGTAGCCATTTTCTGGGAAGTGTTAAACCAGATCAAGCATCGCTACTATAAGCCCATCGAGGACGAGAAGAAGCTGGCCTATGGCGCGGCGAAGGGTCTCACCCGCGCGCTCGACGACCCCTACTCGCGGTTTATGCCCCCCGAGGAGGCGGAGAACTTCAACGTCCAGACCGACCGCGAGCTGGACGGCATCGGCGCCGAGCTAACCACGGAGTTCGACGAGGAGGGCGAGCGGCGCATCGTCATCCACCGTCCGCTGCCCAACAGCCCGGCGGCGGAGGCCGGTCTGCGCCCGGGCGACTGGATTATCGGCGTTGACGACGAGCCCACGAGCGAGATGGACCTCACCGAGGTCGTGCGCAAAATCCGCGGCCCGCGGGGGACGAAGGTTAAGCTAACCATCTTCCGCAAGGGCGTGCCCAAGCCGTTTGAGGTGACTGTCGAGCGCAAGCACATCGAGTTCAACGTCGTCCACCACAAGGTGATCGATGGAGACATCGGCTACGCCCGCCTCGAGGCGTTTAACGACAAGAGTTTTGCCCGGCTCAACGAGGCGCTCGACGACCTGCTTAAGCAGAATATGAAGGGGTTTATCCTCGACCTGCGCGACAACACGGGCGGGCTGTTAGATTCGGCGATTAAGGTGTGCAGCTTGTTCGTCAAGTCCGGGCCGGTGGTCTACATTCAGCCGCGCGACCAAGCGCCCGGGGCGCTCGACGTCGACCCTACATGGTACCGCGGCATAGACATGCCTATTGTCGTGCTTATCAACGGGCGCACGGCAAGCGCCTCGGAGATCGTCGCCGGCTGCCTGCAGGACAACGGGATCGCCCGGCTCGTGGGCGAGAAGACCTATGGCAAGGGCCTGGTGCAAACGGTAATCACCCTGCAGGACAACTCGGCTCTTGCGCTGACCACGGCGCGCTACCTTACCCCGAAAAAGAGGGACATCGACGCCCACGGTATCGAACCCGACGTCCCCGTGCCAATGGAGCTTTCCGACGAAGACTATAAGCTGTGGACCGCGGGAACGCTCCCCCTGGAAAAGGACGTGCAGCTTCAGGCGGCGATAAAGGAGATTCGGCGGCTGCTCGATGAGCGAGGATGAGCGAGGAGATTAGTCCGCTCGACTTTGAGCAGTCGGCGGAGCGTCGGCTGCGCCGTGTCCGTCGGCAGCTTGCCCGTGAGCGCATCATCTTCACCCTGGTCATCGGCTTCCTCGTCGCGTGGATCGTCCTGCTTAAGATGGGCAGCGCGCGGCGGGTATGCTTTATCGTCGCGGGCGACCAGTTGCGCGTTGCCGTGGAGAGCCGCGAGGCAGCGAGCCGCGTGCTCCAGCGCCTGCGCCGCGACAAAGCGGGCGCCCTGGAGTTCGAAGGCCAGGTTAAGCTCGACCCCGAGCCGACGATCGAAATCGCCCCGCGCAACCATTCCCAAGTGCTCAGCGAGGACGAGGCCTATGCCCGCCTGGCCCAGGTCGTCAACGCCACGGCCGAGGTCACCGTGATCTATGTTAACGGCGAGCCCGTGCTCGCCGTCCCGTCAAACGCCGAGGCGCGCTCTATTTTAGAAAGCTATCGCGACAAATACGCCCGCCAGGCAAGCGAGCAGGGGTTCGTCCTCGTTCGCCCGCCGGAGTTTGTCGAAAAATATGAGCTGCGCCGCGAAAACCGCGATCCCGCGCGCGTCGTCGTCTCCAAGGAGCAGGCCATCGCTCGCCTGGAGGAGCCGCGCGTGGAGGAGAAGTGGGAGATCGTCCAGCGTGGGGACACGGTGGAGAAAATCTGCCACCGCGCGCAGATTACCCGCGAGCTGTTGCAAAAACTCAACCCCGGGGTAGACCTAAGCAAGATCGACAGCGGCGACGAGCTGCTCGGCACGAAGCTCCTCGTGCGCCGCAAGCAGCCTTATCTTACCGTGGAATACGTCGTGCAAGAGGAGCGCGTAGAGGACCTTCCCTTTGAGAGGGAGGTGCGCGAAAGCGCGGAATTGCCGCGCGGGCAAACGCGCGTGCTCCAGCCCGGGCGCAAGGGGCGGGGGCGCGTTGTGTATACGATAACCTACCACAACGCCGAGGAGTACGACCGCCAGCGCAAGGTCGTTGAGGTTTTTCGCGAGCCGCAAAAGGAAATTATCCTCAAGGGGACGGGCGCGCAGCCTGTGCGCCGCCTGCCCCGCTAGCGCCGCGAAGGGGGGACGGCGAGGGAGAAATGGCCAAGCACGAGGCAATTAGCCGCTCCGTTTTGTTCCTCGGCCTAAGCGACCAGGACAAAGAGCGCATCGCCCAGGTGGCCGAGGAGCTGGAGTTTGCCGACGGCGAGCTGATCTGCCGCCAGGGCGAAGAGGGCGACGCGTTGTTTTTGATCGACGAAGGCTGCGTTGAGGTGGTGATTAACGCCGAGGAGGAGGACGAGGTCGTCCTCGCCACGCTAAGCAGCGAGGCGGGCGAGGGGAGCGACTATGCCGGCGACTTTTTCGGCGAAATGTCGCTTATCGACATCGAGCCGCGCAGCGCATCGGTGCGCTCGCGCGGTTCCGCGCGCGTGGTGCGCATTAGCGCGCTGAAGTTTATGGAGACGTTCTCCAACGACCTCGGGGCGCAGCTTACGGTGATAACGAACATCGCCCGCGTGCTCTCCCGCCGCCTGCGCGAGACGACGCAAAAGTGGTGCGCCTAGCGGACGAGAGGAGTGCCGCGGGCCGCGCAGAAGTAACTGACACAGGAGGGAGGGGCAAGCGATGGCCGCGGATAAGGACATCATTAGACGCGTCAAGCGCGAGATTATCCGCAGGCAGTCCATTGACTCCACGCGCATTAACATCTCCTGCACTATGGGGCACGTAGACCTGGGCGGCTATGTGCGCCCGGTGAAGGGCGCCGTGGACATAGACTTGGAGGAGGAGCTGAACCGGATTATCGACGTTATCATGCGCATTCCCGGGGTAAAGAGCGTAAACACGCGCTACCTGCGGCGCCTCGCATAGCGCGCCCCTACCACTTTAGCCGGAAAATCACAAACTCTACGACCCTTAGCAAGACGAAAATCAAAAACACCACGAACACGGCCATCGTGGCGTAGTGCAATGTCGGGCTGAGCAGGGTTTTCGCCGTGGCCTCCATGTTCAGCAGAGGAATGCGCTTGGCAACCGCTTCGAACACGGCGACGCCCGCGGAGAGCACCCCTGAGGCCACCCCGTGAACGCCGGCGCGCGCGGGAAACAGGCAAAGCAGCACCGCGGCGACAAACGTCAGGGGCGCGGCAAGGCGGAATTTGTCTCGCTGGTGGTCCATATACACGGGGCAGTTGGGGCACAGTTTTGGCCCGCCGGGCTTCCACCCGGGGACGCCGTCGCGCAGGGCTTCTACCTGGCACGGGCAAACGTTGCCGTCCCACCGCCAACACTTGGGCCGCTTGGCCTTCCCCGCCTCGCACCGCGCGCGCAGATACTCCGTGCACCCGTGGTTTAGCTCGTGGCAATAGCGCAGGCCCGTGCCATGGGCCAAAAATCCGCGCTTTATCCCCACCTTTAGCGCGGCAAGGTCAGCCGCTGCCGCGGAAAACAGCAGCACGAGCAAATACTTTCCCAAGGCAAGCAGCGCCGGTGCGCTGCGCACGGCGATCTCCAGCCGCGCGCTCGCCCGGCGCACGCGCGCCTTTTGCTCCTGCTTTGCCGCGCGCTCCAGGCGCCTGAGCCTGCTGCGCAGGGCACGCTGGCCCTCCGTCTGCTCCTCGTCGGAGAGCATGTCCGCGAGGCGGTAGGCGCCGAGGAACTTTTTGATCAGCGTCGCCCGGCTAACCTCGTCCTCGGCCCGCGCCGCGGCGGCGCTTGCCGCGGCGCCTTCGGCGCGCGAGACGATGTGCGGCGTGCCGTAAATAACCACATAGGCCGCCAGGGCAAGCACGGCAAGCCACAGGCCCGAGCGGTGGAAGTAAAACGTAAAGCCGGTGAGGGAAAGGGCGCCGAGGAGCGAGGTACACAGGGCGAACGTTGTTGCGCTTTTCACCGCAGCGGCTTCGCGCGCACCGCCTGCGACGACCAGGCAGTACGCGAGCCCCAAAAGGCACAGCAGGGCAAGGACTCCCGTAGGGACAGCGACACGAAGCCCCGCCGCGCGGGCAAGCTCGGGGAGCACGCTCCGCCGCCTTTTGCGGTCATAGGGGCCGGGCTTGTGGATAACCACCGCGGGCATGGCGCAGCCACTCCCGCGCGCCGCGCAGGCCGCCTAGCCGACGAGCTCCAAAAACGCGGCAGCATATATTTTTGCGTTGCGCACTAAAACATCGGCAGCAATGCGCTCGTTTGGCCCATGGGCGAGGTCCGGCTCCTCGGGCATCTTCGGCCCAAAGGCCACTGCGTTGGGCATGGACTTGGCAAACGTCGTCCCGCCCATGGCCAACAGCTCGCACGGCTGCCCCATAACGCGTTCGAACGCCGCGCGCAGCCCGCGCACGAGCTCGCTCTCCGGCTCCACATAGAGCGGCTCGTAGCTCTTGCCCTCGATCTCCGCGCGGGCCTCGACGTGCCAACGCATCTGCCACGCCCCGAGGGCTCGGCGCACGCGGCGCTCCACCTCCTCCGGCGTAAGCCCGAGGGGAATGCGCACGTTGGCCACGGCCCGCGCGCCCTGTGCCGTGCACTGGGCCGTGCCGATGTTCACCGTGGTGTGCCCCATAAACTCATGGCTGTGGAAAATTCCCAGGCGCTCGCCGTTTAAGTCGCGGCCGATGAGCTCGCCGAGCAGGCGGGCCATGTTCGCCGGTGGGAGATCATCCAAGCGCTCCGCGGCGAGAAAGTCCACCAGGTCGAGCAGGGCGCTGCGCCCGAGGTGTGGCGTGCTCCCATGGGCGCTTTTCCCCTCCGCGCACAGGTGCAGGCCCTCCGCGGTCTGCTTTAGCTCGATCTTTGCCCCGGGGCGCGACTGCGCAAACGCCTCCACCCGCGCCGCGAGATAGCGCGCATACTCCTCCGCCTCGTGCAGCGGCTGGAGGAGAGCCTCGGCGCGGTCCGGGACCATATTCGGCCGCTCGCCTGCAGAGAGCGAGACGAGCCTAGCGCGCGGCTTGCCCCACAGCCCTCCGCGGCCCACGGTGAGCGCGATGTTAACCATGCCCTTTTCGGCATTGGTTACCCCGAAGCTTCCGTCGGGCACAAAGCTCATCGTGGGCGGGTGTTCCAGCTCCAGGTAGCGCTCAATGTCGCTCCACACGCCGGACTCCTCGTCTGTGCCAAAGATAATCTTGATCTTCCGGCGCAGGGGAACGTTCGCCGCGGCAATGGCCTTCGCAGCGAAGAGCACGGAGACGCACGGCCCCTTGTCGTCCCATGCCCCGCGGCCCCAAATCTCGCCGCCTTCTACGGCGCCCGAAAAAGGCGGCTTATCCCACCCCTCGCCCGCAGGCACGACGTCGAGATGCAGCAGGGCGCCTACGCTCTCCTCGCCCTCGCCGAGCTCGGCCACGCCGACAACCCCTCCCACCTCGCGGAAGCCCAGGCCGAACTTCCGCGCAAGCTCGCCGACAAAGCCCAACGCCTGGCGCAAGCCCGGCCCCAGGGGATCGTCGCCCGCCTGCTCCTCGCGCACGGACTCAAACTGGAGCAGCCGCGAGGTCGCCTGGATCATCGCCTCGCGGTCGGCCTCGATTAGCTCAAACACCTTCTCGAGCATCGCCTCGTCCATTCGCCCAGCGCCCGCGCCCCGCGCTTGGCCGGCCGCGCTATTGTACGCGCAGGCGCTCGATGGCCTGGCAGCGGCCGGTGTCCTCGTCGATGTCCAGCAGCGCGGCGTTGATCACCCCCGGGCCGGCGGCAACCTCAAACCGCCGCGGCATTTTCGTAACAAACCGCTCCACGACGATCTTGTGCTTCATTCCGATAACCGAATCCTCCGGCCCGGTCATCCCCACGTCGGTGATAAACCCCGTGCCGCCGGCGAGAATGCGCTCGTCGGCGGTTTGCACGTGGGTGTGCGTGCCGATCACTGCCGAACAGCGGCCGTCCACGAAATAGGCAAACGCCGCCTTCTCCGCGGTGGCCTCGGCGTGGAAGTCGACGATGATAATCGGCGTCTGCTCGCGGAGCTCGTCGAGCAGAGCGTCGGCCGTGCGAAACGGGCAGTCGAGGGGGGCCATAAACACCACGCCGTTTAGGTTAAGCACGGCCACGCGCGCCCCACCCGCGGGAAAGACGCCGTAGCCGTTGCCCGGCGTCCCGGGAGGGTAGTTCGCCGGGCGGAGGACCCGATCGCACTCCGCGAGAAACTGCTCGAAGTCCTTCTGGGCGAAGACGTGGTTGCCCGTGGTCAGGCAGTCAATACCATAGCCGAGGAGCTCCTCGGCCACGGCGCCGGTAAGCCCAAAACCGCCGGCGGCGTTCTCGGCATTGGCGACCACCAGGTCCACGCCATAGTGCTTGCGCAGGGCAGGCACCTGCGCCGCGCACACGCGCCGCCCCGGGCGGCCCACGATGTCCCCGATGAACAGAACCCTCACGCGTCCTCCTGTGCTACTTGGCGTACTCTACCGCGCGCACCTCGCGGATCACCGTCACCCGTATCTGCCCGGGATACTGCAACTCCTCTTCGATGCGCTGGGCGAGGTCGCGGGCGAGCTTGCTGGCCAGCAGGTCGTCGATAGACTCCGGCTTGACGAGCACGCGGATCTCCCGCCCCGCCTGGATGGCGTAGACCTTCTCCACGCCCTCGTAGGAGTCGGCAATGCGCTCCAGCTTCTCCAACCGTTTGATGTACGACTCCAGGCTCTCGCGCCGCGCGCCGGGGCGCGAGGCGGAAATGGCGTCCGCCGCTTGGACGAGCACGGCCTCGAGCGTGGTAAACTCGCAGTCGCCGTGGTGCGCGCCAATGCAGTTGACGACCTCCTCGCTCTCCCCGTAGTGCCGGGCGATCTCCATGCCCACCACGGTGTGCGGGCCCTCGGTTTCGAAGTCCACCGCTTTGCCGATATCGTGGAGCAACGCCCCGCGCTTGGCCAGGTCCACATTAAGGCCCAGCTCCGCGGCCATTGCCCCGGCAAGGTGCGCGCACTCCACGGAGTGGTCGAGCACGTTCTGGCCGTAGCTCGTGCGGAACTTAAGCTTGCCCAAAAGCTTCACCAGCTCGCTGTGCAGCCCAGTCACGCCGGTGGCGAAGATCGCCTCCTCCGCGGCCTCGCGCATGCGCTCTTCAACTTCCTGCCGCGCCTTGGTAACCATCTCCTCGATGCGCCCGGGGTGAATGCGCCCGTCGGTAATCAGCGCGGTAAGCGCTGTGCGCGCGATCTCCCGGCGGATGGGGTCGAAGCCCGAGATAACCACGGCCTCCGGCGTGTCGTCGATGATCAGGTCCACCCCGGTGAGGCCCTCAAACGCGCGGATGTTGCGCCCCTCGCGGCCGATAATCCGCCCCTTCATGTCGTCGTTGGGGAGGGGGACGACGGAGACGGTGGTTTCGGCCACCTGGTCTACGGCGCACTTTTGGATGGCCTCGACGATAATCTTGCGCGCGCGCTTGTTGGCCTCGGCGCGGGCCTCCTCCTCCATCTCGCGGATCATTTTCGCCGTTTCGTGGCGAATTTCGTCCTCGATCGCCCGGAGGAGGACGTGCTTCGCCTCCTCGGCGGAGAGGCCGGAGATGCGCTCGAGCTCTGCACGCTGGCGCTGCACTAGTTCCTCGGCCTCCTTCAGCGCCTGCTCCACATGCGCTTGCTGGCGCTCCACCTCCTGCTCGCGCGAGTGGAGCTTTTCCGCGCGGCGCTCAAGTGCCGCCTCCTTCTCCTCCAGGCGGCGCTCCATGCGCTTGAGCTCGGCGCGCTTTTCGCGATACTCCTCCTCAACGGCCTGGCGCTGCTTATAGGCGGCCTCTTTGGCTTCGAGATCTGCCTCCTTGCGCTTGGCCTCGATCTCCTTGAGCATTTGCGCGCGCTGCTCGTCGAGCTCCTTGCTGCGCTGGGCCACCTGCTCCTCGGCCCGGCGCACGCGCAGGCGCGCCCCCAAGGCAAGGCACACGCCGACGACCACGCCGGCAAGAGCGATCGCTGTTGCGATGACCAACGGCATATATTGAGGAATCTCGGACACCCCCTAGAGCGCGCGGGCAACGCCGCCCGCGGGCGCTCCGCAAATGGTGTAGGCGCCGCACCGCGCAGCGCGCGGGGCGGCCGGGCCGAGAAGTCTGCCCCGGCCGCAGTCGCTCAAGCGAGCGACCCGGCGCCCATGCGCCCCGCGGGGCCGGGAGAGGGTGCGCTCCCCGCTCCCCGCGGTAGTGCGTGAACTTCGCCTGTGCAAAACCCGCTTTGCTCATGGTCCTAGTCGGCGGCGGCCTCCGGCGGCCGTTCGTCGCCCCCCTCGGCCACCGCGGCCAGCCCCGTTACCTCGCGAATCTTGGCCTCGATCTCCTCGGCGAGCTCGGGATGCTCCACGAGGAACTCGCGCGCGTTGTCGCGCCCCTGGCCCAGGCGCTCCTCGCCGTAGCTATACCACGTCCCCGTGCGCGTAATCACCCCTGTCTCCAGGCCGACGTCGATGAGGTCCCCCTCGCGCGAGATCCCCTTGCCGTAGATAATGTCGAACTCCGCCTGGCGAAACGGCGGCGCCGTTTTGTTCTTAACCACACGCGCGCGAACGCGGTTGCCGATAATCTCCTGGCCTCTTTTCAGGGCCTCCGCGCGGCGCATCTCGATGCGCACGCTTGCCCAAAACTTCAGCGCCCGCCCCCCCGGGGTCGTCTCCGGGTTGCCGAACATAATCCCGATGCGCTCGCGCACCTGGTTGACGAAAATCGCCGCGGCGTTTGTCCGGGCGATGGACCCGGCAAGCTTGCGCAGAGCTTGCGAAAGCAGACGCGCCTGCAGGCCCACGTGGGCGTCGCCCATCTCGCCCTCGATCTCCGCGCGGGGAACGAGGGCGGCCACGGAGTCGATGGCAAACGCGTCGATCGCCCCGCTGCGCACGAGGGCGTCGGCGATCTCCAGCGCCTGCTCGCCGGTGTCGGGCTGGGAGACGATAAGCTGGTCGATGTCGATGCCGATCGCTGCGGCATAGTCGGGGTCGAGGGCGTGCTCGGCGTCGATGTACGCCACGGTGCCCCCGGCCTTTTGGGCATTGGCCAGGATGTGCTGGGCGAGGGTCGTTTTGCCCGAGGCCTCCTGGCCGTAGATTTCAATAATCCTCCCCCTGGGAATGCCCCCCACGCCGAGGGCCAGGTCGAGGGCCAGCGAGCCGGTGGGAATCACCCCCACCTCGGCCCGTTTGGGCGCTTCGCCCAGGCGCATTACCGAGCCCTTGCCGAACTGCTTCTCGATGCTCGCCAGCACTTCTTTTAACGCTCGCTCGCGGTCCTCGTCGGCCACTGCCGCGCCTCCCTTCCGCATAACTTACCCCTACTCTAAAGCCAGCTCGTACTTCGCCAACGCGTTATAGATCGCCCCCTGTGGCGTAAGCTGGCTTTCCATTACCCAAATCTGGTCGGCCTCGATATCCTCCAGCCCGCGCACGCTAATGCTCTTGAGAATTTCCTCGCTTGGGGTGGGGCGGACGTTTTTGGGGACGCGGCCCAGGGTAATGTGCCCCTTAAACGTGCGCGCCTCGCGCTCGAAACCCATCTCCGCGAGGCGCTCCTCGATGTCCCGGGCGAGGGCGCGCAGCCGGCCCTCGTAGTCCTCCACACGTAGGCAGAGCACGCGCGGGCGATAGGGCGAGGGGAAGGCGTCCAAGCGCAGCGGGTGGAGGGTAAAGCAACGCGTGCGCTCGCTAATCGCGCCCACGACCTTGAGCACGTGGTCCAGGCGCGAGACGGCGACGTCGCCGAGGAACTTAAGCGTAATGTGGAAGTTATCGGGCTTCTCCCAGCGTACGCGATAGGAAATTTCTCCGGCGAGCTCCTCCTGAATGCCCGCGAGCCACTGTCTGGTAAACTCGTCGAGCGGCACAGCGATGAAACAGCGCAGCGTCTGCATAACGGTTCGCCTCAACGGCGGCCGGCGCAGCAGCGCAGGCCGGTGTCCTACCCGCTGAGGCCGAGGAGATAGCTGCGGACTAGCGCGAGGGCGGCCTGGCTCGTGCGGAACTTATTGTCTAGGCGGTCCCTGAGGAAGTGGTGGCGCTCGGTGACCACCGACTCGGCGGTGGCCAGCCCAATGAATACGAGGCCAACTGGCTTTTCCGCTGTGCCCCCCGTGGGGCCAGCGATGCCCGTGGCCGAGACCCCGAGGTCCGCGCGAAATAGCTCGCGCACCCCAGTAGCCATCGCCGCGGCGACCTCGGCGCTAACAGCGCCATGCTTAGCCAGAAGGTCCTGGTCCACGCCCAGGAGAGCCATTTTTGCCTCATTCGCATACGCCACAACTCCACCAGGAAAACACCGCGAACTGCCGCTCACATTGGTAATCCGGTTGCCAATCAAGCCGCCCGTGCACGACTCCGCCACAGCAATCGTCTTACCCGCGCGAATCAGGCGACCGACGACATCCTCCTCGAGCGTCGCCTGATCCACGCCGTAGATGTGCTCGCCAAGAACCTGGCGAAGCTGTGCCTCGGTCTCAGCGATCCTCTCGTCGGCCTCTTGCTCCGAGGAGCATTTGGCCGTGATGCGAAGCAACACTTCGCCCCGCCCCGCGAGCGGGGCTATTGTAGGATTCGTTTGGCGCGCGAGAATTTCCTCGGCCATTTTTACAACGTTCGACTCCCCCAGGCCGATCACGCGGAGCACGCGGGATTTGATGATCAGCCCCTCCGGCCGGCGCGCGCGGAGCTCGGGGAGGACGAACCTGCGCATCATCTGCTCCATCTCGCGCGGCACGCCGGGGAGGGCGATGATCACCGTCCCCTCGTGCTCCAAAAACACCCCGGGGGCTGTTCCCGCGCCGTTGGGGATGGCCCGCCCCCCTTCGGGAATGAGCGCCTGCTTAAAGTTCGCCGCGGTGGGCTCGCGCTCCAGCTTGCGGAAGTACTCCTCAATCGCCCGGCGCGAGGCGGGGTCCTCGCGCAGCGGCCGCCCCGTAGCCTCGGCGATCGCCTCGCGCGTTACATCGTCCGGCGTGGGCCCTAACCCACCCGTGAGCAGAACGACATCTGAGCGCGCGGCGGCGAGGCGAATCGCCTCCACGATGCGCCCCAGGTTGTCGCCGAGGGTGGTGCGGAAGTAAACGTCGACGCCGATCGCCGCGAGCTCGCGGCAGATGAACGTTGCGTTGGTGTCCGTAATCTGGCCGAGCAGAAGCTCGGTGCCCACGGAGATGACTTCGCCGACCAGCTCTTCTCCCGCCCTCCGCGAGGTGGCGACCTGCGCTGGCGATTATAGACGATCGCCAAACCGCGGGACAAGGCGGGCGGACGATGCGCTACGCCTCTTGGGGAACGGGCGCTTGGGCCTCCTCCTGCGCCGCGCGCACGGCAAGGGCTACCGTGCGGTAAAACACGTGGGCGAACTTGGTAAACGGGGCGAGGAGCACGAGCTCCATGGAGACCACGACGTGGACGATGAACACATAATACGCCCAAAGCTGGGGCGGGGAGAGGTAAAGCGAGATCTCCACGGCATACCCCGTTACCCCCGCCGCCCAGAGCATGAGCAGAAACACCCAGTCCGAATGCAGGCTGTGGCTCGTTGGCTTGTCCGGCTTATACAGGCGCTTGACTATCGCCGCCGTCGAGCCATAGACCAAAAACACCCCGGCCACCGTGCCCAACAGGCGCACGGGATACCACAGGGGAACCATCGTTCCCGTGGGCTTTATCCCCGCCAGGTCGAGCAGCCAGTTCGCCGCCGTCGCGGCAAGCAGGCCGAAAAACCCCCAGGCCATTGCGGCGTGGATAAACCAGGGCTTGACGATCCACGGCAGCTCCTTCTCCGCATCGCACTCGCGGTAGCGCTGCTGCCCGAGAACCTCGACGATCACCGTTTTCACCAAGGCGATGACAAAAGAGACCAGGCTCGGGGGCGAGCCCGCGGCGCGCGAGACGATGTAGACCATGCGCAGCGCATTGACCAGCCCGACGACGGCGACGATGACGAGCACGACCACACCCACGTCGTGGATCACCGACGCGGGGATGAATTCAAACAGGGCCAAGGGCACGGGGGTCATCGGCCCGCGCTTGGCGAGCATGATCCCCGCGAGGACCGCTGCGGCAACGATGAGCACGAGCGCCGTCGCCCAAGGCGAGGTATATAGCGCGCGGGCCAGGCCGGTGATGTCGTATTGGGCAATGGCCAGGCGCCGGGCGGAGGCCATAAACTCCCCCGGCTCCGCCTCGCGCGGGCAGGTGTCCGAGCATTCGCCGCAGTAATAGCACAGCCACAGCTCGCTCGACGAGAGCAGCCGCTCGCGCAGGCCGAGCTGCCCGTAGCGGATGAGCCGCCGCGGAAACACCTCGGCGTCGGTCGACAGCGGACAAATCGCCGTGCAGTTGCCGCAGTTAAAGCAGGCGCTAATGTCAAACGCCCCGTAGTTTTTCAGCTCGCGCAAAAACGTCGGATCGGCGCGTACGCTCATTTCCGTCCCTTCTCCAAGAGAAGATAGCGAAAGTAGTCCCCCTCTTGCTCGCCCTCGGCAACCTCGCCGTATTTGCGCATGGAGATAATGTGCCAGAACACCTCGTGGCTGGGCAGCCCGGTGCGTTGGGCGAGCTCGGGCACGGTTAGCGGGCCCTCGGCGAGGGCTTGGCGAATGGCGCGCTTGGCCTCGCGGTGTCGGCGCACGCGCTCGCGCAGCTCCTCGGGCACGGGCCCGCGCCGCTCGCGCAAAATCTTCAGCGAATCGCTTCGCTTCTCGCTGTTCTCGGCCATCGTTAGCCGCTCACCTCATGATGGAATGTCCGCGGCTAGCGCGGCGACCATCGCCTCATACTGCTCCAGCGTCCAGCCGCGCAAGTCGATCGCCCGGTTCGGGCAGACAGCAACGCACGCCCCGCAGCCCTTGCACAGCGCCGCGTTAACCCGCGCGCGCTTAACCGTCCGCCCGTTAACGGTCGTTTCCTCCAAGGTAATCGCGTCATAGGCGCACTCCTCGACGCACAGCCCCGCGCCCTGGCAGCGGGAGAGGTCTACCTCGGCGACATAGGGCTCGAGCTCGACATACTCGCCGGAGAGGATCACCGCGGCCTTCGCCGCCGCCGCAGAGGCCGCCGCGCAGGCCTCGGTAACGTCCATCGGCCCCTGCGCCGAGCCGGCGAGCAGCACGCCCTCGATCGCCGTCTCCACCGGCCGCAGCTTGGGGTGCACCTCGAGCAAAAACCGATCCGCGCCCACGGGCAGCTTGAGCATGTCTACGATGCTCCCGATGTCGCGCGGGCAGACGCCCACGGAGAGCACGACGAGGTCCGTGGCGATCTCCACCTCCTCGCCGTAGGTGAGCAAATCCTTGAGCTTTACGACAACGGGAAATGCCTCGCCGTCGCTTGCTGGCTCGACCGTGGGCGGCTCCTCGCCCGCGTAGCGCAAAAAGGTAACCCCGTTTTTGCACGCCTCCTCGTAATACTCCTCGTGCCCCCTGCCGTAGGCGCGGATGTCCTGATATACTTCGAATACATCCACCTCGGGAAAGCGCCGGCGGATCTCGTTCGCCGCCTGCAGCGTGGCCGTGCAGCACACACGCGAGCAGTAGTCGTTAACGCGGCCGTCGGGCCCGGGCTCGTGCACGCCCTCGATCTGCCTGCTCCCCACGCAGTGGATCATGACCACGCGGCGCACAGGCTGGCCGTCGCGCTCCAGCCGGCCCGCGGT
The DNA here is from genome assembly GCA_964565895.1 of uncultured Armatimonadia bacterium. Lineage (GTDB taxonomy): Bacteria > Armatimonadota > Zipacnadia > UBA1398 > CAZMGT01 > CAZMGT01. The sequence continues at coordinate 41,877 of CAZMGT010000025.1, forward strand.
CGGCCCCTCGGGGTCGAGCATGCGGATGAGCTGGGGCAGGGTGATTACCTGGCGCAGGTCGCCGTAGGCAAACTCTCCCTGCCGCGGCTCGTAGTGGTCGAACCCCGTGGCCACGAGGATCACGCCCACGCGCAGCTCAAACTCGCGCGGCTCGGCCTCCAGGTCAATGGCCTCGGGGGCGAGCTTTTTGCACTCGCCGCACTTGTCGCATATGGCGAAATCAATTGCCGGCAGCGCGGGAAGGGCCCCCGTGTACGGCTTATAGATCGCCTTGCGCCGGGTGAGGCGATAGTCGAACTCGTTTTCCGTCTCCTGGGGGCAGGCGGCGATGAGCTCGGCGAGGTTATCTACCTCGCGCGTAAACCCCCTCGGGTGCTCGCGCACCTTTACCTGAAACTCGCCGATATACCCCGTGATGCCCACCACCTCGGCGCAGGTGTATACGGCGATGCGCGGGTGGCGCAGGGCCTGGGCGGCGAGCTCGGTGACCAGCGGCCGGGCCTCGTCCTCGGTGGGGAAGAGCGTGTGCAGTTGCGCCACGCGGCCGCCTAAAAACGGCGATTTTTCTAAAAGAACCACGTCAATGTCTTTCGCAGCGAGGTCCAACGCCGCGCGCAGGCCGGCCACTCCCCCGCCGATGACGAGCGCCCGGCGCTCGGCGCTCACCTTAATGCGCTCTAGCGGCCGCGCGAGGCGGGCCTTGGCCACCCCCGCGGCAATGAGCCGTATCGCCTTCTCCGTCGCCCCCTCGGGGTCGTGCGCGTGGGCCCAGCTATCCTGCTCGCGAATGTTCACCGCCTCGTAGAGGTAGGGGTTTAGCCCCGCGCGCGCGAGGGTGCGACGGAAGGTAAGCTCGTGCAGCCGCGGGGAGCAGGCGGCAACGACCACACGGTTTACCCCGTGCTCGCGAATGTCTTGGGCAATAAGCCCCTGCCCGGGGTCGGAGCACATGAACATGTAGTTGCGCGCGACGACCACATCGGGCAGTTTCCCCGCGGCTTCGGTAACCCGCTCTACGTCAACGACATCGGAGATATTGCCCCCGCAGTGGCACACATAGACGCCCACGCGGGGGCGCTCGGTCTCGCTAGTTGCCCAAACGCCGTGTTGCTCGTCCATCGCTCAACTTCCTCGTGCGCTGTCTGCTTCTGCGGCGACGGGCGCGGGCGCTGGCCGAGGCGCGGGCGCGCCGAGATATGCCGCGGCCTTCATCGCCGCGGCGCTCGCCTCGGCGATCGAGTCCACGATGTCCTTCGGCCCGAGCGCCGTCCCCGCGGCAAACACGCCCTCCTGGGACGTTAGCGTGGGATCGATCTTCGCCTGCGGCGAGGCAATGAACCCATACTCGTCCGTCTCCACAGCAACCACGCCGGAGGGGTCCCACCCCGGGACAATGCCCACAGCGAGGACGACGAGGTCGAACTCCTCCTCGTGCGGCGCGCCGTCCTCCTCCAAGTACTCCACGCGCAGGACAACCGTCCCATCCTCGCGCTCGTCAATGCGCGCGACCTTCCCCTTGACGAACATAATCCCCATGGCCTTGGCGTTTTGGAAGAACTGCTCATAGCCTTTGCCAAACGCGCGGATGTCCATGTAATACAGCGTGATGTCCGCCAGGGGCAGGGCGCCGGAGAGGAGCATCGCCTGCTTGATGGAGTACATGCAGCACACGCGCGAGCAATAGGGGACGTCCTGCGTGCGGTCGCGCGAGCCCGCGCAAAGAACGTAGGCGATGCGGTCGGGCACCTTGCCGTCGGAGGGCCGGAGCACCCGCCCATAGGGCCCGTGCGGGGCGAGCAGGCGCTCCATCTGCAGGCTCGAGAGCACGTTTTTGAACCGTCCCCCGCCATACTCGCGCTTTTTGCCCACCGGCGTCGTTTCGTAGCCGGTGGCCAAAACAACGGCGCGCACGCGCACGGCGACCTGCTCCGGCTGCTGGGCAAAGTCAATGGCCTTGGGCGGGCAGACCCGCTCGCAGCGCCCGCAGACAATGCAGTTTTCTAAGTCAAGCACGGCCACCTGGGGAATGGCGTTGGCAAACGGAACGTAGATCGCCTTGCGCGCCCCCAGGCCGCCCTCGAACTCATGGGGCAAGTCCACGGGGCACTCATACTCGCAGAGCATGCACCCCGTGCACGCCTTCTCGTCAACAAACCGGGGCTTGCGCAAAACAAGCGCCTCAAAGCCCTCGGCCGTCTTATGCAGCTCCAACAGCTCGCTATAGGTAAACAGGGTAATGTTGTCGTGGTGGGCCACGGCGGCCATTTTCGGCGTGGTAATGCAGCTCGAGCAGTCGAGCGTGGGAAACACCTTGCTCAGGGCAATCATCTTGCCCCCGATGCTCGGCTCGCGCTCGACGATGAGCACGGAGAACCCCTGGTCGGCGAGGTCGAGCGCGGCCTGCATACCGGCAATGCCCCCGCCGAGGACAAGCACGTCGAAGCTCAGCTCACTGCTCGCCACGGTGCCCCTCCATCTCCTGGGCCACAGGGCCGAGCTCCTCGAGCACCTGGCTCAGCTGCTCCACCTCGCGCAAAAACGCCCTCGTGCACACGCTGCAGATCGCCGTCAGGCGCAGCCGGCGGGTGTCGATCCCCCGTTCCTTCATGAGCTGATAGACGCGGTCGACGCGCGCTGCGGTGCGCTCGTAGGCGCCGGTATAGGGGCAGTCCGTGCCGCACGAGGCGATGAGGATGGCGTCGAACCCTTGCTCGAAGCAGCGCAGGTAAAACTCCTCGGGAAACAACACCGGCGAGAACGTGCGGATGGGGTAAAAATGCGCCGGATACTCCAGGTGCATTTGCCCCACGGTGTCGATCCCGGGGTAGGAGCACAGCTCTGTGGTGATGACTAGCACCTTGGGGCGCCAGTCACCGTGCTTTGCGGCGTTTTCGCTCACGGCTCGGCTACTTCTTTCTTACCAAAAAGATGCGGTCGTAGCCCTCAGCGGGGAGCGTGCCCAGATATTCGTGGCCGACCTTCTTCGCCCACACGGGAATATCGTTTTTGCTGCTCGGGTCGCTCGACCACACCTCGAGGACCTCGCCCACAGCCACCGAGCCGATGGCCTTTTTCGCCTCGAGCAGCGGCCCAGGGCAGGCGCTGCCGCGGGCGTCCACGACCTTCGCCGGTTTCAACGACTCCAGGTCTACCTCTGCCATGGTACAGCCCTCCTTGCTCTGGTTAGCGGGCGACGGACAGGCCGCCGCGGATCACTGCCGCGCGGCCCGCGCGCTAGGAGAAAGTGAGGACAATGTCCGCCTCCTGCGCCTCGGAGACAAACGTCGCCACACCGCCGATCTCCACGCCGTCGATAAGGTCGCTTTCCTGTATGCCAACGATGGGGAACGCAGCGGAGCAGGCAATGAGCCGCGCGCCCATCTCTTTGACCTTTTCGATAAACTCCGGGAGGGTCATCGGGGCGCCGGGGAGGGTAATCTGCTCCGCGCCGCCCTTCTTAATGATGTTCAGCCCGCGCATGGTGAAAAACATCACTAGCTCCATGTCGCTGGCCAGCGCTCCGGAGCCTAGCATGAACGGGGGAAAGGCGTTCTCCGGGGCATCGGAGCCGCAGAAGACGACCATCTTGGCAGCCAATTTCTACTCCTCCTTGTGCAATTGTTCACAAAGCGCTGCGCGAAAAACTGCCCCTTCCTGGGGCACCTTTCCGCCAACTGCTACTTCCTCGCCACGTCGCTCGCCGCTGCCTGCGAGCGCGTGCGACGCACCGCCCGCCGCGTTTGCTCGAACAGCCCCGCCCCGTGGCGGGCAAGCTCCGCGCTCGCCCGAAGCTGCGCCCGAACAAGATCGCGCAACGCGCAACAGCACTCCAACAGCCGCGGATCGCTGACCTGATAGCGCAGCGACGTTCCCTCGCGCACCGCGCGCACCAGCCCCGCGTGGCGCATGACCGCGAGGTGTTGGGAGATGTTTGTGCGCGAAACGCCGATCTGCTCGGCCATCTCCGCGGGCGTCGTTGGCCCGCGGCGGAGAAGGTCGAGGATGTGCAGGCGCACGGGGTGGGCGAGCGCCTTGCACACCTGGGCGTGAATTTCTAAAACGCGGCGGTTGAACTTGTCCATGACCGGTAATTTCCGCGCAAGATTGTTTACGCCGCGGGGCACTATATCAGAAATTGCGAAGTTTCGCAACAGGGAAACTAAAAGCAGAATCCCCTCCCTCTTGCCCATCGTCAACAAGCCCGCGCGGGGCGCCCCGCCAGCCGCCGGGCGACCACCGCGGCGGTGAATTTTAGCGCGCGGCCCCCCGCCTCGCGCAGAGGATGCGTCGTGGCGGCGAGAGGCCGCTTTAGTCCGCGAGGACCGTTTCGATCGTCGGCGGGTCGTGGAGGCTCTTGTGGAGCAGGCAGGCCTTGGCCAAACGCAGGGCGGCCGCGCGCCGCTCCTCGGGAAAGCCCGGGGGAAGCTTGACAACGATGGTGATGTCCGCCAGGCGGTCCTTTTTGTCGTGGAAGCGATAGGAAACATCGATCTCCAGCCCCTCGTGGGGCACGCCGGCGCGCTGGCACCACTGCGCGATGTAATATGCAGAGCACGAGCCCAACGAGGCCACGAACAGCTCGGTAGACGTCGGCCCGCGGTCCTCCCCGCCCAGGCGCTGGGGAACGTCAACGACGACCTCGTGCCCGCGGACGCAAATCGTCGAGCTCAGCCCGCGCTCGTGCTTAATGGTAATCTGCGCCAAGCAGACCGCCTCCCTCTGACCGTGCTCAAAAGCGCGGCCCCTTTTCCTTCGCTCAGCCGCTCGTTCCTCTCTCTGGCCGCGCGGGGAAGGCTTTCGCCGAGGGAAAAAGAAGATCGCACACGCTGGCGCGCGACCAGCGCGCCGCGGGCGGGAGAAAGCGATGGATGCCAGGCGAATCTTGCTTGTTGCGCTTGCCGCCGCATTGTCCCCCGCGCTTTGCCCAGCGCAGCAAAAGCGGGGACCGCTGATGACCGACGAGCAGTTTTTCGCCGCGCTAAACTTAAATCTCCCCGCGCTCTCCGCCGTGCGCCAGGCGGTTCAGCGCGGCGACTTTGCCCAAGCCAAGCGCCTCTTCGCGCAATATATGCGCAGCCGCAAAACCCCGCGCTACTTCTTTACCTGGGACGACAAGCCCCCGCCGGAAAAGCGCCCGAAAAACCCAGACACGCGCATCGCCGACGACGCCCTGCGCCATCGGTTTACGGTAACCGGCGTGCCCTATCAATTCGGCGAGGAAATCGACTGGACGGCGAACCCCACGGATCCCTTCGATCCGGAGTGGACGTGGCAGTTCAGCCGGCACAGCTGGTGGTCTCACCTGGGGCGGGCGTATTGGGAGACGGGCGATGAGAAGTATGCCCGGGAGTGGGTGAGCGAGCTGCGGAGTTGGATTCGCAAAAACCCCATGCCCGCGCAGCGAGCGAACCGTGTGGGCAGCCGCTGGCGGACGATCGAGTGCGGAATCCGCCTCGCCTACTCCTGGCCCGCGGCGTTTAACTACTTCCTCCGCTCGCCCGCGTTTACCGACGACGACCTAATCCTCATGCTTAAGTCCCTCGCCGAGCAGGCGGAGTACCTCTACCAAAACCCCACGAGGGGCAACTGGCTGACCATGGAGGCCAACGGCATGGGGCACGTGGGGATTTTGTTTCCCGAGTTTCGCCGGGCGAAGGTCTGGCGCGAGACGGCCATCGCCCGGCTCTATCGCGAGCTGGAGGGACAGGTTTATCCGGACGGGGTGCAGATCGAGCTGACGACGGGCTACCACTACGTCGCTCTGCGCAATTTCCTCGGCCTGGCCCAACTCGCTCAGCTTAACGACGTCCCCCTGCCCGAGGACTACGTGGCCAAGCTGGAGCGCATGTACGCCGCGGGGCTGTGGGTGATGAAGCCGAGCAGGCGCGTTCCCGCGGTCAACGACGCCTGGCCGAGCGATGTGCGTGCCTCGCTGCGCGAAGGCTATCAGTTATTCCCGCAGCGCAAAGACTTCCTTTGGGTGGCCAGCGACGGCAAGCAGGGAACACCCCCAGATCACACCTCGCACTTCTTCCCCTGGGCCGGCTGGGCGGTAATGCGCAGCGGCTGGGAGCGCGACGCGCTATATCTGTTCTTCGACGTCGGCCCGTTCGGCTACAGCCACCAGCACGAGGACAAGCTCGCGGTAATCGTCTCCGCCTACGGCGCGGACTTGGTCGTGGACACGGGCAGCTACCGCTACGACACCTCGGCCATGCGCCGCTACGTCCTCGGGCCCTGGGCGCATAACATCGTGTTCGTCGACGGCCAAGGCCAACATCGGCGTGGGCTGCGCGAGACATACGTCAACAAGCGGCCGCAAAGCAACCCGTGGATCACTACGCCCGCGCTGGACTACTGCGAGGGCGCCTACCAAAGCGGCTTTGGGCCGGACAGAGCGCTGCGCGTGCGTCACGTGCGCAAGGTGCTGTTCGTCAAACCCGAGTATTGGGTTATCCTGGACACCCTGGCGCCCGAGGACGGCGCGGAGCATAGCTATAGCGCGCACTTTCACTTTGGCGTCGACGAGGCCCAGGTAAGCTTCGGCGGACGGGGCGTGTCCACGGCGAACGCGGGTGGGGCGAACCTACACATTCTCGCGCTCGGCGAGGGGCCGGTGGCCGCCGATGTCGTGAAGGGCCAGGAGAAGCCGCAGATGCTCGGCTGGCGGGGCAAGCACGGCGTGGGGGGAAAGCGGCCCATTCCCGTGGCCCGTTTCCGCTGGCGCGCCCGCGGGCTGTCGCGCGCGCTGTTCGTGCTTTACCCAACAAGGCCCGGCGAGAAGCTGCCCATAGCCGCGGTCGAGCGCGCCCAGCCCACCGCGGGCCAGGGGTTTGGGGCGCAGATCCGCTTCGCCGACGGCCGCGCGGACGCCGTCCTCTTTAACGCCCGGCCGGGAGAGAGGGTTGGCTTGGGCAAAGCGCAGACGCCGGGCTTCGCCCTTGTTATTCGCCGTGGGGCGGAGGGCTCGACGCGCGTGCTTGAGGCACGCACAGAAAACGCGCGGGGGTGAGGGAGATGCACAGGCTTGTGCTCGCCTGCCTCGTTGCGCTTGCCCTGTGTGGGGCGAGCTGCGCGCAGCAGGGTAAAGTCTATCCCGACCGCTTTGTTTATGTCTCCCGCGGGCTGCATTCGGACAGCGACGTGCGGGACATCGAGAACATCGTCAAGACCGCCGCGGCGCACGGGCTTAATGGCATGGTCCTCGCCGCAGGGTTAGACCGGCTTGACCTGCAACCGCCGGACTACTTCAAACGCTTGGAGCAAGTTAAGGCCATCTGCCAGCGCTACAACGTAGAGCTCATCCCGATGATCTTTTCCGTGGGCTATGGGGGCTCGATTTTGGCGCACGACCGCAACCTCGCCGCGGGCCTTCCTGTCAAGGATGCCCTGTTTGTCGTGCGCGAGGGCGAGGCGCGGCTCGTCGCCGACCCGCCGGTGGAGATTAAAAACGGCGGCTTTGAGCGGTTCGCCGGCGACCGCATGGCCGATTTTAACTTTCACGACAAGCCGGGCGAGGTGAGCTTTGCCGATACCAGGGTGTTCCACAGCGGGCGGGCGTCTTTGCGCATGGAGAGCTTCCAGCCCCCACACGGGCACGGCCGCGTGATGCAAATGGTCGCCGTCCACCCCTATCGCCTGTACCGCGTGACGGTTTGGGTAAAGACCGAGGGGCTGGAGCCCGAGGGCGCGTTTCGCGTGCAGGTCTACGGGCCACACGGGCAAATCGCCCCCTGGGACCCCCGCCAGCCAGCGACCGCTAACTGGCGCAAGGTTCAGCTTCTGTTCAACAGCAGGCAGTACGACAAGGTGCGCATTTACGTCGGCGTGTGGGGGGCCAAGCGCGGCAGGCTTTGGCTGGACGACCTGTCGATCGAGGAAGTGGGCTTGGTGAACGTCCTTCGCCGCCCGGGAACGCCCATTGTTGTGCGCAGCGAAGATGGAAGCGTGGTTTACGAGGAGGGGCGCGACTACGAGCCGATCCGCTACAGCTCGCCCGGCCGGCCGCGGTTTACGGACATGGGGGCCCAGGCGCTGCCCATTAAGCTGACCAAAAACAGCCGCATCCGCGAGGGCCAGCGCCTGCGCGTGAGCTTTTACCACGGAATAGCGATAAACCGCGGGCAGGTTACCATTTGCATGTCCGAGCCCAAGGTGTATCAGATTTGGGAAAAGCAGGTGCAGCTCATCCACAAGCTGCTTGCCCCGAACAAATACTTCTTTAGCATGGACGAGATCCGCGCCGGCGGCTCGTGCGCCGCGTGCAAAGCGCGCAAAATGACCATGGCCCAAATCCTCGGCGATTGCATTACCCGCCAGGCGGCCATTGTGCGCAAGGTTAACCCAAAGGCGGAGATTTACATCTGGTCCGACATGCTCGACCCCAACCACAACGCGCACGACAACTACTACCTTGTCGAGGGCGACTTTACCGGCTCTTGGAACTATGTGCCCAAGGACCTAATCATCGTCTGCTGGTATTACGACAAGCGGGAGCAAAGCCTAAGGTTTTTCTCCGAGCAGGGCTTTCGCACGCTGGCCGGGGCATACTACGACGGCGACACCCTAGACAACCCCAAGGGCTGGCTCGCCGCGCTCGACCGCACCCCTCGCGCGCGAGGGATTATGTACACCACATGGCGCAACAAATACGAGCTGCTTGCCCCGTTCGGCGACCTCGTCTCGCGAAGGTAGCGCCCCGGGGCAACGGTTAACGCCCTCTAACGAGCAGCGGGAAAAC
>CAZMGT010000026.1:0-21059 GCA_964565895.1 uncultured Armatimonadia bacterium
GCACTTCGCCCACCCCGCGCACAGCAATGCTCACCTCGCGCGCGGGGACGAGCTGGACCACCTGCTTTGTCCGCCCGCTGGTATATTGCTCAATACGCGCCACGCGATAGGCCCAGTTCATGAGCACGAGCACGTGCCTCCCCGCAGGCCCGCGCAAAAGCACACCCTCGACCGTGGGCAGCGAGGGCTCGACAACGGGCTGGACGATCCCCTCAAGCGGGGCGACGACGTAGCTCCGCCGCCCGGGGTCGAAGTCGCGCGACATGTCGAACCCTTGCCCGCGCACCGTGGCGCTATATTCCAGCCCCGGGAAAAAGCCAACGGTGTAGGCATAGCCTCTCCCGTAGCGGTTGCGCACAACGGCCGGCGCGCCATCGGCAAACCGCGCGAGAACCTCCGCCCCATCGGCGGGCACGAGCACCTCGCGCCCGACAACGAGCTGAAACGATCCCGCAAACGGGCCGCCGGCGAGCACGCGCGCCCCGGCTGGCCGCTGGGCGAGCGCCCGCCGCGGGTCGTCGTAGGGCTCGAGGCTCCCCGCGCCATAGAGGCTGACGCTGTAGTACATCTCCGGCGCGTTGCGCCGCGCCAAGCCGAGCACCGGCCGAAGCACGTCGAGCGGCTGGTTTGCCTCGTCGAAAACCAGCCCCCAGCCGCTGGTATAGAGCACGCCGCCCTCCTCTACCCAGCGGGCAAGCTTTTGCGCGGCGGCGCGCGTGAGGTTTGGGCCATTGACGAAAATCGCTTTGTAGCGCGACAGGTTCTCCGTAGCGAGCATCACCTCGTCCAGCGGGTCAACGGGAATGTGTGCCTGGGCGAGGGCGGTGTAGATCCACTTCGCGTTCTCCCACGCGGCGACACGCTCCGGAGGGTTGCCGCAAATGAGCTTCCAGATCTCCGAGGAGCGGGGCTTGACCACGGCGACGCGCACGGGCATGGCCCACGATGAGTCGTAGAGAACGTCCTCGGCCTTGTCGATAAGGTGCGCCGCCTTGCTCACCAGGCGCAGGGCCTCGGGATATTGCGAGAAGCTGTCGCCCTTTTTGTAGTCCGGGCCGTAGGTATACCAGTAGATCATCTTCGCCCCGCGGGCGATGGCGCTTAGCGCGCGCTGCACCGGCGCCCCGCGGTGCGGCTTAACGTAAATGCCAAAGCGCAGGCCCATCTTCCCCGTAACCACGCGGCCCACATCGCACAGGTAGCTGTCCCAGCTCCAAATGCGCGCGTCGCGGTTTGACGTTTCGTAAACAAACGCGTTGTCGGCGTGGCGGTAGAACTCGAAGAAGTCCAGGCTGTGGCCCTTCATGAGGAACGTGTTGCCGCGTAGGGCGTAGGAGTAAACAAACGGCTGCCTGGCCGCGGGGGTGTCGCGCTCGCCCGCAGCAAGCGCGGCGCGTTTGCGCTCGTTGGCGCGGGCGAGGGCCTCGCGCAGCGGGGAAAACAGCTTGGCCGTGGCGTAGTTATTGAACTTCGCGGTGTAATAGGCGAGCAGCGCCGGCCCCCGCCGCGAGAGATCGTAGCGCTTGACCGCGGGCAGGGCGAGCAGCCCTTGCGCGCCCTGCTTGCGCGGCCAGATGTCCAGCGGGCGCACCTCGGCCCAAGTGTTTTTCCCCAAGTCCGCAGGTGTAAGGCCTTGCTCCGCGAGATAGCGCTGGAAGCCCTGCGCGCAGTACGCGCAGGCAGCGAGATGGCCCTTGCCCTCGGGCGAGCGGTCGATCACCGTGCCGATCTCGTCCACGGTAAGCGCCCACACCTCGCCCACGCGCAGGTTAAGCAGCTCCAGCGCCTGGCGCACGCCCTCCTCCGTGCGCTGGGCCACGCCCGGGGCAAACGGACAGCCCGCCTCGGGAACCGGCGGGCGGCCGCGCCGATATGTGGGCACGGGAAACCCCGGGCCGTGGGTAAGCAGCACGCGGGCGAAATTTTTGGCATAGCCCTCGCGCGCCTGGACCATTTGCAGCAGAAACTCCGGCGGTGTGCGAAAGCCGTTTACCCCAAGCTGGCGCAGGCTGCGGCATTCGGCCTCGACGATCGCCTTGTTCGTATGGCGCACGCCATAGCCGAAGCCCACGCCATAGCCGCCCACGTTTTCGGGAAAGGCAAACCGCCGGGGCACGGGCCAGTTCGCCCAAGGGAGAGCGCTCAGCCACTGCGCCCGGCGCGTAGCGTAGTCGAGCAGGCCGCTAAGCTCGGCGAGGAACTGCGGGTCGTCCGCCTGCTTGCCCCCGGCCAAGCGATAGCAGGGGATGACGATGCCCACCGTGCCCCCGTCCGGCCCGGCCTCGCGAAACCGCTTGACGACCTTCCCGCGGAAGCGAAACTCAAACTCAAGCTCCACGTTGGTGGAGTAGCCGACCTTGCGCCGGTCCTCGCGGCTGCGCGGCTTGCCCGGCCGGCCCACGGTAAACGTCAAAAACAACTTCTGGGGAAACGAGGCGCGCACGAACGAACTGACGGGGACCCAGGGCGACCAAGCGTCGAGCGGCAGGCTCTTGGCCAGCGTGCCCCGCACGACGCTTCCCCCCAGGCCTTCGCCGCCATAGCGCCAGTTAATATCCGTGGCCTCGGCGGGGGTCATTGCCGTCACACGGCAGCGCAGCTCAAGGCCCTCCGGCCCTGTGCTGCGCCAGCTATCGTCAACAGAAACCACGGGCACTTCGCGCTGCGCTGGCGCTCCCTGCGCGCAGGAGAACAGGCACAGGGCAAGCGCCGCCCAAGCGGTGAGCAGTGCGCGGCTGTTGGGCATAGCCATTCCTCCGCCGATTATTGGCGCTCGCGGGAAAAGTCCACCTCGACGGGCCGGCGGGCCTCGGGCTGCTCGATCTCAAAGTACGGCCGTGGGGCGAAATGGCACAGCCCGGCGACGATGCTGTTGGGGAAGACTTGGATGCGGTTGTTGTAGTCCATGGCCACGTCGGTGTAGAAGTCGCGCGCCTGGGCAATTTGCTCCTCGGTGTTCTGCAGCTCGGCCTGCAGTTGCTGAAAGTTTTGGTTCGCCTTAAGGTCGGGGTAGCGCTCGCTGAGGGCGAAGAGCTGGCGCAGGGCCGCGGTAATCATATTCTCCGCCTGCGCCTGCTCCTCTACAGTGCGTGCGGCGATTCCCGCGTTGCGCGCGGCAACGACGCGCTCCAGCGTTTCCCGCTCATGCGCGGCATAGCCCTTTACCGTCTCCACAAGGTTGGGGATAAGGTCGTAGCGCCGGCGGAGCTGGACGTCTATTTGCGCCCAGGCGCTGTCGCAGCGGTTGCGCGCGATAACCAAGCTGTTGTAAATGCCAACAAACGCCAAAACTAAAAGCACAAGCAAGCACACGGCACCGCCGGCGAGCGCCCAGACCAGCCCGGCAATTTGCATTTGCGTCATTAACGAGGCCTCCTGAACGCGCGGATAACATGCCTTGGCTGGCTTTTCTCACGCGGGCGGGGGTTGTCCTTCGCAGCGGCGACGGCGCGCAAGCCAGGGCAAGGCGCGCGCCAGGAGGCGCCGCGGCTACTCCTGCGGCCGAATGATTACCTTAAACGCGCGGTGCTCGGCCTTCGCCGCCATTACCTCAAACGCCTCGGCCACGCGCTCCAAGGGGAAGCGATGGGTGATCATCGGGGCGACGCGCACCGCCCCGCGCTCGACAAGCTCGATCGCCTCGCGCGTTTCAAAGGGAAGGTTGTTGGCCGAGGTGGTGATTAGCCGCTCGCCGGCGACGGTTGGCGTGTCCAGCTTTAGCCCCTCGGCAGCGCCGGCGAGGAGGATCGCCGAGCCGCCCGGAGCGAGGGCGCGGATCGTTTGGCTTTGCGTCTTTAGGTCGCCGGTGGAGTCAAACAGCGCGTCCACGCCTCGGCCGGAGGTATAGTCGAGCACGGCGGCGCGCAGGTCGTCTGCCTCGCGGGCGTCGATGATAATGTCGCCGCCGAGCTCTGCGGCAAGCTCCAGCGCCTTGTCGTAGATGTCGATGCAAATGGCCTTTTGCGCCCCGTGGGCTTTGGCGACCTGCATTACGCACAGGCCGATGGGCCCGCAGCCGGCGATGCACACGCTGTCGCCGGAGCGCACCTTTGCCCGGTGCACGGCGTGGACGGCGACGCCCAGGCCGTCGATAAACGCCGCCTCGTCGAAGCTGACCGTGGGAGGAAGGCGCAGGGCGTTGTCGGCCCAAACGGGGCAAAACTCGGCCATGCCCCCGGGGTTATACTCCATGCCCTCCCAGCCCGCGCTGTGCCCCAGGTGCTGGGTTTTCGGGCACAGGTTGGGCCGCCCGCGCTGGCATTCTGTGCATTCGCCACAGGCTTTAAACGCCAAGGCAACAACGCGCTCGCCCACGCGCGAGCGGTCCACGTTTTTCCCCACGTCGGCAAGCACGCCGGCGACCTCGTGGCCGAGGATCATATTGGGCGGGTTGGGCTTGGCCACGCCCAGGGTGTGCAGGGCCCAGGGGTTCTCCCCACGGAAATAGCGCAGGTCGCTCCCGCACACGCCGCACGATTCGACCCTCATGAGCACCCAATCCGGCGGCAGCGTGGGGAGGGGAACCTCGGCGCACTCCACCTTGCCCGGCGCACGCAAAACGCAAGCCTTCATGCCCCAAATCCTCTGCCCAAAGCCTGAACACCGTTGATTCAACGCCAGCGCGGCCCCTCCTTCTCCGCAGGAAAAAAACTGCCCGGCGCGTGCCTGCCCCGGCGGCCTTGACGGGGGCTCGTAGGTGTAGGAAGATCAAACGTGCCCGAGCGCGGGCAGGGCTAATTTTTTGGGGAGCGGAGGCTGGGGCGATGGGACAGCGCGAGCGTAAGAATGTTACCCGGCGCGCGTTTTTCGCGCGCGTGGCAGGCCTGGCCAGCGGAGCGTTTTTAGCCGGCGTGGGGCTCTCTGGCTGCCGCAAGGAGCAGCCCGCCCCAGGCGAGGGCCCGGCGACCGGCCCGAAGGGCGAGGCGGGGGGGCAGATCATCGGCCGCCAGGTTAGCCCGAGCGAGCTGAACCTTCCCTGCGACGTGGTCGTCGTCCACGGCGAGGACCCGGAGCAGCTCGTCGAGGCCGCCGTGGCCGAGCTTGGGGGAATCGAAAAGTTCGTCAAGAAAGGCGACCGCGTGTGCCTTAAGCCGAACCTCGCCTGGGCGCGCACGCCGGAGTCCGGAGCGAACACCAACCCGGCGATTATCGAGGCGACGATCGAGCTCGTCAAGAAAGCCCAGCCCAAGGAAATCGTCATTTTCGAGCACACGCGCGACGCGGCGGAACTGTGCTGGGCGTTTAGCGGAATCGACGAGGTGGCCACCAGACAGGGGGTAACCCTCGACAGCGGGCAGAGCGAAAGCGTCTATCAGGCGGTAGACGCCCCGCCCGGGCTGTACTACCTAAGCGACGACGAGGAAAAGGAGCGCGTGGCGCTCGACGTGCTCCTCGCCGACGTGATTATCAACATGCCCGTGCTTAAGGACCATTCCGCGACGCGCCTGAGCATGGGGCTGAAGAACCTTATGGGGGCGATCTTCCACCCCGAGCGCTACCATGCCGGAGTGGGCGGCGATCCGGACAAAGGCGGCGAGGAGCTGGAGAAGCGGATTGCCGACTTGGGCTACCTCATTCGCCCGCACCTGACGATTATGGACGCGACGCGCGTGCTGCGCGAGGGCGGGCCGAAGGGCGACGACACCGTGCCCGCGGACGTGGTAAACAAGGTTATCGCTGGGGTAGACGCGGTGGCCGTGGACGCCATGGGGGCGGAGGTGTTCGGCGTAGAGCTTGCCGAAGTGCCCCATGTGCAGTTCGCTGCCGAGCTTGGCCTGGGCACGGCGGACTTGGAGGAATTACGCGCCGCAAGCCGCATTAAGGAGATCGAGCTGAGCTAGGCGGTGCGAGGTTAACTTAGCGGAGTTTTCGCGATGCGAAAAGTGCGCAACCGGCGCCTGCGCCGGGTGGTGCAGGTGCTGTTTTTCCTTTGCTTTCTTGTCCTCCTCTACTTTACCACCCAGGACTTTCTGCTCGGTCCCATTCCCACGGACATCTTCTTACGCTTCAGCCCGCTTATCGCCCTTTGCACAATGCTCGCGCACCGCGCGATCGTCCCCACGGTGGTCATTCCCGCGCTAATTACCGTCGCCTTAACCCTGCTTTTGGGGCGGGTGTTTTGCGGCTGGTTTTGCCCCATGGGGACGGCGATCGACTTAGCGGAGAAGCTGTTTTTCCGCAAGCGGCGCTACCCCCGGCCGGAGCAAGACAAGCTCGACCGGCTGAGGGCGATCAAGTATGTGCTGTTGTTTGTCGTAATCTTCTCCGCACTGCTTTCCTACCAGCCGCTGTTGTGGCTCGACCCGATAAGCTTCGTGCACCGCACGTTTATCGTCGCCGTCTATGGCCCCGCGGACCATCTTTACGAAGACGCACGCGGGGCGGCGTATGGCTGGCTGTTGCGGCGTGGGGTGCGCATTTCCGAGCCGCGCGAGGGAGTGGTTTATCGGCTAAACCTGCTTATTTTGGCGATGTTCGTCGTTGTCGTGGGCCTGAGCGCGGTGCAAAAGCGCTTTTGGTGCCGCAACCTGTGCCCCCTGGGTGCGCTGCTTGCCCTGCTTTCCTGGCGGCCGCTGCTTCAGCGCCGGGTAAGCGCAGAGTGCACGAGCTGCCTCCGCTGCGAGCGCGACTGCAAAATGGGCTGCATTTACGACAACGGGCGGGCGTATCGCGCACGGGAGTGCATTGTCTGCTACAACTGCGAGCCGATTTGTCCCGAGGGCGCGGTGAGCTTCCCGTTTGCCGGCGCCCGAGAGGAGGGGTTCGACAGCGCCCACCAGATAACGCGGCGGAGGATCGCCGGCGCGGCGGTTGCCTCGGTGCTCTGGTTTTTCGCGATGCGCACCTCGGTGGGCACGCCGGAGGGCAAGCCCGGGGAGGGGTCGATTCGCGAGGAGCGGACAAAGCACCCGCGGCGCATCCGCCCTCCCGGGGCCCTGCCCGAGCGGCTGTTTTTGCAGCTTTGCGCCCGCTGCGGCGAGTGCATTAAGGTCTGCCCCTCCAACGGCCTGCAGCCCGCGCTGTTCGAGGCGGGGCTGGAGGGCATGTTCACCCCGATCCTCATCCCGCGCGTCGGCGAGTGCGTGGAAAAATGCGACGCCTGCGGCCAAGTGTGCCCCACGGGCGCCATTCAGAACTTTACCTACGAGATGAAGCGGGACAAGCTGATTATCGGCAAGGCGACGATCGACCGCTCGCTTTGCCGCCCGTGGAACCGCACGGGCAAGTGCCAGATTTGCGAGGAGCACTGCTCGTATAAGGCGATCACCAGCGAGATGTCGGAGTGGGGGATGCTCGTGCCCTATGTGCACAAGGATAAGTGCACGGGATGCGGAATGTGCGAGAAAGTGTGTCCGGTGACGCCCACGGCGGCGATTACCGTTTACGCGCGCGAGGACAAGCGGCCCGTGCTTAAGCAAAACCTGGGGCTGCTTTCCGCTTTTGTCGAGCGGCGCACGCGAACTGGGGCAAAGTAGGCGCCGTTTGGTGCTCGGGCCACGCGGCGCAGCGGAGGTGAGGGCAGTGCGCGAGATCGCCAAGCTTTTGGAAAGCAACGCCCGGCTCACCCCGGCGGAGATCGCCACCATGCTCGGCCGCGACGAGCAAGAGGTGCGCGAAACGATCGAGAAGATGGAAAAAGAGGGGATTATCGTCCGCTATGGGGCGAAGATTAACTGGGAGCGCCTGGGCGAAAGCAGCCGGGTGTTTGCCACGGTTAAGGTGTGCGCCACCCCGGAGCGCGACGTGGGCTTCGACGCTATCGCCCAGCGCATCGTCAACTTCCCCGAGGTGCACTCGCTTTACCTCATCTCCGGCGACCACGATTTCGAGGTCGTCGTCGAGGGCGACACAATGCGCGACATCGCACTGTTCGTCGCCGAGCGCCTTGCCGTTATCCCCGGGATTACGAGCACGGCGACGCACTTTGTCCTGCGCACGTATAAGAAGGACGGCGACGTGCTGTTTGAGCCGCCGGAGGATAGGAGGCTCGCCGTCGCGCCATGATCTCCGCGAGCAAAAGCAGGGCGGCGCGCATATCGGAGCTCGTCCGCTCGCTCCCCCCGTCGGGGATTCGGCGCTTTTTCGACCTCGTGCAGTCCATGGAGGACGTAATCAGCTTAGGCGTGGGCGAGCCAGACTTTCGCACCCCATGGCACATCTGCGACGCGATCATCGACTCTCTCGAGCGCGGCCATACCTCTTATACCTCCAACCTCGGGCTGGCCGAGCTACGCCAGGCAATCAGCGCCTACCTGGAGCAGCTCTACGGCCTGCGCTATGACCCGGAGACGGAGATTATCGTCACCAACGGGGTGAGCGAGGCGATTGACCTGGGGATGCGCGCTGTGCTGAACGCGGGCGAGAGCGTGCTCGTCCCCCAGCCGTGCTATGTCGCCTATTCCGCGTGCGTGCATCTGGCCGGGGGGCGGGCGATTGCCGTGCCCACGCGCGCGGAGAACGGGTTTAAGCTGGACGCCGAGGACCTCCGCCGCGCAGCGCAGCCCGACACGCGGGCGATTATCTTCGGCTACCCCAACAACCCCACCGGCGCGGTGATGACCCGCGAGGAGTTCGCCCCTATTGCCCAGCTCGCCGAGGAGCTGGACCTCGTCGTTTTCTCCGATGAGATCTACGACCGCCTGACCTACCGCGGCGAGCATGTGTGCTTTCCCACGCTGCCCGGAATGCGCGAGCGGACGATCCTCCTTAACGGGTTCTCCAAGGCGTTCGCGATGACGGGTATGCGCGTGGGCTACGCCTGCGGCCCGGCGGAGCTTATTCAGGCGATGAACAAAATCCACCAGTACACCGCGCTGTGCGCGCCGGTGAGCGGGCAGATCGGGGCCGTAGAGGCGCTGAAAAACGGCCAGCGCCAGGTGTCCCAGATGGTCGCGGAGTATGACCGCCGGCGGAGGTATCTCGTCGCCGCGCTGCGCGAGGTGGGGCTGCCCTGTCTCGAGCCCCTGGGGGCGTTTTACGCCTTTCCCTCGATCGCCCGCACGGGGCTTTCCAGCGAGGAGTTTTGCGAGCGCCTGCTGCGCGAGGAGCGCGTGGCCGTCGTCCCCGGGACGGCGTTTGGCGCCTGCGGCGAGGGGCACATCCGCGCCACCTATGCCACCTCGCTGGAGCAGCTCAAGCTCGCCGTAGAGCGCATCGGCAGGTTTGTGGAGCGCCTGCTTTAGGCCCCTCTTGGCGGGGGTAACACCTCCCTCACTGCTCGCGCGGGGCAACTGGAGGAATGCCCTCCGCGCGCGGGGGGAGGGCCACGCGCGGGGGCACGCGGCTTGCGGCGACAAGGGTGGCTAGGGCGATGGCCGCCGCGCCAAGGAACACCCTGGGATAGCCCCAGGCCATCCACACCCACCCGGCAAACGCGGGAATGCTCATGGAAACGGCGTGGTCCAGCGTTACCCCAAGGGAGAGGGTGGAGGTAATCTCCTGGCGCGAGTGGGCGATGCGGCTGAGGTAGATGGTGCGCGCGTCGCTTACCGCAAACAGCATTTCGTCGAGAATAAAGCAGACGTAGGCGAGCCAGCGGCCCAGCTCCTGGCCGAGCAGGGCCTCGGCATAGCCGTAGCCGAGGCAAATGGCGCATAGCGCGGCGCCGTCGGCCATGAGGATGGGCCGCTCGCCCAAGCGGTCAATGAGCCGCCCGAGGAGGGGCTTAAACAGCAGCCCGGCCAGCCCGGCGACGATGAGCAGCGCGGCGATCGTCGAGGGGCGCGCGCCGTAGACTCTAATAAGCACCCAGGGGCCGAAGGTCAAAAAGACCTGCTTGCGCGCGCCGAAGAGCATGGCGAGAACGTAATATAGCCCGTAGCGCCTGCGCCAGAGGAGGCGAGGCTTGGGCTGGTCGAGCTCGGCCACGCGGATGCCCGCATACCACAGCGCACCGGCCAGAGCGAGCGCCCCGGCGAGGACGAACGCCGCGCGATAGCTCAGCCCGAAGCAGGGGAAACCGAGCCAGACGATCGCCGATCCGGCGAGCACGGCGGCGGTGCGCAGGGCGCCGATGTCGCCGAACAGCCGGCCCTCCTGGCCCGCGCGGGAAAGGGCCAGGGCGGTGGCGCCGCGCACGGGCTGGAGCATGTGCTGCCCCGCGCTCCAGAGCATGATAAAGCCCAACAGCGCGGGCCAACTGCTCCCGCCCCACAGCCCCAGGCCGAGCAGCCCCAGGCCCACGCACCCCGCGGCGACGCCCCCCATGTAGCTTACGGGAAGCGCGGCAAGCGCCCCGATGAACAGAACATTCAAAAACCCGGGAAGCTCGCGGGGAAACTCGAGCGAGCCGCGGACGAACGCCTTGAGGTGATATGTGTCGCTGAGGAAGTTGTTGAAAATGGCCCGAAAGATGCCCCCGGCGAGGCCGATGAACGCCAGGGCAGCGGCGAAGCGCAACAGTTGTTGCCGTAGAACCATAGCGCTGCCTTGCGCGTTCGAGAGATAAAGCGAAACAACCTGCACGCGACGAGCGACAGAAACAGTGGCGGGGCAGTTTTGCAATGATTAACGGAGTTTAAGCAGAGGGCGCGTGTGGGAAGTTTTGTAGAAGGAAGAGGCCGTTTGGCGGTCGAAATTCAAAACAAGTTGCGGGGAGCGCGCGCCACGGGAGTTTACTGCCTGCGGGGACAGAGGGATCACTGCTCCGCGCGGTGAACACCCAAGGGGACAGCGGCGAACGCGTATCACGGGGAGGTAATGTGCGATGTCACGCAAGGCCGGGTTCACGTTGATCGAGCTGCTCGTCGTTATCGGGATCATCGCCATTCTAGCGGGCATTCTGTTCCCGGTGTTCAGCCGGGCCCGTGCCAAGGCGCAGCAGACGCAGTGTCTGTCCAACGTGCGGCAGTTGGCCACCGCCGAGCTGGAGTATGCCAACGATTACAACGAGAAATTCGCCCCCGGGTGGGTCCCTGACCCGGAGAACCCCAACGAGCGTATCTACCACTTCACCATCCTCCAGCCCTACATCCGCAACTACCAGATCCTCTACTGCCCCACGGAGGACCGCTGGCGTGGCTATGGCTACCACAAGACGCTGCTCGCGGAGATGAAAATCAACAAGATCAACAAGCCCGCCGAGACGCTCATGCTCGTGGATGCGGCGATCATTAGCCCGGACACGATCAACGATCCGCCGGAGCTGTGGGAGGAGGCGGGCTCGCCCAACTGGGAGGTCCACTTCCCCTACATGTGGAGCAGCGACGGCGATGAGGACCGCGACGAGGACTACTATCGCGTGGGCGACTACGCTCCGCGCCGGCCCATGCCCCGCCACGACAACGGGTGCAACGTTGCCTTCGTCGACGGCCACGCGGCGTGGATGAACATCCACGCGATCATCGACCCGTTGCCCGGCAGCAGAGAGTGCATTTACGATAACTAGCGCACAGCGGGAGAAAACAGCGCCCGGCAAGCGCCGGGCGCTATTTTTTGTCATGCGGCACGCCTGCTTGGCTGGCCGAGCGGGGGGAGCTAGTGGCCGAGGGCCGCGCCGGCGAAAAAGACGAGCGCCGCAAGCGCCGTGCCCACTAGCCCGCCCATGATAACCTCGCGCACGGTGTGGATTCCGCCCTCGATGCGGCTTTGGGCCAAAAGCAGCGCGGGAACGAAGGCGAGCAGGGCAAGCACCTTGTTTTGCATTGTGAGCAGGAGCACCGTGGCCGCGTAAAAGCCGAGCGCGGCGTGCCCGCTAATTACCCCGCCGTGGAGCAGCTCCCCGCGCCTGCCCCGCTCTTTAATCGCCAACACGACAAGCAGGACAAGGATAATCCCGATGAGCAGATATTGCGCCTCGGTTAGCCGCTCCATGCCCGCGGGCGTGGCCAAAATGCGCAGCTTGCCCAGCCAGCCGTGGTTGGAAAAAACAACCACGCCGACCACCGCGGCATATCCGCAGGCGACCATTACCGCCCCCGCGGCGACGTCCTTGGCGATCGCCGCCAATGGGTGGCGCTCGCGCGTGAACAGGTCGATCGACGCCTCTACCGCGGTGTTAAACAGCTCGGTAACAAGCACGGCGAAGATCGCGGAGAAGATAAACAGCATCTCTAGAGCGGAGAGGCGGAGGATAAACCCCAAGCCGATAACCACCGCGGAGATGACGAAGTGCAGGCGCATGTGGGGCTGGCTGCGCAGGCAATAGGCGATGCCCTCGATGGCGTAGCGGAAGCTGCGAATGGTGTGCCAGATACCGTTTTTTCTGGTGCGCTTAGCCTTGCTCTCCAGCTTCGCTCAACCACCCTTGCCAGATCTGCTCCTGGCGCGCGAACATGCGCCGGCGCAGGGGCTCCTCGTCGTCGCGGAACCCGAGCAGGTGCAGCACACCGTGCACAACAAGCAGCGCCAGCTCGTGACGCAGGGGGTGGCCCACCTGCTCCGCCTGGCGCGCGGCAACAGCAGGGCAGATCACAATATCTCCGAGCATCTGCTCCGGCTCTCCCCCCTCGCTCTGGGGAAAGGCCAACACGTCTGTCTCTCGATCGTCCCCGCGGTACTGTTTGTTCAACTGACGGATCCTCTCCGGCCCGACGAGGAGGATGCTCAGCTCGCACCCCGTGGCGCGTTCGCCCAGCTCGGCGCGCAGGGCAAACGCTGCCGCGCTGCGGATGGCCTCTACGTCGGCGCCGTTTTCGCTTTCGCTGCGGATTAAAATCTCCACTTTGCTAGCCCTGAGCCGTCTGCTCTTCCTTGCCCTCAAGCTCCTCGAGCAGCTCCTTGCTCGACGGGTATTCGATGCGCGTGTGATAGATCCCCTGGAAGCTGCGGCACAGGCTTTGGGCAACCTGGTTTAACTCACGCAGGGTAATGGGGCACTCGTCGAACTGCTCTTGCTCCAGCTTTTCTTTAAGCACCAGCTTAACCATGGTTTCGATCTTAGACGCCGTGGGGTCTTTAATGGAGCGCACGGCGGCCTCGGCGGAGTCGGCGATCATCAAGATCGCCGCTTCCTTCGTCTGTGGCTTGGGGCCGGGGTAGCGAAAGCGGCTCTCCGGGACGTTCTCCTTCCCCTGCTCCTCCACGGCCTTGTGATAGAAGTACTCCACAAGGGTTGTCCCGTGGTGCTGGGCGATAAGGTCGAGGATGGGCTTGGGCAGGCGCGCCTGGCGCCCAAGCTCAAGCCCGTCCTTGACGTGCGAGATGACGACCAGGGCGGCGAGCGCGGGCGACATTTCCGCCAGCGGGTTGCGTCTGCCGAACTGGTTTTCCACGAAGAAATAGGGCCGGGTGAGCTTGCCGATGTCGTGATATAGCGCGCCCACACGGACAAGCAGGCTGTTTGCGCCGATGGCCTCCGCGGCCGAGCCGGCGAGGTTGGAGATTAAAAACGAGGCGTTGTACGTCCCCGGGGCCTCGGTGAGCAGGCGATGGAGCAGGGGCTCGTGGGGCGAGGAAAGCTCGAGCAGGCGCATCTCGGTAACGATCTCCAACGGCCCCTCGAGCAGACGGATGAGAAAATATGCGGGCAAAATTGCCCCCAGGCCGGCGACGAGCGAGAGCGTCAGCGCGCGGCCCATTTCCGTAGGCTCATAGGGCACCGTCTGCTGAAACACCGCGCGGCCGACAAGGACCATGGCGAAGTTGATCAGCCCCAACGTAGCCCCCAGCCAAACGAGCGACCACGGCCGCTGGCTCAGCCGCGTGGACTGCATTACGGCAAGGCACCCGCCGAGAAAGGCGATTACTGTGGAGAAGAGATCGTTGCTCGCCAAAAGGCCGGCGATAATCGCCAACAGGGCCACGGTCATTAGCGCGGAGATGGCCTCGAACAGAGTGGTAATGACCACCGCGGCGAGCTGTGCGGCGAGCAGGGCGAGGTAGGGGGTAACCGTGGGCAGGCGCGTGGCGAGGTTGATGATTACCGCGCCGAGCACGGCCATCCCCGCGACGACCATCAGCCGGCGCGTGGCCTCGTACGTCGGCCGGGCAAAGGCGCGCAAAAAGTAGCTGCCCAGAAGGATCGTCCCGAACAGGAACACGGTGGAGTAGATGATCCTATCCCACTGCACCGCGGGCTGAAGCAGCCCCAGCGCCTGGGCGTCGCGGAGCACTTGCTCGTCAACCACTGCTCCGCGGCGCACGATAATCTGCCCCCGCTGAATGACGCGCGGCGAGGGCTTGGGCACGGCCTTCGCGGCGTCCTCGCGCGCCTTCGCGGTAAGCGCCTCATTAAGGACCATCGTCGGCTCCCAAACGTTGGTGCAGATGTCGTAGGCCGCCTCTTTCTCCTCGTCGGTTAGCCCCTGAAGGGCGAAAATGCGGTTTTCCATGCGCGCGAAGGCGTCGATTCTGTCGTCGCGAACGTCGGCGCGCGAGTCTTTTTTGGACTCCCAGCGCAAAACGTGCTCGCACGCGCCGCGGAGCTGCTCCAGGCGGGCGGAGCTCGAGGCGAGGAGCAGGGCGAGGGTGTCCTCGCTAAGCGAGACGCCCTCGGGCAAAGCGGCGCGCAACGCGGCGAGGGCCTGGGCGGCGCTCGGCGTAGGCGTCGCCGGAGCGCTGGGCGCCGGCGTCTGCTCCGGGCTGGGCTGGGGCCGCGCCCGCGCCGCCGCCTCCTGGACCTTGGCCACCGCGCTGAAGATCTCGTCCAGCCGGGCAAGCATGTTCCGCTGCGCCCGCTCGTGCACGGAGTCGTAGACCGGCGGGGCGCTGTTGCGTGCCTCCTGCTTGCGCCGCTCCCACTCTAACTCGTCCTCGTACTTGATGGTGCGGTCGGCGTAGATCGTTTCCGGCGCGGGCCGGTTTAGCTCCAGGTTAAGGCTCTTGGGTAAAAAGCGCGCGCACACGGTAACGGCGAGGAGCACGGCGGTGAGAATGCCGATCGCCGCGCGCGCGGCGCGCACGAGCCGCGGGTCGTCGCGGCGGGCGAGAAGCTTGTCCCAGTACTTACGCAGCGTGCGCCCGATGCTAGCCATGGCCCACACCGTTTCTGCGCGCGGCGTCGCGCTCATAGGCGCGGATTATCCGCCGCACGAGAGGATGGCGCACGACGTCGTCCTCCGTGAGGTAGACAAACTCCATGTCTGGCTCGTCGCGCAAGATCTGCTCCGCGTGAATAAGCCCCGAGACCTGGCCCACGGGGAGGTCCACCTGAGTCACGTCGCCGGTGACCACGACCTTGGACGACGTCCCCATGCGCGTAAGGAACATTTGCATCTGGCGCACGGTGCAGTTCTGCGCCTCGTCGAGGATGATAAACGCATCGTTAAGCGTCCGCCCGCGCATATAGGCCAGGGGGACGACCTCGATCGTCTGCCGCTCCATAAGCTTGCGCGCGCGCTCCACGCCGATCATGTCATAGAGCGCGTCGTAGAGGGGGCGGAGGTAGGGGTCCACCTTCTCGCGCAAGTCGCCGGGGAGAAAGCCCAAGCTCTCGCCGGCTTCTACCGCGGGCCGGGTGAGAATAATGCGCTCTACCTCGCGCGCCTGCAGCGTGGCGATGGCCATGGCCACGGCGAGATACGTCTTGCCCGTGCCCGCGGGGCCAATGGCGAACGTAAGATCGCTGCGCCGAATGGCCTGCACGTAGCGCCGCTGGCCCACAGTGCGCGGCTTGACGAAGCGCCCGCGGTGCGTGCGCAAAATTACCCCGGAGTAAAGCTCGGCGATGTCCAGCTCGCGCCCGGACTTCACCTGTTGCGCGGCATAGCGCACGTCGGCGGCGGCCACGGTGTGCCCGCGACGGATAACGTCGATGAATCCCTGAATGACGCGCGCCGCGGCCTCTACCTCGTGCCGCTCGCCGGCGATGGTAATCTCCGTCCCGCGCGCGGAAATGCGCGCGTTAAACACCTGGCGCAGGGCACGCAGGTGCTCGTCTTGGTCGCCGAGTAAAGCCGCGGCCTCGTCAACGTCGCGCGTGTGAATGGTCGTTTGCACAGCTCCGCCTTGTTCGGGCGGGGCCCCGGTCTTCTCCGCCTCTATAGCAACCCCTCCCCCGCCGCTGCGGGCGGTATACAACGTTTAGTATACGTTTTGCCGCACGTCCGGCCAAGGCGCAAGCGCGGGCCAAGCGCCCCGCAGGAGGGCCCTGCACGGGCTCGGGAGAAGAAGCAAAAGCGAAACGGCGACGGCCCAGAACACAAAGCGGAGGCGATCGGCCATGCGAGGGAGGCCGCAGGGACAGGGCAAGGTAAGCCGGCGGGCATTTTTGGGCAAGTTCGGCGCGGCGGCCCTAGGCGCGGCCGCGGCTAAGTTTTACGCCACCCCCGCCGCGGGCCAAGCAAAGGGGCCCAACGAGCGCTTAGGGGTGGGCTTTGTCGGCTGCGGCGGCCGCTGCCAGACTCTGCTGCGCACCGTCCAGGAGCTTAACAGGCGGGGCGAAAACATCGCCCCCGTTGCCGTGTGCGACGTCTACCGCCCGCGGCTCGAGGCCACCGCCAAACGCGCCGGCGTAAACAAAAAGTATACCGACCACCGCGAGCTGATCGCCGACCCGGATGTGGACATCGTATGCATCGCCACGCCCGACCGCCTGCACGGCTTTCAGGCGATCGACGCCGTGCGCGCGGGCAAGGACGTATATTGCGAAAAGCCCATTACCCACTGGGCGCAGTTCGAGCTGACCAAGCAACTCGCGCGCGAGGTTAAGCAAAACAAGCGCGTGCTTCAGGTAGGAACGCAGGGCGTGGCGGACAGCGTGTGGGAGCAGGCGGCGGAGCTGGTAAAGCAGGGGGCGATCGGCCAGCCCATTCACATTCAGGCGGGATACTTCCGCCGCGGCGACTGGGGCGAGCGGATGCCCATCCCCGACCCCAAGGCCAAGCCCGGGGCGGAGCTTAACTGGGAGGCGTTTCTCGCCGACGCCCCCAAGCGTCCGTTTAACGTCTCGCGCTTTTTCCAATGGCGGCTTTACTGGGACTATGCCGGCGGGCCCTCTACGGACCTTTTCCCGCACACGCTTACGCCGCTGGTGAAGGTCCTCGGCGTGCGCTTTCCGGCGACCGTCTCCGCGGCGGGCGGGAAGTTTCACTATGACGGCCTGCGCGAGGTGCCCGATACGTTCAATATGTTCATCGACTACCCAGAGAAGCTCACGATAACCCTTATGTGCACCCTGGCCAACGCCCGGGGGATTACCACGATGGTCCGCGGAACGGAGGGCACGATCTCGTTCGAGGGCAAAGGAATCGTCGTCTACCCCGCGCAGGGGTCGAAGAAGCAAAAGCAAG
Source organism: uncultured Armatimonadia bacterium (assembly GCA_964565895.1). GTDB lineage: Bacteria > Armatimonadota > Zipacnadia > UBA1398 > CAZMGT01 > CAZMGT01. Next base: position 17,169 of record CAZMGT010000026.1, read on the forward strand.
AGATCGCTCGCACCCGCCCGGGCTCCGTGCTCGAGCACTGGCGCGACTTCGTCCGCTGCGTGCGCACCCGCGAGCAGCCCCGCAGCGATGTGGACACCGCGCTTTGGGTGCAGACGGCGCTCATTATGGGCGTGCTGTCGCTGCGCGAGAGAAAGCTCGCCCGCTTTGACGCAAAGCGCGCGGAGATCGTCCTCTAGCGCGTGTGGGCAGGATTTTTTCGCCGAGCGAAAGAAGCAACCCCAGGCATTATTCCGCTGTATAAGCAGCTCGATCTCGGAGGTGCGGGAATGAGTTACGCCTGGCGCACGCGCCTTGTCGCGATGGTTTTGCTGTTTGCCCTGGTCGCTGCCGGGCTGTGCTTCGCCCAGCAGAACCGCAAGCCGTTTACCCTGCTCGTAACTATGGGCCACAAAGACCAAAAGCCCACGGCGTGGGACGGGCAGGTGAGCATTGACCAGGGGCAGATTACGCGTGTCGAGGGCTATAAGTTTAAGTTCGGCGATGCCGTGCTCTCCACGGTGGCCTGGAAGGCCTCGAGCCATACCTTCCCCCTGCGCAGGGCGGAGCAGGGGAAGATGTCCAACGTGGAGCCCGTGGGCGTGCAAATCTACGGCCTGGCCGGCCCTGCGGCGCGGGTTACCGTAACCACCAAGCAGGGCGAGTTCTCCGTGGACCTCGCCGCGTTGAAGCTGGGCGAGATCCGCGAGGAGCTCGGCGGCGCGGTGCAGGTGCGCGCTCTGCCCCGCTCGGTGCTGCTCACCGACGAATGGACCGAGGACGACTTTCCGGACATTGCCGCAGACCCCAACGGCGGGGCGTGGGCCGTATGGGTAGCGTTTAACGGCACGCGGGACGACGTCCGCCTGTGCCGGTTTACCGAGGGCCAGTGGAAGGCGTTTACCTATGTCCCCGGGGCGTCGGGCGACGTGTGGAAGCCCCAGGTGGAGGTTGACGCCCAGGGCCTGGTCTGGGTCGTATGGGGGATGCAGGTTAACGGCAACTGGGACATCTACGCCCGCGCGCTCGAGGGCGACCGCTGGCACGACCTGGTGCGCATTACTACCGACCCCCTGCCGGACATTAACCACTTCCTTGCCCGCGACAAGAAGGGCAACCTGTGGCTGGTGTGGCAGGGCTTTCGGGGCGACAACTCGGATATTTTCCTCGCGCGCCTTTCCGGGCAGAAGTGGGGCGAGCCCGTGCGCATCAGCGAGGACCCCGCCGACGACTGGGACCCCTCCGTCGCTGTAGACAGCGCGGGCCGCGCCCACGTGGTGTGGGATTCGTATGCCAACGGGAACTTCGATGTGTTCCTCCGCAGCTACGACAACGGCAAGCTCTCGCCGGTCGTCCCCGTGGCGGCCACGCCGCGGTTTGAGGCGCACGCCAGCGTGGCCTGCGACGGGCAAGACCGCGTGTGGGTCGCCTGGGACATCGGCGAGCCCAACTGGGGCAAAGATCAGGGGCATACGATCCGCGCCAACCAGCCTGGGGTAAACCTGTATCGTTCGCGGATGCTCGGGATTAGGTGCTATATCAACGGCCAGGCCAAGGAGCCTGTCGCCGACATTCATACCTGCCTGCCCGAGAGCGAGCGGCACCACTGCCAGCTTCCGTTTTTGTTCTGCGACAGCGAGGGCCGGCTGTGGGTCATGTTTCGGCACAAGGGCAGCGCGCGTATAGGCAAGGCCCCGCGCATCCGCATCCGCCACTTTTGGGAGGAGTACCTAACCTACTACCAGGGCGACCGCTGGGCGCCGGCCATTTTGCTCCCCAGTTGTTGGGGCCGCAACGGCGAGTTCCCCCGCGCTTCCGCCGGCCCCGACGGCCGCGTGTGGGTCGCTTGGCAGACCGACCGGCGGGAGTACTCTAACCCGCACAAGCCCGTGCACAACGACGTCTACGCGGGGTTTATCGAGCCCGTGGGCCCGTTCGTCGAGCCCAAGCTGCAGGACCCCACGCCCCCGGAGCCGATCGTCGTTAAGCCCGGGCACCCGCACGAAGCCCAAGACGTCGCGGCGATCAGGGCCTATCGCACGATCATCGGCGGCAGGGAGCACCGCATCGTGCGCGGCGACCTGCACCGCCATCAGGAGCTCTCCTGGGACAGCGGCGGCGGGCTGGACGGGTCGATGTTTAACCACTACCGCTACATGCTCGACGCCGCGGCGATGGACTTCGGGGCAACCACCGACCACAACGGGGGCGGCGACTATCCCTACTGGTGGTGGTATACGCAGAAGCTCGCCGACCTGTTCCATGTCCCCGGGCGCTACGTCCCGCTGTATGGCTATGAGCGGAGCGTGAGCTACCCCAACGGGCACCGCAATGTGTTCTACGCTCGGCGCGGGTATCCGGTAATCTCGTTTTTCACAAAGTCCACCATGCGGCCCCCGCGGCCGGGGATTGGCTGCGGCGACGTGCTCGAGAACGACACGAAGCTGCTCTATGAGTATCTGCGCAAGTTCGGGGCGATTTGCATCTCCCACACCTCGGCGACGAACATGGGCACGGACTGGCGCGACAACGACCCCGAGGTCGAGCCCGTGGTGGAGATCTTCCAAGGCTGCCGGAAGTCCTATGAGCACAAGGGGGCCCCGCGGGCGGCCTCGCCCGACGACGCCCCGGGTGGCTATCGCGAGGCGGGGTTTGTCTGGAATGCCTGGGCGAAGGGCTATCGCCTGGGAATTATCGCCAGCTCCGACCACGGCTCAACGCACATCTCCTATGCCATGGTCTACACCGACGACTTCTCGCGCAAGGGGATTATCGAGGCCATTCGTAAGCGCCACACCTATGGGGCGACGGACAACATCATCCTCGAGGTGCGCATTGGCGAGCACTTCATGGGCGACGAGTTTACGACAAACCAGCGCCCGCGGCTGAAGATCCACATTCGGGGGACGGCGGAGATCGCCAAGGTGGACGTGATCAAGAACAATACCTACGTCTACACGGTGGACCCTCAGGGGTCAACGGTGGACCTGGAATACGAGGACCTAAAGGCCGAGCCCGGGGTGAGCTATTACTACGTCCGCGTGCAGCAGGAAGACGGGCAGATCGCCTGGGGCTCGCCGATGTGGGTGCACTATCAAGGCTAGCGCCAGACGCGCAGCGAGCAGCTTTTGCGGGCCGGCTCGGTTCGGGCCGGCCTAAATTTTCGCCTGCGAGGCGTAAACGCGGCTGTCTGTTACGAGCTGCTCCGGCGGCGGGGTGACCTCGTCCTCGCCCTCGTGCACCACGTCTATCCCCAAATAGCGGCACAGCCGCGCGATGTCTTCCATCTGGTTGCCGTAAAAGAGCACGCGGTGCAGGCCAAAGTGCCAGTTTTCGGCCATCTTGCGCACCCCGCGGACAACCGTTTTCACCTTTGTCCGGCAGCCGCGGTCGACATCTGGGTTGTCTACGATCGTGCCCGTGGAGAGGAGCATGGTGTGGTCGCCCACGAGCTTGGCCACGGTTACCTCCTGCCCCACGCGCAGCTTTACCTGAAGCGACGCCCCGCGCAGGTCCTCGAGGTGGCTGCGGATGATATATGGGCACTGCTCGCCTTCCGGGCCATCCATGTTCAGCGCGCAGACGCAGTGGGCGTGGATTACCGCGTTGTCTGAGAAATCGAGGACGGGGTCGCTGACAAACCCGGGCTTTTCGTTGAGAAACTGAAACATAAGATAGGTCATGCTCGAGGGCAGGTCGGCCTCGCAGATGCCGCCCAGGCCCTCGCTGTTCAGCCGCGAAAAGCCGAGGCAGGGATAGGCCAAGCCGCGGCCGATAAGCCCCATGCCCAGGCAGTTTATGGCAATTAGGTCCGCATCCTCCTCGCGCAGCAGGTCGCGTATGGCGATATACATCCGCGCCGCTTTGGCGATGTCCTCGCGGCTGGGCTCGACG
>CAZMGT010000026.1:21069-50017 GCA_964565895.1 uncultured Armatimonadia bacterium
TCCTCTCCGCCTCGGCAATCCAGCGCTGGGCGTCGTGCTCGACGAGGGATTGGTCCGCGGCGCGAAATGCCGCGCTTAGCCGGTCCAGCCCGATGGGTTTGATCTCCGTGCCAAACTTCTCCCGAATTCGCGCAACGTACTCGCTGTTCGGCGGGCGGTTGTGCACGAGGAGGATTTTTGCCCCGCGCAAATAGTGCAGCGCGCGAAACGCCTTTAGCGGCGAGAGAAGGTCCGCGAAGCTGCTCGTAGCCACGAGATCGACGTTTGCCCCGCGCTTGTGCAGCGCGGCCACGGTGGTCCACTCATGGCCGGAGTAAGGGAGGGAGAAGAGCACCGTGGGGCGGCCCAGGGCCAACAGCTCGCCGAGCAGCGGGCCCGTGCCCAAGCTCATGTGCACGGCGACGATTCCCGCAACGCCGCGCAGCTTCTCCCGCGCGGCAGCAGCTTGGGCGGCGTTTGTGACAAGCCCCGCGTCGACGAACCTTATCCCGCGCAGCTCGCGCTCGAGCCGGGCCATTTCGCGCTCGATTTCGCGCAGGTCGCGCTGAATGCTGCGCGCCGGGTTAGGCCAGCCTGCGCGCGGCCGGGCAAGATACACCCGGCCCACGGGCGCGGGCGCTCTCCTGTGCGCGGGCAACCAGGGCTGCGGGGCGGCCCGCGCTGCGGCGCTTGCGCCATAGCCTAGGCATGCGGCACAGCCTGTTGCCGTTGCTTTGAGAAAGTCCCTGCGGCTCAGCTTGGGGCTCATTGCGCTCCCTCCTCGGCGCCCGGAGGTTTGCCGCCGGGCGTTGTGTCCTTCTCCGTATGGTTTGGTGGAGGGCGTTTCGCGCTGTGCGCGCCGTTGTCCTTGCGGATTGTTGCAGACAGGCCCGCACAGGGAGAACTTTTTCTCCTCCGCGGCAGTCAGAAAGGCAGCGATGGTGTTCTGGAAAGATGGTGCGGTGCGCGCGAAGTGGGTCTGCCTGCTGGCGACGGTGTTGCTTGCGCTTGCCCTGCCTGGGGCGGGCGAAGGGGTTGTCTTTTACGTAAACGCCGAGAATACGAAAGGCCCGTGGGACGGGAGATCGTGGGCCACGGCGTTCGCCTCGCTGCAGGAGGCGATCGACGCCGCTTTTGCAGCAGGCGGGGGCGAGGTTTGGGTCGCCAAGGGCGTATATAAGCCGACGAGCGGGGGCGAGCGCAGCGCGTCGTTTGTGCTTAAGCCGGGCGTGAGGGTTTACGGCGGCTTTGCCGGCGGCGAGCGCACGCGCGCACAGCGCGACCCAGGCGCCAACGCGACAATCCTCAGCGGCGACATCGGCCGCCCAGGCGACCCGAGCGACAACTGCTATCACGTGCTCGTTGGGGCCGACGATGCGCTGCTCGACGGCTTTGTAATCGCCAACGGCAATGCTAACGGCACGGGCTACGACGGCAAGGGCGGGGGGATGGTTAACTATCGCCGCGGGTTCGTTCTCCAGCGAACGGGCCGGCCGCGCCGCGGCCCTAGCGCGAGGGAAGAGCAGCACGCGGGCTTCTCGCCGGCGATAATAAACTGCACGTTTTCCAACAACTTCGCCCGCGAGGGCGGCGCCATCTATAACTACGACGACGCCTGCCCGACGATGGCCAACTGCACGTTCTCCGCAAACCGCGCGCAAAGCGGCGGGGCAATCGTCAACCGCGACGGCTCAAACGCCGCAATTCGCCGGTGCACTTTCGCGAGCAACCACGCCACGCTGCGCGGCGGGGCGATTTTCAACGACTACGGCTCCTCGCCGGAAATTGAACAGTGCGTGTTTCGCAACAACACAAGCGACGGCTACGGCGGGGCGATCTATACGGACGACGCGGCGTCGCAAATCGGCCATACGAGCCCGCGCATCGCCGGCTGCCGCTTCGAGAACAATCGCGCCAGGCTGCGCGGGGGAGCAGTGGCTAACTTTAACAAGTGCACGCCGAGCATCGTTAGCTGCACGTTCTCGGGCAACTTCGCAGGCCAGGGCGGCGGAGCAATAAGCAATGACTACCACGTGCGCGCAGAAATTGTCGGCTGCGCTTTTGAAAACAACTCCGCCGGCGCGGGCGAGAGCGATGTCAGTTGCGACGAGACCTCGGCGGTGCTTAGCCGCTTGCCATAGGTGGGCGCGATGGGTGGGCAAAGGCTAGCAGTGGCGCTATGCGGTGCGCTTTTCGCTTGCTCTGGGGCGTGGGCCGTTGTTTACGTCAACGCCGACAACGTCGCCGGCCGGCAGGATGGCCGGTCGTGGGCCACGGCGTTTGCCTCGCTGCAGGAGGCGATCGACGCCGCGGCCGCCGCGGGCGGCGACGAAGTGTGGGTTGCCGCGGGGACCTATCGCCCGAGCGGAGAGGCCGACCGCGCGGCGGCGTTTTACCTTAGGCCCGGGGTAGAGCTTTATGGAGGCTTTCGCGGGACGGAAAAAAGCCGCGCCGAGCGCAACTGGAAGGCGCAGCGCACCGTGCTCAGCGGAGACATTGGGCGCCCGGGCGAGCTTAGCGACAATTGCTATCACGTGGTTATCGGAGCGGATGGCGCGGTGCTCGACGGCTTTGTCATTACATGGGGCAACGCGCACGACCGGGCAGGCTTTGGTGGCCGCGGGGCGCGCCGACCGATGCTCGGCGCGGGGCCGCTTGCCCCACGCGGCGCGGGCGGGCAGCACATTACCCCAGAGATCATCCTAAGCCAGCTCGGGGCACGGCGCTGCGGCGGGGGAATGTATAACTTCCGCGCTTCGCCAGTGGTCGCCAACTGCCGGTTTGTGGGGAATTTCGCGGGAAAGGGCGGCGCGATGTATAACGCGTCTGGCTCTTGCCCCAAGGTGGTCAACTGCACGTTTTCCGAAAACGGCACGCGCAGCGGCAGCGAGAACGTTCGCGGGGGCGCCGTGGCCAACGACCTGGGCGCGCACCCAGTGTTTGAACGCTGCCTTTTTCTGCGCAACGCGACGATGGGCAAAGGCGGAGCGATCTACAACGACTTTGGCTCGTCGCCGATTTTCCTAAACTGCGTGTTTTTTGAAAACTTCGCGCGCGTGCGCGGCGGCGCGTTGGCCAACGACGGCGGCTCCTCGCCGATTCTCATTAACTGCACGCTTGCTCAAAACCGCGCGGGCGACTTGGGCGGCGCGCTGTATAACGGGACGCACAGGGCAGGCACGCCAGGACCCGCTCCGGCGCTCATTAACTGCATCCTCTGGGCGAACAGCACACCCTATGGCCCTCTCTCCTTAAGCTCCTGGCACGAGGACGAGCCAAATGTCGCTTACTGCGACGTTCAAGGGGGCTACCCTGGCGAAGGGAACATCGCCGCGGACCCGCTGTTCGTCGCGCCCGAGCGCGGCGACTTTCGCCTGCGCTCAGGTTCGCCGTGCATAGATGCCGGCAAGGGCGGGCTGACCTCCGCTGAGGTGAGCGCGCTGCTCCGCCGCTGGCTAGGCAGCATGCCCCCGTTTGAGCAGGCGCAACTAGCGCGGCTTAGGGAGCTGGGCTTGGCCGCCCTGCACATTCCGCAGCGAGATGCCGCAGGCCGCCCCCGCTGCGACGCAGTGCAGGCAAAAAACGGCCCCGCGGCGGGCAACCCGCCCGTGGATATCGGCGCTTACGAGTGGCAGCCGGGGGAGCAGTAGCAGCCGCCCGCCGAGCGGGCGTAGCTAGCCCTGGCAGAGTCTGCCCCCCCGCGGCCGGGCGCTCTCGCGGTGCCGGCCGCCGCGGGGGCGCAAACGCAAAGCGGGCGAGCTAGAGGGCAGCTAGGCGGGCGGGACAAAGTCGTCGCCCGTGTCGGCGATCCACTGCGCGAGCAGCGCCCGGTGCTCGCGCAGAATGCCCGCCGCGGCCGGCTCGCGGGCGAGGTTGCGCGTCTCGCCCGGGTCTTGGCTAAGGTCAAACAGTTGCTCGGGGTTCTCCCCGCCGTTAAACACAATGTACTTATAGCGCTTGGTGCGCAGCATTCGCCCCTGGCGCTCGCGTATGCCGAAGCGGGAGATCTCGCCCACAACAAACTCATGCCCGCGCGCCTCGCGCCCCTCGATAAACGGGCGCAGGCTTATTCCGCGCACGCCCGCGGGGGGCTCGATCTCCGCGTAGTCGCACATTGTGGGGAGGATGTCGATGCCCGAGACGAGGTGTGTGCGGTCTACGCCGCCCGCCGGGGTAACGCCCTTCCAGGCGAAGATTAGCGGGACTTTGCTTGCCTCCTCATAAAACGAGGTTTTCTGGACCCAGCGGTGGGCGGCCATTCCCTCGCCGTGGTCGCTGGTAAACACAATGAGCGTTTGCTCCTCAAGCCCGGCTTCGCGCAGGGCGGCGAGAACCTTGCCCACGGCGCGGTCGACCATCTCGCAGAAGCGCAAGTAGGCGCTGAGGTAATATCGCCAGTGCTCGGGGGTCCAGCGCGCGGCGATGGCCACGGCCTGCGAGCCAAGGCCAAATCCCTTCTCGCGCCACTCTTTTACATACTGCGGCTCGTTTGGGTCGACGTTAAAGTTTGGCGGGAGAGGCGGATACTGCTCGACCTCGGGGTGCGCCTGCGGTTCTTTGTGCGCGCGAATCCACGAGCAGATGTCGTGCGGGTTCATAAACGAGGCGGCAAGGAGGAACGGCTGCTTGGGCCTTTGGCGGAGGAACTGGGCGCAAGCCTCGCCCAGCGGGTCGTCCATCTTCGCCCCCAGGCTGTGCCCGCCGATGAGGAAGTCGAACCCTACCGTGTCGCCCGGGCGCGGGATGTAGCGCGGAAGATGCCACTTCCCACCCCACACCGTGTGATAGCCCGCCGCGCGGAACACCTGCCCCATGTTGGCGATCGCCCTATCCGGCGCCATGCCGTTCCAGCGCACGCCGGTTTCGTGAGGCATGCGCCCGGTGAGCAGGCTGCTGCGCGAGGGCGAGCACAGGGGAAAGGTGCAATAGGACAGCTCAAAGCGCACGCCCGCCGCGGCAATGCTGTCCATCGCCGGGGTGTGCAGGTGTGGGTTGCCATAGGCGCTCATCGCGCGCAGGTGCTGCTGGTCGGTAAACATAAACAGGATGTTCGGGCGCGGGCGTGGCTTTTGGGCATAGGCCTTGGCGGCGACAAGCGAGCCGGCGAGCCCGCCGAGAATCTCGCGAACAAACTGCCGTCGGTCCATCGTTTTCCTCCTAGAAGTCCGCTGCCGGTTGCTGTTTGTCCCACAGGGGACCGAGGCGCGAGGGCGGCAGGCATGGCGCCTGCCGCCCTCCGCACTTCCGCTGCCGATGAGCTTTAGCGAAGCCTGAGATCCCCAGGCTTTATTCCCTTCTTGTGCCTCCCGATGCCAATGGGGTTAGGGTTATACTCGCCGACAAAATCTACATTCGCCTTTTCTGGAATTTGGTCCTCCATCCCCAGCGCCCAGTAGCAAGCGTTAACGAGCAGCCGCCGAAACCCCTCGGAGAAGAAGTCGCCGGCGTGCCCCATGGTGGTTACAAATACGCGCGCGGCCTTGCCCGCGCTGCCCGTGTACGTCTTTATCCAGGCCACGGGCTTGGGCGGCTTTTCCGGGTTAGGCTTGTCGTCGGGGCTCATTCCGCTAAGCACCACACCCATGATAATCGGCTGGCAGTCGCCCTGCAGCGTGGTGATGTTGTAGACGTCAGAGGGCCCCCAAATGTCCTCCACCCCACGCACGATAGGGTGGTTTTCCATGCCCTTGGCGACGACCCCGCGGGTGCTCTCTTTGTTGTGCCTGCCGTAGTGGCCGGCCCACGTCTCACCGAGAACAAGGCGGCCAAACCCGCCCTCGGGGTCTTTGCTCTGGAAGCTGTACTTGGCGTACGGGCTGTTGAGGTTTTTGGTATAGCGAAAGGCGTGCGTCGAGGTGCGCAGGGCGACGATCGGCTTGCCCGAGTTTACGTAGTCGATGATGTACTTCATCTGCTCGTCGGGCAGCTCACGAAAGCGCAGGAAGATAACCATTAAGTCCGCCGTTTGCAGCGCCTGAAGGCCGGGGATGTTGTCCTTTGTTGCGGGGTCGATCGTTCCATCGTCTTTGTTTATCGCGAAAAGGACGGTGCACTTAAACCCGTGGCGCACGGCGAGAATTTTGGCGAGCTGGGGCATGGACTCTTCGGAGCGGTATTCATCGTCGCCGACGACGAACACGATGTGCTTGCCCCGCCCTGGGCCCTGGCCGCCTTGAAAAATAACCCACTGCTCCTGCGCGGCGCAGGCGCTCGCGACAAGCAGAACCATCGCGGCCCAGAGAAAAGCCGAACAAGCCACGCCTTGGCCGGTGCTTTCCATATGTTGCGCTCCTTTCCTCTGCGCAGGCGCGACGCCGCGGGAGGCACGCAACACGCCCCCGGGGCGTGCTCCGCCTCCGCGGGCGCTGCGACTAGACCTTGTCTGGGACGACGAACGGCTCGCGATAGTCGCGGGTAAGCAGCTTGTTCGCCTCGTCGTCGCCGGGGAACGTCTCCGTCTTGGGGTCGAACGTCAGCTTGCGCCCCAGACGATAGGAGATGTTCCCCAGGTGGCACAGGGCCGCGGAGAGGTGGCCCTCGAGGATGTCTGCGTTAAGATCCTCGCGGCGGCGGCTGCGCACGCAGTCGATGAAGTTTTGGAAATGGTTGGCCACGCCCGCGCCGCCCACGTCGGGCAGCTTCAGCCCCTCCGGCGGCTTGCCCTTGCCGTCGTAGCCGATGCCCGTCTTCATGCTCCCGTGGAACGGGATCGACCCGTAGCCCTCGGAGCCGTAGAACAGGTTGCCGATCTTCACGTCCATTTCGCGGTTCGTGGGCAGGCCGCGGACCTCGAACACAAGGATCGTCCCATCTTCGTATTCAAACGTGCACTCTTGGGTGTTGGGGGTTTCGCCCTCATCTTTGTAGCCGAAGCGGCCGCCGACGGAGTGCACTTTAACGGGCAGGCCCTTGTTTAGCGCCCAGCGGGCGATGTCCATTTGGTGCACGCCCTGGTTGCCCAGGTCGGCCGTGCCGAAGTCCCAGAACCAGTGCCAGTTGTAGTGGACGAAGTTCGGCATATAGGGCCGCTCCTGCGCCGGCCCGAGCCACAGGTTCCAGTTCAGGTGCGGCGGGGGCTCGGCCGTGCCCTTAACGCCGATCGACCCGCGGGGCTTGTAGCACAGCCCGCGCGCCATGTATAGCTTGCCGATCTCCCCGGCCCACAGGCGGGCGATGCACTCGCGCGTGCCCCTCTCCGAGCGGCACTGCGAGCCCACTTGGACGATGCGCTTATACTTCTCCGCCGCCTCAACCATCTTCCGCCCTTCGCGAATGCACCACGAGCAGGGCTTTTCCACGTATACATCTTTGCCCGCCTGGCAGGCCCAGATCGTCCCCAACGCGTGCCAGTGGTCCGGCGCCGCGATGGATACGACATCTACGTTCTTATCGGCAAGGGCGTCGCGAATGTCCTCGTAGCACTTGGGCCGGTCGCCCTGCTTGTCCTCGACCATTTTGCTCCGCGAGTCGAACAGGCTGCGGTCGGGATCGACAAGGGCGACGACGCGCACGCCCTTTATCCCCAGGTAGGCGTTGATGTGGCCTTTGCCTCGGCCGTGGATGCCCATAACGGCGACGCCGATGGTCTCGTTTGCCCCGCGGGCCAGGCCCTTGGCCAAAATGGTCGCGCCCACGGCGACCCCTGCCGCGCCCACCACGGAGCGCTTTACGAAATCGCGCCGGCTTAGTTTGTTGTCGCTCATCGTTCGCTGCCTCCAAACACCGCCTCGGTTTTGCCCTTGGCGCTTGTCGCGCTAAACCTCGTCCGGGACGACGAACGGCTCGCGATAGTCACGGGTAAGCAGCTTGTTCGCCTCGTCGTCGCCGGGGAACGTCTCCGTCTTGGGGTCGAACGTCAGCTTGCGCCCCAGACGATAGGAGATGTTCCCCAGGTGGCACAGGGCCGCGGAGAGGTGGCCCTCGAGGATGTCTGCGTTAAGATCCTCGCGGCGGCGGCTGATTACGCAGTTGATGAAGTTCTGGAAGTGGTTGGAGTCGCCGTTTCCGCCGACGGGATCAAGCTTCAGCTCGCTCTCGCTCTTAGCCTTGCCCTTGCCGTCGTAGCCGATGCGCGGCTGATAGCCCTCGCCGGAGGACATCCAGCCCTCGGCGCCATAGAACAAGTCGCCGATCTTCGCCCCCGCCTCGTCGTTCGTGGGCAGGCCGCGAACCTCGAACACGAGGAGCGTCCCGTCTTCATATTCATATGTGGCGACCTGCGTGTTGGGGGTTTCGCCCTCGTCCTTGTAGCCGAAGCGGCCGCCCACGCAGTGCACTTTCACAGGCAGGCCCTTGCGCAGGCCCCAGCGGGCGATGTCCATTTGGTGCACGCCCTGGTTGCCCAGGTCGGTCGTGCCGAAGTCCCAGAACCAGTGCCAGTTGTAGTGGACGAAGTTCGGCATATAGGGCCGCTCCTGCGCCGGCCCGAGCCACAGGTTCCAGTTCAGGTGCGGCGGGGGCTCGGCCGTGCCTTTAATGCCAATCGACCGCCGCGGCTTATAGCACAGCCCGCGGGCCATGTACAGTTTGCCGATCTGCCCCGCCCACAGCCGGGCAATGGCGTTGCGCACTTTAGGGTTAGAGCGGCTCTGCGTCCCTACCTGAACGATGCGCTTATACTTCTCCGCCGCCTCGACCATCTTCCGCCCCTCGCGGATGCACCACGAGCAGGGTTTTTCCACGTATACATCCTTGCCCGCCTGGCAGGCCCAGATCGTCCCCAGCGCATGCCAGTGGTCGGGCGTGGCGATGGATACGGCGTCGACGTTTTTGTCGGCCAGCGCATCGCGAATGTCCTCGTAGCACTTGGGCCGGTCGCCCTGCTTGTCCTCGACCATTTTGCAGCGCGAGTCGAACAGGCTGCGGTCGGGATCGACAAGGGCAACAACGCGGGCCTGCTTGATTTTGATAAATTCGTTAATGTGGCTCATGCCTCGGCCGTGGATGCCCATAACGGCAACGCCGATCGTCTCGTTGGCGCCCTGGGCCAGGCCTTTGGGGAGAAAGGTAATCGTCGCCGCGACACCCGCCGCCGTCTGCGCCGTGCGCTTGAGGAAATCGCGCCGACTTATGCGCTTCATCTGCCTGCACCTCCTTGGGGCGGGACGAGGCCGCGTGCCCTCGGCCGCGCAGCGCACGCCCCTGCACAACCCCTGCGCCTGTGCGTTTTGTTTTCGGTACTTCTGCGAGCGAATGATAATTCCTCGCTTTGCGCGAATCTCCCACAGCGCGCGGGGCAAGTCAAGCGCTCGCCGGGCAGCGGTGGAGGAATGGCAGCGGCACGCGGGGAACAACGAACCGCCCACGGGCGCTTTTCGCGGGCAAAGCGTTGAGGTTATTCGGCGCACTGTGCGCGTTGTTGATTTTTGCCCAAGCGAAGGGGGCTGAGCTAGGTGACCAAGCGGGGAAAGCTCGCCGCGATGCTGCTCTGCTTGGGGGTGTGTTTGTTGCTGCTTGCTTCCCTACTTGCGCAGGAGGCCGGCGCCGCCCCAGCGGCCGGCCCGCTGCGCCCGCATCCGCAAAACGGCCGCTATTTTACCGATGGGTCGGGGAAAGCGATCTACCTCACCGGCGCCCATACGTGGACGAACTTTAAGGACATGGGGCGCAGCGATCCGCCGCCGAAGTTTGACTTTGAGAAATACCTGAACTTCCTTGAGCAGCACAACCACAACTTTATCCGCCTGTGGACGTGGGAGCTGACGACGTATAGCTACGACGGGCGGCTGACCTATGCCGAACCGTTCCCCTGGCCGCGCACGGGGCCGGGGAAGGCCCTCGATGGCAAGCCGAAATTCGACCTAAGCAAGTTTAACCAGGCCTACTTCGATCGCCTGCGCGCCCGCGTCGAGGCCGCGGGCAAGCGGGGCATATATGTCTCGATCATGCTGTTTGAGGGCCATGGGCTGCACGCCTCGCTCGAGCCTTGGTGTTGGAATGGCCACCCGTTTAACGTAAATAACAACATCAACGGCATCGATGGCGACCCAAACCGCGACGGCCGCGGCCTGGAGATCCACACCCTGCAAATCCCCGCCGTTACTGCCATCCAAGAGGCCTATGTGCGCAAGGTCATCGACACGGTTAACGACCTAGACAACGTGCTCTATGAGATCGCCAACGAAAGCGGGTCGTACTCCACCGAGTGGCAGTATCACATGATCAACTTCATCCACGACTACGAGAAGACCAAGCCCAAGCAGCACCCCGTGGGAATGACCTTTCAGTTCTGCCGGATTAAGGAGTTTCGCGGGACAAACGAGGCGCTTTTTGCCAGCCCCGCGGATTGGATCTCCCCTAACCCCGCGGGCGGCTATCGCGACGACCCGCCCGCTGCCGACGGGTCAAAGGTTATCCTCTCCGATACCGACCATTTGTGGGGCATCGGGGGCAGCGTGCAGTGGGTGTGGAAGACGTTTTGCCGGGGGATGAACCCGCTGTTTATGGACCCCTATCGCGAGGTCGAACCGCAGGACAAGGCCAAGCAGAAAACCACGTGGACGAACCACCTAACAAACCTCCCCACCCTCGACCCAAAGTGGGAGCCGATTCGCAAAAACCTCGGCTATACGCGGCGCTACGCAGAGCGCATGGATCTCGTGCGCGCCGTTCCCCACAACGAGCTGGCCTCGACGCGCTATTGCCTGGCCAACCCGGGCAAGGAGTATCTGGTGTTTCTGCCCGAGGGGGGAAAGGTTACCGTGGACCTTTCTGCGGCGCGCGGCGAGGTTTCCGTGGAGTGGTTTAACCCAGCCACGGGCAAGGCAACCCAGGACCCGCCCGTGCCCGGCGGGCGCAAGGTGCAGTTTACCGCGCCGTTTGCGGGCAGCGCCGTGCTCTACCTCGTGGCCAAGTAGCGCCTAACGCCGCGCTAGCCGCGGACCATTACCAGCAGCAGCTTCGCTCGCTCGCTCGCGCGCAAGGCGTGGGGGACGTTTGCCGGCATGAGCACCATTTCGCCCGCGCGCAGGGGGTGCGCCGCGCCGGCGAGGGTGACCTCCATTTCGCCTTCGAGCAGATAGGCCAGGGCGTCGTAGGGCGCGGTGTGCTCGCTGAGCGCTTGCCCGCTGTCGAAGGCGAACAGGGTTATCGTTCCCGCGGGCTTGTCCACCAGCGTTCTGCTGACAATGGCCGCCTCCTGATAGTCTACCAGGCCGGCGAGATTTAGCACGCGGCCAAGAAGCTGCGCGTGCTGCTCGCTGTCGCTCTCTGCCACGGCGCCACCTCCGTTTCCCCGCGCTATCGGCCCGCCGCGCGCTGCTCGCCCGGCGCGCGAGAAGGGGCCGGCCGCGCGTGGTTTTCTGTTTCCCCAGGGCGCAGGTTGGTTATCTGGCGGATCTCCCCGTCTATCCCCACGTTAACGAGGGCGAGGGGGAGGTCTTTGCCCGAGGCGGCCAGCGCCTCGTGCACAACCTGCACCAGGGAAAAGCAACAGGGGACCTCCATGTGCGCCACGGCGACCGAGGCAATGTTGTTTTCCCGAAAAATCTCGGCCAGTTTGTCGCGGTAAAAGGCGCCGTCGTCGAGCTTGGGGCAGCCTATAGCGACGATGCGCCCGCGGAGAAGGTCCTCGTGAAAGCGGGGATAGGCGAAGGGCACACAGTCCGCGCAGACGAGCAGGTGCGCGCCGTCGAAATATGGCGCGAGGGTGGGCACAAGGGAGATCTGCACAGGCCAGTTGGCCAGCGCGGGCTCGGGCTGGCTCCCCCGCGGCTGCTCAGATGGCGGCTGGCCTGCGGAGTGTGGCACCTGCGGTGCGCGCAGCAGGCGCGCCTGCGCCCCAGGGCACCCCCCGCCGGTGCCGGCGGCCCTCGCGGGCGGCGCCGGCACATCTGCGGCCGCGCCGCGCTGGGCGGCCGGCGTGCGGCTCTTCCCCTGCTCGGCAAGCCGGGCGTGCACGGCGCGCTCGTCGAACTCCTCGGCTTCGCGCTCCTCGATGGTTATCGCCCCGCGGGGGCAGTGGCCCAAGCAGGCGCCGAGGCCATCGCAATAGGATTCCTTAACGAGCCTGGCCTTGCCGTCGACGATCTGCAGCGCGCCCTCAGGACAGGCGGGAATGCACAGCCCGCAGCCATCGCACTTTTCCTCGTCAATTTTCACGACCTTGCGCTGAGGCATTGTTTTCCCTCCTATATACAGCGGCAGCCTCGGCGAGCGTCGTGCGGTTGAGATACTCATGCACCTGCTCGTTAAGCGAGCGAACAAGCCCGCGAAAAATGCACCTTTTGCCCCCGCAAATGGGCGTGGAGAAAAGGCAGGAGCAGACCTCAAGCGGCCCCTCGATGGCCTCGTAGACGGCGAGCAGGGGCGTCTTCTCGGGCGCGCGGGACAGAGTAAACCCGCCCCTTGGCCCGCGAACCGAGGCGACAACGCCGGCCTTCGCCAGCCGCTGAAGAACCTTCGCCAGGTGCGCCTCGGAGGCGGAAATGGCCCGGGCAATTTCCTTCGCAGAGGCCAGCCGGCCACCGTTGGCGGCGAGATAGGCCGCGGCATGCAGCGCGATTGCCACAGCGTCGGAGGTCTTATAGGCGCAAGCCATGGGCCGCTTCTCCCTTCTCCGCTTGGCGTGAGGCAAGCAGCGGGCGCAGCCCGCGCTCCAAAGCCGCTGGCCGGGGGCGGTTTTTCTGTTTGGGCTGTGACAATGGTCTGTTTTGGGACATCGCTCATGCTCCAAAAGCGCGGGCGAGCGCCGCATTCTGATCTATTAGGTATTAAGGTACGCCTATACCAAAAAGTTCCCGTAACATTTCTCCTCACGTTTCGCTGCTGTTCTTGTTTACGCTGGGGAGCGAGCTGTGCGCGGGGCGGGTTGCTGTTAATGCTATGCGCGCGGGTCACTTTGGCCCAGGGGGTCTAGCGCGGCCGAGCGAGCGCCCCAGAAGCTCGCCCAGGCCCATCATGCGCAGGCTTAGGGCGAGGAGGACCCAGGCGAAAATCGTGCGCAACTGCTCGTTGCTAAACACCTCGCGCAGCTCCACGCCGCACACCGCGCCAACCATTGCCGCCGGTGCCACCGCCCAAACCAGCGGCCAGCGCACGGTGCGCTCAGGCGAAAGCTGGGCCTTAACCAGCCCCGCGGCAACCGTGGGGACAATAATGCACAGCGACGTGGCGTGCGCTTGGTGTTGGGGCAGGCCGTAGACGATGCTCAGCAGGGGGACGAGCAAAACACCCCCGCCCACGCCGAAGAATCCCGCGACGAGCCCCGCCGCCAAGCCCCCAGCAAGGGCCACCAGCGGCGTGGGCTGGGCGAGGCTCGTGCCAAACTGCGGGGCGAGGATGATCTTTAACCCGACAAGCAAGAGTAGGCCGCCAAACAGCCTCTTTAGCCCCTCGCCCGAAACCCGCCCCGCAAGCGGCACGCCCAACCCGTAGGACCCGATCACCGCCCCCACAGTTACGTAGCCGGCGACGCTCAGCCGCGCCGTGCCCTCGGCGATGTCCGTTATCGCCGAGCTAAGCGCGAGAAAAACAATAATCGCCAGCGACGTTGCCGCGGCATCGTGCGGGGAGACGCGGAACAGGTAGATTAACGCGGGGACGAAAATTACCCCGCCGCCGATGCCCAAAAACGCCCCAAACGCGCCGGCGAACAGGCCCAAGGCAATGGCCCCGGCGACCGTGGCCGCGCCCCAGGCCACCTTGCCCTCGGTTGGCGGACGCTGCTCGCTCATTGTTCTCGGGTCCCCGCGCAGTATACAACACGCGCGCTGGCCAGGGCGGCGGGGCTCGTGTAAAATTCGCCGCGGGAGGGCGGACCGTGGACGACCGCTGGGCGATCTATGCCGAAAACGTAAGCTTCACCTACCCCGGGGGGATAGCGGCGCTGCGCGACGTTAATTTTGCCGTGGGCCACGGGGAGAAGGTCGCCCTGCTTGGGCCGAACGGGGCGGGGAAGTCTACCCTGTTTTTGGCCATTTGCGGGGCGCTTGAGGTCCAGGGCAAGATCTTCGTGGAGGGCGAGCCCGTCAGCGGCCTGGTGGGGACGAAGGTGGGCATGGTGTTTCAGGACCCGGACGACCAGTTGTTCATGCCCACGGTGTTCGACGACGTGGCGTTTGGGCCGCTAAACCAGGGGGTTCCGCGCGAGGAGGTGCCCGAGGTCGTCCGACGAGCATTGGCCGCGGTGGGGCTTGAGGGCTATGAGTCGCGCCCGCCGCACCAGCTCAGCTTCGGCGAGAAAAAGCGCGTCTCGGTAGCCACCGTGCTCTCCATGAACGTCAGCGTCCTCCTGCTCGACGAACCCTCAACGAACCTCGACGCCCGCGGGCGAAAGATGCTCTGCGAGACAATCGCCCGCCTCCCCCAGGCGCGCGTCGTGGCCACCCACGACCTGCAGCTCGCCGCGGAGCTGTGCGAGCGCGCGGTCATTTTGGACGAAGGGCGCGTCGTGGCCGACGGAGCGCTGGAGGAGATCCTCCGCGACGAGGGGCTGCTTCGCGCGCACGGGCTGATGGCCTAAAAGCTAGAGGAAGCGGCCTGTTCTCTGCGAAGCATTCCCCTAGGTACGGCGGGGAAAGCGCCGGCAGGATGTTCCGCTTTGCCTGCGAAACGTGCTACGCCGCCCGGGAGTTGAACCTCGGTGAACCGCGACCTGGCCATAGGCACGGGAGCGCTTCTTTTGTTCGCGGGCATTGACTACCTCAGCGGCTCGGGGCTTGGGCCGGGCGAGCCGGCGCTGTTCCGCCTCGCGCTTCCCTGCGCTGTCCTGGCCGTGTTTGTCGGAGCGCTCGCTGCGTGGCGCGGGTGGCTGCTTGCCGCGGGGGGCGTGGGAGTTTACGGCCTCCTCCAGATCCTCAGCTCCGCCTCGCACTCGCTTGCCCCGGACTGGTCCTATGGCGCTCTGCCCGTGGTTGCCGGGCTAATGGCCGGGCTGGGGACCTCGCTGCGCAGGGCCTATGCCGAGCGCATCGCCGCGCGGCTGTGCCGCGAGCATTTTTTGTCCACCGAGCCCGCGGACAGAGCGCCGGAGCTCCCCCGCGAGGTGCTGCGCCTGCTTCATGTAGACCGCTCCGTGCTTACCATCCCCGGGCTTGTTTCGGCGATGCTCCGCGAGGAGGCGGAGGCCCGCCAGCGCGGCCGGTTTTTTGCCTACGGCATGGTCCTCTGCTTAATCGCTCTGTATTACGTGACAGGCTGGCTGTGGGCGCTGTGGGTGGGGCTGGGGGTGCTCCTGGCCATGGCCCTGGGCGCGGCGCAGCGCTTTGTGCTTTCGGCCAGGCCTCCGCTCGCGTTCGACTCGCTGCTCGCCGGCTACTATGAGCTCGCCGCGCTGGAGTTCGCCGAGGCCCTGCGCATTAACGAGCGCGACACCAAAGCGCGCATCGGCCTGGCCATCGCGCACTTTCACCTAAAGGCCTACGACAAAGCGATCGCCCAGCTTGAGGCGGCGCGGCAAATGGCGTTTGAGCGGTTTACCGTGGGCGTGTGGGTCGGGGTGGAGAAGCTGCTTGGCTTGGCCCTGCGCGAGGCCAACAAGCCGAGCCTTGCCGCGCGCGCCCTGCGCAACGTGTTGGCCATCTTTCCCGACGATGCGCAAACGCTTTACGACCTTGCCCTGTGCTATCGCAAGAGCGGGCTAGAGCGGCGCGCGCGGGAGCTGTTTGAGCGCGCCGCGCGGCTCGGGCACCGCGAGGCGGCGTCGCTGCTCCACGAAGGGCGCACCATGGCCGTGGCCGCCGACAAAGGCTCGGACAACCCGGGGGGATCGCTGTGACGCACATTGGGCGGCTTCTCATTGTTGACGGCGACGTAGAGCGCACGGAGTCCGTCGTCCACGCGGCGCGGGTCGCCGGGCACCTGGTTACCGCAGCGGGGGGCACGGCGGAGGCGCTGAGCCTCGCCGAAAACCGGGGGTTTGACGTCGCTCTCCTCGGGCATTTGCCCTCCGCGGGGTTCAACGGGATCGAGCTCGGCCAGCAGCTTCGCCGCTTGCTCCCGCACATCGGCCTGGTGCTCATGATCCACCCCGGCGACGAGCGCCTACCGATAATGGCCCTGCGCGCGGGGTTCGACGACTGCCTTGTCCATCCGTTTGGCGCGGGCGAGCTGACCAGCTCGATCACCGCGGCGATCGAGGCCGCCCGCCGGCGCACGGCTGTCGAGGAGGAGCTTGCTGCCCTACGGGAAAGTCAGCCCCAGCCGCCCGCCGCGGTGCGCAGCACTGGCGAGGTCGAGCATATGCTCAACGGAGCCTCGGCCGTGGCCGCCTCGCTAGTGCATGACCTGCGCAAGCTAATGTCGGACTGCAACCAGACGGTCGCGGCAATTTTGCGCGCGGAGGACGCGCAGGCGCAAAGCCGTGTGGCCCTGGAGTTTCTCGTGCGCCACACGCGCGCGCTGGACCTCGTCCGCCGGCGAATGGAGGCGCTAAGCCAGACCCGTGGCCGGCGGCGGACGGTTGTTAGCCTGAACACGATCGTCGAGGAAGTGGCCGAGGCGCTGCGCGCGCTGACCGGCGCCGTGCGCGTGGAGGTGCGCAAGACGTCGAGCACGCCGCGCGTGTTTGGCGACCGGCAGCGGCTAATTCAGGCCCTGGCTTGCTTGCTGGCCAATGCCCTTGAGGCGATCGGCCCCGCCGCGGAAAAGACGATTGTCCTCGAGGTGGGCGACGAAGGGGAATGGGGGACGATTGCCGTGCGCGATTCGGGCCTTGGGGTGCGCCTGGGGCGCGAGGAGAAGATCTTCGAGCCGTTTTACAGCGCGTGGCCCGAGGGCGAGCACGCCGGCCTGGGGCTGTTTTGCGCGCGGCGCATTGCCGAGGAGCACGGGGGCACGCTCGAGCTCGCCTCGGGCGACGACGCGACGTTTGTCCTGCGCCTGCCCAAGCTTGCCCCGCGCCAGCGGCGGGGAGAAGGCTAGGCCTGCTTTTGCTTTATCCGCCAAACAAGGCCAAACCAGCGCGTGGCGCCATCCTCGCGCCAGGGAAGGTTCCACAGCTCGTCAAAAAGCTCCTCGCTGAGCACCAGGCGCGGGCCGAGCTGGGGCGCGGGATCGAGGGTAATCCACGCTTTTTCCTGCCGGTCGTAGCCAATGACAACGCGCATATGCTGCGTGTTGCGCTCCGGCGTTACGCGCTGAAAGACGGCCACCGGCCGGCCCGCGACAAGCGCGCAGCGGAGGAGCTGCGCCGTGCCTTCGCCGGTAATCGCCTCTAGGCCCAGAGATTGTAGGACGGCGCTGAAGAAGCTCACGTGCAGGCCCTGGGGGTTGAGCATCTCGCCCCCGATGCGCAGCAGGTCGGCCTCGCTGAGCTGCACACCGGCGGCATGAAGCACCATGCGCGTGGAGGCAAGCGCGCAGAGAAGATCGTTGCTTTGGAAAAAATGGGGCACGCCCTGAAGCTCCAGCGCCTGCGGCGCGGCAAGGGCGACGTAGCCGATGGCCCGGTCTACCGCGGCGCGCTCTTGCTCGGTGGGCTGGGGGCGCAGGCCGAGGGCCCCGCGGGCGTCTAGCGCGCGGGCCGCCGCGGGCTTAAGCAGCTCAAACCGCTCGTCGCTCTCCGCGGGCTTGGCCGTGGCGAGCTGGGCGAGCTGGATCGCCTCCTCGGCGAGCGCGACGGGGTCGTCGCCCTGCTCGCACAACGCAGCAGAGCCCCAGGCGATGGCCGCTAACACTCCGGCCCAGCGCATGCAGCGGGCTACCCGCGCGGACACTTCTCTCACCCCGCCCCATCTATACGCTAAACCCCGGCGGCGCGCTGCGGTTCGCCTGCTTGGCGGTCGTCTAAGCGATAGTGCCGGATAACCAGCGCAGCAGCGAGGAAAAACAGCGCGGCCACCGGCCCCACCGCGCGCAGGCCAAGCACGCTGTTGGGCACGCGCGCGCTCGGCCCAAGATACTCCAAAAGCTGCGCGGTAATAAACCCCGCCAGCCCCCAGGCGAGCTTTACCAAAAACCCCTGCACCCCAAAATACATCGCCTCGCGGCGCATGGCCCAGCGTGCGGCGTCGTACTCGATGATGTCGGCGAGCATGGTATAGGGAACGACGAACAAAAACGCCGCCGGCACGCCGGCCAAAAGCATAAGCACAACCATTTGGCCCATGGGGGAAAGCGGCGGAAAGAGGCCCACGAACGCCAACGCGGGCACGACAACGACGAGTGCCGCGCAGCTTGCGGCAAACGCCCGCCGCCGGCCCCAGCGCTGGGCCAGCGCCGGGACGAAAGCAAAGGCAACCAAAGCGCTGGCCAGCGTGGCGAGCATGACCAGCGCAGCGTCTTGCAGCGTCCGGCCGAGGACCTGGGTTACGTAGTCGGGGATTGCGGCGAGGACCATGCGCAGGCCCATCCATTGCAGGGAAAACGCGGCGATGTAGCAGAGGAAATGCTTGTTGGAAAGCGTCATGGCCACGGCCTGGAAAAAGCCTGCGCGCGAGGGCTCGGGCTCTTCGCGCTCGCGCGGGCCAAACACGGTGGGCAGGGCAAAGGCTAAGACGACGGCGCTTAAAATGAGCGCCATGGGCACATAGCCCAGCCGCGCGGCGAGCAAGAACGGAACGACCATCCCCACGCCCACGCCAAGCACGTTAAACACGCTTTGCGCGGCCATTGTGCGCAAGCGATCGGGGGTCGTCCGCGCGATGTCCGGCATTAGGGCGAGATAGGGACAGATGACCAGGGTGTAAAGGAAGTTAAACGCGCCGAAGAGCGCCGCGGCATAGAGGGCGTTGAGCCACGATACGCCGCGCACGGGGGGCGTCCAGGTAAGCACAAACACCGCGCACAGGGGCAGGAGCCCGCCCGCGAAAAACGGCACGCGCCGGCCCCAGCGCGTGCGCGTGCGATCGCTCCAGTTGCCCACCAGCGGGTCGGCGAGGGCGTCTACCACGCGGCCGAAGAGCATGGCGTAGCCGATGAGCTTGCGCGTGGTAAACGGCCCGGGGGCCTCGTCGGCAGAGGAGGAGTAGAAGAACAAGAAGAGCAAGAGCTGGGCCTCGGTAATCGCCGACAGGCCAAACTGCGCGCTGCCGTACATCGCGCGCTGGCGAAACGTCAACTGTTGCTCTTCGCTCATCATCTAGCGCTTGCGCCGCAGGGCGGGCACCTGGGCGATGCTCTCCACGACATAGGTCGGGGCAAGGTCGCTTTCGCGCAGCATTTTTCTCGTCGTCACGCCGGTAAGCACCAGCGCGGTGTCCATGCCCGCGGCGCGGCCCATAGCGACATCGGTCTCCAAGCGGTCGCCGACCATGAGGCAGTGCTCCGCGGGAAGGTTTAGCCGGCTGAGCGCCGCGCGGAGCATGATCGGCGAGGGTTTGCCGACGACCACTTCCACGCGCCTGCCCGTCGCTCCCTCCACCGCGCCGATAATCGCCGCGCAGTCGGGGAGCAGCTCGCCCCCGGGCATGGGGCAGGCGCGATCGGGGTTTGTCGCGACCAGCCGCGCGCCGGCGAGCACCGCGTCGTGCGCCTGCTTAAGCTTGTCGTAGGTAAACGTTGTGTCGAAGGCCAGGACGACGAAGTCCGCCCCCGGGCCGGTGTCGCGCACGTCAAAGCCCGCCTGCTTTAGCTCCTCGATCAGCGGGGGCTCGCCCACGACATAAACGCTCGCCCCGGGCGCCTGCTCGCGCAGCCAAAAGGCCATTACCGCGGCGGAGTTTACCACATCGTCCGCGCTCGCGGCGATGCCCATGCCGCGCAGCTTGCGCGCGTAGGCCTCGCGCCGCTGGCGCGGGTTGTTGGAGACAAACGCCACCCGCGCCCCGCGGGCGCGCAGCTCGGCGATGGCCTCCGCGGCACCGCGGATGGGCTGGTCGCCGAGGTAGGTTGTCCCGTCGAGGTCGATGATGTACCCGCGATAGCCCAGGGTGTCGCTCACTGCCCTGCCGCGGCGATGCGCGCCGCTTCGTCCTCGTCGATCTTCCGCTGGCGGACGGAGACCTCGCGGCGCTCCTCGGCGGCGATGAACTCCTCCAGGGCCTGGCGCGTAAGCTGCCCCGGCTTGGCCCCGTAGTGCGTAACCACCGAGGCCCCATTGGCGCAGCCCCACTTCAGGCAGGTGGGCAGGTCGTGGCCCAAGATAAACGCCGCGGTAAACGCCGCGCCAAACGCATCGCCCGCGCCGAGGGTGTCCACCGCGGGGACGGAGTAGGGGGGCATGTAATAGAGCGTCTCGCCGTCGTAGGCTTGCGCCCCTTGGTTGCCGTCGGTAACGACAACAATTTTCGGCCCGAGGGCCTTCAGCGCGAGCATAATCGGGTCGAGGTTGCTCGCCCAAGGCTCCATGCGGATCGCCCGCGGGACGCAGGCGCGGATGCAGTAGCCCGTGCGGCGGCATTTGCGCTCGTCGCCGAGGACCACGCGGCCGTCTACAATGGACCACAGGCCATAGGGGCAGACCTCGACGCATGCCCCGCACAGGGTGCACCTTTCGTAGTCCACCACGCGGCGCGACCACTGGATCCCCGTGAGCCGCGAGGCCTCCTCCTTGTTCAAAAACAAAATCTCCACCACGCTGAGGATCTTGGCCATCCCTTTCAGGCCCATTTGGATCTGGGTGCTGCCTGGGTTTAGGGCGAGGTTTATCCCGTGCTCCTCGGAGAAAAAGGCAAAGTCGTCGAGCAGCTCCGCCGCGGTGCCCGAGAGCGACGAGATATACATCCAGCGCGTGTTTTTGAACTTGTCCAGGTCAACGTCGCGAAACGTAATGTGGCTGTTTGCCCCGCGGTAGACGAGGATCGTGCGGTCGCCCTCAAAGCTGTTAAGCACCACGGAATAGCCCGTGGCGTGCTCGGTGCTGCGCACGGCGAACGACGTGTCCACGCCCTCGCGCTCAAGCTCGGCGAGCACGGCATCGCCCGCCTCGTCGCAGCCTACCTTGCCGAAAAACGCCGAGCGCAAGCCCAGCCGGGCAAAGGCCACCGCGGTGTTCGTTCCCCCGCCGCCCGTGCAAAAGGTAACCTCGTCCACGTTTACCTTTGCCCCGTAGTCGAAGGCGAGCAGGCTGTGGCTGTTCATCACGTCGCGCGTGGTTACGATTTTGGAAAGCTCGGTTCTGACGAACACGTCCTGCGTTGCGCTGCCAACGGAGATAACGTCGAACACGTTCCCTCGCTACCCTCCCCGTGCGCCGGCCTGGCGGAGGTACGTCCGGCCCTCGACGCAGGCGTACTCCGCCCAGGCGAGATAGCGCCGGCCTGCCACTTCGGCCACGGCCTCCTCGCGCCGCACCTCCCAGGGAACCTCCCCCGGCTCCGGCCCCTCGACCAACGCCTCGGCGATCACCCGCCCCTCCATGCTCCGCGGAGGCTTAATGCCCATCACCCAAAGCGCGGTGGGGGCAATGTCGATGATCCCCACGGGCACCTCGCTGCGCACGTTCTTGCGGAAGCTTTTGCCCCAGGCGACGAGCACGTTGCGAATGTCGCGCAGGGCGCTCGTTCCGTGGCGCGCGCGGCCCGCGCCGCGCGCCGTCCCGGCCACGCCGAAGTCGTTGGCGGACTCGTCCCACGCTGCGGAGTAGACGACGCTCGGCGCCCGCGCGTGGTCGGGGAACAGCCGGCGGCGGTCGAGCGTTCCCTGCACCGCACCCCCCGGCGTCCAGATCGCCCCCACGCCCTCCAGCGACTGCAGCCGAGCGACGACCGCGCGCAGCAGCTCCTCGTCGCCCTCCGGGAGAAAGATCCCGCTAGAGCTGACGACGATATCCTCCGCGCCGGGGCCGAGGGCGGGGTCGGCCAGCGCCTGCTCTACGCCCACTTGGCCGGCAACGGTGGAAAAACCGTGGTCCGAGCCCACGATAATGTCCGTTTTTTCGAGCAGGCCGTGGGTCTCCAACGCGTCGAGCACGCTCTTTAGGTGCTCGTCGTTAGCGCGGATGGAGGCCATGGCCTGGGGCGCGCCCAAGCCCGCGCGGTGCTGGGCGTCGTCAGGGGTGGTGAGCCAGAGAATAGCCAGCTCCGGCTCGACTTCGGGCAGCACGTGCTGGACAAACGCCTCGACGACGAAGCGGTTGCGCTCCTCCGCGGGCGCCTGCGGAGCAACGCGGCCAAAGCGCTCGTAGATATACTCTTCGAGCGCCGCGGGCTGGCAAAAGCCGGGGTGGATGATAATGCTGTCGCGCGCGTAGTTGCAAAGCAGGGCCGTGCCCTCCGAGCCCGAGGCCGCCGAAGCCGCGGTTAGCCCCAGGTCCTGCACCACCTCGCTGATCGTGGGCACGTCAAGCGCCCGGCCGCCGGAGAGCTTGGCCAGGCGCTCTAGCGTGGCGCGTTCGGCAGTGCTCACCGTGCCCCGGGGCTTGATTTGGGGGACGTAAAGCTCGTTGCCCACTACGCCGTGCACCCCGGGCCGCGCGCCGGTGGCCAGGCAGGCGGCGTTAACCCTGGTGTCTGTGGGAAAGCACGAGTGGCTATTTTCAAACCACACCCCGCGGCGGGCGAGATCCACGAGGGTGGGCGTTGTCTGCTCGCTCACCATGTCCGGCCGCAGGCCGTCCCAGATCATGATCAGCACACGACGGCC
Source organism: uncultured Armatimonadia bacterium (assembly GCA_964565895.1). Lineage (GTDB taxonomy): Bacteria > Armatimonadota > Zipacnadia > UBA1398 > CAZMGT01 > CAZMGT01. The sequence goes on from CAZMGT010000026.1 coordinate 43,510, forward strand.
AGGCGGGGGAGGAAGCACGATCGCTGCACCTCGCACGGAAAAATGCCAACAAGCGATCTTTTACCACCAGGGGGACAATTCCTTCGCGAGTTGCGCGCTCGCGAACGTGCTGCGCGGCGGGCAGGATAGGCGCGGGGCTAGGCGCACTCGGAGAAACCGCACCGGCGGCAGACGAGGCACCCGCCCTCTGGGGTAAGCTCGCCGCCGCAGTCGGGGCACTCCGTGGGCATGGGCACGGGCGAGGGGGAGATCTCTTCCTCCTCCGCGCTACTGCTCCGCGGGGCCTCGCCCACGCGGCTCATTACCTGCAGGGCGCGCTCTACCTTGCGGCGCAGCTCGGGCGCCGCGTCTTCGCTTCCCGCAGAGAGCACCTGCCCCGAGCGCGACTGGTCGCGGTATACCGTTACCCCCTTGCACCCCAGGCGATAGGCGAGGAGGAACACCTCGCGCACCTGCTCCGGGGTGGCCTGGGCGGGGAAGTTAACTGTTTTGGACACGGCGTTGTCCGTGTGCTTTTGAAAAGCGGCCTGCATACGGACATGCCACACAGGCTCCACCTCATACGCGGAAACGAACAGCCGGCGGACGTCCTCGGGGATCTCCTCGATTTCGCCCACGCGGCCGGTTTTGGCGATCTTGGCCATTAGCTCTTCGGAGTAAAAGCCGCGCTCGCGGGCGATTTTCTCAAACAGCGGGTTAACTTCAACAAGCCGCGTGCCGTCGAGGACGTGGCGCGTATAGGCCACGGCGAACAGGGGCTCGATGCCGCTGGAGCAGCCGGCGATGATGCTGATCGTCCCCGTGGGGGCGATGGTTGTTAGCGTGGCGTTGCGCAGGGGCGGGTCGCCGCGCTCGGCGTAAACGGAGATGTGAAAGTTGGGGAACGGGCCGCGCACTTGGGCGAGGTGCTCCGAGGCGCGGCGGGCCTCGCTGTGGATGAACGCCATAAGCTGCTCGCCCAGCTCCACGGCGCGCGCGCTGTTGTAGGGAATTCCTAGGAGAATGAGCATGTCCGCCCAGCCCATTAACCCAAGGCCGATCTTGCGGTTCGCGCGCGTCATGTCGGCGATCGCCGGCAGGGGGAAGTCGTTCATGTCGATTACGTTGTCCAAAAAGTGCACGGCAAGGTGGACCATTTCGCGCAGGCCGTCCCAGTCGATCTCCCCGTTGCGCACATAGCGCTGGAGGTTGATCGAGCCCAAGTTGCACGACTCATAGGGGAGCAGGGGCTGCTCGCCGCAAGGGTTGGTGGACTCGATCTCCCCCAGGCAGGGCGTGGGATTGTCGCGGTTGATGCGGTCGAGGAACATAATCCCCGGCTCGCCCGTGCGCCACGCGGCGTCGACGATGCGGTCGAACACCTCGCGCGCGGAAAGCTCGGCCACCCGCTCGTTGTTCCGGGGGTTAATCGTCCAATACGTTTCGTCGCGCTCCACGGCGCGCATGAACTCATCGGTAAGCGCCACGGAGATGTTAAAGTTGGTTAGCGCGGTGGTGTCCTCTTTGCAGGTAATGAACTCGAGGATGTCGGGGTGGTCTACGCGGAGGACGGCCATGTTCGCCCCGCGGCGCGTGCCCCCTTGCTTGATCGCCTCCGTGGCCGCGTTAAACACCTGCATAAACGAAATGGGCCCGCTGGAGACGCCCTGGGTAGAGCGGACAATGTCGTTTTTGGGGCGCAGGCGAGAGAAGGAAAAGCCCGTCCCCCCGCCGCTTTTGTGAATTAGGGCGGTATTCTTGATGGCCTCGAAAATGCTCTCCATGCTGTCCTCGATGGGCAGGACGAAGCACGCGGCAAGCTGCTGTAGCTCGCGCCCGGCGTTCATGAGCGTGGGCGAATTGGGCAGAAAGCGCAGCTCGGCCATGGCGCGGAAAAACGCCTCGGCAGTGGCGCTGGCGTCGGCCCCGGGCTCGTAGCGCAAGTCGGCCAAGGCGATATTCTCGGCGACGCGGCGAAACATCTCCTCCGGCGTCTCTATCGGTGTGCCGTCCTCGTCGCGCTTTAGATACCGCCGGCGGAGGACAGTGAGGGCGTTGTCGCTGAGCTCCACGCCAGGCATAAGCTGGTAGCCCATCGCTGCTCAGTCCGGAGCAGGCGAGATGCAAGCGCCGCGAAGCGGCCGAGGGCGCAGGCTAGGAGAAGCGCGAAACTCTCCCGCCCGCCCTCTAAGTATAGTATCTTTCGCCTGCGTCATGTCCCACATATTGTATTTTTGCCGCTGCTTTCCCCCATCCTGTGTTCACAGCCCGGCCTATTTTCCCTTTTTACTTTGCCCGCGCCTGCTGAAGGCTGGCCGCGCGCTGGCCGGCAAAGATGTTGCTTGGGCAAAGGGGATGAGCCGGCTGCTGTTGAACATAGCTCATCGGCCGCGGGGACGTTTCTCCCGCGAGCAAGGGAGGAATGCACCGGTGCACCTTAGGCGATCGCTTGCGGGCGCCTTTTTCGCGCTGATTGCGCTGTGCCTCTCCCAAGGCTGGGCGCAGGAGTATAAGTGGAAGTGCGTCGAGCTAGACACCGTGCGCGACGAGTCGTGTCTCGTCTTCGACGTAAATAAGGACGGCAAGCTAGACATCGTCTCCGGCAGATACTGGTATGAGGGGCCGACGTGGGAGCGGCATTTTTTGCGGCCGGTGGCCGTGCAGGGCGAGTACGTTAACGCCAGCGGCGACATGGCGTTAGACGTCAACGGCGACGGCTATGTGGACATTATCTCCGTGGGCTGGTTTATCGACGACATTACCTGGGCGGAGAACCCCAAGGGCCAGCCCGTGCCCTGGAAGGTGCACCTTATTATGAAGCGCAAGGGGTTTACGGAAACGCTGCTTGCCGCCCAGGTGGACGGTAAGGGGCCTGTGGACGTGCTCATTAACTACACCGAGCCGCCCATCCGGTGGATCGAGGTCGTCCCCGGGCCAAACCCGAAGTTCATCGAGCACACCGTGGGCAAGCAGGGTGCGGCCCACGGCATTGGCTTCGGCGACATCGACGGCGACGGCAAGGGCGACATCGTCACCCCCGACGGCTGGTGGCGGGCCATTGACCCCGCCAACGACCGCTGGGAGTGGCACCCGGAGTTTAAGCTGGGCCACGCGAGCATCCCCATTCTCGTGCACGACGTCAACGGCGATGGGCGCAACGACCTCATCTGGGGCATGGCCCACGACTACGGGGTGTTTTGGCTGGAGCAGCAGGCAGCGCCCGGCGGAGGGCGGCGCTGGGTTAAACACGAGATCGATCCCACGTTCTCCCAAGCGCACACCCTCACCCTGGCGGACATCAACAAAGACGGCGTGGTGGACTTCGTCACGGGCAAGCGCTGGCGCGGGCACGCGGGAAATGACCCCGGGGCGTATGAGCCGCTGTGTATCTATTGGTATAGCTTCGACCGCGCCAAGGGGAGGTGGACGCGACACAAGATTAGCTTCGGCGAGCTCGCCGGCGTGGGCATGCAGCTTCCCGTGGTGGACATTGACGGCGATGGCGACCTGGACGTCGTCTGCCCGGGGAAGACGGGGTTGCATTTGCTGATTAACGAAGGGCCAAAACCGCCGCCCAAGCAGCGGCCAAAGCGGGGCCCCAAGCGCCCCGGCCAGCCGACAAAATAGCGCTGTTTTTGCCACAGCTTATGTGCGGCGGTGTCGGATACTAGGCCAGTTTTACGGGACAGGAGGGAGACGCTGTGCAGAGCAAGGAGAGCATTAGCCGCAGGGAATTTCTCAGCCGAAGCGCCAAGGCTGTCGCTGGCGTAGGCGTGAGCATGTTCGTTTCCCAAAGCGCGTTTGGCGCCAACGAGAAGGTGCACGTCGGCCTTGTTGGCGTGGGCATTCGCGGGTCATACCTGTTGCGCCACCTGCTCAATATGGACGACGTGCAGGTGGTGGCCATTGCCGACATCTACGAGGGTTGGCTGCAGCGCGGGGTGGAGATGACCAAGCGCAAGAACCCCAATGTCAAGGGCTACGATCACTATCGCAAACTAATCGCTGACAAGGACGTGCAAGCGGTAGTTATCGCTACACCAGAGCACACGCACGCGCGCATGTTCATCGATGCCGCAAACGCGGGCAAGGACGTGTTTGTGGAAAAGCCCATGTGTCACACCCTCGAGGAAGCGCAGGCGATGGTCGAGGCCGCGCGGCGCAACAATATCGTGAGCCAAGTGGGCACGCAGCGCCGGAGCTGCGACGTCTACATGAAGGCGCGGGAGATCGTGCAGTCCGGCCAGATCGGCCAGATTACGCTTGTGCGCGCGTTTTGGTATCGCAACAGCCGCGACGACCGGCCGCAGTGGCGCTATCCCATCCCCGAAGGGGCGTCGGAGAAGAACATTAAGTGGCACGAGTTTCTCATGGGCGCGCCTTATCGGCCGTTCGACCTGCACCGCTACTTCCAGTGGCGCTGCTACTGGGACTACTCGCGGGGGATTGCCACGGACCTGATGGTGCACCAGGTAGACGCGGTGAACATGATCATGGGGAGCAAGTTCCCCAAGGCTGCGGTGGGCATGGGGAGCATCGTGCGCTTCCACGAGTTCGGCCGCGAAACCCCCGACGTGTGGAACTGCATTATGGAGTTCCCCGAGGGGTTCTACCTCAACTACAGCTCGACGTTCAGCAACGAGCACTATGGCTACGGCGAGCAGTTCCTCGGGCAGAGCGGGACGATCGAGTTCGTGGGCGACAACATGTTCCGCCTCTACCCCGAACGCGCGGGGATGAAGAAGGTGCCCGAGATGGAGGTGCGCTCGGAGGACCCCTACCCCGCGCCGCGGATGCACCTGCAGAACTTCATCGACTGCGTGCGCACGCGCAAGCGCACGAACTGCCCCGTGGACGAGGGACAGTATGCGATCACCGCGGCGCTGATGGCCGTAAAGGCGTTTAACGAAAAGCGCACGGTATTTTGGGAGGACATTGCCGGGGCGCGGAAGCTGAAAGAGGTGTTCCACGGGGAGCACAAGGGCTACGGCGGCCGCTGGGCGGAGTAGGCCGCTGCGCGGGGCGCGCGCCCGGCGGCGGGACATTTTGGGCCGGCCGGAGGGCGCCTTCTCCGGCCGGCTCTATTTGGAGGGTTGCCGGCCATGGCCAACTCGCACTCGGAAAACGAGGGAGCAAAGCAGCCCGAGCTCATCCGCGGCCTGCCCATGGTCGCCAAGTGGGACCCCGAGGCCCTGGAGCAGGAGAAGGCCGAGCTGCGCGCGCTGGAGGGCAAGCCCCTGCTCGAACGCTGGAAGGGCTACTGGGCGCGCGTCGGCCCGGGCTGGCTGCAGAGCGCCCTGACCCTCGGCGGGGGGAGCGCCGCGTCGTCGCTGTTCGCGGGCTACCTTCTCGGCTACAAGCTTCTTTGGGTTCAGCCCGTGGCCATGTTCCTCGGGGTAGTCGTCATGGCGGCGATCGCCTACCAGACGCTGGCCACGGGTGCGCGGCCGTTCGACGCCATGCGCAAGTTCGTCCACCCCTCGGTGGCCTGGGCCTGGGCGCTGGCCTCGCTCCTGGCCACCGTTATCTGGCACTTCCCGCAGTATTCCCTCGCCGGCGCTGTTGTCCAGGACATGATTAAAGCGGCCACCGACGAGCGCATCGTCGTCTCGCCGTTTGCCGTGGGCATCGTCGTGCTTATCGTGGCCACCTGGATTACCTGGAACTACGGCAAAAGCACGCGCGGCATTCGCATTTACGAGCGGCTGCTGAAGTATATGGTCTGGGGGATCGTCGTCGCGCTCGGTGTGGTTGTCGTCGTGCGCACGGTGCAGGGGTTTGTGAACTGGAAAGAGGTTATCCTGGGCTACATTAGCTTTCACATTCCGCGCGACCCACGCGGGGTTTCGGTAATGGTTGGGGCGTTTGGCGCGGCGATTGGGATCAACATGACGTTTTTGTATCCCTATACGCTGCTTGCACGGGGGTGGAGCCGCGAGCACCAGGGGATGGCGCGGTTTGGCCTGGGCATAGGGATGTTTTTGCCGTTTGTATTCGCCACGTCGCTGATGGTCATTGCCGCGGCGAGCACGCTGCATGGGCAGCCGGAGCTCGCCCCGAGCGGGACGAAGCTTTCGCCGGTAGAGGCGGCGCAGGTGCTCGGGATGACCATGGGGCCGCTGCTCGGGCGGTTTATCTTCGGCCTAGGCGTTTTGGGCATGGCCCTAAGCACGATCACCCTGCACATGCTGGTCAGCGCGTTTTTGGTGTGCGAGATCTTTAAGCTCGAGCCAGAGGGCTGGACCTATCGTCTGGCCTCGCTCGTGCCCGCGATCGGCGTGCTGGGGACCGTGTATTGGTCGAAGGTTCCCGTGTGGCTGCCCGTGAGCACGTCGGCGATTTGCGCGCTGCTTTTGCCCATTTCCTACGTCGCGTTTTGGGTGTTGCACAATCGCCGGGCATACCTCGGCGAGGCCACGCCCAGCGGGCGCTCCGCCCTGCTGTGGAACGTTGGGCTGTTTTTGGCCACGCTTGCCGCTACGGCAAGCGCCGTGCACTTCTTCCGCACCGTCGTCTTGCCCAAGATCGT
>CAZMGT010000027.1:0-46257 GCA_964565895.1 uncultured Armatimonadia bacterium
GCCGTGATTCCCGCTGAATGCGGGAAAGCGCACATAGCGCCCGCGAATGGGGTCGAACACGTTTTGCTGCGCGCAACACACCCCGGGCGGGGAGGTGTTTGGCTCCTTCAACTGCCAGCGACAAGTGAGGGGGTCGAACACCCAGACCTCGGCGTTCTGCTCCCCTCCCCCACCCTGGTTGTGGCCGCCGTAGCGAATGACAACGCGGTGGATGCTGTCCCAGACGCAGGCCGTCTCATAGCCCATGCGCGGGGAGAGCGGTCCCCCGGGCAGAGGGCTGCGCTTGACCCACGTGTTCGGCGCCTGGTCCAGCGTCCGGCCCAGGGCCACTGCGGGAAGAAGAGCGACGAGCGCTGCGCATCGTCCGAGCATTGCCGCCATCTCCCACCGGTGTCGCAGCGCCGCGGCGGTGGTCACAAGCCGCGGCCTTCGCCCGTAGCTATTGCACGCAAACGACGTTCGACAGCGCGCTGCGGTTGTTCGCCTCGTCGTAGCTGACGACGACAAAGTAAAGCGGCGTTATCCCCTCGGGGACGCCGCTCACCACAAAGCGCTCCGCCGTCCCCGGAGCGGAGGGGCAGGGCTCGCCGCGCAGGTTGTATGCCTTCCAAAAGTTGCGCCACCGGCCGCTGTCTTTCGCATAGTCAAACTCGTCATAGGAGACGATGGGCAGCTCCGCGCACTTTACCTGATAGCGCGCCACGCGCCCGCCGCCGGCGTCCTGCGGCGCGGTAAACGCCACCGTCGCCTTCCCCCCGCCCACATCGAGGACGCGCAGGTCGCGCACGGGCTGTGGGGGCTGCCTGTCGCGCCGGGGATGCGCCCAGGCGTAGAACATGCGGCAGGTGGAGAGCACATCGTCATCCTTCGGCGGCCGGTGGTCGGCAAACTTGCCCACGGCGTCCCACCCGCAGACGAGGTGCTTTGTGCGATAGCGGCGCTTGCTCCCGTAGTGCCAGAACTCGCGGGCGCGCTCGAGCAGCCCGGGCTGGCCCGTGATGAGATAGGCCATGGTTATTGCGTCCGGGAAAAAGCGCGTGTAATAGCCGCTGTGCACGCAGCCCTCGCCGTCGGTGGTCGCCATGTGCTCGGGCTCGAACTTCCAGGCGTCCCACGGCTCCCCGCGGATGGGGATGTCCATGAACATGTAGTAGTGGGTCTGGTGGCACTTGTCGCTGAGCATATATTTCGCCGCGAACCGGCCGAAGGCATAGGCGAAGTCGCGCATGTCCTCGTCGTCGAAAAGCTGGGCATAGCGAAACGCCGCCTGCTGGACGTAAGTGTGCTGCCACGTGCCCCCGAGACAGACCACGGGCCAGCGGTTGCCCTCGCGGTCGGAAAGCCAGCCGTCCTTGTCCAGGGTAATCCCGCGCCGCTCCATAAACTGCTTCATTAGCGGGGGCAGATGCTTTTTCGGGTTAAACCCCCGGCCCAGGCTGTGGATGACAAACCCGCGCTCGTCGAGCATCGGTGTGCGCCATAGGGTGTCGCGGCACAGGCGGGCGAGGTCGGCGACGAACTTGTTGTTGGGGACGGCCTCGAGCACGTGGGTGATGACGTAAAACCCCCGGCCAAAGCCGCGGATGCTCGCGATGGGGCTTTTGCCCGGGGTGAGCTGGCGGTGCTTGCGAAACTCGGAGTTTTTCACCTCAACCAAGTCCAGCGCGGCCTCAAGCGCGTCGCGGTCGCCGGTCAGCAGGAAATAGTCCACCAGGCCCGCGCCATAAAAGTGGCAATAGCAGGCTTTCGCTTGCACAAGGTGCCACAGCTCCCGGTCGTCGCCCGTGCCCTTGCCCCAGTGCTGATATTTGAACTGGGGCGGCTTGCGCTTCATGCGCGTGCCCAACGGGCCGCCCTGGGGGAACCAAATGGCGCCGTCGTCGAACACCCAGCCGTCGCTGCGCCATGCTTGGAGGCTGGCGTGGTAGCGCGCCCACGCTTCGCCGAGGTCGAAATAGCCCCGCTGGCCCGTGCGCAAGAACATGAGCAACAGCCCCTCCGGGCTGTCCGCCTCAGACTCGTAGTGGTTGTCCTCCCAGCGCACAAAGAGGCCGGGCATGTGGGGCTTGCGCGGCACCTGTTTCTCCTCGTAGCGCCAGCCCCAAAGCTCATAGACGCGCTTTTCGTCCTCGAGCGTGCCGAAGCGCCCCGTGGCGTGGACGTCGCACCGGCTGTACCACTCCGGCGGGGCGACGGCGAGCAGCCTGCTGCGCACCGCGCGCGCCCGAGCGCTGAGCGCCGCCGGGTCATCCGGAGCGTCGAAGTCAATGAGCAGCTCGGCGACCTTGTGGGTCATGTCATAAAGCCAGAAGTGGTCGCTTTTAAACGGCACGCCGCGGCCCGTGTTGAACTTTGCGCTGATATACTCAATGTTCAGCTCGCCGGAGGGCGTGACGCTCAAGCGCCGGGGAGGGTCGCCGCAGAAGTCGCGATCGGAGACGAGGATCGCGCGGCCCCCCCGGGCCAGGGCGAGCCAGCCCTCGGGGTCCGCCCCCTGCCACTTCACCCGGTCGCCAAAGCCCGCCCGCGCGGCGTCGGTAATCGGCGAGGAGTAGTAGCGGTTGACCTTTCCCATGTGCAGCCAAAACGAGGGGGCGGAGGAAAGCGGGGCGCGCAACGGCCGGTCCGCGCCGAGGATGGCCTCGGCGCCCGGGGCCAATTTCGGCCTGAGGACGATGGACGCCGTCTTGAGGTTTGCGTAATAAACCTGCTCGGGGTTTGAGTTGGCCAAAACGTGGTTCACGAGAACGTCGCAGCGTCCCGCCCAGGCGGTAATGCGCGTGATGTAGTTAAGCAGGCAGTCGCCCGCGCCGCGAAACTGGCCCTCTACGCGCACCGTGACGCGCAGCGGGCCGGCATATTCCAGCGCCACCTTACTCGGCGGGCCGGCGAGGTAGCGCTGGCCGGTCTTGGCCTCGACGTACTCCAGCCGCCCGGGCCCCGCGAGCGCCGCCCGCCCGCGCACGCGCACATCGGAAAACAGGGCAAACGGCTGGGCCTTGCTAATGGTAAAAACAAGCGGGCCAGTGTTTACGACAAGCTGCTGCGGGGTGTCGCTAACCGTTATTTTTTGCTGCGGCGCAAGGCTAGCCCGCGCGCTGGCCAGGGTAAGCCGCTTCGTTTCGCCCGCGGCGATGTCGAGCTGAAAGTCGAGCAGCAGCCAGCGCAAATATCCCTCGCGGTCTACGACGAGCGGCGTGGCCTGCAGAGGAATCTCGCGCTCTCCCTCGCGCAGCGCGAACTTCTGCGTGGGGCGCACCGTGTGCGGGGGGAAGCACACCCCGCTGCATACAGGGGCGCGCTGGCGGGCGATCTCGGCGGGCTCCTCCACGGTAAGGGGCACTTCGAGCGCCGCAGCAAAGCGCAGGGCGGCAAGCCAGGCCAAAGCCCCGGCGAACACGGAGCGCATCGCTGTCCCCTCCCCCGGCACGGGGCGGCTAATTCGCCCTGCCCTGCGCAACTTCCCTCCCCGACGCCGGGCAAGGCGCGGCGGCGCCAGCGCGCCAAAGCGCCCGTGGGCCTGGGGAAGGACGCCGCGGCGCCTGCGCCGAAGCAGCAAGACGCAGCCAAGGCGCGACGAGCCCCGCAGCCGCGGGGCTAGACATTTTCAGCGGAGGGCGAGCGCATGAACATTGTGCTGATCGTTTCCGATACGTTTCGCTACGACAACCTTACCTGCGCGGGCAACACGTGGATTAAGACTCCCGCGCTCGATGCCCTGGCCGCGGAGTCCGCGGTATTTCACCAGGCGCACGTAAGCAGCTTCCCCACCATCCCCCACCGCACGGACATGATTCTCGGGACGTTTGGCTTTCCGTTTTACGGCTGGCAGCCGCTTTTGCCCGGGGCTAAGACCATGGCCCAGTACTTGCAGGAGGCGGGCTATGTTACCCAGCTCATCGCCGACTGCCCGCACCTCATGAAGCACGACTTTAACCTAAGCCGCGGCTTTCACGGCTATTACTGGAACCGCGGGCAGGAGGGCGACATTGCCTTTACGCGGATGAACTACCCCATTCCCCAGCGCATGTCGCTGGACAAAACGCGGGTGCACCCGCTGAACTTCGGCGAGCCGCTGGTTAACCTTAGCGCGTGGATAAACCGCGAGTGGCGCTGGGAGGAGGACTACTTTCCCGCGAGCACGGCGCGGCTGGCCTGCAAGTGGCTGGAGGAGAACTATAAGGCGGAGAAGTTTTTCCTCTGGGTGGACTTCTTCGACCCCCACGAGCCCTGGGACCCGCCGCAATACCTTGTCGACCACTATGACCCGGACTACGACGGCCCGCCCATGCTCCACCCCAACTATGGCCCGGCGGATATCTATACCAAGCGCGAGCTGCAGAACATGCGCGCGCATTACGCCGCCGAGGTAACCCTTGTTGACAAGTGGATCGGCCACCTTCTGCGCAAGATCGACGACCTGGGCATTACGGACAAGACCATCGTGTGCTTTACCTCGGACCACGGGATGTATATCGGCGAGCACAACCGCACGGGCAAGTCGAACATTTGCGAGTACGACGACCGCGGGCCGTGGCCGCTGTACGACGAGATAACGCGCATTCCGCTGATGTTCCGCGTGCCGGGGATGAACGGCGGGCGGAGCTTTCAGCAAATCATCCAGCCGCCGGACATCATGCCCACGCTGTTTGAGCTGGCCGGGGTGGAGATCCCCGAGGGGCTGCACGGCGTTTCCGCGGCGCCGCTTATCCGTGGGGAGAAGGTGCGCTGGCCGAGGAGATATGCGTTCTGCTCCACTGCCCTGCAGCCCCCGGGCAAGGAGAACCCGTGGACGACCGTGCGCGACAGGAACTGGGCGTTGCTCATCGGGGGCAAGGAGTCCGACCCGCCGGAGCTTTACGACCTGCGCAGCGACCCCAAGCAGCAGAAGAACGTAATCAAAAAATATCCCGAGCAGGCGCAGAAAATGCAGCGCGCGCTGGTTAAGTTTCTGCGCGAGGTAGGGTGCGACGAGGAAAAAATCGCTTCCGTGTCGGGTGAGATCGTCCCCCGAAGCCGGCGGCGGCTGCCGCGGCGCGCGCCCGACTACGACTGACGGCCGGGAGGCGGCACGGCAATGGGGCAAGCACAAGCGCGGGCCAAGGCGCGGGCCGGCGCGGCGTTGGCCGCTGTGCTGGTGTGGCTGGCCACGGGCGCGGCGTTCTCGCAGGACATTGTCCCCAACGGCGGGTTTGAGCAGGGGCTCGCGGGGTGGCGCCTAAGCCAGCAGAGCGGGGCACAGGGCTCGGCCGTTGCCCAGCCCACGGCGGGCGCCGTAGGCAACGCGGCGAAGGTTGCCGTGGCCACGCCCAACCTGGCGCACCACATTCAGTTTTTCTGCGACTTCGACAGCGCCCTGCTTGAGCCCGGCGAGGCCTATTGCCTGAGCTTTCTCGTGCGCGCCGACCCCCCGCGGACGTTTTCGGTAAAGCTGCTTAACAACAAAGCCCCGTGGGGGCTGGTGGGCCTTTCCGAAACGGTTAGCGCATCGCCTGCGTGGCGCAAGGTGCGCGTCGTGTTTCGCGCGGGCAGGCCGCGGGAGAAAAAGCTTAGGCTAGACTTTTTCTTCGGCGATGCCGCGGGGACGGTGTGGCTGGACGAAATCAAGCTCGCGCGCTATGCCAGGCCCGCGCCGCCCAAGCCCGACGGCCCAGCGCTTGAGGGCCGGGCGTGGAAGCTGCAGTTTTACAAAAACGGGGCCGTTGCCCAATTCGCGCACAAGCCCACGGGCCAGGTCCTGCTGCGGGGCGACCCCGTTGGGCCCGTTTACGAGGTTCTTTACCGCGTGGGCGAGGAGGAGCGGCGCGAGACAAGCGCCGACGCGCAGGGGGTTGATGGTGGTGCCGTTGCTCCGGGCAGGTTGCGCTGGCGGTTTCGCCACCGCGAGTTTCAGGTCGAGTGCGCCGTTGCTCTTGACGAGGAGAGCGACCTGGCGCGGTTTTCCGTCCGCGTGCTAAATAGCGGGCCCGGGGCGATTGTCGCGATCCGCTACCCCATTCTTGCCGCGCCGGATGCCCTGGGCGCCTCGCCGGCCGACGACTGTATTCTTTACCCGCAGTGCGACGGCGGGCTGATCGAGAACCCCAAAGAGGCGTTTTCGCGCGGGCCAAACTCTATCGAGAGCACCTATCCCGGCCCGCTTTCCTGCCAGCTTGTGGCCTACTACGACGGCCGGGCGGGGCTCTACCTGGCCTGCTACGACGCGCAGGGCTGGCCGAAGGCGTTCCGCGTCGCGCTTGGGGCGGATCTCACGTTCCAAGTCGCCCACCTTTTGCCCATCCTCCCCGGCAAGGACGCGCAAGTGAGCTACCCCGCGGTCCTCGGGGCGTTTTCCGGCGACTGGCACGACGCGGCGGAGATCTATCGCCAATGGAGCAGAAAGCAAAGTTGGTGCGCAAAGCCGCTTGCCGAGCAGAGGACAACCCCGCGCTGGCTGCGCCGCGGGGCGCTCGTTACCTACTACAACCCGCGGGCGAAAGATAGCGCGGGCAAGCCGAAGTTCCAGGGGGCGGGGCTTTCGCGCTGGCTAGATGAGCTTGTCGCGCAATATCACGCCCCGCTGATCGTCAACAACCGCGGGTGGGAGCGCTACGGCGAATGGACGGGGCAGGAGTACTTGCCTCCTTACCCGAGCGCTGAGGAGTTTCGCGCGCAGGCGCGGGCGATTCGCGCCGCCGGCGGCTTGGGGATGATCATGCTCTCCGGCTATCGCTGGACGATCGAGAAAAAACTCGCCGATGGCACGGTATACTCCAGCGCGGAGCGGTTTTTCCGCGAGGTGGCGCCGTTTGCCGTGTTCGACCTCGCGGGCAAGGCGCCCGTGGTGCACACCTCGGCCAACCCGCGCGACTTTCACGGCCAGCGCTGGGCGCAGCTTTGCCGCGCGACGGAGTTTGCCAAGAAAACCATCGTCGATGTCGCTCGTTATTGCGTGGAGGCCGGCTATCCGATAATCCACTTCGACCAGGAGGTTAGCGGAGCCGTCTACGCCGGGCTGTGCGGGAGCCGCAGCCACGGCCATCCCCCGGGCTGGGGAAAGTGGATTCACGAGGAGCTGGCGGATCTTTTCCGCCGCATACGCGAGGCGTGCGCGCCGCTGGACGAGGACTTTGCCCTGTCTATGGAGGAGCCGAACGAGCTATATCTGCCCTACCTTCAGTTGTGCCAGTCGCGGCCGTTTGGGCTAACGGCGGAGTTTCCCATTAGGCGGCCGATGACGCGCAGCGTGCCCCTGTTTTGCTACCTCTACCACGACTACGTCGTGGGCTGGGCCGCGTTTTACCCCTGGAAGAGCGCCGGCCATCCGCGCTATAGCTTGGCCAAGGGCTTTGCCGCGGGGCTTATGCCGGGGATCGCCGTGGCGTTTACGAGCAGAATGCGCCAGGCGGAGCGCGCGGCGTATGAGACGATGTTTAACAACCTCATGCGCGCCTACCTCGGCTATGCGCGGGAGTTTTTGCTTTGGGGGAAAATGCTCCGGCCGCTGGAGCTGGACGTTCCCACGCGCGAGCTTAACTTGGGCCCGCGTTGGGGGAAGTACTCCGCGCCGGCCGTCTTCCACAGCGTGTGGCAGCTCCGCGATGGCCGCGTTGGCGTTGTGCTTATTAACCCTGAAACCGAGGCGCACCAAGTATCGCTTAACCTGTTGCGCTTTCCCCAAGCGCAGCGGAGAAAGCCTGCCCTTTACACACTTCAGGGCAAGCGGGAGCTTGCCGGCGCGCGCTGCGCCGTCGAGGTGCCGCCGCTTGAGCTTGTGTTAGTGGAGCTGCGCTGAGGCCAGAGGCGCTAGCCGGGGGAGTGCTGCCCGCCCGAGGCGAGGGCCACTGCCGCATCAACGAGCGGGGGAAGAGCTTGGCCGGCGGGCTGGGCGAAGACATAGCGAGCGATGCCCCCCAGGGCGGGGTCAGGATTGACTTCGATTACCGCTGCTCCCGCGGCGCGCGCCGCGCTGGGAAAGCCGGCCGCGGGGTAGACCTGCGCCGAGGTTCCCACGACAAGCATTACGTCGCAGTTGTGCGACTCCTCGAGCGCTTGCTGCAGCTCGCGCTCGGGCAACAGCTCGCCAAACCACACCACCCCGGGCCTAAGCAGCGCCCCGCAGTTCGGGCAGCGAGGCACGCCATCCTCAAACGGCGGCTCCTCGCGGCGCGAGAACGAGCAGCTCGTGCAAATGGTAAGCATGAGGTCGCCGTGAATGGCGATGACGTTTTTGCTGCCCGCGCGCTGGTGTAGGCCGTCGATGTTCTGGGTGATGATCGTTACCCGCGCGGGGAGCTCGCGCTCCATGCGGGCGAGGGCATAATGTGCGGGGTTGGGCTGGACCTGAAGGAGCTGCCGGCGGCGCGCTTGGTACCAGTTCCAGACGAGGTTTGGGTCGCGGGCAAAGCCCTCCGGCGTGGCCAGGTCCTCGGGGCGATACTTGCCCCAAAAGCCCCCTGCGCCGCGAAAAGTAGGCACCCCGCTTTCCGCGGAGACGCCCGCGCCGGTGAGCACAGCGATGCGCTGGGCCCGGGCCAGTAGGCGTGCCGCTTGCTCTAGGTCGCTCATTGCTTGCCCTCCGCGGGAGGCTTCGGCTGTGCGCCGCGAGATCCTGCTCCGCCGAGCTTGGGAAATTGACCGCGCTGTTGCGCGTTGCTATAGTTGTCTGGTCGGGTGAGGTGGGCTATGCGCAGGAGCACGCGGCAGCAGCGAGTAACGGCAGCGGAGCTGGCGCAGTTTTGCCGGCAGTTTGGCACGATGCTCAGCGCCGACGTGCATCTGTTGCCCGTAGTGCAAACCCTGCGCCAGCAGGTGTCTAGCGAGTACCTGCGCGAGGTCCTCCAATCTGTGGAGGAGGACCTGGAGATGGGGCGCACGCTCGCGGTGGCCTTCTCGCGCTTCCCCCAGGTGTTTACGCCGTTTTTCATCCAACTCATCCGCCAGGGCGAGATGGACGGGGCGCTGGGCGAGGTTCTCCTGCGGCTCGCCGAGCATTACGAGAGCGAAGCGGGCGGCTCGCTGACCACCGACACCCCGCAGCTTGCCGTGGACCTAGACGTCGGGGCGATCATGGAGGCCATGCGGCCGCTGTTCCTCTGGGTCGCCCTTTCGCTTTCGTTTATCGCGTTTTCCATCGCCGGGCTGTGGTATGCCACGAAGAGCGAGCTCGTCAGCCCCGAGCAGTTCGGGCCAAACGTGGCGCTTACCGTGGGCGTCGCTGTGCTGCTCATCGGCCTGTTGTTCTCGCGCTTTCGGCCGCGCATGGTTCGCCGCTGCTCGTTTTGCGGCCGGCTGGATACCGAGGTGGACGAGATCGTTACCTCGCGCGGGGTGTCTATCTGCAGCGACTGCGTCATGCGCACGGTAAGCCAGATGCGCCAGGCAGGGGCGATGGTTGCCGAGCAGGACCGCCGCGAGATTACCGTGCGCGAGCCGGACGAGCCTGTGGACCTGGACGAGGAAGTGGCGCGAGAGGAAGCAAAGCGCGCCTCGCGGCGCCACAGCTAAGCGAAAAAACGCCTCCGCAGAACGCTTTTTCCGAGCGCTCGTTGCCCCCTCCCCAAGGGCATTTTGCCCGCAGCGGAGCAGCGCTGTTTTGTGAACTGCCGCGTAGGTGGCGCTGTTGTTACGCGGGGTGATTTTGTGCGCAAGAAGATGGTCCGAAAACCCTCGCCCGCGGAGGAGCGCCTGGCCTACGAGGTAGGCGGGATCGCGCTCATTACCGCGGGGGCCATTTTGCTGGCGAGCATCGCCGCGGGCTCCTCGGGAATCGTTACGCAAAAGGTAAACAACGCCTTGTTCATTGCCGTGGGCGTCGGCGCTTATGCCGTGCCCTTGGTGGCCATAGCATTCGGCCTTTTGCTTGTGTGGCGGCTGAGGGGGATTAGGCTGGGCAACGCCACGGCGGGTTTTTTGGTGCTTTTGCTGGCGTTGCTTACGCTCATCTCGCTTCCCGCGCCCTATGGCCAGGAGTTTGCCATGGAGCAGGCCCGCGCGCGTGGGGGATATATCGGCGCGGCGCTTGCCGTGGGCTTGAAGGAGTGCGTGGGCTTGCCCGCGGCATATATTTTCGTCCTCGGCTTGTGCTGTGTCGCGGCCGCGGTGATTAGCACGCGCCCGCTAAAGTTCGCCCTGCGCCAGGGGGCGGCGGCGCTGGCCGCGGGGATGGGCGCGGCGCGCGCGTGGCTCGCCGAGCACCGCGAGGAGCTGCGGCGGCGCAGCGTTGCCCGGGGCAAGAAGGTCCGCCGCAGGCGCGTTGCCCCGAGGAGGCGGGAGCCGAGCGAGCCCGCTCCTTCCCCAGTGCCTGAGCCTCCCCCGCATGTGCCGCTGCGCGAAGTCTCCCTGCGCCGCCGCGCGGGGCGCAAGGCGCGGCCGCCGGAGTGGCTCGTCCCTCAGGAGAAGGGCCAACTGCACTTTGCTCCCGCGCTCGGGGTGGACAGAGAGGACCGCGGGGAGTATACGCCCCCGAGCGAGGACCTGCTTAACCCCATCCCCAAGGCCAACGAGCGCCAGCAGGAGGCGGAGACTGCGGAGGTCATTCGCCTGCTCGAGGAAACCCTGGCCAGCTTTAACGTCGAGGCCAAGGTCGTCTCTGTGGAGCGTGGCCCAACGGTTACCCGCTACGAGGTGGAGCCGGCGAAGGGTATTCGCGTGTCGAAAATCGCCGGCCTGGCCGACGACTTGGCGCTTTCCCTGGCGGCGATCCAAGTGCGCGTCGAGGCGCCCGTGCCGGGCAAGTCCGTGGTGGGCATTGAGGTGCCGAACAAGAGGATTCGCCTGGTTACCCTGCGCGAGATGTTTCAGACGGCGGAGTTTAGGAACTTGCGCTCGCCTCTGGGCTTTGCCATCGGCCGCGATATTGCGGGAAACCCCGTAGTGGGCGACCTCGCCCGCCTGCCTCACCTGCTTGTCGCGGGGGCGACGAACTCCGGCAAAAGCGTGTTTTTGGCCTGCCTTGTCCTCTCGCTGCTCTACCGCGCGCGGCCGGACCAGGTGAAGTTCATTATGATCGACCCCAAGCGCGTGGAGCTCACCCTGTTTGACGGAATACCGCACCTGCTTGCCCCCGTGGTTCACGATGCGCGCACGGCGGCGGGGCTCTTGCGCCAGGCGATAAACGAAATGGAGAAGCGCTACCACCGGCTGTCCGAGGCGGGCGTGCGCAACATAACGGAGTATAACCAGCGCGCGCGGGAAAAAGGGCTGCCCCCGATGTACTACATCGTCATCGTTATCGACGAGCTGGCGGACCTGATGATGCAGGGGGCGGCGGAGTTCGAGCACTCGATCTGCCGCATTGCCCAGCTCGCCCGCGCCGTGGGGTTGCACCTTGTGGTCGCCACGCAGCGGCCTTCGGTTAATGTTGTTACGGGAACGATTAAGGCGAACATTCCCTCGCGCATCGCCTTTGCCGTGGCCTCGCAGACGGATTCGCGGGTGGTCCTCGACCGTGTGGGAGCGGAGCGCTTGGTCGGTCGGGGCGACATGCTCTACCTGCCTATTGACGCGGCCAAGCCCCGGCGCATTCAGGGGGCGTATGTGGACACCGCGGAGATCGAGCGCGTGGTGGCCTTTTTGCGCGAGCAGGGCGGGCCGGAGGAGATTATGGAGCCCGCGCCGATCGAGGACGGCCCCATGGCCCGCGCGCCGAGCGAGGAGCAAGGCGAGGACCTGGAGCTGATGCAGCGGATAATGCAGTTCGTCATGTCCCAGCAGCAGGTTTCCACCTCGATGCTTCAGCGCAGGTTTCGCATCGGCTACAACCGCGCGGCGCGCATTATGGACGAGCTAGAGGCACGTGGGCTGGTTGGCCCCGCCGATGGCTCGCGCCCGCGCAAGGTGCTCCACGTGGCGGGGATCAGCAACGTTAGCCTCGCGGACGAAGAGCAATAGGCCGACCGCGCGGAGCGTTTGCCAAAAGCGCCCTCCCGCCTGCTATAAGCAGAGCAGCCGACCTCCCCCTCGGTGTACAATAGGCCCCAGCGGGACAAGGAGAGGAAGCAGCAGATGACCGTCGCCCATGGCGAGGATAGAGGCGCTGCGCCTAAGGTTGGCGTTATCTCGCTGGGCTGCGCGAAAAACCTCGTGGACACCGAGCTGTACCTCGGCGCGCTGACCGAACGCGGGTTTTCCGTCACGACGGACGAAAACGAGGCCGACGTTTTGCTCGTAAACACCTGCGGGTTTATTGACGAGGCAAAGGAGGAGTCGGTCGGGGAGATTTTGGCGGCGTGCGAGGTTAAGCGGCGGGGGCGCTGCCGCGCGGTGGTTGTCGTGGGCTGCCTGGTGCAGCGCTATGGCGAGGAGCTGGCGCGGGAGCTGCCTGAGGTGGACGCGTTCGTAGGCCTGGATACCCCCGAGGCCGTGGCCGACGCCGTCGCTGCGGCGCTCGCCGGCCGGCGCTACCTCGCGCCCATTAAGCCCGCGCAATACCTCCACGACGAGCATACCCCCAGGCTGCGCGCCACGCCGCGCTGGACGGCGTGGGTGAAGATCGCCGAGGGCTGCGACAGGCCGTGTAGCTTTTGCGTCATCCCCAAGATCCGCGGGAGGCTGCGCAGCCGCACGCCGCAGTCGCTGCTTGCCGAGGTGAATGCCCTGGTGGAGCAGGGGGCGCGCGAGATTAACCTCATCGCCCAGGACACCACGCAATACGGCATGGACCTCGACCCGCCCACATCGCTCGACCGCCTGCTCACCCTGCTCGCTCGAGAGACCGACGTGCGCTGGCTGCGCGTGCTCTATTGCTTTCCCGACCGCCTCACGCCGGAGATCATCGAAGCCATCGCCACGCACGAGAACATCGTGCGCTATATCGACCTCCCCCTGCAGCATGCGGACGACAAGATCCTGCGCGATATGGGCCGGCCGGGAAACGCGGAGCAGTACGAAAGGCTCATTGCCGACCTTCGGCGGGCGATCCCCGGGGTGGCGATACGGACGGCGATGATCGTCGGCTTCCCCGGGGAGACCGAGGAGCGGTTTGCGCGGCTGGTGGAGTTTGTCGAGCGCGTGCGGTTTGACCGGCTATTTGTCTTTCGCTTTTCGCCGGAGGAGGGGACGCCAGCGGCCAAGCTGCCCGACCAGGTGCCCGCGGAGGTGGCCGAGGAGCGGTTTCACCGGCTAATGTCCGTGCAGCGGCGGATTTCCTACGAGATCAACAAGTCGCTGGTAGGCCAGACGCTGCGCGTGCTGTTGGAGCGCGAGGGCCAGTCGCCCGGGGCGATGGTTGGGCGCTCGGAGCGCGACGCACCGGAGGTTGACTGCGAGGTGCACGTTGTCGGGACGGAGGGGCGGCCGGGGCAGTTTGTTGACGTGCGCATTACCAGGGCCCTGGACTATGACCTTGTCGGCCAGGCGGTGGGAGCGCCCTGGTAGGCGCAGGGCAAGAGAACAACGCGGGCGAACAATAGCGCAGGGGCGAGGTCGAACAAAGCGCGGGGGACGGAGGGCAAGCGATGCCCAAGCGAGTTGTGGCACAGGCGGGAGACAACATTTCCGGCAGGCAGTGCGTGTTCTCGGGCCACATCATCCTCGACGGGGACACGGTTCGCGTTTGCGACGAGTGCGGCGCGCCGACGATCGAGCGGCGCGTGCTGGAGCCGCAAGTAGACTATATCGAGCGCGCGGGCTATCGCTGCGCGGTGTGCGGGGGAGATTTGCGCGTGGAGGGCGACCCGGGCTATGTTCCGCCGAAGGGGCCGGAGGTCGCCGCTGCCGGTCCGCCGCCCCCGCCGCCGGAGCCTGGGCCAAGCCCCGTCCCGCAGCCTGCGCCGCCGGAGGCAAAGGCCGCGCCCCTCGCCGTCCCGTCCGGCCTTTCCCTCCCCGGGCCGATGACCCTCGTCGACGCCTTGGACAAAACGTTTCGCATCTATCGCTCGTGCTTTAAGCCGATTATCGCTGGCTCGGCGTTGATTCACGTAACGACGGGTGTGCCGCTGATCGGGGCGCTCGTTGCCCTGTCCATCGCCATGCCCAACTTAATGCAGTCGAATCTGCGCGTGCTGCTCAGCGAGGAGTACTTTCGCCAAGCGCAAAACCCGTTCTGGCAGTATCAGGTAGACAGCGTGGCCTTGCTTTTGGTCGCCCTAGGGCTGTTCGCCCTCGCCGGGGTGGTATACATCCTTCTCGCCGGCTGGGGCTACGCCACGCAAGCCTGCGCCGCGCTCGCCGGCTTTCAAGGGCAGGAGATCTCCGTGGGCGAGGCCCTCGCCCAAGGCCGGCCGTTCCACTGGAGCGCCCTGGGGCAGAGGATTCTCGTTTCGCTAATCGTTGGCGCTGCGTTCTCCTGCTGCGTGCTTCCCGCGGCGTTCGTCGCCCCGCTGTTCTTGCTCTGCCTGCCCGCGATTATCGTGGAGCGCATCGGCGCGCTCGATTCCCTCGGGCGCAGCGTGGATATCGTGCGCCGCGACTACTGGCGGCTGTTTGGCTGGACGGTCGTCCTCTACGTCATCTACTACGCGGTGCAATATGGAATTTACGCCCTGGCCATGGCGACGAGCGGGCTGCTCGCCACAGCGGTGGGCAGCGCCGTGGCAAACGGCATTCAAAACGGTTTAAGCCAGGCCGCGGCGCTCGTCCTCAGCCCGATTATCACCGTGGGCAGCGTGGTGTTTTACCTCGACGCGCGGGTGCGCCAGGAGGCGATCGACGTCCTCGCTGGGGCGCCGCTGCGCGAGGCGCAGGGTCCGCCTGCGCCACCCGCGCCGGGGAGCCCTAGCGCGTAGGGAGGGACGCGCCATCCGCCCCGTTCTCGCCCTTGCCGCGGCCGCCGCGTTGCTCTGCTCATATGCTTGCGCCCTCGCCGCTGACGAGAGCGCGCCTGCGCCGCCCTCGCGCCCCGCGCCGGAGGAGATCAAAAGCGAAGCGCAAAGCGTGCTCGCCGACCCGCGCTATGCCGAGCCCGTGTTCGCCCAGCCCTGGGTCACGCGCATTGTGGAGAAGATTTTGGACTGGCTCGAGGGGTTGCAGAGCGAGGTCCTCGGCGGGGTGGCGGCGCGGCTGTTTGGTTTGCTCGGCAAGTGGCTTTACTGGCTGCTCATTGCCTGCGCGGCGGGGCTTGTCGCGTTTTTGCTTTGGGCTACGGCGGGAGCGCTGATCAGGCGGCGCAGGCAGCGTATTGCCAGAGAGGCGCCGAGCGAGCCCGAAAAAGGCGAGGACGCCCTGGCCGCGGTTCCCGTGGAGCGCCTGCTCGCCTTGGCGCGCGAGGCGCGCGAGCGGGGCGAGTTTCGCCTTGCCGTGCGCTATCTGTTCCACGCGCTGCTCCGCGCGCTGCACGAGGCGGGGGTCATTCGCTACGAGCCGCGGCGGGCAAATCGCGACTACCTCAGCTCGCTCGAGGACAAGCCGCCCGCGCGCGAGCTGTTCGCCAAAGCGCTGGCGATGTTCGAAGCGAAGTGGTACGGGATGCAGGAGACCACGGCCGAGGAGGCCGCGGCGTTTGAGCGGCTGTGCCGCGCGGCCTGGGAGGGCGAGCTTTCGTGAGGAAATACCGCGTGCATATCGCCGTGGCCCTCGTTCTGCTCTTGCTCATCGCCGTGCACGTTCTCGCCGCGCTTACCCGGCGCAAGCCGGAGTTCGACGTCGTCGCCGACCGCTCCACTTATCGGTTTAACTGGTATGGCTGGCGAGCGTTTTACGCCACGCTAGCGCGGCTGGGATATCGCGTGGGGCGCTGGGAGAAGCGGCCGCAGGAGCTGCCTCCGGACTGCGCGCAGCTATGGCTCATTATGCCCAGCGAAGACCTAGAGCCCGCGGAGCTGCGCGCCCTGCGCCGCTTTGTCCAACGCGGGGGCGTGTTGGTTGCCTCGTGGGAGCGCTCCATCGCCCTGGGCATTTTCGACTCCGCCGAAGCGCGCGAGGCGTTTCCCGAGCTCGCCGCGCTGGACCTCGACGAGGGGCTTTATACGATGTTCTTCTACGCCCCGCATGTTGTGGAAAAGGAAAAGACCTATGCGCTACAGGCTGCCGCAGGCAACGAGCTGACCAGGGACGTGAAGAAGGTTATCGGCGCAAACGGGACAAGGGTGGAAAAGCCGAACGCGCCGGGGGCGGAGGTTGTCCTGCGCGACGGGTGGGGGCCGGCGGTAATTACCCAGCCCGTGGGCGAGGGGCTGTTGGTCTTTTTCGCCGACCCGGACATTTTGGGCAACCGGTTTTTAAAGCCCGAGGAGCGCGACAACGTTGTATTTGGCGTAAACGTGGCCGAGCTCGCCCGCGGCGGACGGATATTGTTCGACGAATATCACCACGGTTTTCGCGCGGCGGAGACGCTGGGCGCGCTGTTTTTGCGCTGGAGTGGGCGATTTGGCGCGCTCCAGGTGCTTGCGGTGGTCGTTCTTGCGCTGGCCTGTGCTGCGCGGCGGTTTGGCGGCGTTCGGCCGCTGCGCTTGCCCCGGCGGCGGTCGGCGCTGGAGTATGTGGACTCGCTCGCCGCGCTGTATCAGTCGGCCGATGCGCGCGAGGTGGCCGCTTGGTCTTTGTATCATGCGGCGCGGAGGCGGCTCGCGGGCGCCTCGCGGCTTTCCACCGCCGCGCCAGACGCAGCGCTGGCGCAGCAGGCCGCGGCGCGCTGGGGGATGGACCCCGCAGCAGTGGAGCGCGCCCTGGGCGAGGCGCGCGCCGCCGCGGAACAGTGCGCCGGCGACCGGCAGCTTGTGCGCGTGGCGCGAATGCTTGAGGCCCTGAGAAGGGAGCAGAACAAGCGATGAACGAGCCCCCGCTCACGTTCCACGTGGGCCAGCGTGTGCGCGAGCAGATGCAAAAGGTAATCTGCGGGCAGGAGTCGGTGATCGACCACTGCCTGGCGGGGCTGCTCACGCGCGGGCATGTCCTGCTCGAGGGCGTGCCGGGAACGGCGAAGACGCTGATCGTCCGTGTGCTCGCGCGGACGCTGGGCTGCCAGTTTAAGCGCGTGCAGATGACCCCGGACCTCATGCCCGCGGACATTTTGGGAACGAACATTTATGACCCAGGGACGGGGAAGTTTCGCCTGCGCCGGGGGCCGATTTTCACTAACCTCCTCCTCGCCGACGAGATAAACCGCGCGCCGGCAAAAACGCAGGCGGCCCTGCTTGAGGCAATGGAGGAAGGCGTGGTGACCATTGACGGCGAGGACTATCGCCTCGAGGAGCCGTTTATGGTGTTCGCCACGCAAAACCCCATCGAGCACGAGGGGACATATCCCCTGCCGGAGGCGGAGCTCGACCGCTTTATGTTCAAGGTCATCGTTGACTACCCCGCGCGCGAGACCGAGGCGCGCATGCTGCGCATGCACAACTCGGGGTTCGACCCGCGCGACCTCGACTCGCTGGGCATCGAGCAAGCGGCGGACCGCGAGACACTTTTGCGCTGCCGCCGCGAGGTGATCGAGACCACGGTGCAGGAGGCGATCCTCGACTACATTCTGCAGCTCGTCGCGGCAACGCGCGAGAGCCCTCTTTTGCGCCTGGGGGGGAGCCCGCGTTCCGCCGCGGTGCTTCTGTTGGCGAGCAAGGCGTTTGCCGTGCTCGCCGGGCGGAGGTATGTGATCCCCGAGGATGTGATCGCCGCCGCGCTGCCCACCCTGCGCCACCGGATTATCCTCCAGCCCGAGGCAGAGCTAGACGGGATTACGCCGGATATGGCGCTGAAGACGATCATCGAGTCCATCCCTGTTCCGCGTTAAGGGGGAGGCCGGCGTGCCTATGCCCTCGCGGCGATTTTTGCTTGCTTTGCTCGTGGCCAGCGTGCCGCTTTCCGCAGCGGGCGAGGTGCGCTTTGCCCTCTGGCTTGGGTTGGCGCTGGACGCGTTGCTGCTTTGCGCGCTGGCTTACGACTTTGCCGCGGCGCGCGCCTGTCGTGCGATTACTGCGGAGCGGCAGCTTCCCCCGCGGCTGTACGTGGGCGAGGAGAACACCGTCGTCCTGCGCATCCACAACCCCGCGCCCCTGGCCACGCAGGCGACCGTGGTCGACGACTACCCCGCCGAGTTTCGCGCGGAGCCGGAGGAGTTTCGCCTTGTGCTCGGCGCGCGCGAGCTGCGCGAGGAGCGCTATCGGCTGGTCGCTCCAAGCAGGGGCGATTTTCTGTTCGGCGACATCTACCTGCGCTGGTCCGGTCCGCTGGGGCTGTGTCTTTTGCAAAAGCGCATCGCAGCGGAGGAGAGGGCGCGCGTATATCCGCGGTTTTTGGACTTTTCCCAGTTCGACATCGAGGCGCAGCGCAAGCTGCAGCTCGCCGCGGGGCCGGAAAAGGTGCGCCTCCCCCTGGGAGGGACGGAGTTCGAGAGCCTGCGCGAGTATGTTCCCGGCGACGACACGCGGCGCATCGACTGGAAGGCCACCGCGCGCCGGGGCAAGCTTATCGTGCGCAACTACGAGGAGGAACGGAGCAAAGACATCGTTATTTTGCTCGACTGCGGAAGAATGATGGCCCCCGAAGCAGGAGGGCTGTCCAAGCTAGACCACGCGATAAACGCCTCGCTCATGCTCTGCTCCGCGGGCGTGTCCAAGGGCGACCGGGTGGGCGTCGTGGTGTTTAGCGATCGCGTAAAGGCGTTTCTCCCTCCGCAAAGAGGCAAGGGGCAGGTCGGCCGGATGATGGACGTCCTTTACGGAGTTCAGGTGGACCTTGTCGAGCCGGACTACGCTGCGGCGTTTGGCTTTTTTAAAAACCGGCTGCGCAAGCGCTGCCTCGCCGTGTTGTTTACGGACCTCATCGACACAAACGCTTCCTCGGCCCTGTTGCGCCATGTGGCCATGCTCTATCCCGCGCATCTGCCGCTTTGCGTGACAATAAAGGACATAAGCGTCGAGCGCGCGGCGCAGGCGGAGCTGCAGACGGTGGCCGATGTCTATCGCCGAGCGGTGGCTGAGCAGGTGATTACTGATCGCGCGCTGGCCTTGGCGCATTTGCGCGCCGCGGGTGTTGTCGTCCTCGACGCCTTGCCCGAGGAGCTCTCCGTGCGCACGGTAAACAAGTACCTCGAGCTTAAGAGCGCGGGGAGGATTTAGCGCTACCCGCGCGCGGCGATAAGCCAAATTCCTCCGAAAATAGCGCAGCTTGCTAGAAGCTTTGCGGCGAGGTTTCGCTCGCCGAGCAGCCTCCCGCCGAAAAGCACGGCAAAGAGAATCGACGCCGAGCGCGCGGGGACGACATAGCTCGCGTTGGCCATGCGCAAAGCATAGAGCACGAACTGATAGCCGAGGACCATGAGCGCCCCCGCCGCAGCGCTCAGCCCCAGCGCGCCGCGGAACGCCTGGGGCGAATAGGCCTCGCGCAGCGGACGGAGAACAACCGGCGTAAGAACAACCACGGCCAGCGCGTGAGAAAGAAGCATAAACGGCTCCGGAGCAACCTGGGCTACGCCACGCTTGTCCACCAGCGAGTAGCCGGCGATGGCCGCGCCGATGGCCACGCCATAGGCTGCCCCAGCGCGCGACAGGCCGGCGCTGCCCGCCTCCTGGCCGGTGTCGCCTACGCGCCCGAGCGCGCAAACGCCGGAAATGACCAACCCTATGCCCATGACGCCCCACGCCGTTACCCTTTCCCCAAGGAGGAGCACGCCGGCTACCGCGACGAGCGCCGGCCCCACGCCGCGGGCAATGGGATATACGGTGGACAGCTCGCCCCGCTCGTAGCCCTTCCCCAAAAGCACATAGTAGAGGCAGTGCAGCAGCCCGCTTGCGCTCACCCAGACCCATGCCCCGCGGGCAAGGGCGAGCGAAGCTCCGCGGAAAAACGTCGCCAAAGCAAGCCAGCACACCGACCAGGCGACGACCAGCCAGAGGAAGGCCAAGCTGCGCTGCTCGCGCTTGATCAGCCCGTTCCACGCGGCATGGATGAGCGCGGAGGCGAGGACTAGTGCTAAAGCATTGGGGTTCATCTTCGGCTCAAATGGCCCTCTCGCGCCGGGGAGAGGGGCGCAGCCCCAGCAGGCGCGTTGTTCCTCGCGGCGCGGGGGCGGCCCTTCACTCGTCCCGCGCTGCTGATGGAAGATACAACGTCGGCGGGGTAAGGATGTCTAATAGACACCAAGAACACGGTAGGAAGGGCGGGAGGCGATGTTCCGGCGGGCATTTTCGGCGGGCGTGGTTTTCGCCCTTGCCTTGGGCTTGGCCGTAAAAGGCCAGCTTGCCCCCGCGGGCGGCGCTGCTCGGGCAGGCGAGCGCGCGGCCCCCGCGCCGCGGCAAGCGCAATATGGCCCGGGCGAGCTCTACCTCTCGTACTTCAGCGGCCACTGGTGCGACTGCTGGCGGAAGCAAAGCATCCCCATTATGGAGAAGATCGCCGCGTATAAGGGCGTTCTCCCGCGCGGGCGCACGCCGCCGTGGGGCAAGAACAAGCTAATTGCCGTTCCCGAGCTAAGCCCCGCGGAGTATTTCGCCGCGCAGGCCCTCGCGGGAAACATCAACCGGCGCAGGGTAATGTTCTACCTGCGCTATCGCGACGACTTCTGGCTTCGCGGAACGCGCATGCCGTGGAAGGAAGGGGTTATCGGCGAGCCTATCCGCGGACCGTATCAGGGGCGAATGGTTCCCGAAAGCACGGGCTATGTTTTGCGCCAGCCGGAGTTTTTAACGGCGATAAAGCGGTTTATCACTGAGCTTCAGCCGCCGGAAATCCAGGCGCTGGTGATCTTCGACCCCGCGCTGATCGGCTCTGGGGGAAAGCGCGGGCAGGCGCGCGCGGCGCTGAACGTTGTGCGCACGATGTGCGGGACGGAAAAGGCCGTGGCGCTTTCGCCGGCGCTATATGAGCGCCTGCCCAAGGCGGGTCGCGTGCCTCAGTTGCCAGTGCTCGACACGCGCCAGTTTAAGCAGTGGAGCCTTGCCGCGTACAACGGCGACGAGGAGCAGGCGCTGCTCGCCACATATTCCTGGGCGCTGAACAACCTCTGGGACAGGTGCTACCACAGGGCGGCGGCGTTTGTTCCCCCCTCGCCCCCGCAGGCGCCGGAGTGCGCCATTGTGGACTATGTGGCGCAGTTTGCCCTGTTCTGCTTCCACCTCCCCAGCGCGAGCAAGGTGAGCGAGCGCCTGGGCGAGATGGTGCTTAGCAAAATGCCCGCAAACAGCGCCATCGTGGGCACGCTAACG
Source organism: uncultured Armatimonadia bacterium (assembly GCA_964565895.1). Classification (GTDB taxonomy): domain Bacteria; phylum Armatimonadota; class Zipacnadia; order UBA1398; family CAZMGT01; genus CAZMGT01. Next base: position 21,057 of record CAZMGT010000027.1, read on the forward strand.
ACAAAGACGGGCGCTGCGGCGGAGGAGGACGAGGTGCGCCTATTGCGCCTGTTTTCGCGCTTTGGCAAGTTCTTCATCGACACAAAAGGCGCGCGCAACCTCTCGTTTCACTCGGGCCATCGCGACGTGGGCTATCCCCGGCTAAAGCAAAAGCGGGGGAGAAAGCTAAAGTTCTCGCCACAAAAGCGCTATGTCGCGTTTTGCCTAACCACGCGCAACTCGCTGGGCTACTTTATGTCCGCACGAGCAGCGCACTGGGACTGCGCCTCGCGTGGGAAGATTCCCCTGGGCTGGGCTCTGCCCGTTGCCGCGGCCGATGTCTGCCCGCAACTGCTTAAGTACTATTACCTCACGGCGACGGAGAACGACTGCTTCGTTGCCGACTGGTCCGGCGTGGGGCGGATGTTTCCCCCCAACTTCGGAGCCGCCTATTCCCAGCCCGCGCGTGTGCTCGAGGCGTTTTTGCAAACGACCGACCGCTATATGGATCTGCTCGACATCCACGTCCTCTGGGCGGAGCAGCTCGACCGCGCCTCGCTGGATCAGTTCACCGGCCGGCTAAGAAGCCTGGACACGCTGCTTTATGGAACAAACCCCGCCGGCGTATACCTCCACCGCACGAGCTATATCGCGCGGGGCAAGCCCGTGTTCCACGCGTTTAGCGCGGTGCACGCAAGCAAGCAGGTGCTGCGCATGCTCCCCACGGAGCTCGCCGGGCGCAAGCAGAGGTTCTACTTCATCGGCATTGACGAAACGCTGTTCTCGGCAAACGAGGACGTTGTGGCGCTCATTGCCCAGGCAGCGCGCAGCTTGGGGCCGGAGTTCGTTGTCGTCAGGCCGGACCAGCTCGGCGAGCTATTTGCCCAGGCGGTTGCCGCGGGACGGGCAGATGGGCGCTTGCCCGAGGCGCGCCAAAGGGGCCCGGCGCGCAAGGGCGTTGTCGCGCGCGTGCCCGCGCGGGCGATTTCCGTGGACGGGATCTTGGACGAGTGGCGGAGCCTGCCTTGTGCGCCGGTGACCATCGCGCGAAGCGAGGCAAGCGCCGCTGATGGGCAAGAGATCGCCGCGCGTGTGCGCTTGGCCTACGACGAGGAGTACCTCTACGTCGCAGCAGAGGTTAACGACGACATAGTGTTCGTGGACGACTATAACCTTGCCGCGGGCGATGGCCTGGAGCTGCGGCTGGACGGCCGCGAGGACCCGTTCCGCGAACCAACGCCCGGGGAGGGATTTTACGAGCTGCTCCTCGTGCCGGCGGCGGGCCTTGTCCGCCAGGCGCAGGTGGTCCTGCTTTACCCCACGTTCGACGTGGGTCTGGCGAGCGTAAACCGCCAGGGGATCACCCATAGCGCAGCGAGCGTGCGCACGAGGGACGGGTACATCATCGAGGCGGCGATTCCGCTCGTCAACTTTCCCCGCGTGCGCTTTGCCCCGGGGAGAACGCTGTTTTTCGGCGTAGCCCTCATGGATATCGACCGCGATGAGGCGCGTGTGCGCTTGCCTTGGCCCGCGGAAAACAAGCCGAGCGACGCGTTGGGGCTTCCTCGGATAAGCCTCTCCTAACGCCAGCACTCATCTTTGCAACGCAAAGCCCGCGGCAGCAGCGCTGTGCCTGCCCCTGGCCCTGCCCGAGGGAACGACGCGCCTTTGGGAGAACATGCTCAGGCAAATTGGCGCGGAGGCAGCAACGGTGAGCACGAGCGAGCCACTAGCCGGCAAGACGGCTCTCGTCACCGGCGCCGCGCGGCGGTTGGGGCGAGCGATTGCCCTGGGGCTCGCCGCCAGCGGGACGCACATTGTCGCGCACTACAATACCTCGGCGAGCGAGGCAGAAAGCCTGCGCGAGGAGGCGCACGCCCGCGGGGTTAATTGTTGGCTTGTCCAGGGCGACCTTGCCCAGCCCGGCACGGGCGAGGAGGTTGTCGCTCGTGCGTGTGAGCTTGCCGGCTCGCTGGAGATCCTCGTAAACAGCGCCTCGGTTTACTTCGAAAGCACCGTTAACGAAGCGACCAGCGAGCAGTTTTGCCAGGCCCTGCGCATAAACGCGTTTGCCCCGCTGGAGCTAGCGCGGGCGTTCGCTCGGCAGGCAGAGCGCGGGAGCATCGTTAACGTGCTCGACGCGCGCATCGCCGCTTACGACGCCAAGCACGTTGCCTATCACCTAAGCAAGCGGGCGCTGCACGCGCTAACCCGCATCCTCGCCGTGGAGCTTGCCCCGCGGGTAATGGTAAATGCCGTTGCCCCGTGGCTTGTGCTTCCCCCGGAAGGGGCAAGCGAGGAGTTTGTTCGCCGCGCGCGCGAGGGGACGGTGCTGAAGCGACTCCCCACGGCGGAGAGCGTCGTGCGCGCGATTGTCTTCTTGCTCTCTAGCGAGCACATCACGGGCCAGGTAATCTACGTAGACAGCGGAGCGAACCTTTACAGCTCCATGTATGGCCCGGTGTGAGAGGAGACGGGCAAACGATGCTTAGGTCTTTCTCGATCGCGGTTTGTGCCTGTGCGCTAATACTCTGCGGCGTCGCCTTGGGGCAACAACAGCAGCCCGCTGCGGACTACCTGAAAGCTTCGCCCGAGGCGCTAAAGTGGTTTCAAGACGCAAAGTTTGGCTTGTTTATCCACTGGGGCCCGGTGAGCCTAATGGGCACCGAGATTAGCTGGTCGCGCGGCGGGGAAAGAAGGGGCAGAGGCGGCCGCGGGAAGATCCCCGTGGAGATCTACGACAACTTATATAAGAAATTTAACCCGACAAAGTTTAACGCCAATGAATGGGTTGCTTTGGCCAAAGAGGCGGGAATGAAATACCTCGTGTTTACCACAAAACACCACGACGGCTTCTGCATGTTCGACAGCAAGCTTACCGAATATAAGATCACTAACTCGCCGTTTAGAAGAGATGTGGTAGGAGAGCTCGCCGACGCCTGCCACAAGGGTGGTCTTAAACTAGGGTTTTACTACTCTCCCCCGGATTGGCATCACCCCGACTATCGCACGAAAAACCACGACAAATACATCCAATATCTACACGGACAACTGCGCGAGCTGTGCACGAATTACGGAAAGGTGGACATTATCTGGTTCGACGGGCTTGGCGGGAAAGCGCGGGATTGGGACGCTGAGCGCTTATTTAAAATGATCCGCACGCTGCAGCCCGGCGTGTTAATTAACAACCGCTGCGGGCTGCCCGGCGACTTCGACACGCCCGAGCAGCGCGTGGGAAGGTATCGCGTGGACCGCCCGTGGGAGTCGTGCATTACCCTGGGCACGCAGTGGGCGTGGAAGCCAAACGACAAGATCAAGTCGCTTAAGCAGTGCATCCACCTGCTTGTGCAATGTGTGGGCGGTGGAGGAAACCTGCTTTTAAACGTAGGCCCGATGCCCACAGGCGAGATCGAGCCGCGCCAGGCGCAGCGCCTGCGGGAGATCGGGCAGTGGCTGGCGAGATACGGCGAGAGCGTTTACGGCACACGCGGCGGGCCGGTTCCTCCGCAGCCGTGGGGCGTTACGGCGCATAAAGAAAACAAGCTTTACGTGCACATTTTAAACTGGGACAAGGCCGGCCAGGCAGTGGCCCTTCCCCCGCTTGGGGCAAAGCTTGTGCGCAGCTCAGTCCTCACCGGCGGGACGGCCGACGTACGGCAAACGGCGCAGGGAATCGAAATTCGCATCCCGCAGGACAGCCGCGACGAAATCGATACTATTGTCGTGCTTACCTTCGACCGTCCGCTAGGGAAAGGGAAATAGCGCCCTCGCTCTGTGGAATACAAAAATAGACTATCCTCCGCTAAGCGCGGCACTATTGTCGTGCGCCGAGGAAGCCTTCTTCGTAGAATACTGGTAAATAGTTGTTTTCACTAAGCCAGCTAACAGCGGCTATTACGCGCTCCTTGAAGTCCGGCAAGTGCAGCGGATGTTCGGGCCAGAAGTATTGTTCGTGGATCATAACTTCCATAACATGTTCCGTTCTCGGGTCGGCTGCTTTCCAGGAAAGAATTTGTGGTATTTCCTCCGGCGTTGCTGCGTTCATTACGAGATCGTGTGTGATAAACCACAAATCTTCCTCAACATCTTTCCAATAATCGTGGCTCGAAAGATATTTGGTCGTCTCCGCATCTAGGTAATAAGCAACGGCGGGTTTTTCGTTGCGTAGCTGGAAATAGCCGGCCAAGCCAACTACTCCTCTCTTGCGCAGAGCACGGCAGGCTTCCCTCGTTGCCTCGCCCCAATGAATTGTGGTAAACGGACTAAGCAACTCCTCGCCGGCGAAACGAACAATCTGCTCGCAGACCATGTCGAAATCGCGGAGAAGCTTTTCCGCGGGCGCATCGAGATAAGGACGCGGGGGCTGGTCTTGAAGGGCATGAAAGGAAAGCCTGAGCCAATGCGCGTTGTCGCGCCACTGGCCGCGGAACTTTGCGGGCATTTCACTAAGATCGAACCCCTCGGTCCGGTAATAGATGTTGATGTGGACCTTTGTTCCGTAGCGCTGGTGCAGGTCATGCCAAAAGGCGAGGTAAGGGTCGTCGAAAAGAGATTTGTAGTGGCGCGCATTGCGAGCAAGGTTCTTAAGGAAAATAATGTTATCGTCGAGCGAGAGGCGATAGCGCCGGCAGGAGTTACGGTCCCAGAACACAGTGGCTTGGGCTTGCAGGCGATGCCCGCGGCGTGTGGCCTCGGCGCGAATGGTGGCCTGCGTGCCGGAGATCTCGACGGGGCAGAAAAATAGCTCTCCTGCGCGGCGCGCCTCGCGCCCGCCGACGATAACGCGCCAGCCCGGGGGAGCTGTGCCGCAGACGGTGACGAGAAGGGTTTCGCCCCGGCGCTGGCCATCGCAGTCGCGCAGTATCGCGCCGTGGCAGGGGTGGACAATGCGCAACGCGTTGCTCTGTGCAAGGGCCATTTTTTTCTTTCCCGCCGCGGGCGGCCCCGTGCGGGCAGTCCGATAGGTTAAGGCTTCGGGCACGCGCGAGCGGTGTTGCGCCGTCCCCGCGCTGTGTTCTGCGCCTTGCCCGGCGCCTCCCCTGGCTACTGCCCGTAGACCTCTTTAACCACGCGGCGCATATAGGCCAGGTCCTTGCGCGTCTGCTCGATAAGCTCCTCGGTGGTCAGGTCTTTCCAGCTATGGCGGCCCTTATACTCGCTGTGGAGAGAGATGGGGCCGTTATAGTTAAGCAGTTTTAGGCAGCGCAGGACCTTAGGCCACTCCACCAGCCCCTCGTTGATGGGGTACATTACGTGGTCCCAGGTAACGTTGCCCTGTTTGTCCACGCGGCGCACCCAGCCCATGGACTTCGCCGAGCACAGGTTAACCCAGGGGCCGAGGATATCGATGCCCATCTGCCAGCCCATTAGCCCGCCTTCGAGATACATGTGCCCGGGATCGAGGTATGCCCCGATCTGCTTGGGGTCGAAGTCTTTAATGAGCAGATAGACGATCGCCGGCTCGGCGCTTAAGAATGGCCCGGAGTGAATGTGGATGTTCGCCGACACGCCATAGCGCTCGGCGAGCTTAGCCAGGCCGGCAAGCTTGCGCTTAACCTCGTCCATACGCTGGCGCAGCGTGCCGAACTCCTTATAGCGCTCATAGCCGAGCTTAAGCGCGGGCACGCCGTACTCCGAGGCGATGCGGAAGATGTCCTCGGCGTGAGGCTCGTCGGCGGAGGTAATCGCCGTGGTGAGCATGGGCACGCTGAGCCCCTTGTCGCGGAGAATAGTTATTGCCTGAGGGAGATCGCGTTGGGCGTTTTCCGGGAGGACGTGCCCCCCGGGGCGGCAGGTAAGGTCTACGCCATCGAAGCCTAGTTCTTTAATAATGTCGCCGGCGCGGGAAACGTCGAACTCCTGAAGCATTTTAGAAAACATGATCAGTTCCATGGCCAACGCCCTCCTTTTGCAGAGTATCATTTCAGCCCAAGCCCCAGCGCCTCCTGCCGCCGGCAGGGCGCACAAGGACAACCCCGGCCCACCACTGAATATCGGAAGTGGACGGCCAGGGTGGTGAGCAGTCTATGCCAGAGCAGCTTGCCCAACTGTACGAAGCGATCCTCGAGGCCAGCGTAGACGCAATTGTCGCCATTAACAGCGAGGGCCGGGTTACCGTGTTCAACCGCGCGGCAGAGCGCATGTTTGGCTGGACCAAGGAGGAGATGCTCGGCCAACCGCTGGAGCGATTGATGCCCGACGAGTATCGCGAAAAACACGCCGATTACGTAAGAAGCTACTTTGCCACGGGCAAGCCCGATGGGGCGATCGGCAGGACGCTTGAGCTTCCCGCGGTGCGCAAAAACGGCGAGCGGTTTACCGTGGAGCTCTCGCTTGCTGCGCGGCGGGGCGAGGACGGGTTTGTCGTGGCCATGATGCGCGACATCGAAAAGCGCAAGCAGGCGGAGCAGCGCGTGGCCCAGCTCAACGCCGTGCTGCGCGCCATCCGCGACGTGAACGAGCTGCTCGCGCGCGAGCGCGACCGCGACAAGCTGATTCAAGGGGTGTGCGAGAGCCTGACGAGCACGCGCGGCTTTCGCCACGCCTGGATCGCCCTCGCCGACGACCAGTGTCGGTTCGTCAGCGCCGCGGAGGCCGGGCTGGGCAAGGAAGCGTTTGCTCCGCTGGTGGGCATGATGGAGGCCGGGCAGTGCCCCATTTGTGCCGACCGCGCGATGGAGGAGACACGCGCGGTGATTATTCGCGACGTGGCCACGGAGTGCCCCACTTGCCCGGTGCGCGAGTGTTGCGCGGACAACGCGGTAATGGTTTGCGCGCTGCGCCACGGGGAGAGGATGTGCGGGGTGCTTTCCGTCTCCGTGCCCCAGGAAATGGCCGACGACGAGGAGCAGGTGACGCTGTTTGAAGAGGCGGCGCGGGATATCGCCTTTGCCCTGCACGCGATTGACATCGAAAAGCGCCGCCGACGCGCGCAGATGATCGTCGAGGCAAGCACCGACGCGATCATTGCCATCGACGAGCGCGGCCTGGTTATCGAATACAACCCGGCGGCGGAGAAGCTGTTTGGCTGGTCGCGCGAGGAAATGCTCGGCGAGCCCCTGCAGTGCATTATCCCCGAGCAATATCGCGAGCGACACCGCGAGGCCGTGCGCAGCTTTTTCGCCACGGGCAAGCCCGATACGGCGATCGGCTCTACCGTGGAGCTCCCCGCCCTGCGCAAAGACGGCTCGGAGATTACCATCGAGGTCTCGCTTGCAGCGGAGCGCGGCAAAGACGCGCTTGTCGTGGGCATTGTGCGCGACGCGACGGAGCGCAAGCGCGCGCGAGAGGCGCTTGAGGCGGCGCACCGCAAGCTGCAAATCGCCCAGCGCGAGGCCGAGGAAGCGAGCCGCCTGAAGAGCGAGTTCCTCGCCAACACCTCGCACGAAATCCGCACCCCGCTTAACGGCATCTTGGGCTACCTGCAGTTGCTGCGCGACGGGCTCTACGAAAGCCCGGAGGAGCAGCAGCAGTTTATCCAGGGAGCGATCGACGCGGCAAACCATCTTATGTCCCTGCTTAACGACGTGTTGGACATCGCGAAGATCGAGGCGGGCAAGCTTAAGCTCGAGGTCACCGGCGTAAGCATGGCCGAGACGCTGGAGCACATTCGCTCGCTTACACACGTGCAGGCGGCAAACAAGGGGATCGAGCTGAACATCGAGCCGCCGGACCCTGAGCTTTATGTCCGTGCCGATGCTAATCGGCTAAATCAAGTGCTCTTAAACCTCGTGGGCAACGCGCTGAAGTTTACCCCGAAGGGGGGGAAGGTAACCGTCCGTGCCACGGCCAACAGGGAGCAGGGCTATGTCCTGTGCGAGGTAATTGATACGGGGATCGGCCTTTCCCCGGAGGACAAGCGGGTGATCTTCGAGGCCTTCCGCCAGGTAGACGGAAGCACCACGCGCGAGCACGGCGGCGCGGGGCTGGGGCTAGCGATCAGCAGGCAGTTGGTGGGGCTGATGGGCGGGGTGATGGGCGCGGAGAGCGAGGGGCGGGGCAAAGGCTCGCGCTTTTACTTTACCCTGCCCATCCACCGGCCGGGGAAGGAGCTCTATTGGCGGCGGCGCGAGGACGTCGAGGCGGCGCTCGTCCCTCAGGGGCCGGAGGGCGGTCCGCTCGTCCTCGTCGTCGAGGACGACCCGGAGTTCAGCGAGCTGCTCCGCCTTACCCTGCAAAAACACGGGTTCCGCACGGTCTACGCCGCGACCGCGGACGACGGGCTAGAGGCCGCGCGCCGGCTGAGGCCCGACGCGATTACCCTGGACTACGGCCTGCCCGCGCGCGATGACGCGCGCCTCCGCGACGGATGGGATTTGCTCAGCGCGCTGCGTACCGACCCCGCGCTGGCCGACATCCCCGTGGTCATCGTTACCGGCTATCAGGATGTCATCGGTCAGCGGCTTTCGGTAACATGGCTGCCGCCGAAGTGCGAGTGGCTGAACAAACCGGTGGAGTGCAAGCAGGTAGTGGAGCACATTCGGGCGCTGGTGGGCAAGCGCGGGGAGAAGCCGGTGCGCGTGCTTGTTGCCGACGACGACCCCGCGGTGCACACGTTTTTGCAAAAAGTTTTGGGCAGCGAGGGGTTTACCGTGGTCGGTGTGTTCAACGGGCAGGAGTGCTTGGAATATATCGCGAGCCACGCCGCGGACGTGGACTTGCTCATTTTGGACCTGATGATGCCCGAGCGGGACGGGTTTGACGTTTTGCGCGAGCTGCGCTTTGGCAAGCTTGCCCCGGAGCTTCCGGTAATTGTATTTACCAACTATCCCGAGGCGATGGCCGAGCACGAGGAGGAGCTCTCCTCGTTCGCCGGCGACCTTGCCGTGTTCGGCAAGCCCCAGGTCTATGCCAACCAACAGGCGTTTATCGACCGCCTGCGCGCGCTGGTGAGCTCGGCCAAGAGCTCCTCAGAGCAATAGGAGGGGGAGCATGGCACACATTCTGCTTGTCGAGGACGACGAAGCGAGCGCGATTGTCACCAGCTTAAACCTCAAGCGCCGCGCGGGCTACGAGGTAACCGTTACCCGCGACCCCGCGGAGGTGCTCGAGGCGTGCGAGAACAGGGAGGTCGACCTGGTGCTCATGGACGTCTCCCTGCACGGGGCAAAGCTCGAGGGCAAGCCCATTGACGGCACGGGCATTTCGCGCAGGCTTAAGGAAAACCCGAAAACCTCGAGCATCCCCATTATCCTGATCACTGCCCACGCTATGCGCAGCGACCAGGAGCGGCTGCTCAATGAAAGCCAGGCCGACGCCTACGTGGCCAAGCCCATCTCCGACCACGCCAAGCTAATCGCGCTCATCGAGGAGCACCTTAGCCAGCGCGCCCAGCGCTAGCCGCGCCTGCGCGACTCGCCAGGCAGAGAACAGATATTGCAGAGGAGGGCCAGCGATGAACAGACGCGTTAGCCGGCGCCAGTTTCTCGGTGCAATTGCTTCAGGAACGGCGGTGAGCATGTTGTCTGCGGCAACTTCGCAGCGAGCTTCGGCTCAGGGGCGGCGCGGCCGCCCGAACGTAATCCTTATCATCACCGACGACCAGGGCTATGGCGACCTGCGCTGCCACGGCAATCCGATTATCAACACGCCCAACATGGATCGCCTACACGGGCAGAGCGTGCGCCTGACAAACTACCACTCCGACCCCCTGTGCTCGCCCACGCGCGCGGCGCTCATGACCGGGCGCTATTCGGCGCGGGTGGGCGTGTGGTGCACCATTCGCGGGCGCTCGTTGCTCCGTGCGGACGAGGTAACCATGGCCAACGTATTCGCTCAAAACGGTTATCGCACGGGGATTTTCGGCAAGTGGCACCTGGGCGACAACTACCCATTTCGCCCGCAGGACAGGGGGTTTCAGGAGTGTGTGGTGCACGGCGGAGGAGGTGTGGGCCAAACGCCGGACTTTTGGGGCAACGACTACTTCGACGACACCTATTGGCATAACGGCGTGCCGCAAAAGTATACCGGCTATTGCACAGATGTGTTCTTCGCCGAGGCGCTGAAGTTCATCGAGGCCAACAAGGACCAGCCGTTTTTCGTATACATCCCGACCAACGCCCCACACGGGCCGTACAACGTCGAGGACCGCTATGCCGACCCCTATCGCCGCCAGGGAGTGCCGGAGCAGCGGGCGCGGTTTTACGGGATGATTACAAACATCGACGAGAACCTGGGCAAGCTTCTCGCGCGGCTGAAGGAGTGGGGGCTGGAGGAGAATACCATCGTCATTTTTACTACCGACAACGGCACGGCGGCGGGGTTTGACGGGCGCAGCGGCTATAACGCGGGGATGCGCGCGCGCAAGGGCACGCCGTATGACGGCGGGCACCGCGTGCCGTGCTTCATCCGCTGGCCGGGGAGGCTCCCCGCGGGGCGCGACGTTGCCCAGCTTTGCGCGCACTTCGACCTGCTGCCCACACTCATTGACTTGTGCGGGTTGAATCCTCCGGAGGGGGTAAAGTTCGACGGCAAAAGCCTTGTCCCGCTGCTCGAAGGCAAGGAGGCGCAGTGGCCGGAGCGCACGCTCGTCGTCCAGCGGCAGCAGATCGAGCATCCCGCAAAGTGGCAGGCCTCGGCGGTAATGACCGAGCGCTGGCGCCTCGTTAACGGCGAGGAGCTTTACGACATCAAAGCCGACCCGGGCCAACAGCACGACCTCGCCCAGGCGCACCCCGATGTCGTGGCGCAGCTGCGCCAGGCCTATGAGCAATGGTGGGCCGATGTCTCGCAGCGGTTTGACGAATACTGCTGCATCGTCATTGGCTCGGAGCAGGAAAACCCCTCGCGCCTAACAGGGCACGACTGGCATGACTGCCCCGCGGTTCCTTGGAGCCAGGGGCATATCCGGCGCGCGAATATGTATACCAACGGGTTCTGGGCGGTAGAGGTCGCTCGCGCGGGGCGCTACGAGATTGCCCTGCGCCGCTGGCCGCGCGAAGAGGACAGCCCGATAGACGCCACTCGCGCGCGGCTGAAAATTCAAGACGTGGACGAAACGAAGCCCGTGCCGGAAGGGGCGCGCGAGGTGACGTTTACCGTGCGGCTCAAGCCCGGGCAAACGCGCCTGCAGACGTGGCTTATCGATGACGAAAAGGGCAAGTCGCGCGGGGCGTACTTCGTGTATGTGAAATATCTCGGCTAGCGCGAAACAGACGGCCTAGGCGAGCACGTGCCGGCGGGCGAAAGCTGGCCCGCCGGCTTTTCTTTTGCTCCCCCGGCGCTAAGCCGCGCGGCGGGCTCGGCCGCGGGCTATGCGCTCCGCCTTTGCCGGGTGACGTTTGGCTGCTTGTGTTTGTTTGCGCGGAAGTAGGCGTCCAGCTCGCGGGCAAGTAGCCCGCTCAGCCCCACGATCCCGATTAGGTTGGGAAAGGCCATGAGCCCGTTCATAATGTCCGAGACGTTCCACACGAGATGCAGCTCGACCGCGGCGCCCAGGGCAAGCAGGACAACGTGGATCGCGCGGTAGATGGGGATCGCTTTACGGCCGAAGAGGTACTCCGCGCAGCGGTCGCCGTAATAGGGCCAGGTAAGCACCGTAGAGAACGAAAAGAGGACCAGGCCCACGGTAACCACCAGCCGGCCCAGCCCGGGAAGGGCAAGGTCGAACGCGCGGTTGGTTAGCGCCGCTCCGGTGAGGGCCGCGCCGCCCTCGCCGGGCATCGTCCACGCGCCCGTGCTGAGGATAGTGAGCGCGGTCATCGTGCACACGATAAGGGTGTCGACAAACGGGCCGAGCATGGCGACGAGGCCCTCGCGAATGGGCTCGCTGGTTTTCGCCGCGGCGTGGGCGATGGGCGCGCTGCCCAGGCCCCCCTCGTTGGAAAACAGCCCGCGCGCCACGCCATAGCGGATCGTCTCCCTAACGGTAACCCCGACAAAGGCGCCCATTGCCGCCGTCGGGGTAAACGCGTGGACGAAGATCGAGGCGAACACGCCGGGGAGGGCATGGGCATTGCGCACGAGCACAATGATCGCCCCGAGGACATAAATAACGCACATCGCCGGCGTCAGCCGGCAGGTTACCTGGCCGATGCGCCGCATTCCCCCGAACACGACGAGGGCGACCAGGCCGGCCATGACGACGCCGGTAAGCGGGCGGGGGACGCGGAACGTGTCATACAGCGCGTCTGCGGCGGAGTTGGACTGGACCATGCACCCGATCCCGAAGCAAGCGACCATCGTGCAGAAGGCGAACATAATGGCCAGCCAGCGCATGCCCAAGCCGCGGTCGAGATAGTACATCGGGCCGCCGCTCGCCGTGCCGTCCTCGTGGATTACGCGAAACTTAAGCGCCAGGGCGCAACTGGCGAACTTGTTCACCATCCCCAAAAACCCCGTTACCCACATCCAAAACACGGCGCCTGGGCCGCCGCTGGCGATCGCCGTGGCTACGCCGACGATATTCCCCGTGCCGATCGTCGCCGAAAGCGCTGCGCTAAGGGCCTGGAAGTGCGTAACGTCGCCCTGTTCGCTGGGGTCGTCGAACTTGCCGGTAATCAGCTCCCAGCCGTGCTTGAAGTGGCGCACCTGGACGAACTTTAGGCGCAGGGTAAGGTAAACCCCAGCGGCAAGGAGAACGACCATTAGCGGCCGGCCCCACATCGCGCTGGCCAAGGCGCTGATAAAGCTCTCGACGCTCACGTTGTCCCTCCTTCGACCGAGGGAAGTTCAATTTGCCGCCGCGCAAACCTTCGTAGCGCAGCCAAAGCGCGCTGCGCTGCGTTGTTACGCAAGCTAGGTTTTTGTCAAGGCGCGGTCAGCGCCTCGCGCCACTCCGGGCCGAGCAGGTCCAGCGGCAAACTAGGCCCGCTCAGCAACCGTTCGACGTCGGGGACAAGCGCAGTGCGCGCCGAAACAAGAAATCGGTCCGGGAAAACCGCAGCCCACAGCGGACAAGCTTCGCCTCTCTCTGCGCGCCGATGAGAGAATGCGCCCTTCGCTGGGCCGCAGCGACTTCAGGGGATAGTCGGCGCGGAGGGAATAAAACCGAGCAACTGTTTTTAGGGAAGAGGCCGCCGCTCCACCTGCACTTGCGGAAAAGTGAGCTTTTGCGCCGCGGCTTTCGGCCGACTGTAGCGCCTCGGCCCGCTGCTGTGCAGCGCCGCGCCTGCGTGCTCCACGCGCTGGGTTGGGCTCGCTGCTGTCCCCCTCTGCGCCGCTAGGGTTTTCGGCAACGCTCGCGCGGGGCCGGGGCGCGAGGAGGAGTTGGGCCAGCGCAGCGAAAATCCCAACGGTTGCGAGGGCAAGGGGCAATGACACCGCGCGAGCGAGCGATTCGGGCGCTAACGCTTAAGCCCCCCGCGCCGGGGGTTGTTCCCGCGGCCGAGCTTGAGTTTCAGCTAACTTGGGAGAAGTTTCGCAGGCGCTATCACACGCGCGAGGAATACGACGCAGCCCAGGGCGCCGAGCTCGCCCGCCTCGTGCGCGAGGACGCCGAGCTGCGCGTCGCCGTCCACCGCGCGTACGACCTGGCGTTTACCATTTTGCACGCCCCGCCCGGGCGCACACCGCGCGAGACGGTGGAGCGCATGCGCCGGCTCATCGGGGCCATGCGCGAGCTTTCCGGCGACGAGTTTCTCATGGTCGCCCACGGCGATGCCACCCTTGCCCTGCCCGACGGCAAGCGCATGTGGGAGCTGTCTGTGCGCATGGTTGACGACCGCGAGAACCTGCTCCGCGAGCTGGGCGAGCGGGTGGAGCGGCAGCTCGCCCTGGGCGAGCAGCTTGTCGCCGCAGGCGTGGAGGCGTTTGCCCTGTGCGCCGACTACTGCTACAACACCGGGCCGTGGTGTTCGCCCGCGATGTTCGCGGAGTTCGTCACCCCGTTCTTAAAGCGCCTTGTCGAAGGCTATCGCAGCATGGGAGCCTATGTGATCAAGCACACCGACGGGAACATTATGCCCATCCTCGACCAGCTTCTTGAGTGCCGGCCCCACGCCCTGCACTCGCTCGACCCCCAGGCGGGCGTGGACATCGCCGAGGTTAAGCGTCTGTGCGGCGACCGCGTATGCCTTATCGGCAACGTAAACTGCGCGCTTATGCAAACGGGGACCGAGGACGAGATCGTGGAAAGCGCGCGCTATGCCCTGCGCCACGGAATGCCCGGTGGGGGCTACATTTTCTCCACAAGCAACGTCGCGTTCGCCGGCCTGCCGCTTGAGCGCTATGAGCTAATTCACCGCGTGCGGCGCAAGGAGGGTGTGTATCCTGCCCCGACCGAGGCATAGGGGGCGCGTCGGCGATCGTTTTCGCTTGCGCTATTGCTTTAGGATGAGCTCGACCTTCATGAGGTTGAATTGGTCGCCGCGGTCGGAGATATGCCACATTGTCTTCCCGTCGGGGCTCATCCACTTTGCGGGGAACGTGTGGATCCACGCCGGGCGGTTCTTGCTTGCCCCGTTTGGGTCGGGGGTATAGGTCCACTCGGGAAAGTCCTTGCCATAGGCCACCGTCGTCCACGGCCCCCAGGGCTCGGGGGCGTCGAACAGCCCCCACTCCCCAGAGTCGCCGTTGTGCCGCACGCAAAGCAGATAGCGCTTAAGCACGGGGTGGAAGACGCAGCTCACGCCCCACTCCGTGCCCTTCGGGTCGCGGAACACGGGCTTTTGCTTGGCGATGTCTTTCGTCCACAGGGGCTTGCCGTCGGCTGCTAACCCGGCGAAAAACTCATATGCCGCGCGCTCGGCGAGGCGCTCTTTGGGCACGCGGAAAAGCGCCAGCCCATCCGCCCAGGGCTTTTCGCTATAACCATAGACGTAGTTGTCGCGCGCGCCTGCATATGCTCGGCCAAACTGCAAGATTCCGGGATCGGCAAACGCCGCCCCGGGTTCGTTAAACACCGGGCCGAGATCCTTCCACGTTAGCCCAAAGTCCGTAGACACCCACAGTCGGTTGTTCGTCCACACGTCTTGCTCCACGACGTAAAGGTAGATTGCCTTTCCGATGGCGATTACGCCGCTGCTCGTTTTGCCGCGAATGGGCTTTTGCCGCGAGAGGGGGTTTACCCCACCCCAGACGTTAGTGGCGCGCCAATTGGGGGGCATGCCCTCGATGCGCGCCACGCCCAGGCTTACCCGGCCGAGCTTGTTCGTCCCGCCAAAGCCGCCGCCATCGCCCCAGGCGACATATAGGTTGTCGTCCGCGGCCCACGTTGTGCCGAACTGGTCGCTGCCCGGGGCGGCCTTAACCCACGTGCTTTTGTCGAACTTGATGCCCGCGATAACCGGACTTGGGGGATAGGGCGCTTCGCTCAGTTGCGCTTGCGCCGCGCAAGCGCAGAGAATGCAAAACAAACAAAAGGCCGCAGAAAACTTTCCCGCCAAAGCTGCCATCGGCTCCATCGCTCTCTCCTTTCGCACGGTTCTTGCCAATTGCCCGGCCGGCGCCGCACCTACTCAGCGCCGACGCGCGCGGCCACATG
The DNA here is from genome assembly GCA_964565895.1 of uncultured Armatimonadia bacterium. Classification (GTDB taxonomy): domain Bacteria; phylum Armatimonadota; class Zipacnadia; order UBA1398; family CAZMGT01; genus CAZMGT01. The sequence goes on from CAZMGT010000027.1 coordinate 36,457, forward strand.
GGCCGAACACGCCTTGCCCTCAATCAGCCGGCGGGGAGAAGCTCCCGCCGGTAGGTTCTTGCAAATCGCGGAAGTGAAGCAGTAGCCTGCCCATTGTTCCCTCGCCAACGGTCAGTTTCCCTGCTTCGTCGCGACGTAGCCGGTCTTCTCCTCGCAGGCGAAATAGGAACAGTCATTGCGCAATGTAGTGCGCCGAGGAGTACTCCACGAGACCCCGTTGCGCCTTCTCCCGGGACCAGCGCTTAATGTTCTCCGCGCGCAACCGACAAGTGCGCCGGCCCATCTTGTCTCCGGCAAGCTCCTCGCAGAGAAGGCAGCAGGAATGCTGCGTTATGCAGCGGTTCTCTGCGCGGAGGCACGAGCCGTCGTAGCCGAAGTGATATTGTGCGCCGCCGCTGCGCATTTTGAGGCGGCGGCCCTCGGTCAGCGCGCGACGGATGGCCGCCGCGGTCCCGCTTTGCACAAACCGCTCGTTGCGATTCAGGGCATGGTAGTACGGCTGGAGGAGCTTGAGTACCTGCCACTCAGCGAAGCAAGCCAGTACCGCCGCGCAAGCGCTTGCCCGCCGCGCGCAGGGTGACCTGCGCCCTTGCTGTTTCCGGGAAAGGCGTGCTTAAAGCGTTGCGGGCAGGTGAGGCCGCGCCTGCCTGCGAAGCCCACCGGGCGTAGTTCGCCTGAGGCAAAACTTGGCCGCTGCCGGGGCGCGCGAGGATGGAGCTTGAGTTTAAGCCCGACTTTGCCCAAGCACAGAGGCGCTGGGACGCGTTTTGGCACAAGGAGATAATCGACAGGCCCTGCGCCGGGGTCGTCGCCCCCAAAGATGGGGCAAGGCCCGTGCCCCGGCCGAAGTACTTGGACGGCTTCCACGGCGACTATGCGGCAGCGGTGGAGCGCTTTGCCGCTTGGGCTTCGCAGCACTATTTCGCAGGCGAGGCTATTCCTCAGTTTTGCCCCTCGTTTGGGCCGGACATGTTCGCCGCGTTTTTGGGCGCGGAGCTGCGCTGGTCGGAGAGCGACGTGCTCACCACATGGTGCCTCCCGTGCATCGAGGACTGGGCGCAGGCCCTTCCCCTGCGCATTGACCCCGAAAACCGCTGGTGGCGGGGCATCCTCGAGTTTTTGCGCACGAGCGCCGAGCTAGGCGAGGGAAAGTTCCTTACCGCGGTAATTGACCTGCACAGCAACGCCGACGCCGTGGCCGCCGCGCGCCGCCCGGAGAGGTTTTGTATGGATCTTTACGACTGTCCGGAGATGGTCGAGCGGGCGATGCGCGACGTGCGCGCGCTATATCCGATGGTTTACGAGGCGGTGTTTGCCGCGGGGCGCATGGACAAATGGGGCAGCTCGCACGCGTTTTATTGCCGCGGGCGGTTCGCCATGACCCAGTGCGACCTGGCCTATCTCGTCTCGCCGGAGATGTTTAACCGGTTTATCCTCCCCGCGCTGCGCGAGGAGTGGGCGTATCTCGACCATTCCATCTACCACCTCGACGGCGAGAAGGCGCTGGTGCACTTGGAGGCGATCCTCGCCAGCGAGGACCTGGGCGGCGTTCAGTGGGTCCCGGGCGCGGGCAAGCCGCGGCAGGTGGAGTGGCTGGACCTGCTCAAGCGCATCCAGGCTGCGGGAAAGTCGCTGCACATTCGCGCGAGCATCGAGGAGATAAAGCAAATCCACCGCGAGCTCCGGCCGGAGCTTGTCTTTTACGACACCTGGGCGCCAAGCGAGCGCGAGGCGGACGAGTTTTTGGCGTGGCTTAAGCGCAATACATAGCTCCCCCCCGCGCCGCCGGCTTGGGGCGGGAGCGGCCGGCCGAGCAGCAGGCCTTTTCGCGCGCCTGCCCGGCGGCTGGCGGAAAAAAAGCCGCGCGCGGCGCTGCCACGCGCGGCTTTGCCGGCTAGCTGAGCATTGGCCCTAGCCGAACACCTTGCGCACGTACTCCAGGTTGCGCTTGGTGTCGTCAACAACGTTCTTGCTCGGGCTCGAGGTCTCCAGGATGTACCACCCGTCGTAGCCGATCTCCTTCATCACCTCGGCCACGGCGGGCCAATTGACGTTGGTGATCTTCTCCATGTAGTCGCGCCCGTTCTTCAGATGGACCTCGCAGATGCGCTCTTTGCCGAGCTTGCGCACCTCAGCGATAACGTCGCGCCCGCGGTTGGCGGAGTTTTTGAAGTCGTAGTAGACCTGGACATAGGGGTGGTCTACCTGGTCCAGGATGCGCAGGTTGTCCTCGGCGCTAAGGGTGTTCTCCAGCCCGAGGATAACGTTGTTCTTTTCCGCCCGCGGGGCAAGGAGCTTAAGCACGTCAACAATGCGCTTGACGTCCTCCTTGCGGTCCATCTTAATCTCGCCGCGCCCGAAAAACGCCAAAAGAATGCACTTTGCCCCCATTTTCGGCGAGACCTCGATGGCGTCGTCAACCCACACTGCGGCGCGCGGCTCGGTGGCCAGGGGAACGCTATTGAGCACGCCGAGGGCGAGCGAGGGGAACTTAATATTGTACTTCTTGCCGTCGTCGAGGTAGCGCTTGAGCACCGCCGGGTCATCGCGCAACTGCCCCAGGCTGACCTGGATCCCATCGAGCCCGATCTCCCGCGCTAGGGCAACGGCCTCGACGTTGGCGCGTTTGCCCATGCTCCAGTCGCACATGCCGATCTTAATTCCCTGCTGCGCCGGAGCCCCCCGCGCGGCAAGCTCCGCTGCGGCAAGGCCGGCCAGCCCCGCGGTAACCTTTTTCATGAACTCCCGTCGCGTTGCTTTCACCTTTGCTCCTCCCTTAACAAGGCTGTTTGCCTTGGTGTTCTTTTTCGGCGGCAGCTTTCTTCGAATGATCTATTCGTCAACTGCGACATGCGCGCCTTCACCGTTGTTGACGGACAAGCTTTAGGGCAACGTCCTTCTCGATTTCCGGCAGAGCGATGGACAGCGCCCCGCCGCGCGCTGTGCTTTCTTGCGTCTGCGAGACGCGGCCGGCATAGGTGTCCCACAGCTCCACGCGAAAGGCGCCGTCGCGCAGGCCGTGCAAGGTCAGCCGCGTGGGCGGCACGGGTGTGAGCTGTTCGCCTACCACGCACATGCGATACCACGTGTGCTGGGCGTTTTGGAGCCAAACAATGGCGAACTCGTCGTTTTGCAAGCCAAACACACGCAGCGGCGGCCCGACCTGCAGCAGCCCGCCGGCAAGGCTGTAGCCCACGAGGATCCAGTCCCTGCCCACGTTCTCCACGCGCACAGTGTGCTCGCCGGGGGGAATGTCTATCGCATACTGCCCGTCGTATTGGTGCAGCGTGGCGTGGCTCTTGTCGCCGTCGGTATCCGGCATGTCGCGGTCGAGGGCCAGCTTGTCGTCGAGATGGCATACGAGATGCGCCCCGCCGTAGCCGGAAACCCCTTCCACGGAGACGACCAGGCGCGTGGGGCGGTTTGTGCGCAGGTGAAACGTGAGCGGGTTGTGCAGGTCGGGGTGGTTTACCAGGCCATGGAGCACGCCGGCGATCTCGCCCGCGGTGCGCCAGTTGCCGCGCTCGTCAACGAATACCTCGGTGGGCCGGTTAGCAAGCGCGGGCTGCCACAGCTGCGGGCCCTGGGGAAAGATTAGGTCAACGTAGCGCGCGGGCTGTGGGGTGGCGTAGCTCAGCTCCGCGCCCTCCAGCCGCCTCAGGCCGAGCTTGGGGAAGTCTATCCCCTCGACGAACCGGCTCACCGCCGCGAAGTGGTAGTAGAGGTTGTTTTTGTGAATGTGGTTGTCCCACCACCAGAGCATCGCCGTTCCCGCGGCGCCCAGGCAAAGCTGCGACCACAGGCCGTTGTGCAGGCAAATGCCCTTTGGGTCGCGCTTGTCCTCGCCGCCCGCTGCGCCTGTGCCGAACTCGCCGACATAGTGCGGCTTGCCGTATTGCTCCTTTGCCTTGTGAAACTCGGCCAGCGCAGTGGCGATGTCGCGCTGACCATAGGAATGCGTCTGGACATAGTCTAGCTCGGGCAGGCGGTCGATCTCCGGCACGCCTGGGCTGCGCGCGAAGCTCGTGGTAATTAGGTGGTCGTATGGGTCGAGGCGGCGGAGGTAGCGGGCCATCTCCTCGTGCCACCTGCGGACAAGCTCCTCCTCCCACGCTTCGGGCGAGATAATGTCCACCTCGTTCCAAAACTCCCAGCTCAGCACATGCGTGCGGCAGGCATAGCGGGCGACGAGGTAGCGCAGCTTGGCGCGGTAGCAGCGGAGCATAGTGTCGTTTGTCCAAAACTCGATGGGCTGGGCCAACGGGCCGCCGTTTGCGCGGTTATGTGGGGTTTGCTCCCAAAACGAATAGCCGCCGCTTTTCGCCATGCGCAGCTCGTTAAAGCTGTCCAGGCAAAGCATGACGTAAAGGCCATATTTCTCCGCCAGGTCGAGCACATAGTCCAGGCGCCACGCGTTGGCGAGGTCGATCGCCCCTACCCTCTCGCGCTCCAGGGCAAACGTCGTCCACGCCGGCCCGAGCCAGAGGCGGAAGTAGTTGCACCCCGCCTCGCCGTAGGCGCGCAGCCACTCGTCGTAGTCGAACGTCCCGCGCTGGTGTCCCCAGCAGACGTTGGCGCCGATGGCGAAATATGGAGCGCCGCTGTCGAAGGCAAAGTAGCGGCAGTCGGCGCTGCTCACGCGGACAAACCCCGGCTCTTCGCTTGGGCTGACGTTAAAGGTCAGCGGCGCGGCGCTCGCCTGCTTGCCCGAGGAGTCGCGGGCAAAGACGCGCAGGGTGTGCCGCCCGGGCTCGGTGGGGCAAAAGCGCAAGCGCCAGGTTGGCGTGCCGTTTGGCTCAAGCCTCTCGCGGCCGTTGACAAGCGCTCGCCGAAAGTCCTGAAAGAAAAACGCGGGAAGGGTTATTTTCTTGCCGCTTGGCGCGGAAAACTCACCGCGGACGTCGATCTCCCGCTCGCCGAACGGGCTGCTATATGTCGCCTGAAGCTCAACCTCAAACTCCGTCCAGCGAAACTGAGCGGCGGGCTTGCGCAACTGGCGCACGGCGGCGATGCGCAGCGGGCGGTTGTCGGAAGGCAGGGCGCGGGCCTGGCTTGCCGAAGCGCCTCCACCGAGCGACAAAGCCAAAGCAAGAACAAGCGCCAAAGCAAATCCGCCCATGAAACAATCCTCCTCCCCGGCACACCCCGTTTGCCGGCTCCCCCCTTGTCGCACGCTTGGGCCAACGCGGGCACTTGGCCGCGCAGGGCAAGGTTAAGAGAATGTGCAGATTTCGTGCACCAAGTCGATGTAGTACTTAAAGTTTTCAAACGGCACATCGGGAGGCACGGAGTGGTCGACAAACGGCGAATAGCCGCCCTGCTTTACCAGCTCGGGAACCTTGGAGAGCACCTCGCGTTCGATGTCCTTCTTCGTGCACCCTTCGCGCAGGGCACGCTTGTCGATATTTCCGAAAAGAAGCAGGCGCTTGCCGTATTGCTCGCGATATTTCAGCGCGTCGCACCCGGCGGCGACCTCCAGGGGATAGACCAGGTTTACGTTGGCCTCGAGCCACAGGGGGATGAGCTCGTCGAGGTTGCCGTCGGAGTCCACCATGATGATCTTAATCCCATATTCGTTGAGCACCTTAGTCACGCGCTTGAGCGGCTCCATGATAAACTCGCGAAACAACGCGGGCGAGATGAGCGGCCCGGTCTTCATGGCCATGTCCTCCCAGATCGCGGCAAAGTCGATGTCTGGGATCTCGTCTAACGCGCGTTCGATAAGCTTAAGCACGAAGTTCGCCACGTGGTCGGTCATCTCGTGCACGAGGTCCGGGCAGTCGTAGTACCACAGGGCGAGGTTTTCCATGCCCACCCAGTTGCGGATCCAGCCGTAAAACGAGCCCGCGTTAATGCCCAGGGGATAGTCGCGCCCGCGGTAGCAGCGCTTAAGATCTTCCCAATATTGGGGATAGCGGCAGGCGTGGTTTGGGTTTAGCCGCTGCTTAAGCTTCTCCCACGTCTCGCGGTCGCGCACGGGGTAGACGAGCCACTGCGACATGCCGATTTCGCGGTCGGTCCAGCGCTTGGTCCGCCCGCCCAGCTCGTCTTCCACGATGCACCAGTGTTTCGTTTGCTCCACGACTTTCGTTTCCAGCGGGGGCCAGAGGCCCATGTTAATGGGGATGTGCTCGATGCGGTCGAAGCCGAAGTATTCGTTAAAGTGCACGTCCGCCGGCATGCCCTCGCGCAGCCAGCGCCGGCGCGTTTCGTTAAACGTCCACTGGGGCATGAAGAACACGCGATCCGGCTGGCCGTACTGAAACGTGGCGTGAAACCTTTCGCGCGGGGACATTTTGGGGCGCTTGCTCGACGTTGCGGACATAGCCTAGCCTCCCCTGCTCCGCGGATTACGCCCTGGCAGCGGCAAAAAAAATGTTTTGCAATTTGCTTCTTAGGCAGGGAACGGGGGACCTGCGACAGAAGCTAACAGCGCGCAAAACGGAGGCCAGCAAAGCGAAGTCTGGGGCGCCGCGGGGCGAGGTCGGAGGTGCCTTGGGCTATTGATTTTGTCCGCCGCGTCGTGTGCCGCGGCGCCAGGCAAGTCAGATTGAGGCGAGGGAGAGTTGACCATGGCTGAGACCGAGGAAAGGGCGCAACCGCAGTATCGGCTTGTGCAGTTGTTCGTGCTCAGTTGTATTGCCCTGGCCACAGCGGCAATGCTCAACGGCCTGCGCGCCTATGTGCTCGAGGACGTGAGCTTAGAGTTCGGCCTGCTCGCCAAGACCATCGGCTGGGCCTGGGGCGCGTACTGGCTGGCGTTCGCGATGTTCGTCATTTTCGGCAGCCCCATGTGCGACTATGTGGGCATGGGCCGGCTGATGGGCATCGCCGGCGTGTTTCATATCATCGGCACGGCAGTTTGCGTCAGCGTGTCCTACCTGCGCGGGTTTACCACGCCGGAGGTTGTCTTTTGGGCAGGCATGTTTTGCCTGGGGTTGGCCCACGGCCTGGTCGAGGCGGTTATCAACCCGCTCATCGCCACGCTCTATCGCGAGCAGAAGACGCGCATGCTTAATATCCTGCACGCCTGGTGGCCGGGCGGGTTGGTTATCGGCACGCTGCTCGGCTTTGCCCTAGGCAAGTTCGACGTGCAGTGGCGCATTCAGTTGAGCATTATCTTCCTCCCCTCGGTGATTTACTTCATCCTCGTCCTGCTCACCAAGTTCCCGCCCACCGAGCGCGTGGAGCACGGCGTGCCCGCGAAGGAAATGCTCCGCGAGGCATTCCGGCCGCTATACTTGGCGATTTGGATGTGCATGTTCTTAACCGCGGCCACGGAGCTCGGCCCCGGGGCGTGGACCGAGGCCATGCTCACCAAGACCGTGGGGTTCAGCGGGATCTTGGCCCTGGCCTATATCAGCATGCTCATGTTCGTCTTCCGGCACTTCGCCGGGCCGCTCGCCCAGAAGTTCTCGCCCATCGGGCTAATGTGGCTGTCGTCGTTGCTCGCGGGAATCGGGCTGTTTGGGCTGTCGCTCGCTAAGTCCCCGTTGCCGGCGATCGTCGCCACGACGTTCTGGGGCGTGGGCGTGTGTTACATGTGGCCCACGATGCTCGGGATCACCTCGGAGCGGTTCCCCAAGGGCGGGGCACTGCTTATCGGGATGACGGGGTTTGCGGGCACGCTGTCCACGTTCTTCGTCCTGCCGGCAATGGGCAAGATCTATGATATTTACACGCAAAAGTTCCTCCCCGCGGGGGAGCAGCTTCAGAACTTGCTCAAGCAAATCGAGGCCGGCGGGGCGGCGAAGGAGGCGGCGCAGGCGATCCTCGAGCCCGCGCGCACGCAGGCCGTGCCCTATGCCTACCAGTACGTTTCCGCAGTGGCCATCTTCCTGCTCGTGGTGTTCGGGATAATCTGGCTCTGGGACCGCGCGCGGGGCGGCTACCAGGCGGTGGACATCTCCAAGCGCGCCGAGGAGGAGCCCGTGGAGCTCGGCCCAGAAGCCTCGTTCTTCGACCGCATGCTGTGCGACGGCGTACACCCGGGCAACGGCGCGCACGTGTTGCTCTACGTGCTGTGCATCGCCGGCGCGCCGTTGGCGACGATTATCGGCTCGCTGCTCCAAGCGATCCTCGCTGGGCTGGGGATCGAAGCGGCTGTGCTTAAGCCGGCGATGACCGTGGGGATCATCGTCTCGCCCCTTGCGCTGATCATCGGGCTGCTTGGCCTGGCTACATGCAAGACGGCCCAGGGCAAGATGTGGGCGCGGTCTATGGCCGTGGGCGGCGTGCTCTGGGTAATCGCCTGGTCGGTGCTCATGCCGCTGGCGGTGTGGGCCACTGGGCCGTAGGCTGATAGCGCTGAGGTGCCTTTGGCGCTTGTCCTGCAAAAACTCCCGCGGGCGCTGGCGACCGCCACGCCCGCGGTGATTTTTGCCCGAGAGACAGCCGGGTTTGCCGCTGGGAAAAGGGGCGCGTTTGCGCCGCTGCGAAAGTTTTCGCGGTTGCGGTAATCATCTATCGCTAAAACGTGCCTGGGGGCGATGGCTGTGCCGAAAAAGGGTCTTTCGCGCAGGGAGTTCGTCCGCGCCAGCGCCGCCGCGGCGGCCGGCGTGGCGGCGTTTGCTCCGCGGCGCGTGCTTGGGGCAAACGAGCGCATTCGCGTGGGATTCATCGGCGTGGGCAACCGCGGGAGCCAGCTTCTCGCGGCAACTTTGCCCAACGACGACGTGGAAGTCGTCGCCGTGTGCGACGTTTACGAGCCATATATGGACCGCGCGGAGAAGAAGATCGGCAAGAAGGTAGACAAGTACATCGACTTTCGCAAGCTGCTCGAGCGCAACGACATCGACGCCGTGTTTATCGCCACGCCGGATCACTGGCACGCCATCCAAACGATCTCTGCCTGCAACGCGGGCAAGGACGTTTACGTGGAGAAGCCGCTGTCGATCACCATCGTGGAGGGCCGGCGCATGGTCGAGGCCGCGCGGCGGAACAAGCGCGTCGTCCAGGTGGGCACGCATCGGCGCTCGTCAACGCTCTACCGCGAGCTGGTGGACCTTGTCCAGCGGGGAACGGTGGGCAAGGTCACCGTGGCGCGGTGCTATCGGCTAAGCAATATGTATCCCAAGGGCATCGGCAAGGCGCCGGACGGCCCCCCGCCGCCGGGGATGCACTGGGACCTGTGGCTTGGGCCGCGGCCCGCGCGGCCGTTTAACGAGACCATTGCCCCGTATAAGTTCCGCTGGTGGAAGGCCTATTCGTCGCAGATCGCTAACTGGGGCGTGCACTACTTCGACGCCATTCGCTGGGTGCTCGGCGAGGTTGCTCCGGCCTCCGTCTCCGCCCACGGGGGCAAGTTTGCCGTGGACGACATGCGCAACATTCCGGACACGATGATCGCGCTTTATGAGTTCGCCTCGGGCCGGCTGCTCACGTTCGGCCAGTTCGAGGCCTGCGGCAACCCCGCGCTCCCCAAGAGCGGCGAGATCGAGCTCCGCGGCACACTGGGCACGGTCTACGCGAGCACGCGGCAGTTTGAGATCGTCCCCGAGCGCGGCGGGCAGTTCCAAGACCCCGAGCCGCGCATGGAGCCGATGACCAGAAAATCGCGCGACCGCGACCTTACCGCGCAGCACGTGCGCAACTTCCTCGACTGCATCAAGTCGCGCCAAAAGCCCAACGCCGACGTGGAGGAGGGGCACCGCTCGACGACGTTCTCGCACTTGGGGAACATCGCCCTGGCCACGCGCTCGCGCATCGAGTGGGACCCGGCAAACGAGCGGATAACGAACAACAAGGAAGCAAACGAGCTGTTGCACTACGAATACCGCGCCCCGTGGAAGCTGGAGTAGG
>CAZMGT010000028.1:0-23948 GCA_964565895.1 uncultured Armatimonadia bacterium
CCTACTCCCCAAACACCTCGTTGAGCATTTGCAGGACGCTGGTGTAGATCTTCTCCTCGCCCTCGCGGCGGACGATGAAAAACGGCGCGCGCTTTACGCGATATTTCTTCGCCAGGGCAAAGCCTTCGCTTTGTGGGTCGGACATGTCGGCCCACACCGTGCGCGTAATGTCCCCGGCGTGGCCGCGCTCCTCAAGCAGCTTGCTAACCTCCTTGCACTTCGGGCACTCCTCGCCGTTGAGCAGCCGCTTCTTGACCATCACGATCTCCAACACACACCACCTCCGGCCCGTGGGCGGCGATGAAGGAGGCGCTCGCTCGCGCGCCGAACTGCGCCCCGACCCTGTAACGCAGCCGTACACTGCTTGTCAAGGGCCCGTGCGGCCCGCTGGAGGTGAAACAACGTGAACGTCGTGTTAATAATCTCCGATACGTTCCGGCGCGACCATTTGGGCTGCTATGGCAGCACCAAGGCCAAAACGCCCAACCTCGACAAGTTCGCCGCGCAGGCCTATGTCTTCGACCAGGCCTACGCCGCCTCGTTCCCCACCGTGCCCAACCGCTGGGACATCCTCACCGGGCGCAACAACTACACCTATGCCGGCTGGCAGCCCCTTGCTCCAAACGAGATCGTCATCGGCCAGGTCCTCGCCCAGCAGGAGACGATCAGCATGATGATCGCCGACACCCCGCACATCCTCCAAAACGGCTTTAACTACTGCCGCGGGTTTACGGCATTTGAGTGGATCCGGGGGCAGGAGAACGACCGCTGGCAGACCGATCCCGAGGAGGTCACCTTTCCCTGCGACCCAAGCAAGCTGCGCAACCCAGAGTTCATCGTTACCCAATACCTGCGCAACGTTGCCCGGCGGAAGTGCGAGGAGGACTACTTCGTCGCGCGCACCATGCTCTACGCCGCGGACTGGCTCGAGCGCAACTGCGAGCGCGACTTTTTCCTTTACGTCGACACGTTCGACCCCCACGAGCCCTGGGACCCCCCGCAGAAATACATCGACATGTACATCTCCGACTACGACGGCGAGCGCGTGTTCTACCCCAACTACGCCCCGTGCAACTATCTCACCGAGGACGAGATGCGCTACATCCGCGCCGCCTATGCCGGCGAGTGCACGATGGTCGACCACTGGGTGGGCATGCTATTGGACAAAATCGACGAGCTCGGCCTGCGCGAGAACACCGCGGTGATCTTTACCACCGACCACGGCTTCCTCTTCGGCGAGCACGGGCTCATCGGCAAGTCGATCATCGCCGGCGAATACTATGAGACGGTCCCCCTCTACGAGGAGATCGCCCACATCCCGCTGATCATTCGCCTCCCCGGGCAAACGGAGGGCAAGCGCATCTCCGGCTTCGTCACCTCCACAGATCTCATGCCCACGATCCTCGAGATGGCCGAGGTAATCGAAACCGAGGTAATCGGCGGCAAGTCCACGGTGCAGCTCCTGCAGTGCGGCTTCCATCAGACGGAGGAGTGGATCCTCGACCCCAAGACGCTCCACGGCCGCTCGCTCATGCCCCTCATGCGCGGCGAGGAGGACGCCGCGGCAGACATGGCGATCACCTCGTTCTCGCTCATCCACCACACCCCGCGGCTGGCCAAGAGCACGATTACCGCGGGCGAATGGTCGCTTATCTACTGCGGCAAGTCCCCCGACCCCTCCGCTGAGCAGCGGCCCCCGGAGACGCTTAAGTCGGGCACGAATCCCGGCGACTATCAGGTGGGCGACAGCTCGCCGAAGCTGTTCCACCTGCCCTCCGACCCGGAGCAGAAGCAGAACGTCATCGAGGACAACAAGGACATCGCCCGCGAGCTACACGCGCGCTATGTCGACTATCTCCGGCGGTGCAACACGCCGGAGGAGCACCTTGCTCTGCGGCTGGAGCTAGACATTTAGCCCGCGCCGCCCAGCCGCGCACACGAGGGGAGGGGCGCCCCATGCGCTGGGTGCTTGCTGCCGTGGCCCTTTGCTGGGCTCTGCCCGCGGCAGGGCAGGCCGGCTTTCGCTGGGTTGAGGAAAAAGGTGCCCTGCGGCTGACATACCGCGGAAGGCCCCTGCTGCAGTATAACTGCGAGCTTGTCCCGCCGCCTAAGGGCGTAAGCCAAGCGTTCGCCCGCAACGCCTACCTCCACCCCGTATGGAACACCGCGGGGCAGATCGTCACCGGCGACTTCCCCCGCGACCACCGCCACCAGCGGGGGATTTTCCTCGCATGGACGAAAACCCAGTTCGGCAACCTGCACCCCGACTTTTGGAACCTGGGCAGCCTCACCGGCCGCGTGCGCTTTGAGGCTGTCGAGGAAAAGGACGCGGGCGAGAGCCAGGCAACGCTCCTCGTGCGCCACATTTGGCAAGCGCGCGAGGGCCAGCGCTGGATCCCCGTCCTGCGCGAGCGCTGGCGCATTGTTGTCTATCCCCCTCCCCCGGGTGCGAGCTGGTGGTATATGGACCTCACCAGCGAGCAGCAGCTCGTTGGGCAAACGCCGCTTGTCCTTCCCCAATACCGCTACGGGGGAATGGCCTATCGGGGAAGCAACGAGTGGATCGACAACCCCCAGACGGTTGTCGTGCTCACCTCCGAGGGCAAGGGGCGCCAGGAGGCAGACAACAGCACCGCCCGGTGGTGCCTCATGGGTGGCGCGCTGGGCGAGGGGTGGGGCGGGGCCACGCTTATGGACCACCCGCAAAACCCGCGCTTTCCCAACCGCCTGCGCGTGCACCCCAAGGTCCCCTACTTTGGGTTCATGCTCCCCAAGTCGGGCCAGTTCGTCATTCGCCCGGGCGAAACGCTCGTGCTGCGCTACCGCATCGTGGTGCACTCCGCCCAGCCAAAAAGCGCGGAGCTCGACCGCCTGTGGGAGCAGTTTTCCCGCAAGCCGCAGGGGCAGCGCTAGCGGGGCGCGCAGCGGCTTAAGATTTTCTCAGCCGAATCTCAGCCCGTTCTAAGCCCCCGTGCGCTATGCTGTGCCCAGCACTTAAACCCGGCGGAGACAAGTTGCACCGCCACCGGAACTTGTCGCAGGAAAGGGGAGAGGCGCAACGTGAGTAGCGGGACAAAGCGGTTTGTGTTCGGTCTCTTGGCGGTCGCCCTGATATGCGCGCTGGTGTTTGCCGCGCAGGCGGCCCGCACATGGAACTTCGACAAGGACAAGGTAGGCGCGGTCCCCGCAGGTTGGGTGGTGGCGGAAACGAGCGGCCGGGGCACGCCCGCAAAGTGGGAGGTCGTCGCCGACAACACCGCCCCCAGCCCGCCGAATGTCGTGGCCATCACCTCCAACTCTAACTCTGGGCGCACTTTTAATCTGCTTATGGCTCAGGGCACGAGCTACAAGGATGTGCACATCTCGGTAATGGTCAAAGCGGTAAAGGGCAGGCAGGACCAGGGCGGGGGGCCGATCTGGCGCGCCAAAGACGCCAACAACTACTACATCTGCCGCTGGAACCCGCTGGAGGACAACTTCCGCGTCTACTACGTACAAAACGGCCGGCGCCGGCAGATCGGCACGACCAACGTTAACGTCGACCCGAAAAAGTGGCACAAAATCGAGGTTATCCACAAGGGTAACCAGATCACCGTTCTCCTTGACGGCAAGCACAAGGTCCAAGTCCAGGACGACACGTTTAGCGAGCCAGGCATGGTCGGCCTGTGGGTTAAGGCCGACGGCTGCTCGGAGTTCGACGACCTAACCGTCGAGCCCCTGTAGAGGAGCGAGGTCGGACAAAGACGAATTGGCCGGCGGAACTTTCCCGCGCCCACCAGCCGGGCACAGGCTTGTGCGCCCTGCGGTCTCCGCCGGCCATTCTCTTCGCCTGCCCGCCGGGCGCTAATCCTTTCTTGCGGAGAGTGCGCCGATGAGAACCGTTGCCTTTGTTACCCTCATCCTCGTTGTCGCCGTTTGCGCCTTGGTTATCGTGCGCTACTACTTCGCGCCCCGTGCTCCAGAGACAGGCCCGCAGCACGAGGTCGTTGTCGTCTATGTTAGCGAAGATCAGGTGTTCTCCGAACCTGTCCTCGATAGCTTCCAGGAGCAAACGGGCATCGAGGTCCGCGCTGTGTTCGACACCGAGGAAGCGAAGAGCACGGGCACGATGAACCGCCTCATCGCCGAAAGAGACAATCCCCAAGCCGATGTCTACTGGGCCAACGAGCCCATCCGCGCCGAGGTCCTCAAGCAAAACGGCATCCTCGCCCCCTATCGCTCGCCCAACGCCGAGGGTATTCCCGAGACGTTTAAGGACCCCGAGGGCTACTGGACGGGCTTCTCCGCTCGCGCGCGGGTGTTTATCGTCAACAAAAACGCCCCGCGCAAGCCGTCGTCGATCCTCGACTATACCGATCCCTCCTGGCGCGGCCGCGGGGTCATCGCCAACCCTCTGTTTGGCACGACAACAACCCACGTCGCGGCGCTGTTTGTCACCTGGGGCGACGAGCGCGCCAAGGCGTTTATGGAGAAGCTTAACGAAAACCAAATTAAGGTCTCGACGAGCAACGGCGAAAGCGCCGACCTTGTCGCCGCCGGCGAGTTCGACTTTAGCCTGGTGGACACCGACGATGTAGTGAGCAGGCTCAAGCAGGGCAAGCCCGTGGACATGGTCTATCCCGACCAGGGCGAGGACCAGCTCGGCTGCCTCATCCTCCCCAACGCGGTAATGCTCATCAACGGCGCCCCGCATCCCGAGCCCGCCAAGCAGCTAATCGACTTCCTCCTCTCGCCGGAGACCGAGCGCAAGCTCGCCTATGCCGACTGCGCCCAGATCCCCCTGCACGCCGGGGTGGAGAAGCCGGAGTGGGTCGCCGATATCGAAAAGCTTAAGCCAATGGCCATCGACTACGCGCAGGTGGCGAAAAAGCTGCAGGAGATCCAGCCCTACCTTAAGAGCTGGGTCAACCTGTGATGGTCAGGGGTACTGTCCTTACTCTTGCCGTTGCCGCGCTTGCCGTCGCCGGCCTGCTGCCCGTGCTGCTTATGGTCGGGCGCAGCGTCCTGGTTGACGGCCAGCTTAGCTTCGCCTACTACAAAACCCTTCTGCGCACGCCCGCGCAGTGGGAGCTCATCGCAAACAGCCTAACTCTCTCCTCGCTCACCGCGCTGTTTGCGCTGCTTGTCGGCGTGCCCCTGGGGGTGCTTCTTGGGAAGACGGACCTTCCGCTGCGCCAAGCGCTGGTCGTCCTGTTCACCGTGCCTTTGCTTCTCCCGCCATATATCACCGCTGTCTCGTGGTTCGATCTCCTCGGCCGCCAGGGGCTGCTCGCGGACATCGCCGGCACAAGCCTGACCGAGGTCACCTCGCGCTGGCTGTTCGGCCTGCCCGGGTGCGTGCTTGTTCTGTGCGCCACGTTTTTGCCCATTGTCATTTTGCTTACGATAACCTTTCTGCGCGCTGTGCACCCGCGGCTCGAGGAGGCGGGGCGGCTCATTTGCCCTTGGCCCCGCGTTTTGCGGGGAATAACCCTGCCGCTCATTCTCCCCGGTGTGCTGCTTGCCGGGCTGTTGGTGTTTTTGCTTAGCCTGGGCGAGTTCGGCGTGCCCATGTTTTTGCGCTACAACGTGTTCCCCGTGGAAACGTTCACCCAGTTCTCCGCGTTTTACAACTTCGGCGCCGCCGTTGCCGCGGCCATGCCTTTGCTTGCGATAACGCTTGTCGCGCTTGCTGTAGAGCGGCTTTTCCTCCGCCGCAAAACGTACCGCCCGCTGGCGGCAACGGCGGGCAAGGCCTGGCCCATCGTCTCCCTCGGCCGGTTGCGTCCCTGGCTGTTTGCCGTGACCTGCCTGCTCGCCTGCGCGCTGGTCATTGTCCCCTATGTCGCGCTCGTCGTGCGCTCGCTCTCCCCCGGAGCATATCCCGAGGCCCTGCGCCGCGCGAGCGACAGCCTGTGGCGCAGCCTGGGCTATGCCGCCCTCGGGGCCACCGCGGCAACCCTCGTCGGCTTCCCCCTCGGCTACTTGGTCAACACCCGCGCCCTCCGCTGGTGGCTCAGCGCAGACTCGCTTTCCATCTTCCTCTTCGCCCTGCCCAGCACAGTGATCGGCATCGGCCTAATCTCCCTCTGGAACCGCCCGCAAACGGCGTTTATCTACGCCACGCCGGCGATCATTATCCTCGGCTATGTCGCCCGCTATACCGCGCTGGCGAGCAGAATCTCCCTCTGCGCCCTGGCGCATATTCCCCCCTCGATGGAGGAGGCCGCCCAAGTTGCCGGCGCGGGCTGGCTGCGCCGCGTGACGCTCATCGTCGTCCCTCTTGCCGCGCGAGGAATCGCCGCCGCTTGGCTTGTCGGCTACATCTTCTGCCTGCGCGACACGGGCCTGACGATGATGGTCTATCCCCCAGGGCATGACACCCTGCCCGTGCGCATCTTTACCCTCATGGCCAACGGCCCGCCGGACCTCATTGCCGCGCTGTGTGTCATAATGGTGCTCGCAGCACTCGTCCCGCTGGGGTTGCTCTGGCTTGTGCTGCGCTTGGGAGCGCGAGCGAAATGAACGCCGTTGTTCTGCGCGAGGTATGCAAGTTCTACGGGCAGGCGGCCGCCGTAGACCGCTTTACCCTTGCCGTGCAGCGCGGCCGGCGGGTGGCCGTCCTCGGGCCCTCGGGCTGCGGAAAGACGACTCTTTTGCGCCTCGTCGCCGGGCTTGAGGTTCCCGACCGCGGCGAGATCGAGCTCGACGGCCAGCTCGTCGCCGCGCAGGGGAAAAACTTCGTCGAGCCCGAGCGCCGCAACGTAGGCATGGTCTTTCAGGACCTCGCCCTCTGGCCGCACCTTTCCGTGCGCGCAAACTTAGAGTTTGGCCTAAAAGCCCGCGGCGTCCCCCCTGCCGAGCGCGCGCGCAGGGTGGACGACATGCTCCAGCTCGTGCAGCTTGAGCGCTATGCAAACTCCCGCCCGGAGCAGCTCTCCGGCGGCGAGCAACAGCGCGTCGCCCTTGCCCGCGCGCTTGTCCTGCAGCCGCGCATCCTGCTTATGGACGAGCCCCTCTCCAACCTCGACCCCGACCTGCGCCTGCGCCTAAGGCAGGAGCTCGTCGCCCTGCACGAGCGCCTCGGGTTCACCCTCCTCTACGTCACCCACGATCGCGACGAGGCGTTTCACATCGGCGAGGAGATCGTGGTCATGAACCAGGGAACAGTTGCCAAGGTGGGCACGCGGGAACAGATGCGCAGCTTTTTCGCACAGGCGCACCCCGAGGAAAGGGCAAGGCCATAGGCCAGCGCGCTAGCTTCTCCGCCGGCCCCTCCAGCGCAAAAGCCGCGGCCGCCGCGCGCGCCGGCGGGCAGCTTCGCGGGCAAGCTCCTCGGGCAGGTCATGCGCCAGCCCGTAAATAGCGCAGCGCGCGCCCGTGCGGCAGGCCCACAGGGCGTCGCCATAGGACCAATGCCACCACTCGTCGTAGCAGTTGGAAAAGCCCACCGCAGACATCAGCTCAAACAGCGCCGCGCGGTTGCGCCGCGCCTGCTCGGAGATCTCGCGCGAGAACGTGCGCCACAGCGCGGGCCCGTCGCGCCACGTCCCACCCATGTAGACCATCCGCCCGCGCGGGCTAACGATGCACACATCCACCGCGCCGCCCGTGCAGTGCCCGGGAGGAACGGGGCTGTGCGGCGGGTGGAACCAGCGCGCCGCCTCGCGCGCGACAACGCTCTCCGGCCAATGAGGGTAAAGCTTGCGCAAATGCGCCCGATAACGCTCGTAGCCCGCGCGCTGGGCCTCGATCGTCCGAAAGCAGGTGTTCACGCTCAGAGCGTATCCCGGGGGCAAAAGCCGCGCGGCGCGGACAAGCATACGCGCCGCCGCCTCGCGCAGCCAGGGCAACGGCGCCCTGAGGCAAAACCTCCCCCCCAGCCGGCGCAGGTCAACCAGGGGCTCGCCGCATTCGCACAGCGGCACGCGCGCCGCTTGGGCGAGCGAAGGCTCGCGCGGCGGGTTGTCCCACAGCTCCTCGTAGCGCTTAAGCGAGAAAAACCGCCACAGCTTTGTTTCGCTTTCGCCCATTGCCGCCGCTCACCGGCTGTGCATTATACTGTTGCTGCCTTCCCGCGGCAGGAAGCGGCCGCGGGCAAAGCGAATCTCAAACCTCAAAACGACGGAGGCCCACCCTGTGAGCGAGGAGATCGAACGCCTGCGCAAGGAAATCGACGAGATCGACCGCGAGATCGTCAACCTTCTCGCCCGCCGCGCCAAAGCCGCGCAGGCCATCGGCCGGATCAAAAACGACAGCAACATGCCCATCTACGCCCCTGCGCGCGAGCGCGCCGTGCTCGACAACATCGTCGCCCAAAACGAGGGGCCTCTGCCGGCAAGCTCGCTGAAGAGCATTTTTCGCGAAATCATCTCCGCCTGCCGCGCGCTTGAGCAGCGCCCGAAAATCGCCTACTTCGGCATGCCCGCGAGCTTCACCCACATGGCCGCGCTGAAGACGTTCGGCAGCGAGTGCGTGTTCGTCCCGCACAACGACATCCGCGACATCTTCTCCGCCGTGGTCAAGGGCAGCGCCAACTATGGCGTGGTACCCATCGAGAGCTCCACGGGGGGCATCGTCCCGGAAACCGTGGACCAGTTTATCGACTCCCCGCTGCTCATCAGCGGCGAGGCCTACCTCGATGTGCACCACTATCTTCTCTCCAAGGGCACGCTGGAGGAGGTTAAGCGGGTCTACTCGCACGCTCAGCCGTTTGCGCAGTGCGAGCAGTGGCTGCGCGAGAACCTCCCTGGGGCGGAGCTAATTACCGAGGCCTCGACGAGCCACGCCGCCCAGCGCGCCGCCGCCGAGGGCCCGGGCGCCGCGGCGATCTCCACCGAGCTCGCCGCCGAGCTCTACGACCTAAACATCATCGCCGAGCGCATCGAGGACCGCGCCATTAACCGCACGCGCTTTTGGATTATCGGCCAGTGCGAAAACCCGCCCACCGGCCGCGACAAAACCTCCCTCCTCTTCTCCACCAGGCACGAGGCGGGCGCCCTGTACCGCGCCCTGGAGACGTTCGCCCGCCACAACATTAACCTAACCATGATCCAGTCCCGCCCCTCGCCCAACCGCCCCTGGGAGTATGTCTTCTTCGTTGACTTTCAGGGCCACGTCAGCGAGCCTCATGTGGAGCAGGCCCTGCGCGAGCTCGAGCGCTGCTCGCAGTTCGTGCGCGTCCTCGGCGCCTATCCCGAGATGGACTAGCGCTCCCCGCCCTGGGGCAAGCCGCCCCCGCTTAGTGGTGGAACATTCGCCTGCCGGAGAAGATCATCGTCATCCCATACTCGTTCGCGGCCTCAATAACTTCCTCGTCGCGAATCGAGCCCCCAGGCTGCAGGACATAGCGCACGCCCGCGCGATAGGCGCGGTCGATGTTGTCGCGAAACGGAAAGAACGCGTCGGAGCTTAAGCACACCTCAGCCAGGCCCTCCAGCCACTCGCTCCGCTGCTCCTCGTCTAGCTCCGCGGGGACCTCCTCAAACAGCCCCTCCCACACCGCGCGCTCCACCGGCGACATATCGCCCCGCAGGTAAAGGTCGATGGCGTTGATTTTCTCCGCGCGGCTAACGCCCTCGCGAAAGCGAAACCCCAACACCCGCGGGTGCCGGCGCAGATACCAGCACTCCGCCTTCTCCGCGGCCAGGCCCGTGCAGTGAATGCGCGACTGCTGCCCCGCCCCGAGGCCGATCACCTGGCCTTCCAAAGCAAAGCACACGGAGTTCGACTGCGCGTACTTTACGGCGACCGTGGCCACGATAAGGTCCCGCCGCGCCGTCTCGGGCAACGCCCGCGAGCGGGTAACGATGTTCTCCAGCAGGCTGTCGGTAATCGGCTCCCCGTCGCGCCGCTGCTCCAGGGTAACGCCAAACACCTCGCGCTTTTCCATCTCCGGCGGCTCATAGTCGGGGTCGATCTGCACGATGGGATAGTTGCCCTGCTTTTTGCTTTTTAAAATCTCCAGCGCCTCCGGCTCATAACCCGGAGCGACGATCCCGTCCGACACCTCGCGCTTAAGCAGGCGCGCCAGCGAGACGTCGGCGACATCGCTCAGGGCCACCCAGTCGCCGTAGGAGGACATGCGGTCCGCCCCACGCGCCCGGGCATAGGCCGTGGCCAGGGGCGAAAGGTCAAGGTCGTCCACAAAATACGCCTTGCGCAAGTCATCGCTTAGGGGCACGGCGACCGCGGCCCCCGCGGGGCTCACGTGCTTAAACGACGCCGCCGCGGGCAGCCCCAAGGCCCGCTTAAGCTCGCGCACAAGCTGCCAGCTATTTAACGCGTCGAGCACGTTGATATAGCTCAGCGACCCGTTGAGGACAACGAGGGGCAGGGGCTCGCCGCTGGCCATGTAGATGCGCGCTGGCTTTTGGTGTGGGTTGCAGCCATAGCGCAAAGCAATCTCTCGCTCGCTCACGGTAACACCCCTTTTGGGAAAAGTTCTCGGTGTCGCTGTGCACTTCGGCGCCTGCCCCGCGCGCCCCTTCGCCTCGCCCGCAGGTCGCAGGCCAATGCGCGGCGAAATTGACCGTTGCACTATTCTGGCCCCAAGGGAGGGTATTCGCGATGATCCGTTTGCTGCGCGTTGTTTTCCTTTGCGCCTTAGTGTCCTGCCTTGCTCTGCCGGCGCTGGCCCAGCCCAAGGGCGCCCCGCCGCCCGACGCGGAGGGGTGGATTCCCCTGTTTGACGGCCAGAGCCTTGCCGGCTGGCAACTGCGCGACAAAAACGGCCCCAACGGCTGGAGCGCAAAAGACGGCGTCCTCTCCAACACCGCCCCAAGCACCGATCTCGTCACGGAAATGACGTTTACCGATCACGAGCTGCACGTCGAGTTCCGCCTTCCCCGTGGGGGCAACAGCGGCGTCTATCTCCAGGGCCGCTACGAGGTGCAGGTTGCCGACAGCGCGGGCAAGCCCACGAGCAAGTACATGTGCGGGGCGATTTACGACAAGATCGCGCCCTCGAAAAACGCCGCCAAGCCCGCGGGGCAGTGGCAAACGTTGGACATTAAGTTCATCGCCCCGCGCGCCGACCGCCAGGGAAACGTCGTTCAAAAGGCGCGCATTACCGTTACCCTAAACGGCGTTACGGTAATCGACAACGCGGAGATCGACGGCGTCACGGGTGGCGCGCTGGACAATAACGAGGGCAAGCCCGGCCCGCTCATGCTCCAGGGCAACCATACCTCAGTGGACTATCGCAACATTAAGTATCGCCCGCTGCGCGTGGGCTGGCCCGACGACAAGCTGTTTACCCCGCTGTTCGACGGCAAGACGCTTACCGGCTGGTCCGTGCGCGGCCCGGCGCACGGGGGCAAGGGCCGCTGGGAGGTGCGCGATGGGGCGATCGTCGGCACGCAGGATCCCCCAGGCATCGGCGGCGTGCTCATGACCGAGAAGAAGTTCGGCGACTTTGAGATTCGCTGCGAGATCAACCCCGACTGGGGCATCGACAGCGGGCTCTTCCTGCGCACCACGGACCAAGGCGCGTGCTATCAGTGCACGGTGGACTATCGCCCCGGGGGCCAGGTGGGCACGCTCTACGGCGAGCGCTCCGGCGGCTGGCTCCAGCAAAACCCCCTGTGGGAGAAGTTCTACTGGCCCGGCCGGTGGAACGAGCTGCGCTGCGTCGTCCGCGGCCAGCCCCCGCACATCCAAATCTGGCTCAACGGCAACTTAACCGTGGACTTCTGGGACACCAAGGAGCGCCTCCCCGCCGAAGGCTACATCGGGCTGCAGGTCCACCGCGGCCACGACTGGCAGGGGCGGCTGACGCGCTTCCGCAACATCCGCATCTTGCCCCTGGGCAAGTAGGCAAATGCAAGCGGCGGGCGGCCTTTGCGCCGCCCGCCGCCACAGCCTGCCAAACCATGTGCTAGCCGGCCCGGCGCCCGCCGGCTAGGCCTCCGCCCCCGCGGGGAGCCCCGCGCGCTCGCGCACGATCTCCTCGCCCTCGACCAGGCCGTCGCGAAACTTAATTATCCGCTGGGCATAGCGCGCGATGTGCGGCTCGTGGGTAACGACGACGATCGTCTTGCCCTCGCTATTTAGCCGCTGGAACAGCTCCATAATCTCCGCGCCCTGCGCCGTGGACAGGTTGCCCGTGGGCTCGTCGGCGAGGATCAGGTCCGGTCGGTTAACCAGTGCCCGGGCGATAGCCACGCGCTGCTGCTCGCCGCCGGAAAGCTCGCTTGGCCGGTGCGTTATGCGGTCGGCAAGGCCCACCGCGGCGAGCGCCTCCTCGGCGCGCTTGCGCCGCTCTCTGCCCGAAAGCCCCCTGCTGTAGAGCATGGGCACCTCCACATTGCGCAGCGCCGTCGCCCGCGGCAGCAGGTTATAGCTCTGAAACACAAACCCAATGCGCTGGTTCCGTATGCGCGCCAGCTCATACTCGTCTAGCTCGAGCGTGTTCACTCCGTCCAACCGGCACTCGCCGGCGGTAGGCCGGTCCAGGCAGCCGACAAGGTGCATAAACGTGGACTTGCCCGACCCCGACGGCCCCATGATCGCGACAAACTCGCCCTCCTCCACACGCAGCGACACCCCGCGCAGCGCGGCCACCGTTACCTTCCCCATGTGGTATTCCTTGCGCAGGTCAACCGTCTCGATGACCACCGCCGGCCTCCTGCCTTGCCGTCGTTTGCTCCTCGGGCACGGGCAGCGTGCCCATCGCCCGCTGCAGCCCGACAAGCGCCACCTGATAGTCGTACTGCGCGCGCACCCGGCTCGCCTGGGCCGAGGTAAGCGCCGCGCGGGCGTCAATTACCTCGAGGATAATCCCTACCCCCGCGCGATATTTCCCCTGCGCCGCGTCAAGCCGCGCTTGCGCCGCAGCGACCGACTTCTCCGAGGCCAACACGCGCTCCCGCGCCCGCTCTACCTCAATCAGCGCGTTCTCCACGTCAAAGCCAACGAGGTTAATCACCCGCTGCAGCTCGGCGCGCGAGCGTACCAAGCGCGCCTGGGCGGAAAGCTCCTCGGCCTCCGAGGCGTGCCCGTCGAAGATCGTCCAAGAAAGGTCCACGCGCACGTTGCCCAGGTTCTGCCCCCGCCAGTCGGTATACCGCCGGTCGAGCTCCCCGCTCACGCCGATCATCGGCCGGCCGCGCAAGCGCGCCTGCTTCCAAGCATATACCTGCGCCTGCACCGCCGCGGAGCTCGCCTGAACGTCCGGCCGGCGCTCCAGCGCCACCTGCAGCGCTTCGTCGAGCGCGGGAATGCGCTCCTCGAGCCGCGCCGGCGCCTCGGCCAGCTCGAGCGTCACATCCTGGGGCAGGCCCATGGAGAACTTCAGCTGCGCCAGCGCCGCGCGATAGCCCCCGCGGGCGTCGATTAAGTCCAGCTCCGCGCGCGCCAGGTCGTCCTCCGCGGGGTAGACGTCAACGTCGGCCGCCGCGCCCAGGCGAATGCGCTCCTTTACCTGCTGCAGGTGCTCGCGGGCGGACTCCACCCCTGCTTGGGCGACATCAACAAGCTGCTTCGCCGCCAACGCCGCGTAATAATTGCGCGCCACGGTCTCCACGAGGTCCTGCACGGTGGCCGCGTGTTCGAACTGTGCCGCGCGCAGGTCGGCCTTCGCCTGCTCCACCGCCTTGTCGCGGCCCAGGCGCCAAATATCCATCCGTAGCGACAGCTCAAGCTGCGACTTGCGCTGCGGGCTGCGGTAGTCCAGCGTGCCCAAGCCCAGGCCGGGCAGGCCCTGCGCCGCGCTCAGGCGCAACTGCGGATAGTAGCTGCTCCGCGCGCGCGTTACCCCGGCCTCCGCGGTAACCACGTTTTGCTGCGAGGCGACCACCTGGGGGTTGTTCGCCAGAGCAATGGCCACGCAGTCGTCAAGCGTCAGCGGCCGCTGGGGCACCTCTTGCCCCCAACCCGGAGCCCACCAGCCAACCGCCAAACAAACCGCGGCCAACACAACTACTCGGCGCATCATGTCCCACGCCTCCGTATCACCTAGAGCTACTCGTAGCGCAGGGCAAGCACGGGGTCGAGCAGCGCTGCCTTGCGCGAGGGAAGCAGGCCAAACAACACGCCGACAAACGCCGCAAACGAAAAGGCAACGGCCACCCAGGGGGCGGACACCGCGGTGTTCAGCCCCGCCGCGCGCAGCCCATAGGCCAACACTACGCCCAGCCCCACGCCCGCTGCCCCGCCGAGCAGGCTCAGGGTCAGCGACTCAATGAGAAACTGGAGCAAAATGTCTCGCGGCGTCGCCCCGAGCGCCTTGCGCAGCCCGATCTCCCGCGTGCGCTCGGTTACCGAAACGAGCATTATGTTCATGATCCCAATCCCGCCCACGAGCAGCGAGATCGCCGCGATGGAGCCGAAGAGCAGGGTCATAATGCGGCTTGCCTCCTCGGCCCCTTGAATGAAGTCCGCGGCGGAGAAAATGGTAAAGTCGCTTTCGCTTGCCGGCCCGATGTTATGCCTCCGGCGGAGCAACGCCTCGACCTCCGCGCGCACGTGGTCGACGAGGCTCATGTCGGCAAACAACACGCCGATGGAGTTTACCCTGTCGCGCGGGCCTCCGCGCAATGGATTCCACCCGATTAGCCGATACATCGCCGTGGTAATAGGGATGACGACCTGGTCGTCTTGGTTGAAAAAGCCCGTGTCGCCCTTGGCCACGAACTGGCCGATGACGTGAAAGGTAATTCCGCGAATCTTAATCCGCTTGCCCACCACAGACTGCGGCGCGCCAAATAGGTTTTCCACTACAGCGGGGCCCAACACGGCTACTTTGCGCCGCGTGCGCACATCGCGCTCGGTGAAAAATCGGCCCTCGGCGAGCTCGAAGTTGCGCACCTTCAAAAACTCCGGCGTAGTCCCCACAATGCGCGTGCTTGTGTTTTCGTCGCCCATCTTGACCTGGGCGCTGGTACTCACCTCGGGGGCGACGGCCTCAACGAGCCGGCACTCCTTGGCAATAGCCTCGGCGTCCGCATAGGTCAGCGTGTCGACCGAGCCCATGCCCCGGCGAATCGGCCCCCTGCGCAACTGACCCGGGCGCACAGTGAGCACGTTTGTCCCCAGCCGCGCAAACTGCTCCAGCGTCGCCTTCTTCGCCCCTTGGGTAATGGACACCGCGCCGACCACTGCGGCCACGCCGAAAATTACCCCGAGCATGGTCAGCACAGAGCGCAAGCGGTTGGCAAACAACCCTTCCAGGGCCACGCGCACGCATTCCCACACGCTCATTGCCGCTCACCCCCTAGCGCCGGCGGAGCAAGCCGCCCATCCCGCTCGCCCGCCGGCCGCGCTCGCGCAAAAACTCCGCCGCGCTCGGCCGCTGCTGCGTCAGCGAGGGGACAACCACCTCGTCGCCCTCCTTCAGCCCCTGCAAAATCTCCGTCCGCTCGTCTCCCACAAGCCCCACCTCAATGGGAATCTCCACCAGCTCCTCCCCCTCGCGCACGGTCACCATATACTGCCCGCTTACCTCGCGCACCGCCCGGCTCGGCAAATACAGCGTATCCTCCGCCTCGGCCACCAGAAAATCGCACGTCGCCGTCATCCCCGGCTTAAGCAACGGGTCGGGGTTGTCGATCTCCACGGTTACCAGCACGGTGGCAATGTTCTGCTCCGTCGTCGCCTCCGGGTTCACTCGGGTAACCTTGCCCGTGAACATTTTGTCGGGCAGGCCCTCCACGATAATCTCCACCGACTGCCCCACGTGCACCTTCGCTACATCGGCCTCGTCTAAGTTAACGTCCACATACATCTTCGACAGGTCGCCCAGCTCAACGATGTCCGTCCCCTGGGCAATGGCCGAGCGCCCAGAGGTAATGATCGTTCCCTCTTCGACGAACTTCTTCAAAATCACCCCGTCGCGCGGGGCGCGAATGGTGGTGTACTCGAGCATTGTCTTGGCGTTTTCCACCTGCGCCTGCGCGCGGGCGACCTGCGCGCGAGCGGCGGCGAGCTCCGCCTCGCGCACGCGCTCTTGAATTTTATTGGCCAGGGCGCGCTCTAAGCTGGCCTGCGCCTGCACCCCGCGCGCTTGGGCCGCCTCAAGGTCTGTGCGCTGCTCCGCCTCGATCGTCTCCCAGCGTTTGCGCGCCGCCTCAAGATCCGCTTTCGCTTGCTCCACGCGCGCCTGAGCGGCCTCAAGCTGCGCCTTTTGCTCCGCCTCCAGCGTATTCCAGCGCTCCTGGGCGGAGCGCAGCTCAGCCCGCGCCTGCTCCACCCGCGCCTGCGCCGCCTCGAGGGCAATGCGTTGCTCCGCGGCGATGGTGTTCCAGCGCTGCTGCGCCGAGGTGAGCTCCGCCTTCGCCTGCTCCACGCGCGCCCGCGCCGCGGCAAGCTCCATCTCCTGCTGCGCGGCGATCGTGTCCCAGCGCTCCTGGGCTGCCTCGAGCTCGGCCTTGGCCTGCTCGTAGCGCGTTTGCGCCGAGTCCAGCTCGCTTTGGGGAATATAACCCGCAGCCTTCAGCCCCTTCGCCCGCTCAAGCTCCTTCTCGGCGATCTTCAGGTCCGCGCGAGCTTTGTCCAGCGTAGCCTTCGCCTGGGCCAGAGCTTGGGGGTGGGTTGCCTGCTCGAGCTGCTGCAGGTCCTTCGTCGCCGCCTCATAGGCCGCTTTTGCTTTGTCCAACGCAGCCTTGGCTTGGGCCAGCGCCTGGGGATGGGCCGCCTTTTGCAGTTGCTCCAGGTCCTTCAGCGCGGCCTCAAGCCCCGCCTTGGCCTTGTCTAGCGCGGCTTTGGCCTGCGCGCGGGCCTGGGGCTGCGTCGCATTTTGCAACTCCTCCAGGTCCTTCAGCGCCGCTTGATAGGCGGCCTCGGCCTTGTCCAGGGCGGCCTTCGCCTGCGCGCGGGCCTGGGGGAGGGTCGCCTCCTCCAAGCGCTCCACGTCCTTCAGTGCCGCGTCGTGCCCCGCCTGGGCCTGGGCGATCTCCGCCTCGATGAGCTTGGGCTGGGCCTTCGCCTCATATTCCGCCTGGGCCAGGCGGGCCTTCGCCGCGTTAAGGTCCGCGAGCGCCTGCTCATACGCCGCGCGCGTGTCAGTGGGGTCGATCTTGGCGATCAGGTCGCCCTTTTTCACGAAGTCGCCGACATCCACAGCGAGCACATCAATCCGCCCGCCGGCATAGGACTTCACGCGCACGGTAGTCAGCGGGCGCAACGTGCCGTCCGCGGAGACGGTCACGCGGACCGTGCCCCGCTGCACTTTAACGATCTCCAAGTCCTCCGCTTGCTCCTCGTTGCTTGCCCGGACGCGCTTATAGAGGCAAAACGCGCCGCCGGCGACGAGGAGCAGGACAAGCACAACAGCAGCTCGTTTCATTGCCCAGCTCCCTCGCTGCGCGCAGAACGCAAGTTGTCGGGGCTATTCCTCAGCGCGCGGGCCGCGGCCCCTGCCCGGGCCTCCCCGGCGGCCGAAGGGCATGCCCATCGGCCCCAGCCCGTTTTCCAAAATCCCCAGCGCCATGCAGCGCACCTCGCTGCGCAGCGAAAGCTTCTCGCACAGCGCCTTGTCTTGAGCCTCCATCTCCGCGCGAAAATCGGCAAGCGCCGCGCGATACTTCTCCAACGCGGCTTTTAGCTCATCATCGGAGACCTCGGCCTTGTTTGCCGTGCGGCGCAGATTGTCCAGCTCTTCGCGCAGCTTGCGCCGCGCCTCGTCCTTCACCTGCAGCACCTGCTGCACGGCCTGGCGCTCCTCTTGCGATAGCTCCGCCTGGTCGAGCATGCGCTGGATAAACTGCTGGCGGCGCTTGGCGCGCTCCGCCTCGCTCAGCGGCTGCCGGCCGGGGCCCGGGCCTGGCCCGCCCCCTGGGGGGCCTTCGCGCGCCGGCGCTTGGGCGACGGTTTCCTCCGACCCCTGCGCCGGCTGCTGCGACTTGCATCCCTGCCCGGCGATTAACACCGCCAAGGCAAGCGCACAAAGCAAAACAATACCAGCCCTGACCACCGCGTGCTTCACTGGCTATCTCCCTCCTCCACGGCGCATCTCGTGTGCCCCCGCGGGTGCCCCGTGCTCTCCGCCGGCGCGGACACGCCTTTTGACGCCGCGCCTGGCCCAAGGTTCAGCGCACGGACGGCTGCCCCGCGATGCACCTTTGGCTGATGATCTATTTGGCCGTTTTCGCGCGGAACACCTCCGCCCTCACGCAGGCGCCTCTGGCCGAAGTTTGGCGCGGCCGAGATTGTACACATGTTGTACACACCTGTGGAAAAAAGCTTCGCCGAAGGCCGAGCGACCCCCGCCCCCCGCCGGGCAAAATTGACCGCGCAAACAGGCGCACTGTACAATCGCCCGGGCAAAACAGAGGCCAGCGCAACGTATCTAAACAAAAGCCCGCCCAAGCACACGGGCCCGTATTGCCTTGCCAGCGAGAAGGTTTGGCCGATGAAAGCGCTTTATCCCGCCCTGCTCGGTTGGCTTTTCGCGCTCTCCTCCTTCGCCCCGGCGGAGGTCGTCCTGCATCTTCCGTTCGACAAGCAGGAAGACCTGGCTAACTGCACGGCAAGCGCAGGAAACATCTCCCTGGCCACAGAGCCGGAGAACATCCACGGCGGCACGGGCGCCCTGCAACTGGCCTACGATCCCACCCCTTACGTGACGATCACCGTGGCCAACTTAGACATCGCCGGGGCAAAGAGCATGTCCGTTTGGGTTAAGGCGAACACGCGCACCCCGCTGCAGTATACCCTCGCCGAGGAGGACGGTTCCGCTTACGAGGGCCTGTGCAACATCCCCGCCAACCAGTGGGTGAATATTACCATCTCCCTCGCCGACCTTCACCTGCTGCCCCTCACCGACGACGAGAACAACCAGCTCGACGTTGACCAAGTGCGCACGGTGAGCTTTATGGACCTCTCGAACATGGGCGGGGAGTGGGACCGCGCCTTGGGGAAAAAGACGGGCCCGCAGCAAATCTGGCTCGACGAGCTAAAATTCGACACCGCCGAGGTTGCCCCGCGCGCAACGATCATCGACCAGGGGGCAACGAAGGTCAGCGTGCTCGCCGACTTCCGCGACAAGGTCCTTCACGGGCTGCTCGTCGGCGACACAGCACTAAGCTTCGTCCCCGGAGCGTCGGGCCAGCAAAACGATTTCGCCGCCCAACTGCAATACACCATCGCCGGCTGGCAGTGGTCCGGCGTTGTGCTCCCTGTGTTTCGCGCCGTGCTCACCGGTTTGCGCGAGGTACGCCTTCAGGTGCGCGCCGAGCGCGACACACGCCTGCATGTTCTTCTCGAGGAAAACAAGGGCACGCGCTACGAGCAAAAAGTCGAGCTTACCGGCGACGGACAGTGGAGGCTTGTCTCCGCGCGCGTGGAAAACTTTAACTGGGATGGCACGTCGCCGGCCGATGAGAACAACCAGCTCGACGTAGACCAGGTCCGGTTTTGCATTATCGTTGTAGACACGTTTAACTCTTTGCCCGACGAGCAGGGAATCGGCCGGCTGGCCATCGACAACGTCGCCTTTGTCGCTCAGCAGTAGCGCCAGGTGCGCGGGGGGTGAGCGGTTGTGAAAAGCGCGGCGAGAATCGTCCTCGCGAGCGTGCTCTGCCTCGTTGCCCTTGCCCAAGGGGCGCTCGCGCAAAACATTCACCTGCGCGACCTCCGTGGCGAGCGCCCGTTTGCCCTGCGCTGCACCGTGCGCGGGCCAGAGCAGTGGCCCGCCGACGCCCAGGCGACCATCGTGCTCAACTACGTGGGCAACTCCTACTATGCCGTGCGCCTTTCGCGCAGCGCGGTTGATGTGCAGAAGGTCATCGAAGGTCAAGCGCGCCAACTGGTCCCCCCGCGCCCCATCGCCCAGGCTCCCGAACACGAGGTTAAAGTTCGCCGCGAGCTCGCCCGCCTGCTCGTCGTCTGCGACGGCGACATCGTCGCCGAGTGCTTCGACACCGACCTCGCCGGGGGCAAGGTGGGCTGGGCGACGAGCACCCCCGAGCTGCGCGTCGAGGACCTCTCCGTAACGCACTTTGAGCCGCTCTTTTTCATGGACTCGTTCGAACGCCAGGAGGGCTCCTCGGGCAACTGGGAGATCGTCGAGGGGAGCTTCGGCAACATTAGCCTAAACAGCCAAAAGCCCCGCCCCGAGCTCGCCGCTAACCCGTTTTCCTTCGGCTCAACAACGTTCGAGCGCACCCTTGCCGTCAACGGAAGTTGGCACTGGACGAACTATCGCTTCTCGGCTGCGGTAAAGGGCGTGGGCGTCGGCGCCCTCGGCCTCGCCTTTTACGTCCAAGACCGCGACAACTATTACCTCTTCCGCTGGGTCGCCCTAGACGAAAACGCCGCCCAAGGGCACCAGCGCCAACTCATTCGCGTGCGCAACGGCCGGTGGACGCTGCTTGAGTCGCACCCCGGCGGGTTCGCCCCCGACCGCTGGTATCGCATGACCGTGCGCGCCACAGGCAGCCACGTCGAGGGCTATATCGACGACGAGCTGGTGTTTGCGCGCGACTTGGGCGAATACGGCATGGGGCGCATTGGGCTTTACTCCTCCGGCGGCGCGGGGACGGCATATTTCGACGACGTTGCCGTCTTAGCGACCGACCGCCTGGCGGACGACTTCGAAGGCCCCGCCGCCGGGCGGTGGATCGCCGAGCAGGGCTCGTGGGTCGCCCGCGGGGGCCTGCTCTACGGTCGCGCCACGGGGCAGTTGGGCACAGCGCGCACGGGCGAGCTGATGTGGCGCGACACCGAGTGCTCCGTGCGCGCGCGCCTTGCCCCCGGCGCCTCGGCGGGCCTTGTCCTCCGCGACACGGGCGAGGGGAAGTACATCTTCCTCGTCCAGCACACCTCGGCGGGCAAGTGCGAGGGGCGCTGGCTGCGCCTCGCTCGGGGAACGGTCGCCGTGCTGAGCAGCGGCGTCATCCCCCTCGTAGACACCGCGGTAACCCTCAGCGCGCTTGCCGAAGGGCCGTATCTTGAGGGCCGGGTAAACGGCCGCGTCGTTGCTCAGTGCGTAGACGGCACGCTGCCCTATGGCCAGGTGGGGCTCGCCGTGGCCGGGCCGGGCGAGGTGCCGTTCGACGACTTCCTTGCCCTGGAAAAGGGGCCCCCTGAGCCGCCCCCGCCGATTACCGAGCAGTTTACCAGAGAGGCGACGATGGCCGGCTGGGCAAGCGCCTCCGGCCGCTGGACCGAGGAGAAAACCAACGGCCGCCTCGTCCGCTGGTATAAGGGCACGTTCTACAGCGATGTCTCCCTTGCCGTCGCCCTGCCCCGGCCCCAGAAAGACCGCGGCAAGCTTTGGCTAACCCTCTGCGGCGACGGGAAAGACCTGCTCTCCGGCTATACGGCGTTTTTGGACGACGAAAACCCCGCCCAGGCGGCGATAACCCTCACCCGCGCCGGCGTGCAAGTCGCCGAAACTCAGGTTAACCTCGCCCCCGACGAGGAGCACATCTTCGCCCTCGCTCGGCGCGGCGGTTTGGTTTACATTTGCGTAGACGGCGCGCCGGTGCTCTCGCACCTCGATGTCGCTCCGTTGCGCGGGCGAAGGGTGGCCCTGGCCAGCGAGGGCCTAAAGCTTAACCTGAGCAAGGTTGCCGCCGAGGGGCGAAACGTGCTCGAGTATACGTTCTCCCGCGCGCCGGTAGACTGGTATCCCGTGCGCGGCGTGTGGGAGGTCTCCGACCGCTGGGCCTGCTTCCCCGGCTGGGCTTGGTTTTGCGGCAAAGGCGACGACGCCCCGCTCATCTGGAGCAAGCGCACGTTCCGCGGCGACCTGACCCTGGAGTGGTACGCCGCCCTGGCCATGCTCACCGACGAAGGCACCGGCTACCCTCACCCGAGCGACATCAACTGCACCATCTGCGCCGACGGCAAGCGCCTAGACAGCGGCTATAGCTTCATCTTCAACGGCTGGAACAACAAGAAAACGGCTATCTTAAAGCAGGGCAAAATCGTCGCAGAAACCGACCGCGGGCGGTTTAAAAACCCCGTGCGCACAAACAACGCGTTTCACAGACACTGGTTTTATGTGCGCGTGGAAAAAGAAGGGGCAACCCTGCGCCTTAGCGTAGACGGGACAACCCTGCTCGAGTGGACCGATCCCCAGCCGCTTGAGGGCGGCCACATTGCCTTCTGGACCTACAAAAACGGCCTGATGAACGCGCGCACGCGCATCTCGTTTGAAGCCGGCGGAAACAAGGAGCGCATCGTCGTCCCGGCAACCTGGGAGGGCGACCTGCCCTATAGCATTTACCAATAAGCGCCGGGCAGCGTCTGGCACGTGCCGCCCGCGCAAACCAGGGAGGAGCAGACGATGGACGCTATCCTAACCCGCAGGAGCATTCGCAAATACACCTCAGACCCCGTCCCCGACGATGTGGTAGAGCAGCTCCTGCGCGCGGCAATGGCCGCCCCCTCGGCGAACAACCAACAGCCCTGGCACTTCATCGTCGTGCGCGACCGCGAGCTGCTCAACGCCGTCCCCACCTACCAGCCATATACGCAAATGCTGCGCGAAGCGCCGCTGGCCATTGTCGTCTGCGGCGACCCGCAAGCCAGCCCGTTCGGCCAGTTCTGGGTCCAGGACTGCTCCGCGGCCACGGAAAACCTCCTCCTTGCCGCGCACGCACTGGGGCTGGGCGCGGTGTGGCTCGCCGTCTATCCCGAGCAAAAGTGGGTCGACGAGACGCGCAAGCTGTTCCGCATTCCCGAGAACATCGTCCCGCTGGCGATCGTTTCCATCGGCTACCCCGCGGAGGAAAAGCCTCCCGCCGAGCGCTATAACCCCGAGCGGGTGCACCGCGACCGCTGGGGAGGATAAGCTAAGCAAACACCAGCCCGCGTCGCGGCGGAGGCCCTTTTCGCCCCTGCCCTAGGCGCCGCCCAGGTCGACGCCGAAAAATGCGCCTCCCGCCTTACCTGCCAGCGCACCTGCCCGCACGGCGCCCCCGTCCTCGCCTACAACGAGCAGCGAAAAAAGACCGTCTCGCGCATCGCCCGGAGCACAGCGGGGGAGCACATCGAGATTACCGAGCTGACCCTCGAACGCCACTGCGAGCCGGAGTTCGCGGCGGCGCTCGAGGAGCCCCTCGCCGAGCACGAGGCCATGCTCTCGCTCGCCTGCGGCGCGGGGGTTAACCTCGTCGCCGAGATGTTCCCCAAAGCGCGCATTATCCCAGCGACGAACAGTACGTTCTGCGGCTCAAGTGTGGGCCAGGGAAAGTTCGTGGAGCACTGCGGCGGCTGCGGCGACTGCGTCCTCGACCGCACCGCCGGCGTGTGCCCCATTGTGCGCTGCGCCAAGTCGCTGCTCAACGGCCCCTGCGGCGGCTGCCAGGAGGGCAAATGCGAGATCAACCCAGAGACCGACTGCGCGTGGTACATCATTTGCGAGCGGTTGCAGCTTCAAGGCCGACCGCACTTGCTCGACGAAATCCAACAGCCCAAAGACTGGCGCCCCGCAGGCCACGGGGGCCCGCGCACGCTCACCCGCGACGAGCTCGTCGCATCGCAGTAGCAGGAGGCGAAAATGGCCGAGCAAGCGGCGCCTCGCGCACCGCGCGACGCCGACGCGCTTACCGAAAGCCGGCTGGAGCGGCTTATGAAGGCCGGCCACTTCGTCGTTTGCGGCGAAATGGGCCCTCCCCAAAGCGCCGACCGCGCGGTAATCGAGCGCAAGGCCGCCTACTTCCGCGGCTATGTCGACGCCGTCAACCTCACCGACTGCTAAAGCGCCACGGTGCGCATGTCCAGCCTCGCCGCCTGCCGCCTGTGCTTGCAGCTCGGCCTCGAGCCCGTGATGCAGCTCACCTGCCGCGACCGCAACCGCCTCGCCCTACAAAGCGACATCCTCGGCGCCTGTGCGCTTGGCGTGCGCAACATCCTCTGCCTCTCCGGCGACCATCCCGCCCTCGGCGACCATCCCCAGGCAAAGGTCGTCTACGACCTAGACTCTGTGCAGCTCGTCCAGCTCGTGCGCCAAATGCGCGAAAGGGCAACGCTGCTCAACGGCCAGCAGATGAAGCTCGCTCCCCGCCTGTGGATCGCCGCCG
>CAZMGT010000028.1:24048-45590 GCA_964565895.1 uncultured Armatimonadia bacterium
AGAGGTTCCGCGCGTTTATGCGCATGGTCTGCGACGAGGGGCTGGACAAGCGCGCCTATATTCTCGCGGGAATAATGCCCGTAAAGTCCGAAAAGGCGCTCATTTACATGCGCGAAAGCGTCGCCGGAATGAGCATTCCCGAAGAGCTTATCAGGCGCATGAAGGGCGCGCGCGACAAGCGGGAGGAGGGCACGCGCCTCGCCTGCGAGCTAATCGCCCAGGTGCGCGAGATCCCGGGCGTGGCCGGCGTACATCTCATGCCCGCGCTGCGGGAATCGATTACCCCGCGCGTGGTAGAGGAGGCAGGGTTGCTCCCCCGGCCGGAGGTATAGAATTGGCGGCCTTGCCCAAAGGCCCGTCTTTGCCGCACCGAGCGCTTGGCAAGGGAGGAATGACCCGTGATTATTATCGGCGAGCGCATTAACAGCACGCGAAAATCCATTCGCCCCGCCGTAGAAAACCGCGACGGCGCGGTGATCGAAGAAGAAGCGCGCAAGCAGGCTGAGGCCGGCGCGCACTATATTGACGTTAACGCCGGCGCGCTTACCGCAGGCGAGCCCGAAGCCTTAGCCTGGCTCGTAAAAACCGTTCAGGCGGTCGTCGACCTCCCCCTGGCGCTCGACTCGGCAAACCCCGAGGCCATCGCCGCCGGACTGAAGGTCCACCGCGGCCGGCCGATCATCAACTCCATCAACGGCGAGCAGCAGCGCATCGACGCCCTGCTCCCCCTAATTCGCGAATCAGGCGCACGGGTCATCGCCCTGTGCATGGACGAGCGCGGCGTGCCCCGCACGGCAGAGCAGCGCATCGAGGTGGGCACGAAGCTCGTGGAGCTGCTCGGCGAAGCGGGCGTTGCCCCAGAGGACATTTTCGTTGACCCCTGCGTAATGACCATCGCCGCGCCCGAGGAAGGCCAGGACCCCCCGGGCCTGGCGCTGATAAAAACCGTGGCCGCGCTGCGCGAGAAGTTCCCCGAGGTGCACATCGTCGCCGGCGTCTCCAACATCTCGCACATGCTCCCCAAGCGCCCGCTGCTCAACCGCGCGGCGTGCATCGCACTCATGGCCCACGGGCTCGATGCGGCGATCATCGACCCCACCGATCGCGCGCTAATGTCGCTGATTATCGCCGCCGAAGCCGTGCTCGGGCGCGACGAATATTGCGTGAACTACGTCGCCGCGGAGCGCGAGGGAAGGCTCGTTGTTTAGGGCAGAAAAACTTCGGCCGGCGCACCTGCGCCGCAAGCGAGGTGAGCCCCGTTGACCCCGCGCGAACGGTTGCTGGCCACCCTCCGCCACGAAATCCCCGACCGCGTGCCCAAAGAGGCGGGGTTTACCCCGCACGTGCTCGAGGTCTTCCGCCAAAAAACGGGCGCGCAAAACCCCGCCGACTACTTCGGCTTCGAAAGCCGCGGCGTGGGCCTGCGCCGGGCAAGCGAAACCCCAAACTGGCGCGAAATTTACGCCGAGCAGCCGCCCGAGGGGACGGTGTTCGACGACTTCGGCTGCGGCCGCCTGCGCGGGAGCTTCTACCACTTCACCAGCCGCTACTACCCCGTAGAACACTTCGACTCCCCGAAGCAGCTCCTCGCCTACCCCTGGCCGGAGTACGACGCAAGCCACCTTGCCGAGCAGGTGGCCGAGATCCACGCCCGCGGGCTAGCCGCCAGCGGCCACGCCGGCCACATTTGGGAAACCGCCTGGCAAATGCGCCGCATGGAAAAGCTGATGATCGACTTCGTGGAAAACGAAGAGTTCGCCGCCACGCTCTTGGACAAGATCACCGACCGCCGCGTCCAGGCGTTCCGCGCGTTTGCCGAGGCGGGGTGCGACTTTATCCGTTGTGGCGACGACGTGGGCATGCAGCACACGATGATGATGAGCCCGAGCATGTGGCGCGACTGGCTCAAGCCGCGGCTCGCGCGGTGCATCGCTGCGGCGCGCGCCGTCGTCCCGGACATCCCCGTCCTTTATCACTCCGATGGCTACATCGAGCCCATCATCCCCGACCTTATCGAAATCGGTGTCACCATTCTCAACCCCGTCCAGCCTGAATGCATGGATCCCGTTAAGCTAAAGAAGGAATATGGCGCCGAGCTTTGCTTTTGGGGGACGATCGGCACGCAAACGACCATGCCCTTCGGCACGCCGGACGACGTGCGCGCTTGGGTGAAAAAGATGATCGCCGAGGTGGGCTACGACGGGGGGCTGGTCCTCGCCCCAACGCATGTGCTCGAGCCAGACGTCCCCTGGGAGAACATCGTCGCCATGTTCCAAGCCATCGAGCAATACGGCGTTTATCGCTAGCCCGCCGAACGCCTTGGGCGAGAGATGCACGCCGCCCTAGGCTTGCTCCTCCTCATATTCGCGCCCCAGGCTAGGGTTAACCTCGCACTCGATGGGCAGGCCGCGGCGCAGGTTGCCGTGGCATTTAAGGTTCTTTTTCGTGCACTGCACAATGTCCCCCAGCCGCCCCTGCTTAACCTTAACGGCCCAGTCCGGGTCGGCGAGCAGGCTCCGCCCCACGGCAACAAGGTCGCACTTCCCCTCGGCCAGCGCCGACTCCGCAAGCTCCGGATCCTCCATCCCGCCCACCGCGATAACGGGAATGCTCACCGCTTGCTTAAGCTGCGCGGCAAGCCCCGCGTGGCCGCTCTGCTCGTCGTGGCTGGGGGAGACGTCGAGGACATCTAGCCCGGCCTCCTCCAACCGCCGGGCAAACTGGCAACTCTCCTCGATCGTATACCCCCGCGCCTGGGGCGTGTGGCGATAGAACTTCAAAAAACCCTCGCTTGTGTTCTCGCAAATCGCGCGCAGACACTCCAGCCCCAGACGCATGCGGTTCTCCAAGCTGCCTCCATAGCGATCCGTGCGCCGGTTGCGCTCGGCGGAGAAAAACTGGTTGAGGAAATACCCGTGCGCCCCGTGGGGCTCCGCGCCGTCGAACCCCGCCTGCTCGCAAATTGCCGCCGCCCGGCCCATGAGCCCAACGAGGTGCTCGATCTCCGCAAGCGAGGCCCCGCGCGCGTGCTTGCTGTCCGAGGGGGCAAGAGCGCGCTGAAGCGGGCCAGCGCCCAGGAAAAGCTGGACCACGGCCAGCGCCCCGCCGCGATGGATCGCCTCGGCGAGCGGGGCAAGGTTTTCCGCGGTAAGCTCGTCGCCAAACCGCGTCACCCCGAGGGCCTCGACGATGACCAGGCCGATCTCCGCCTGCGCCCGCCGGGCATAATAGGCAATCGAACGCTCGCTAACCACGCCGAAGTTAGTAACCATGGGAGGCATAACAATGCGGTTGCGCACGGTCTTGCCGCGGATGGTAAGCGGCGAGAAGAGGTGCTCGTAGCTTTGTCCCATCTTGGCCTCCCTCCCCGGTTGCGGGGGATGCATTAGTGACAGCCGCGGGGAGGAACTTCGCTGTGGGCAAGCGCACGACCTTGGCCCGAGCGCAAGGCGAGAGCTTGGCGCGCGGCGAGGGTTTGTACTATAATGCGCCGCAGACGGGACGGGGAGGTACTACCCAGGCAGGGGACGAAAATACTCGCGGCACGGCCCGCATCGGCAAAGCAAAACGTACGAACAGCGCAGCGTGCGAGATGGTTAAACCAGTGATCGGGAGAGCCGCGATGCACGAGCCCGACGACGTTCTGGTGCAGAAGGCCATCGCGGGCGACACCGAGGCCTTCTCGCGGCTCTTCGACCGTTACCAAAAGCCTTTATTTAACTTTATCCTGCAATACGTGGGCGACTACGAAGCGGCCCAGGATGTCTTTCAGGAAACATTTATTCGCGCCTATCGCAAATTGCACCGTTACCAAATCGGCACGAACTTCTCCGCTTGGATCCATCGCATCGCCATTAACCAAAGCAAAGACGAGTTCAAGCGGAGAAAACGCCGGCCGGTGAGTAATATTACGCAGTCGGAGTCGGGCGACGAGACGGATCTGTTCGCCACGTTGTCCGACGATGGGCCGTCGCCCGAGGGCGTGCTGCTCAGCAAGGAGCAGGCGCGCCGCGTGCGCGCGGCGATGACTAAACTTAGCCATGAACATCGGCAGGTAATCCTGCTGTATGTATTTCAGGGCATGGCCTACAAGGACATTGCCGAGACGCTTAACGTGCCCATCGGCACGGTTAAGTCGCGTATGCACTATGCCGTGAAAGAGCTAGGCAAGGTCCTCGAGGGCAAGCTTTAGCCTGCCCTGCGGAGAGGAGGTGTGGCGCATGCGGTGCAGACACGTCCGGGAGCGTATTCTGGAAAGCCTGCTTGCCGGCGAGCCCAGTCTGCCCGAGGGGATTAAGCCACACCTTGAGCAATGCGAAGCCTGCCGCCTGGAGGAGCGCCTCCTCCGCCGCGGCGTTGAAGCGCTCCAGCACATCCCCGTCGTCGACCCTCCCCCAGACCTCAAGGCGCGCACCATGGAGCGCATTCGCAACGACCAGTACAAAGAGACCGCTTGGACCCTGTTTACCGAAGCCCTCCGCGCGCGCACGCCGGCGTTCGCCGCCGCGGCGCTGCTCGTTATCGTGGCCACCGTGGGCTTTGTTTGGGCGGTTAGCTTCCGTGGGCCAGACGAATACCTCTCCGAGGTCCTGGCCATCGAGCGCAACCAAGACGCCCTCGTCCAGGACATCGAGTGGCTCGAAGCCCAGGAGTGGGTCTATACCTCCGACCGCTACACCAGAACGCTCGACGAGGCCAAGCAGGTTATCGAGGAAGTGGCCAACGCCAAGGACAACCCCGAGGAAGTGCAATTTATCGTCCGCCGCATCCGCGCCACTCGGCTTATTGACGAGCTAGAGTGGGTCGCCGAGGCTGCGCCGGAAAGCGACCGGCCGATGGTCGAGCGCCTGCGTTTGGAGCTTGAGCAGCTCGTCCGCGCGCTTCCCGACTAGCCCCAGCTAATGCTTTCACAGAACAAGGAGAACGCGCCCTAAGCCGTAATATTCTATCGGCGGCCGCTGCCGCCCAGCCTGTCTCTCGTGCGCACCTTCCTCGCGCGGGGTGAGGACGATCCACAGAGCACTGCGCGCGATTGCCACCGTTGTCGCCGTGCTCGCCGTCGCCGGCACGGCCACGGCGATCATCGCCCTGGCCACGCGCGGCCAAAACGCCGGCGACGCCCTGTTCGAGCAGGCCGAGCTCGCCTATAACAACGGCCAGTATGCCGATGCCTTTCGCTTCTACCAAAAGCTCGTCGCCGAGCACCCCAAGAGCAGGCACTACGAGCGCGCCCTGTTTCTCGCCGCGTTTTTGTCCGAGCAGTTTCTCCATGAGCCGGAGCGCGCCGTGCGCCTCTATAAGCGGCTGGTTGCCGAGCGCCCGCGGGCGAGCTTCGCCGACGAGGCCCTGCGCAACGCCGGCGATATCCTCCGCGAGCAGGGAAAATTCGACCAGGCCATCGCCCTCTATCGCCAAATGTACGAGCAATATGGCGACGACCCGAACATCGGCGCCCGCGCGCTAATGAAAATCGCCCAGGCGCAACACGAGGCCGGCGACGCCGAGGCCGCCGCGCAAACCTGCCAGGAAATTCGCAAGCGCTACCCCCAGCTCCCCGAGCGCGTGGCCCAGGCCACGTGGGAGCTGGCCAAAATCCGCGAAAGCCAGGGCGACCTGCGCGGGGCCCTGCGCTACTACCGCGAGCTCGTGCGCAGGTTCCCCACCTCGCGCCGCGCGCACCAGGCGAAAAAAGAGATCGCCTGGCTTGCGGACAGGCTCGAGGAGGCCAGCCCCACCGCGCGACGCGCCGGGCGCAAGCTCGTCCCCCTGGCCAAGGCCTATCGCGGCCAACCCCTGCGCGAGGCCGGCCTGTTCGCCTGCCTCCGCGTGCTCCTCGGCGACCAGGGAATTTGGGTTAGCGAGGACAAACTAAGGGGCATCTCCGGCGAGGCGTTCCGCTTCTTCTACTCCCCCGACGACCGCCTCGGCTCGGCCAACGTTTACCTCGAGGACCCCCTAACCACCGTCGCCCAGTGTTTTGGCTTTGACAGCTGCTCGCTGCAGTTCGCCGGCGATTTCGACGCCGCGTGGAAGGCCGTGCGCAAGTTCCTCGACAACAACGTCGCCGTGCTCACCACCCTCGAGCTCCCCCCGCCCACCTGGGCCATTATCGTGGGCTACGACGACCAGGCCGAAGAGGTGTGGCTGTTTAGCTCCGCCGCAGAATATCGCCCTCTCTCGCTTGAGCGCTTCAAAAAAACCTGGGGCACGCCCTACTGCCCGACGATCCGCCTGCGCGCTGCCCCGCGGCCCGGCCGCTACCTCATCTTCGCCATGGGCAAAACAAGCAAAAAGCCAAACATGGAGAAAATCGTGCGCCAGGCCATCCTGCGCGCCCACCGCCTTACCCGCGGGGCGAAGATCGGCGCCTACTTTAGCGGGAAAAACGCCTTCGCCCAGCTTGCCGCAGACATCCAGCGCATTACCCAGGGCGCCGCCAGCGAGGACGAGCTGCGCTCTATGGACGCGTTCTTCCGCCGGCCCATGGAGCAGCTTATTGACTCACGCCGCGCCGCGGGCGAGTTTCTCGCAATGTGGCTTAACATGTTCCAGGGCGAAGCGCGCCGCGCGCTTGAGGACGCCGCCCCCCTGTTCTCCGACTCCGCCGAGGCGCTCGAAGAGCTACGCCAGGCATACCTTGCCTTCCGCGGCCCCTCCCCTCCGCCGGAGGGCATGCGCTCGCCCGCGGAGATCGCCCAAGAGGTGGCCCAAATCGAAAGCGAGGCCGCAGCAAAGCTCGCCACAGCCGCGGCAGCGCTTAGCTCCTAGCCCCTACGCCGGCTTCCCCAGCCACAACGCCAGCCCCGCCAGCGCCGCGCTTACCGCATAGAGCAAAAGCACCGCCTGCCGCTGCGACAGCCCCCGCGCAAGCAGCCGGTGGTGCAGGTGGTCCTTGTCCGCGCAAAACGCCGACTTGCCCGCCGCTACCCGCCGAAGCACGGCCCACGTCGTATCCACGATGGCATAGCCCAGGGCGAAGATCGGGACGATGCTTAACAGCGCCGTCTTAAACAGGCTAATTACCGAAAGCGCGGCGAGAACGACGCCGAGCATTTGCGCGCCGGCGTCGCCCATGAAAATCTTCGCCGGGTTAAAGTTCCAGCGCAAAAACCCCAGGCAGGCCCCAGCCACCGCCGCCCCGCCCACGGCGACAAGCTCCAGATCCGTCGGCCTCAGGTTCAAATATCGCCCCGCGGAAAGGTAAAGCAAGGCAAGCACGGCAAGCGTCGCCCCGGCGATCGCCGAAACCCCTGCGGCAAGCCCGTCCAGCCCGTCGATGACGTTGATCGAGGTGATCACGGCCACCGTCCACACCACGGTGGTCACCACGCCCCAGCGGCCGAATTCGATATATCCCGGGCCAAACGGGTTGGTAATGCGCTCGATGACAATGCCAAAGCGGGTGAGGATAACCCCCGCGCCGGCCATCATGAGCAGCTTCAGCCACCAGGGCAGGTCGCAGGCGTCGTCCACCACGCCGATGGCCGCCATAAACGCCGCGGCAACGAGCACGCCCCAGAGCTTAGCGTCGGCCGGCGCGAACACCGCCCAGGCGCAGGCGAAGGCAAAAAGCAGCGCCAGCCCGCCCAAGTAGGGCATGGGCGCCTCGTGCACCCCGCGCTCCTTCGGCCGGTCGAGCAGGTTGGCCCACTGCGCCAAGCGCCGCGCCCAGGGGGTCACTGCCCAGGCGAGCGCCGCCCCCAAACCCACGGCCAGGGCCATGCGCAGTTCAAGTGTCACGCTTCCCCGCGCCCCTCGCTAACATAACGATGGGGCGACGCCCGCCGCGCCGCCCCACCGCGTTTTCGCTCTCACTTGCCCTAGCCCGAAGCGGCAATCGCCGTCCCGCTGGGCAGCTCGCGATATATCGGAAACGCCGCCGTAAGCTCGCGCACCTCGCGCCGAATCTCCTCCAGCCGCGCCCCGTCGTCCCCCGCCTCCAGCGCCGCGACGATCAGCTCCGCGATCTTCTCCATCTCCTCCGGCCCCATCCCGCGCGTGGTTACCGCCGGCGTCCCCAGCCTAATCCCGCTGGAAATCCACGGCTTTTGCGTATCGAACGGAATCATGTTCTTGTTAACGGTAAT
Organism: uncultured Armatimonadia bacterium; assembly: GCA_964565895.1. GTDB lineage: Bacteria > Armatimonadota > Zipacnadia > UBA1398 > CAZMGT01 > CAZMGT01. The sequence continues at coordinate 32,136 of CAZMGT010000028.1, forward strand.
CCCCGCCTTGTCCAAAATGTTCTCCGCCTCTTTGCCGGTTAGCCCGCCGGCGCTCACATCGACGAGAATCAGGTGGTTGTCCGTCCCTCCGGAGACAAGGCGCAGCCCCCTACGCGCCAGCCCGCGGGCCAACGCCTTGGCGTTCTCTACGATCCTCCGCTGATACTCCTTAAACTCCTCGGTCATCGCCAGCTTCAGGCACACGGCCTTCGCGGCGATCACGTGCATCAGCGGCCCGCCCTGAATTCCGGGAAGCACCTGCTTGTCGATCAGTTTCGCGTGCTCCTGCTTGCACAAAATCATCCCCCCGCGCGGCCCGCGCAGCGTCTTGTGCGTCGTCGTCGTTACAAAGTCCGCGTAGGGCACGGGCGAGGGGTGCAGCCCCGCGGCGATCAGCCCCGCGATGTGCGCGATATCCACCATAAGCAGGGCCCCGCACTCGTCCGCCGCCTGGCGGAACTTCTCGAAGTCAATCTCCCGCGGATAGGCGCTCGCCCCGGCGACGATCATCTTCGGCTTGTGCTCGCGCGCCAGCCTGAGCAGTTGCTCGTAGTCGATCGTCTCCGTCTCGCGGTCTACGCCGTAGGAGACGACGTTATACATAATCCCCGAGAAGTTCACTGGGCTGCCGTGGGTCAGGTGCCCGCCGTGGGCCAGGTCCATCCCCAAAAATGTGTCGCCGGGCTTTAAAAAAGCGAAGTATACCGCCATATTGGCCTGGGTGCCCGAGTGCGGCTGAACGTTGGCGTGCTCCGCGCCAAACAGCTCCTTCGCCCGGGCAATGGCCAGGCTCTCGGCAATGTCCACATACTCGCACCCGCCGTAGTACCGCCGCCCGGGATACCCCTCGGCGTACTTGTTGGTAAGCACCGAGCCCGTGGCCTCGAGCACGGCCCGCCCGACGTAGTTCTCCGAGGCAATGAGCTCCAAGTTTTGCTCCTGCCTCTGCGTCTCCAGTCTTATCGCTTCGGCGATCTCAGGGTCCACTTGGGCCAGAGAATCAAGGTTCACTTTGACACTTCCCTTGCCTAAAGTTGTCCTCTCGCGCGTTGCGCGGCGCTTGCCTGCACGAAAAAAAGCCTCTCATGGGAAACCCCAGGCTCCCCATGGAGGCCTACGGTCTAGCGCCGCTGCTCTTCTCGGGAGGGTTCGGTCGCAGGGGTATGGTAAAATGAAACGTTGTCCCGCTCCCGGGCACGGTGTCAAACCACACCTCGCCCCCGTGCGCCTCCACCATGTGCTTTACGATGTACAGCCCGATCCCCGTCCCCGCCGACTCGTCGCCCGCTGCCCGGTGAAACTTCTCAAACACGTGCGGCTGCCGCTCCTTGGGAATCCCCACCCCGTGGTCGATTACCGAAAAGTGCGCGTGGTCGGCCTCCAGCCAGCCCTTTACGCGCACCTCCCCGCCGTTGGGCGAGTACTTTATCGCGTTGTTAACGAGGTTGGTCAAAATCTGGTCCAGCTTCTCCTCGTCGGCGACAAGCGGCGCCGCGCACAGCTCCTCGGAAAGATCGGCCACCAGCGTGTGGTTCTTGGCATACGTCCGCTGCGTCTGCAGCACGCGCTCCACGAGCTCCGCGACGTTTACCGGCCGCGCGTGGATCTCCAGCTCCCGCCCCTCTTCGATGCGCGAGGCGCTCGCCAGATCGTTCACCAGCCGGTGCAGCCGCGTGCACTCGCTGTCGATAATCTGCAAAAACTCCTGCTGGATCTGCGGATCATAAAACCCTTCCTTGTCCTCAAGCAGCGTCCGCGTAAACCCCAAAATCGAGGCCAGGGGCATGCGCAGCTCCTGCGACACGGTGGCGATGAAGCCCGTCCGCATGCGCTCCAGATTCTTATACTCGGTAATGTCCGACAAAATAGCCACCACGCCGGTGAGCACCCCGTTGTCGCTAATGGGCACGGTTTGCACGTGAAAGATCTTCTTGCCCTCGTCCAGGGTAATCTCCTTGTGCGTCTCGCGCTTGTTGACTAGGGTGTCGCCCACGAGGTCGGCCACTTGGCTTTCGGTAATTACGTCGCGATAGTTGCTCCCGACAACGTCCGCGCTCGGCGAGATGCCCAGCATGTGCCGCGCCGCACGGTTCACCAGCTTTACCGTGCCGTCGGCGGAGATCATCACGATCCCCGCCATGAGCGCCTCGATCGTCTCCTCTAGCTCCTCGACCTTCTTGGTCAGGTCGATATACAGCCGGGCATTAGCGATTACCGCGCCAATGCTGCGCGCCATAATGCGCAACAGGCGCAGGTCCTCACGGGTAAACTGCCCCCCGCGGCGCTTGTTAAATACGTGCACCACGCCGATCGTCTCCCGCGCGATAACCTTCATGTCCTCGTCTTTCGTCTCCACGGTAAGGGGGACGGTAATCCCGTTGCGCACGCCGAGGAGGGCCACGTAGTCCTTTATCGTGCGGCTATCGGAGATGGCGTCGTTGAATATTTGGGGCTCTTCTGTGCGAAAGACCTCGCCCGAGACGCCCTCTGTTGCGCGAACCTTAAACGCCTTTACCTTTTCCTCGGGAATGCCAAACGCGGGAAGCTTCCCCTCCAGCTCCCCTGTCTCGCGGTTATAGACCATAATCACGCATTTTTCCGCCTGCACGATCATTGCCGTCTGGCGCAGCAGGCGGCCGAGGATATTCTCCAGCGCGGCCTCGGAGGTAGCCACCGGGCCGACCTCGGTTTGCGCGAGCTGCTGCTCCAGCTCGCGCACGCGCGCCTTCAGCCGCTCGTACTCTTCGCGCAGGGCGTCGCGGTCGACCGCAGGGGCGCTGGGGTTTTCGCTTTGCGCGGAGGAACTTTGCTCTTGCCCCTTGCTCTGCTTTTCCTTCTCCTGGTCGCTCACGTCCAGCCTCCGCCACCACCGAATAAACAGAGTCGCCGGCTAGCAGCTCTTCCGCCGGATTAACTGTCGTCTCCTGTTGCCAGTTTGCCCGCCATCGAGGTATTGTAGCAACAACGGTTTTCCAGCGTCAACCTGAGCCCTCCGGCCCGCGCTCGTGGTCTGTGCCGCGGGCCGCCGAGGTGTCGCCCATGAACTCCTACGAGCGAACGATGGCCGTCTTTGAGGGCAAGCAGCCCGACCGCCTCCCCGCCCACCCCATCTTCATGGGCTTTGCCGCGCGACTCGTCGGCGCCACCTACGAGCAGTATGCGCGCGACTTTCGCACGCTTGTCCGCGCGCAGTTGGCGACGTGCGAGCGGTTTGGCTTTGACGGGGTAAACTGCATCTCCGACGCCTGGCGCGAGGCCGCCGACCTGGGCACCGAGCTTATCTTCTATCCCGACGCGCCTCCCGCTCCGAAGGGCCACATTCTCGCCGACAAGGCCGCCCTCGCCCGCCTCAAGCTCCCCGACCCCCTCGCCGGCGGGCGCATGCTGGACAGGGTCCAGGCCTGCGCCTTGTTTCGCGAGAAAGTTGGCGGCGAGCAACCCATCGGAGGGTGGATCGAGGGCCCCCTCGCCGAGGCCGCCGACCTCCGCGGCATCAACGAGGTTATGGTGGACCTCATCGACGACCCCGCGTTCGTCGACGACCTCATGGACTTTGTCTGCGAAATGGAGATCGCCTTCGCCCGCGCCCAGGTCGCCGCCGGCGCGGACATCATCGGCATGGGCGACTCCGCCTCCTCGCTTATCTCCGAGCAAATGTATCGCCGCTTTGTCTTCCCCCGGGCCAAGCGCATCGTAGACGCCGTCCATGCCGCCGGGGCCAAGCTGCGCCTGCACATCTGCGGCGACATTACACACCTGCTCGAGGCCATTGCCGAGCTCGGCGTGGACCAGGTCGACGTTGACTATCCCGTGGACCTTGCCCTCGCGCGCGAAAAGCTCGGCCCCAAAGTTGTCCTCTCGGGAAACTTCGACCCGGTAACTGAGCTGCGCGACGCTACGCCGGAGGAGGTCTTTCGCGCCTGCGCGCGCTGCCACGAAATCTGCGGCCAGCGCTACATCCTCGGCGCAGGTTGCGAGGTCCCCCAGGATACGCCGCACGAAAACGTCCGCGCGATGATCGACTACGCCCGCTCTACGGCGCAAAACGCCGGTCACTAGCCAAGCGGGCGTCTGGTGTCTCAGCACGCTGCGCGCCAGCTAAAGCATAGAGAGGGCCCGCTTGCAGAGCTCGACAACGCGCTCGGCTTCCTCCACCGCGCGGGCGGCGTCGGCGGCCGATACCTCGACTACTCCATAGCGCACACCCACGGGAAAACGGCTCAAGAAGCGCAGCGCGCTGTTGGGAAGGTCGGTCGCCCCGAGCCGAGATAATGCCTCAGCCAAGCGCGTCAGGCTATGCGTTAGAGGGGGCTCCTCTTCGCCGAGAGCCAGCAGCCACGCTTTAAGCAGCTTCTCCGCCGCTTGCTGAGCGTGAAAAGCGGCCATGCGCAGGGCAGGCGGCTCAGTTGCCAGGCACGCCCGAGCAACGCGAAGGTGCTCCTTGCCGATGTCCGTGAGCCGACGAACCGACTTCCTCGTCGGGTTGTCCATAAACAACAATCCCCCGCCGCTTTACGACAAAACACAACTGCCCCGGCAACTGCGACTCCTCCGCCCACTGCTCCGGAGTGAGCACAAGCAGGTCGAAGTTCTCCCAGTCGCAATGCACCCCTACCGCGGCGTTCAGCTCCTCCAGCAACTGCCCGGGGTCGTCGCTGTCCGCGACAATGAGCAGGTCAATGTCGCTGTACTCGTCATACCGCCCCTCGGCAAACGAGCCGAACATATACACCACGCGCGGCTGGGCGATGCGCAAGATGTGCTCCAGCGCCTGCTCCAACGCGCGCCGCGCACGCGGGGGAAGGCTCTCTAGCTTGCCGCTCGCATCGCCTACGCCGGGCATCGCTCAAGCACCACCGGCTTCTTCTGCGCGGGGCAGCGCCGTCCTTCCCTCGGCCCGCGCAGCGCAGGGCACCGCGCGCCAAAAGGTCTTCGTGGCGCGCGCGCCGTATTTTCCCCAAAACCCACCGCAAGCGGGAGGGGCAGCCGATGCTCGCTCGGGCCATTGCTCTGCTCGTCGCCTTCGTCGTCGCCGGGCTGCTGTTGTGCGCGGGCTTTTTTGTCCACGAGCAAGCCTGCGCCGCGGCAAAGCTAAACGCTGGGGCAAGCGGCAACCCCTATAGCCAGTGGGAAAACGGCCCCCCGCGCGACCCCGGCTTTTTCCCCATTGCCGTGTGGCTGCAAGACCCGAAAAACGCCCCTCGCTACAAAGCCGCGGGATTTAACGTTTACGTTGGCCTGTGGAAGGGCCCCACGGAAAAGCAGCTCGCCCTGCTCAAGCAGGCGCAAATGCCCGTTATCTGCGCGCAAAACGATGTCGGCCTAAAGCACAAAAACGACCCGACGATCATCGGCTGGATGCACCCAGACGAGCCCGACAACGCCCAGCCTATCGGGGGCGGAAAATACGGCCCACCCATTCCCCCGGAGTCCATCGTCGCCAGCTACGAGAAGTTTCGCGCAGCCGACCCCACGCGCCCCGTGCTCTTAAACCTCGGCCAAGGCGTCGCCTGGGATGGCTGGGTGGGCCGCGGCGTGCGCACCAACCATCCCGAGGACTACCCGCGCTACATCGCCGGCTGCGACATCGTCTCGTTCGACATCTACCCCGTGGTGAGCACCAGGCCGCAGGTAACGGGCAAGCTCTGGCTCGTGCCCTTCGGCGTCGACCGCCTGCGCAACTGGTCGCGCGACGAAAAGATCGTTTGGAACTGCATCGAGTGCACGCGCATTAGCAATCCCAACGTCAAGCCCACGCCGCGCCAGGTGCGCGCCGAGGTGTGGATGTCCCTCGTCCACGGCTCCATGGGGCTGATCTATTTCGTGCACCAGTTTAAGCCGAAGTTCATCGAAGCGGGCCTGTTCGCCGACCCCGAGATGCTCCGCGCGGTAACCCGGATAAACGAGCAGATTCACACCCTTGCGCCGGTGCTCAACTCGCCCTCAACGCCAGGCCGCGCCACGGTAGCATCCTCAAATCCCCGCGTGCCCATAGACATCATGGTTAAAACCCACAACGGCGCGCTATATATCTTCGCCGTGGCCATGCGCGACGGCCAAGCGCGGGCGACGTTCTCCATCCCTGGCGTTGGGGAAAACGCGCGCGCCGAGGTCCTCGGCGAGGGGCGAACGATCGCCATCGCCAACGCCCAATTCTCCGACCGCTTCGAAAACTTCGACGTCCACCTTTACCGTATTGCCCAAGCGCAATAACCCGCGCCCCGGGTTGACGCCCGCAGAGGTTCGATCAATGATCTGCCGGCCGCAAGTTTAGCTAAGGAGGAATCTAATGCTCAAAGCAAGCGCGGTCGTTGTCTCCCTCGCCGTTGTCGTTGTCCTGCTTTCGGGGTGCCCTCTGTCCACGCAGGCCGTTCCCACGATCCAAAATGTCCAGCCGTTGCTCGTCGACCAGCAGCCGACACAGGGCACCGTCGGCCAGGGGCAGTATAAGTGGTATTCGTTTAACGCCTCAAGCGGCGGGTCGTACACCGTCCGCCTGCAAACGACGGCGGGCAACGCCGACCTCGCCGTCTACTACCAAAGCGCGGAGAACCTCGTCAGCTCAAGCACGTTCCCGGGCACAGCCCACGATGCGGTCGTCCTGAGCAACGCCACCGGCGGCCGGTATTACATCGGGGTAACCAGCGCCTCAGGCTCCTCGAGCTACACCGTTGCCGTCACCTCTGGAGCGCTGGAAAGCTACGTCGGCGCGGCAAGCTACGGCGACCTCGTCGCCTACTACATGGACCTGGCGAACAACACCTACAGCGCCTATAACCTAACCACAGGGGCTACCGTCAGTGGCACATTTACCCTCTCCAGCGACGGCCGCCGGGGAACGATGGACGGCGTCTACCCCTTCGTCCGCCTGCCCGGAGAGATCGTGGTCATTAGCCCGCGCAGCGCGGGCGCGGGCCACCACCTCGTCGTCGCGCTTAAGCGCGCCTATGTGCCGTTCGGCACGGAGATCGGCGGCAACTACCTTTACGTGGGCACCTATGGCGACTACGGGACAGCGACGGCCACGGCCTCCAGCGCCTCCGCGGGAACGTTTGCCTTCCAGGCGCTAAACGTCGCCGAGCAGGGCTCCGGGCCATATCAGTTCAACGCCAACCACAGCGCGGTGCACTGGCAGGCAACGAGCGGCACGGCCGCGGGAAGCTCCGCCTGGGGCGTGTTCTTAAGCGACGAGGTATTCGTCGTCGACAACTACGACCCTTCCGGCGCGCCGCAGGGGATGACCGTGGGCGTTAAGCGGCCCACTTCTCCGCCCCCGCCCAGCGCGCTGGCGGGCACATATCACTACGTGGACAAATACGGCGGCTACGGCGACTTTACCATTAACTCCTCAGGCACGGTAGACATCGCCGGGCAAGACGCCAGCGGCAACCCGTTTTCCGCCAGCGGCGTGCCTATCAGCCAAACGCCCGAGGGGTTCTACCAGGTAACCCTGGGCGCAGAGCAGTGGACCGTCGTCGCTCTCGCGGGCACTGTGCTTGTCGGCGGGGCGTCGCAGGAGGCCGGCGGGCCGGAAGAGGGGAATATCATCGTCGGCGTCCCCGCCCCGTAGACGGTTCGGGGGCGGCTTGCGGCGCTGCCCAGGCCGCCCCCAATGCCCGCTCCCTCGTTGCGCAACCGCTTGCCCGAAAGCGTTTCCAATTACGGACAGAACCGGGGAGTTCTCTAGCCTAGCCTAAGGGAGCACCGGGAAATGCCGCCGGAAACCGACGCCGCGCCGGCCAAGGCAACGGAAAAACCAAAAGATGCCGGCGCACACATCGTTAAGAACACAACCATCGTCTCCGCGTTTTTGCTTGTCGGGCGCATCGTCGGCCCGGCGCGCGAGCTCATCGTCAGCCGGCTCATCGGGACCACGGGCATCTCCGACGTCTTCCGCTTCGCCTACGAGGGCATCCTCCAAGACGTATATACGAAGTTCGAAAAGCTCCTTCAGCCCATCTACATTCCCATCTTCGTCGCCCGGCAGCGCGCCGATGGCGACAAGGCGGCGTGGAAATTCACCAGCGTTGTGGGGACGCTGCAGGGCTTGGGCCTAATCACCGTCGCCCTCTTGGGCACGATCTACGCCCCGAACATCGCCGGCTGGATCACCAAATCTCACGCGGAGAAGATCGGCCCGGGGACGATCGAGTTCGACCGCCTGGTCTGGTTTTTAAGCATCTTCTTCCCCGCGCTTGTCGTTTATAGCTTGTCCAACCTCGCCGAGCTCACGCTCCAGTCCTACCACCAGTTCACCATTCCCGCGCTGGCCGAGGCGCTGCGCCGCGTGTCCATCGTGGGCGGCGTGGTCGCGGCGATCGTCATCTTCCACGTGCCTAGCGAACACCAGACGACCTATGCCCTCGCCCTCGGGGCGCTCGTGGGGATCGGCCTGCGCCTGTGCGTGCAGCTTCCCAGCCTGTGGCAGCGGCTCAAGCTGTTCCGCCCCTCGCTCGACCTAAAGAACCCCGACGTGCGCAAGGCAATCGTCCTCGCCATTCCTCTGGTCGTGGGGATTTTGTTCGCTCTGGCGCGGAACTTGGCCGAGGCGAAGTTTGCCTTCGAGCAAGGCGTGGGGGCCTATTCCGGGCTAAAGTACGCCCGGCGCATCGTAGACACCCCGTGGCAAATCCTCGCCCTCGCCCTAAGCTACGTCATCTTTCCGTTTATCTCCGAGCTCAGCGCAAGCAAGGAAAAGCAGCGCCTCGCCGACGCCCTCGTGTCTACCGCGCGGGTAATCGCCTTCTTCTTCGTGCCGCTTTCCGTCTTCTTCCTCATCGTTGGCGAAAGCACCGTCCGCGTGGCGTTCTTTGGGCTTAAGTTCGACGAGCAGTCCGTGGCCATCACCATGTCCGCCCTCCCCTGGTACCTCATCGGCATGTTCTTCTTCGCCCTCGAGGACCCCCTGCTTAAGTGGTTCTACGCCCTGTCGGACACAAAAACGCCCATCGCCATGGGCATCGTGGGCGACCTAATCTGGCTCACCGTCGCCGCCGTCGGCGTTAAGGTCTACAACCTCGGCCTGCCCGCCATCGCCGCGGCAATGTCCGTCTCTAAAACGCTAAAGGTGCTCGTCCTCCTCGCCATCTTAAGGCCCCGCTTGGGGCGTATCGGCTACGAGCGCGTGGTCCCGTTTGTGGGTAAGCTCGCTTTGGCCACGGCGCTCATGGCCCTTGCTACGAGATTTGTCTCAGAAGCGATCAAAGGCGCTTTGCCTGCGGAACTCCTCGCCGGCGTAAAGGGCCACGTGCTCGTTCTCTTCCCCGCGTTTGCCGCGGCGCTCGCCGTATTTCTCATCCTCAGCTTGGCCCTGCGCATCGAGGAGTGCTGGCTTGTTGCGGACAGGTTAAAGGCCAAGCTCCTCCGTCGCCGCTAGAGCGGACGCCGGCGAAGGGTCGCCCCGCGCCGCGGCGAAAATAGCACCAAATGAGCGCGCGCGACGAACAAAGCGGCCTTCCCAGCGACGCAGGCGGCGCCACGCTTTTGCGCAGGCTTTGGGAGTGCCTCCCCGATGGCCTGTTTGCCCTCTCGCGCGAGAGCCGAACGTTCACCGCGACAAACCCCGCCATGTCCCGCCTTACCGGCTACTCCGCCGAGGAGTTGCGCGCGCTAAAGCTGAGCGACCTCGCCCCGCCCAAGCAGCGCGCCGAGGTCGAGCGCTATTTAGATCAGCTCCTCGCCGCCGAGGGCGAGGTTCCCTCGCTCGTCTTCCCCATGCTCGCTAAGGACGGCAGCCGGCGGCTTGTCGAGGTTCACGCCCTGGCCTGCGCCCCGGGCGAGCTGTGCGGCATCCTCCGCGACGTGACCCAGGCCAGCCGCGTGGAGGAGCTCCAGCGGGCTATCGTTAACTCCATGGTCGACCCCGTGGTCGTTATCGACGCCGAGCTAAACATCGTCGCCGCTAACCGCGCCGCGTACCTCGCCCTGCGGCTCGACCCCGACGCGCGCGAGCTCGAGGGCAAAAACGTTAGCGAGCTAGTTACCGCCGACGACCTCCCCCGCGTGCGCGACGCGTTGCAGCAGGTCCTCTCGGGCAAAAGCGTGAGCAGCATCCCCTTAAACATCGCCCACCCCGCGGGGGTAACCGAGGTGAGCGCCAGCGGCAACCTCCTCCGCGACAGGGATGGCACGGCCTACGTCGTCGCCGTCCTGCACAGCTTGGAGGAGATCCAAGAGCGCCACGCGCGCGAGCTTCGGGTGGAACGCATGGCCGGCGTGGGCCAGCTCGCCAGCGGCGTGGCCCACGAGTTTAACAATCTCCTGGCGATTATGCAGGGCTACGCGCAGTTTGCGCTCACGCGCAGCGGCGTGCCCCAGCCCGTGCGCGACGCGCTCGACAACATCATCGTGGCCACCCGCCGCGCCGCGGAGATCACGCGCAACCTGCTCGACTTCGCCCAGCCCTGCGAGCCCCTGCGCTCCAGGTGCGACATCATCAACTGCATCGAGCGGGCGATCGCCAACCTGCGCGACGACCTCGAGCGCAGCAACATCCGCGTCCTGCGCAACTATGGCCCTGTCCCTCTGGCGTTTGTAGATGGCGGCCAGCTCGAGCAGGTGTTCGCGAACATCATTAGCAACGCCATTCACGCCATGCCCCAGGGGGGCGAGCTGCGTATTGCCGCGAAGCCCGTTAGCTCCTGCGCCGGCGTCTCCCAGCCCGCGCTCGAGATAAGCATTGCCGACACCGGCGAGGGCATCCCCGCGGAATACTTAGACCGCATCTTCGAGCCGTTCTTCACCACCAAGGGCGCCCGCGGAACAAGCGGCATCCCCGGCACTGGCCTCGGGCTTTCCGTGGCCCACGGGATCGTGAAAGCCCACGGCGGGGAGATCTCCGTAGACAGCGCCGTTGGCCAGGGCACGACGTTTACCATTCGCATCCCTCTCGGCGAGCTCGCCCCGGAGGAGCCCGAGGAGTCCATCCCCACCCCCGCTCCCGAGCACCCCGCCCCGCTGAACATTCTCGTGGTCGACGACGAAATGCCCATCCGCCGCCTGCTCAGCGCCGCCCTCGCCCAGGGCGGGCACAACGTGGTCACCGCCAGCGACGGCGAGCAGGCGCTCAAGCTCCTCGACGAGCAGCGCTTCGACGTCGCCCTTGTAGACATCCTCATGCCCCAGCTCGACGGCATCGAGACTATGCGCCTCATGCATGAGAAAGATCCGACCATTCCCGTGATTATCATTACCGGCAAGGGCGAGCGCGCGCTGGAGCAAGAGGCACTTGCCGCAGGCGCGCGGGCATACCTGCGCAAGCCGTTCGCCATGGACACCATCCTCGAGGTCGTGGAAAGCGCCGCGCGGCCCGCGGAGCGCTGAGAGCGATGTTTGCGGAGGTTGCCATGGTTGCTGCACTCTGCTTCTGCCTCGCCTCAGTAGGCCAGCCTCCCCCCGCGCGCTATCCCCCATATCCCCCGAGCCCGGTTATCGCCGCGGTAAGGTTTGCCCCCGAGAAGGCAATCATCCGCAAGGCCTTGGGCAGCGACAACTGGCCCATTACCTGGGCCGACGACGACTGCCTCTACTGCGCCTATGGCGACGGTTGGGGATTTGAGCCAGGCGGGCGCAAGCTTAGCCTGGGCTTTTGCAGAATCTCCGGCGCGCCCCCGGACTTCTCCGGCAGCGACATCCCCTCGCCCAGCGGCGAACGCCTCGGCGACGGCGCCCGCGGCCCCAAAGCCAGCGGCATGCTTATGGTCGACGCCGTGCTCTACATGCTCGTGCGCAACGTAAAAAACTCCCAGCTCGCCTGGTCCTCCGACCACGGGAAAACGTGGACCTGGGCCCCCTGGCGCTTTACCACGAGCTTCGGCTGCCCCACGTTTTTAAACTTCGGAAAAAACTACGCCGGCGCGCGCGACAACTTCGTCTACGTCTATTCCCAAGACGGCCCGAGCGCCTATAAGCCCTACGACCACGTCGTCCTCGCCCGCGTGCCCAAAGATCGCCTGCGCGAGCGCGAGGCATATCAGTTTTTCGCCGGCCTCGACGCCCGCGGCAGGCCTCGCTGGACGCCCGACATAACCCGCCGCGCCTCCGTGCTCGAGCATCCCGGCCGCTGCTATCGCATGGACGTCGTCTATCATCCGGGGCTAAGGCGATACCTGCTCTGCCAGGCGTTTGGCAACGGCCGCGGGGGGTGGGCGATCTTCGACGCCCCCGAGCCTTGGGGCCCATGGACCACCGCTTTTTATACCGAAGACTGGGGCCTGGGCAACATCCACGGCTTCCGCTTGCCCACGAAGTGGATCGACCCGCGGGGCAACACGATGTGGCTTGTCTTCTCCGGCCGCGCGCACAAGGGCGTGGACTACGACGCGTTTTGCCTCCGGCGGTGCACGCTTGTTTTGCGCGAAAGGGCAAGCGAAAAATTGCCCTCGGCCGGCTCGTAGAGGCATTTGAGCAAAAGCGCAGCGCAAGCCAACGCCGCGCCCGAGAAAAACTGGCTATAATCCCATTGCAGCCGCCAGTTGCAGGACAAGGGGAGCGCAAATGCCCAGCGCCCGAGCGAAGGCAGCCCTTGCCCCCGTGTGCCCCGTGTGCCACATGGTCAACCCGTGCGGAGCAAAGCGCTGTATCGGCTGCGGGGCAGAGCTCCCCCCAACGCCCCCGCCTAAAAACCGGCCGCTGCTCTGGGCCTCGCTCCTTGTCTGCGCGTTTCTCCTCGGCTGCACGGTCTACGGCGTCTATCTTCTCAACCGCACGGCAGCCCTCCAGCGCGAGGCGCGCAGCGCCGCCGAGCGCATGACCCAGGCCCTACGCTGCCTGCGCGAAAACAAGCCCGCGCTCGCCGTCGCCTACTATAAAGAGGCTATTGCGATAGACAACACCCTTCCCGCGGCATATGCCGGCCTCTCCGCCGCCTATTTCTCCCTCGGCGACTATCCCCAGGCCGCCGCTGCCGCGCGCAGGGCCGTCCAGCTCGACCCCGACAACCCCGACTATCGGCTACATCTCGCCCGCGCCCTGCACGAGCAAGGCGAGCTTGCCGAGGCGCAAATCGCCTACCTCGACACCCTGCGGCTTGACCCCAACCGCGCCGAGGCGCTAAACGGGCTTGGCGTTGTCCTGTTTCAGCTCGGCGATGCCCAGCGCGCGGTGGAGCAGTTTGAAAAAGCCGTCGCCCGCGCGCCGAAAAACCCTGGCTTCCGCGAAAACCTCATCCGCGCTTACCTTCAGTTGGAAGACTTCGAGCGCGCCGAGAAAGTCGCCCGCGAGGGCACGGCCCTGCTCCCCCAAAGCGCACGGGCATTTTCCGCCCTTGGTGCCGTTTTGCTTCAGCGGAGGAAAATCGGCGAGGCGCGCGACGTCCTTTCCCACGCGCTAAAGCTCGACCCGCAAAACGCCCAGGCCCATCGCGCCCTGGGCCAAGCTCTAAGCGCTCCTCCCGAGCCTCAGCTCGACGCCGCCCGCGAGCACCTGTTCCGCGCGGTAGAGCTCGACCCCGGCGAG
>CAZMGT010000029.1:0-43261 GCA_964565895.1 uncultured Armatimonadia bacterium
AGCCGCGCACACCTCCCGGGCCACCGGGAAGCCCAGCGACAAGCAGCCCGCCACCCATCTCACCTGCGCCGCCGCCCCCGCCGCTGCCAAACCCGAGCCCCGCGGGAACGGCGCGCCCCACGGTAATCTCGACGATCTTATAGCCCTCGCCGCCGTAGCCCGTTGTCCCCTCGCCCGGAGCGCCCTGGCCGCCGCCGACGACCTCCGCGGGCGGCCCCTCTAGCCCGGGCTCGGCCTTCTCCGTCGGCCCCCCAGGACCGGGGAGGCCCGGCGACCCTTGAGGCAGGCCGGCAACGAGGCGCTCGCCCGCCCCCTCCGGCCGGTTGTCGCCCTCAAGCGTTCCCTTGACCAGCTCGCCGCGGCTGGCCTCGCCCGCGACTTTAACCGGCCCCACGGGCCCCTCCGGCCCTGGGGCGCCGGCGGGCGCGCGCAAGTTCTCGGCAACCTCCGGCCCGCGCGTCTCGTCTCCCGGCCCGGGGCGCTCCTTTTCCAGCCCGCCCATCTCGCCGGGAAGGGCGGCGACGACGCGCTCGGGCTGGGGCTCCTCAGCCTCAAGCTTGGGAGGCGCGCCCGCGGGCTCGGGCTCCGCACGGGCAACCTCCGCTGCCACAGGCACGGGCTGGGCCTCTGTCGGCTGCTCCTCCGGCGCGCCGGGGGAGGCGGCTTCTGGCTCGGGGAGCACAGCCGTAGCCACGACGACTTCCTCGGCGCGCTGGGCCTCGGGCGCGCTCTCCACGGGAACCGGCGCCGGGGCAACCTCCACCGGCTGCGGCTGCTCGAGCACGGCAACGGGCGTCTCAGGCGCGACGGGTTCCGGCTGCACCTCGGGCTGAGGAGCGGGCGGCGGTGTGGCCACGGGCTGCGCAGGCGGCGCCGTCGGCTGCGGAGGTGGCCGGCGCACCACGCGCCTGCGCGGGACATAGCGCCTTACGCGCACCCTGCGGTAGACAATGCGCCGCGGGGGCGGCGTCGGCTCGGGCGTGGGGACGGGTGTCGGGACAAGCTCCACAATGCTCTCGATTTCAATCGGCGGCGGTTGCTTCTTCTTGGGCGGCGCAGGCTGCCCGACAACCACGCCGAAGAGCAAAAACGCGTGGATGATCAGCGAGCCGATGGCGCTCGAGGCTAATATGCGGTCGCGAAACATCGCCTTTTCTCCCGCCCTGCAGGTGCGCCACAGGCGCCAACCCGCACAGATGATACGCTGCGCGCGGACGGGTTATTCAAGCTGCTCCGGTTCCACGCGCTCGCCGGCAAGGGAAATCTTCCCTCCTAGCTTGCGCACCACACTAAGCACACCGAACACCACGCCATAGGGCGCGTCCTTGTCCGCGCGAATGGTAACGAGACGCGTCTTCGTCGTCATAAACAGCGCGGAGAGCTCTGGCTCCACCTGGTCCACGGTCATCGCCTTGCCGTTTATGGCCACCGTGCCCTGGTCGGAAATGTCGATGTTAATGTCGATCTCAGGCAGCTCCTCCAGGTGCTTGGCGGTGGCCAGGTCGACCTTCAGCCCCTGCTCTCTGGCGAACGAGCTGGTGAGGGTAAAGAAGATGATGAGCAGGAAGGCGATGTCGGCCATGGACACCATGGGGATGCCCATCTCAGGCCTCAGTCTGCTGCGAAACTTCAACGCGCTTCGCCTCCTCGGGATAAAGCACTTGGAGCAGCCGCGTCGCCGCCTTGCCCATCTCCAGGGCAAACGAATCCACCCGGCCCACGAAATAGTTGTAGGCCGCGTAGAACGGCACGGCGATGATCAACCCTGTAGCCGTGGTAATCAGCGCCTGGGAGATGCCGCTGGCCACGATGCGCGGGGTAACTTCGTTCGCCGTGGCCACATCGTTAAACGCGACGATCATCCCCCACACCGTGCCCAAAAACCCGAGCAGGGGGGCGATGTAGGCCAGGGTATTCAGCCCGCGCAGATACGACTCCAGGCGGTCGATTTCCACGGCGACGCATTCCTCGACGGCCTCGCGGGCGACCTCGCGCGTGGCCGCGCCGGAGGTAATGATCGTGGCCATCATGCGCGCCGCGGGGCCGCCGAACTCCTCGCAGGCAGCGAGGGCCTCGCCGCGCTGGTTGGCGCGGATCTTCTGCTCCACGCGCGAGATCAAAGCGTCAACGTCGGCCCGCTCGCGCCAGAAGACAATCGCCTTGTAGATAATAATGGTCAACCCCAAGAACGAGCAGAGGAGCAGGGGGCCCATCATCACGCCGCCCTTGAGCACCCACTGTTCCCACACGGTGTTCACATCCACCAGCTCCTTCACGCGCGCGTTAGCGCGGCGTAGAGGTTACTGTTCGCCGAGCTGGGCCAGCCGCTGCGCGGCTTTTTTGGCCCACTCGGTGCCCTGGAACTTCGTCGCCTCGCGATAGGCCTTTTTCGCCTCCTGCACCTTGCCCTGTTTTTCCCTAACCTGGCCCACGCCGAACTGCGCGCGGGCCGCCCAGTTCTTCTCCCCAGGATAAAGCAAGGCCACGCGCAAAAACGCCTCCAGGGCCTTGTCCCACTGCTCGCGGGCGAAATAGCACTCGCCCAAGCGGGCCAAGGCCTCCGCGGCGGTGGCCTCGGGGGCATTGGCCGCGGCCGCTTGGAGGTGGGCAATGGCCTCGTCGAGCTTGTTCTCCGCCTGGCACAGGGCGCCCGCGAGAAGATGCGCCCGAGGCGCGGCGGAGCTGTTGGGATATCGCTTAAGAATGCGCCCGGCGAGCTCCTGCGCCTTTTGCGTCTGGTTGGCCTGGGCGTAAATCCGCGCCGCCTCGGCCAGGGCCAGCGGCGCGCGGTCGGTCTCCGGATGGTCTGCCGCGCAGCGCTCGAAGTGCTTAAGCGCTTCGTCGCGCTTGCCCAGGCGGTCGCAGCAAACCCCCGCCTCATACTTAGCGTCGG
Source organism: uncultured Armatimonadia bacterium (assembly GCA_964565895.1). Classification (GTDB taxonomy): domain Bacteria; phylum Armatimonadota; class Zipacnadia; order UBA1398; family CAZMGT01; genus CAZMGT01. The sequence goes on from CAZMGT010000029.1 coordinate 2,894, forward strand.
CGGCCACACGGAGGTTGTCCGTGCTTTGGGCAACCTGGACGAAGTCATCCAATGCCTGCTGCCATTTCTGCTGCTTAAGATACGCCCAGGCGCGCTTATACTGCGCCTCGTCCTTAAGCGTTGCCTGGGGATACTTGGCGATTACCTGGGAATAGGCGGCGATCGCCTCGTCGAGCTTGTCTTGGTCAAACGCCGCCTCGCCGAGCCGGAACCAGGCCTCCGCGGCAAGCTCGCTCTGCGGATACTTCTCCGCCAGCTCGCGCCATGCTTGCGCCTCGGCCTGGGCCTCGCCCGCGTCGTGGTGCAGCCAGGCGATCTGATACACGGCGTGGGGGGCGAGCTTGCCCTCGGGCGAGGTTTCTAAGAGCTTGCGATAGGTGTCAAGCGCGCGCTCGCGCTGGCCCAGCTTCTCCAGACACAGCCCAATGCGCAACCGGCTGTAGTCGGCGATCTCTCCCTCCGGGTTTTGCTTCAGCAGCTCCTGAAACTTGGCCAGCGCCTGCTGAAACTGCCCCTGGGCGAAAAGCTTGTCCGCCTCCGCGGCAACCTGGCGCAACGTGCTCTCGCGCAGCACTTTGTCGATCGCCTGGATCTGCTCCTTGGCCTTCGCCGCGCGCTTGCTCTGGGGATACTCGTCAATCAGCGTCTGAAGCGGAGCCCGCGCCTCCTGCAGGCGGTCGAGCTTGATCAGCGCCTGGGCCTTCCAGAACAACGCCTCGTCGGAATAGCGCTCGTTGTGCAGCTCGGCGCAGCGGTCGTACTCGGCGATCGCCTGCTCGTATTTCTCGCTGTGGAACAGGCAGTGCCCCGCCTGAAGCAAAGCCTCGGAGACATACACCGTGCCCGGATACTTCGCCGCTAGCTCGCGAAACGAAGCAAGCGCCTGGTCGTATTGCTTCAGCTCATACAGACACCAGGCGATGCCGTAAAGCGCCTTCTCCGGGGAGACGTCGGGAAACTCCTTTTGCAGCCGGCGGTAGGTGGCCAGGGCCTCATCGTAGCGGCCTGCGGCATATTGCGCGTCGGCCATGCCCAAGATGCACTGCGGGGCAACGTCGCTTTTGGGATATTTTTGCAAAACTTCGGCAAAGCGGGCAATCGCCTCGTCGGCCTTCCCGCTCTTGAGCAGGGCGACGGCGATGGAATAGAGCGCATAGCGGCCATATTTGCTCTCGGGCAGGGCAGCGAGCGATTTTTGGTAAGCGGCGATGGCTTGGTCGATTCTGTTTAGCTGAAACAGGGCCTCGCCCTTCCAATAGTTGGCCGCGGCGGCGATCTCCGCCGTGGGGTTGTCCCGCGCGAGAAGCAGGTCGTAGGTGCTTACCGCCTGCTCGAACTTTTTCTCGCGATAATAACACTCCGCCACGCGCGAGCGCACGGCGGCCTTCTGCTCGCTGTCTGGGTTGTTGGCAATGAACTTTTCAAATTCCGCGCGAGCCTCGGGGTAGCGCTTAAGCTGAAACAAGCACTCGCCCAAGCGCAGGCGCGCCGCGGGAGCCTCGCGGTGATTGGGGTAGTTGGCGAGAAACTGGCGGAACTTTTGCGCGGCGAGCTCGTACTCTTGGTGTGCGAGAAGCTGTGTTGCGAAGCGAAACTCCTGCTCCGCTTGGTCTTTCGCGGGCCCGGAGTCGATCGCCTCGGGGTCAGTACGCGCCCCAGGGGGCCGCACGGCGACGAGGATATTGCGCGTGTCTCCCTGCTGAATGGTGCGCTGGTAGTCGTAGCCGCAGAACGAGCCGACGTTGAAATAGGGCAGGTTTTTCTTGCGCAGGTCCTCCAGCGTGTTGTTCCCCTGGCGGCAGATGAGCTCGAAACTCGGCCCGCCCGCCGGCGACAGCTTAAGCCAAGTTACGAACCATTCGAACTGGTTCTGGTCCATCAGCGGCTGCACGGGCCACTTGAGGTTCTTCGTTAGCCCGTCTTTAAAGCCAGCGACAACCCCCGGGGCCTCGCCCCGCGGGTTATACTGCACCTCCTGCCCCTGATACAGGTTTACGGGGAGATAGGTCATATAGGCCACGGTCTCCGCGCGGAAGTCGCGTAGGGGGGTATATTGCACCTCGACATTAAGCAGCCCGTCCTCGACAAAGCGCGCCTCGAGCAAAAATCGCAGGGCAATCCCCTTCTCCTCCGCGCGCACCTCGCCCCGCGCAAACACCGAGATCCCCCCAAACGCCTGCTTAACCTCTAGCTGGCGGCAGTGCTCGGGCTTGGGGACAAATGCCGTCCCGTCCGGCGCGCGCACCTCAATGTGCATTTGCTCGATTACCTTCTTGCCCGAGATGGACACGTTGCGGATCGTTCCCGTGGGCTCGACGACGCAGGAGAGCGGGCCTGCCGTTACGGCAACGTTGTTGCCCTGTTGGCGGTATTGGACAGCGGCAGACGCGGGCAAAGCAAACAGCGCAGCGAGAGCGAACGCCAAAACAAGGCGGACGAAAGAACACCGGCCAGGCAGTCTCATATCGCTCCTCCCCGCGCGAGGAAATCGTTGGCACAACCAAAGCCAGCGGCCGCCGGCTGTTTGCAGCGGGCGGCTTCGGTGCAAATTTGGACACATGCCCCTCTTGCTCTGTTGCAGAGATTCGCGGCCCGTGGCGGGCGACCTGCGAGAGGAGAGGGGCGGAAAAGCACCGAATAGCGCCGTGCCATTTTCGCCGACTATGCAGGTGAGGGCCATGATCACGCGACGGCTAGGGAAGACGGGGCTTGAGGTTTCCGCGCTGAGCTTCGGATGCATCAAACTGCCCAAGGTTGACGAGAAGCAGGCAGTAGCCGCCCTGCGCCGGGCGTTCGACCTGGGGATTAACTTCTACGACACCGCCCGCGCCTACAAAGATAGCGAAGCCAAGGTGGGCAAGGCGTTCGCCAAAATGCGCGACAAGGTGCTTCTCGCCACGAAAACCACCGCGCGCGAGCGCGACGCGGCGCTTTCGGAGTTGGAAACGAGCCTCGCCGAGCTGCAAACGGACTACGTCGACCTGTGGCAGCTACACTCCGTAAGCGACGAGGAGACGTTCGAGAAAGTCATGGGGCCTGGGGGAGCGATCGAAGCGGCGTTCAAAGCCAAAGATCAGGGCAAAACGCGCCATATCGGGATTACCATCCACCGCTGCCATAAAACGATGGTCCGCGCGATCAATAGCGGGGTGTTTGAAACGCTCATGGTCGCCTATAGCCCGCTGGACCAGGAGGGGGTGGGTGGGGAGATCTTATGCCTCGCCGTCCAGCGCGACATGGGCGTAATCATCATGAAGCCGCTTTCCGGCGGGCGCCTAGCCCTGCCCGACTCGTTGGCCAGCCGCCCCGAGGGCCAGCTCGACCCGATTGTCTTCGGCAGCCTGCGCTACATCCTCTCCCACGACGCCGTCTCCGCGGTTATCCCGGGGATGTCCTCCGTGCGCGAGGTCGAGGAGAACGTGAAGGCCGCCGAGGCTCCGCTGCCCATGACTGAGGAGGAGCGGCGCGAGCTAATGCGCGAGATCGGCCGGCTGGGGGGAGAGTTCCGCTATGGACAGCAGTGCCTGCGCTGCGGCTACTGCCTCCCCTGCCCCCAGGGGCTGAACATTCCAGAGATCTTCCGCGCCGCAGACATGTTCCGCAACTACCCGGATAACCTCAAGCACATGGGCGTCGAGCTATATACCTCGCTCGAACACGGCCCAGACGACTGCGCGGAGTGCGGGGAGTGCCTGGAGAAGTGCCCCGCGGGGCTGAATATTCCGGAAAAGCTTAACGAAGTGCGCGAGCTGTTTGCTGCCGCGGTGAACTAGCTAGGGCGAGGCAAACCTCCGCCGCGCCTCGTTGAGGATCGCCTCGTGCCGCGGGCACAGACCCAGCCGATCGTGGCACTGCGCGGCGATAAGCTCCTCCTGCCAGTGCGCGTCATATAGCCGGCACTGCGGGTCGTCGCACATCCCCTCGCCCGTCATGCGATAAAACAGCGCCATGAGCAGATACCCACGCAGGGCGAGGTTTAGGCGCTCGTCGCCATAGCTCAAGCAGCGGTCGGAGAACTCCTCCTCGAGGTCGTCTAGGTCCTCCTGGGTCACCAGCCCGGTGGCCTGCAGTTGCATTTGGACAAAGTAGTACTCGCGCGGCTTTGCCGGCGCCTCGATCAGCCCCGAGGTGGAGATAATCGTCGGCCGGCCGAGGGCGATTACCCGCAGATGGAACTGCTCGTCGGCGAGATCGTAGGTGCCGATGAGCTCCTCGGTAAACGCAATGTGCAGGTCGCTGAGCGCCGCCTCAGAGGGCGGGATAAGCCGCGCGTAGATCGCCTGCAGGCGAAACGCGTCGTAGATGCGCTCAAAGCCCGCCTCAAACGGGGGCTCGCGGGGAACGCTGAGCCAGCGGTGCTCCCAGGCCAGCTCCTCCGAGGGCGCGCCCTGCCAGGAGAGATCGGCAATGCGCGCGGGGAGAAGATCTACCGCGGTGTCCGGCGAGTGGTGGGGGACGAAGTCCTTGCGCGTGTGCACCTCAAGCCAGGGGCAGGTTTGCTTTAAAAACTCGCTAAGCTCGAAAATGTCCAGCCCCCACGTCTGCGCCGAATCGTAAAGGAAAACCCTGCTCGCGCGCCGCAGCACCGCGCTCCCTCCTCGCCAAACCTCCATTCGGCCCTGCGCTGGCCTAGCCCTCCCGCGCCACATGCGCTGCGCGCGCCACCTGCTCGTAAATCTCCGCCGTTTTGCGCACCGTGTGCTCGTGGCGAAACTCACGCAAAACGCGCTCGCGCCCCGCGCGGCCCATGGCTTCGCGCCGCCCCGCATCGCCTGCGAGGGCGACGATCGCCTGCGCCAATGCGGAACCGTCGCCCGGGGGGAGAAGCAGCCCCGTTTCGCCATCGGCGACGACCTCGCGCAGGCCGCCCGTATCGCTGGCAAGCACCGGCCGCTCGCAGGCCATGGCCTCCAGCGCCGTGCGCCCCAGCGGCTCGCACAGCGAGGGCATAAGCACGACATCGGCCGCGCGATATACCCGCGCCACGTCGTCGCGCTGGCCGAGAAAGCGCACGCGGCCGGCCAGCTCGCTCGCGCGCGCCCGCTGCTGCAGCTCGCTCTTAAGCGCACCAGCGCCGGCGAAGGCGAGCAGGGCTTGGGGAAGCTCGCGCGCAACGCGGGCGAACGCCTCAACGGCCACCTGCGGCCCCTTCTCCTCCTCCAGCCGGCCGACAAACGCCAGAACAAACGCCTCCTCGGGCAGGCCCAGCGCGCGCCGGCTCTCCGCGCGGTCGAAAAGCTCAAGCTCCTCGGCGATGATCCCGTTGCGCACCACGGCGACCTTCTCCTCGGGCACGCCGCCCCTCGCTAGCCGCTCGCCTACCGCCTCGGACACGGCGATCACGCAATCCGCGGCAGCATAGCGCGCGGGGTGCTTGTCCCAGCCGTGAACGGTGGCCACGATGGGCACCTTGCTCAGCCGCGCGCCGGCGAGAAAGCGGGAGAAATGGCTGCGCCCGTGGGCGACGATAAGATCCACGCCGAGCTCGCGGGCCAGCCGGCGGACCAAAAACACCGCGCTCAAATACCCCAGCGCTCCGCCGGAGAACACGCCCGCGAGAAAACCATGCGCGCGGGCGAGCCCCTCTAACGCGGAGCGGCGCTTGGCCCCGATAAAGCAACGGTGGCCGAGCGCCTCCAACCCCTGGCACATATGAACGAGCCAGCGCTCAAGCCCGCCCACCGCCCTCCCCGAGGAACGCAAGTGTAAAATCCTCATTCCGCGCCCGCAAAACCAGCCTTTTCCGCGCTGTTCGCAGAGGTTGCAACCCTTTCCTTTTGCCTCGCCGTTGTATTATCCTCAGCGGCGAAGCGCAGCTTGGGCGGTGAGCGGCGTGGAGGAAGTAGCCTGCGACCTCTGCGGCGCAGACGAATATGCCGTAGTCGCCACGCGGGGGCGGTTTGGCATGCCCCTGCGCACGGTAATTTGCCGCTGCTGCGGCTTGGTTTATACCAACCCCAGGCCCTCGCCGGAGCAGTATGAGGAGTTTTATCAAAAGCGCTATTGGGGGATGTACAAGCGCGCCGATGTGCCCGACGAGCGGTTTTTTCAAAAGCGCGTGCGCCGCATAACGCGGTTTTTCCAAGAGCTTCGGCCGTGGGTTGCCCCCGGGGCCTGCGTCCTAGATGTCGGCTGCGGCGTGGGCGCGCTTTTGCATCTTCTTTCCGAGCACGGCGCAACGTGCGTGGGCATCGAGCCCCATGAGGAACACTCGCGCTTTGCCCGCGAGCGCACGGGCGCGGAGGTCTTCGCGGGGACGTTTGAGGAGGCCGCGGGCGAGCTGCGCCGGCGCGGGGCGCGGTTCGACGTCGTCGTCTTTCGCCACGTGCTCGAGCACATGACCAGCCCCACACGCGCGCTGAAGCTTGCCCGCGAGCTGCTGCGCGAGGAGGGCGTGGTCTTTTTGGAAACGCCCAACGTAATGTATCCGGGGCAGGCGTTGGGCCGGTTTTTTCAGCTCGCCCACCCATATAACTTTTCGGCGAAGACGATGGCCCTTTTGCTGCGCAAGTGTGGCTTTGCGCCGCTGGAGATCCGCGAGCTAGACGACTGGACGCCCCGCGAGCGGCTGCAGGCGGTCGCACAAAGGGCCCCGGCGCCCGAGGCGATCGATTTCGCACACGAGGGGCAGGACTGGCGCGAGGTCGTCCGCCGCCTGCGCCGCCATCGCTGGCTTTATCCGCTAACGCTGGGCAGCTTGCGCAAGAAGCTCGCCCACCTAGACAGGCTGCTCGGCCGAGCATAGCCGAGCGGCAACCGAGCGGAGGGTGGCCCATGTGGCACGAGGTGCGCTGCGACCTGTGCGGCGCGGACGACTACGAGGTTGTCGCTACCCGGGGGCGATTTCGCACGCCGTTGCGCGCCGTCGTCTGCCGGCGCTGTGGCCTCGTTTACCTCAACCCCAGGCCCTCCGCCGAGGACTATGCCCGGTTTTACGCCACGGAGTATTGGAAGCTGTTTAAAAACCGCGACGTGCCCGACGAGCGGTTTTTCCGCAAGCAGGTGCGCCGGGCGCGGCAGTTTGCCGAGGAGCTAGAGCGGCTGGTTGGCCCAGGGGCGCGGGTTCTCGACGTGGGCTGTGGCGTGGGCGGGCTGCTATATCGCCTGGCCCAGCGGGGGCTGCGCTGCGCGGGGATCGAGGCCCACCCGGAGCATGCGCGGGTTGCGCGCGAGCGCACAGGCGCCGAAATTTACACGGGAATGTTCGAGGAGGTGGCCCCCCGCCTGCAGCCGGAGCAGTTTCACGCAGTGGTCTTCCGCCATGTGCTCGAGCACATGGCTAGTCCCACGCAGGCTTTAGAGCAAGCGCGTCGGCTGCTGCGCGAGGGCGGGCTTGTCGTTGTCGAGTGCCCCAACGTAATGCACCCCGACCTGTCCTTTTCCCGCTACTTTAACATCGGGCACCCATATAACTTCTCGCCTAAGACAATGGAGCTTCTTTTGCGCAAGTGCGCGTTTGCGCCGGTCGAGGTACGCGAGGTGGACGATTGGGTGCCGCGGGACCGAGTGCGCGCCGTTGCGCGAAGGGCAAATCCTGGCGCGGCCGTTGACTTTAAGCGCGAGGGGCAGGACTGGCGCGAAGTTATCCATCGCCTGCGCCGCCATCGCTGGCTTTATCCCCTGACGCTGGGGAGCCTGCGCAAGAAGCTGCGCAACTTAGACAGGCTGCTGGGATGGGGATAGGAAAGGGTTGGGGAGTGCGCGAGTGGCGAAGTGTATATTAATATAAGTCGGCAACGGAACCGTCGGCGCCAGCGATGCCCCCTTCTTGCCTCAGAGCAGCCGGGCGCGATCTATGCGCCCCAAGCGCTCAAACGCAGGGAGCTTCATTTGGCCATAGACATCTTTGCGCGCTTCGCTTACCATAGGGATGAGGGCTCGTCAACAAGGGGGGCGCTTGTTGTGCGTAAAGCAACGATTAGTCTTCTTGCCGCTGCCGTCTTGCTTTTCGCTCTTGCTTCCTCCGCAGCGCGCGCCCAGTTCGGCATCTCCGCCGATGGGGTTTACCTGGGCAGGCTAAGCGTAAATCGCTGGCATCCAGAGAGCACGGCCAACCCGTTTGGCCGCTATGGAAACAGCTTCTCCCCCCTCTCCCTGGCCAGCCCTTACAGCCGCTACGGCAGCCGCTGGTCGCCCTATAGCTGGAGGAGCCCCTATGCCTATCGCGCCCCGCGCCTTTATGCCGCGGACGGCACATACCTGGGCAAGCTCAGCGCAAACCGGTTCGACCCCGAAAGCGTGTTTAACCCTTACAGCCGCTACGGCAACCCGCACTCGCCGGTATCCATTTGGAACCGCTATGGGCGCTATGGCAGCAAGCACTCGCCCTATAGCTGGAGAAACCCCTATGGCTCCTATGCCCCGCTCATCTACGGCGCCCGCTAGCGCGCGGGGCCAAAGCGAAGGTCGCGCACAGGGCGCAGGCTGGAAAACGCGCTCGCTAGCGGGGGCCTAAAGCTCGGCGATCGTCACACCCGTGCCGCCCTCGTGTTGCTCGGCGAAGCGAAAGCTTTTTACCAGGCGGTGGTTTTTCAAAAACTCGCGCACGCCCTCGCGCAGGGCCCCCGTCCCTTTGCCGTGGATGATGTATACCCTGTCCAGCTCGGCGAGCGAGGCGTCGTCGAGGAATTTATCCAAAAGCAGCGTGGCCTCATCCACTGTCAGCCCGCGGAGGTCAATCTCGCGCTTTGCGGCAAAGGTTTTTTCCAGACGAAGCTGCCCCACCATGTCTCGCGTCTCCTCGGCCACGGGCTGGTCTACAAGCTCGAGCTCAGCCGTGGGAACCTCCATTTTCACCGCGCCCACGGAGACCTCCACCCGGCCGTCTTCGTCCGGCGCGCTCAGAGCGACCCCCCGCTTGCCGATGCTGCGCAGCAGTACGGCATCGCCCGGGCGAATGTCGGGTAGCTCGGCGGGGGGAGGAGTTGTGGCCCGCGCTTCTTCTTCGGCGACACGCTGCTCCAGCGCTTTAAGCCGGTCCACCGCACGCTGGGTGGCCTTGCCCTCGCGCGGCTGGCGGCGCAGCTCCTCTAAGATCCGCCGCGCCTCCTCGCGCGCCTCGCTGACGATGCGCCGGGCCTCGGCAAAACCCTCGCGCTGCGCCCGCTCGCGCTCCTCGCGCAAAAGCTGGGCCTCGCGCCGCGCGCGCTCCGCCTCGGCGGTGTGTTCTGCGCAGGCATCCTCAAGCGCCTGGCGTTCGCGCTCCAGGGCGCGCCGCGCGCGTTCCATCTCGGCCACCGCCTCCTCCAGGCGCTTGGTTTCCGTGGAGAGCATCGCCCGGCCATGTTCCAGGACCTCGCGGGGAACCCCCAGTCGCTCGGCGATGGCAAACGCGTTGCTGCTCCCAGGAAGCCCGATGCGCAAATGATAGGTGGGGGCGAGAGTTTCCGGATCGAATTCCACCGAGGCGTTGCACACGCGCTCCTCGGCTTCGGCGAAAATCTTTAGGTCGTTAAGGTGCGTGGTAGCCAAAACAAGCGCCCCGCGCGCCTTAAGGTAGCGCAAAATGGCTATGCCCAACGCCGCCCCCTCGCTGGGGTCGGTCCCCGCGCCCAGCTCATCCAAAAGCACAAGGCAGCGCGGCCCCGTGCGCTCTAAAATGCGCGTAATGTTCGACATGTGCGCGGAGAACGTGGAGAGGCTTTGCTCGATCGACTGCTCGTCGCCGATGTCCGCGAAAATGTCGCGAAACACGGGAATTTCGCTGCGCTCGTCCGCGGGGATATGCAGCCCCGCGTGGGCCATTGCCGAAAGCAGGCCAACGGTCTTTAGCGACACGGTCTTCCCGCCTGTGTTCGGCCCGGTAATGAGCAACACGTCGAACTCCTCGCCCACCCAGACATCAATAGGCACGACTTCCTCCGGGGGAATAAGCGGGTGGCGCGCGCGGAGCAGGCGCAGGCAGCCGCGCTCAGCGATCTGCGGCTCCGCGGCGTCGCAGTCCAGCGAGTACTTCGCTCGGGCAAAGACAAAATCCAGCCGCGCCGCAGCGTCGAGCGACTGAGCAACCTCCTCGGCAGCCCTGCCCAGCTCTGCGCTTAACGCGCGCAAAATCCGCCGCAGCTCGTGTTGCTCCGCGGCGCGCGCCGCCTGTAGCTCGTTGCCCTGCTCGATGACCTCCTCGGGCTCAAGAAACACCGTCGCCCCGCTTGCCGAGGCATCGTGCACGATCCCGCGCACCGCCCCCTTAAACTCCGCCTTAATCGGCACGCACGGCCGGTCGTTGCGCACAGTGACAAGGCGATCCTGCAGGTAGCGCTGCACTTGGGGGTTATTTAAAAACGCGCTTAGCGTGCGCTCGATGCTCTCTTGGATTTTGCGCATCCTGCGCCTCAGCCGCAGTAGTTCCGGGCTTGCGTTGTCCGCTATCTGGCCATCCTCGGAGACGACGCGAGCGATCTCTTCCTCCAACGCAGGAAAGCCGCGCACGCTGCGGGCGAGGGCGGCAATTTGCGGAAAGGGCGAGGCATGGCGGCGGAAAAATTGCTCAAGCAGGCGCAGCGCGCGCAAGGTTTTCGCCACCGCGAGAAACTCCCCCGGCTCAAGCGTTCCCCCACGCCTCGCGCGGGCGAGCAGCTCGTGCACATCCTCGATCCCCGAAAACGGGGGCGCTCCGCTCTCCCCGAGCAGCGCGCGCGCCTGCGCCGTCTGCTCGAGCTGCTCGCGGATCCACTGCGCGTCGCTGCGCGGGGCAAGCCGGCGGGCAAGCGCGCGGCCCAGCGAAGTGGCGCAGCGCTCGACTACCTTGGCCACGATTTTGCCAAACTCGAGCTTTTCCAGGCTCTTTTCGTCCATCGTTCTTGGTCGAACCGCCAAGCGCTTTAAGCGGTATTATAGCCAAACGCAGAAAAACACGGGGCAAATGCGCTTTGCGATCGCAGGAGGTTCGCGCGCGGGCATGGCAAAACTGTAAACTGAGGCTGTGCCTGTAGCGAGGGAACCGCGGCTGAGCGGCGCGCCTGCGCCGGCGTGTCCCGCTGGGCAGGGCATGCGGCGGAAGGAGGAACGACGATGAGGATCCGCTGTCCCGATTGCGGCGCGGTGATCGAGGTCGAGGGCAAGCAGCCGGGCGACCAGGTGCAGTGCGAGTGCGGCCGGCCGCTGACCATTCCCGGAGCGGGTCCGGTGCAGCGCGAGCGGCGGCGCCCGCGGAAGCCGCCCACGCTTACTCCTCCGCCCGCCGCGGCCAAGCCGCCCGAGCCCACGCCTCCGCCGCCTCCTCCTGAGCCCGAGGCTCCGCCGGAGCCCGCGCCGCCTCCCGTGGAGGCCGAGGAAAAGCCTGCCGAGGCTCCAGCTCCCCCTCCTCCCGAGCCGCCGAAGGAGCCCGAGCCTGCCCCGCCCCCGCCTGAGGGCGAGGAGGAGACCGTGTCCATCTCCGGCCTGAGTTTGGCCAAGGCCCTGTCCGGCCTGAAACTCACCCCGGAGGGCACCGCTGAGGCCCCGCCGGCACGCGAAGCTCCGCCCGAACAACCGCCCGCGGAGGCCGAGAAGCCCCCCGAGCCCGCGGAGGAGCGGGCCACGGCGAAGCTCTTGCCCATTGAGGAAGAGGTCGAGGAGGAACTTGCTCCCCCGCCCCCGCTAGAGGAGGCCGAGGAAGCGCCCGCGGCCGAAGCCCCCGCCGCCGAGCGGGAGGCCGCCGAAGCTCCGCCCGCGGAGGAATATGAGATTCCTTCCGAGGTCCCGGAGGAAGCGGTCGAAGCGTTAAAGGAGCTGCGGGCGACGGCGCCGGCGCGGGCCGAGGGCGTCGCCGCGCAGGTGGAGCAGGAGCTGGCCCAGGCGTTTGCCCGCCCGCGGCTCGGCGAGCCGCCGGTTACCGGGTTGGACTTGGAGTCTGCCGCTGCGGAACGCCAGCCCCCGCCTTCTGCCCCGCCGTTTATCCCGCTCGAGCCTCCCGAAGCGGAGAAGGTCGAGGAGGCCGCCGAGGGCGAAGAGCGGCCCGAGGCGGAACAGGCCGAAGGCGAGGAGGCCGCCCCGCAAGCCGAGGGCCCGCCCGAGCTGGCCCTGGGCCCGGCACCGCAGGTTCGGTGGTGGCAGCAGTTTTGGTTTGCTCTGCTTGTCGCCATTCTCTGCGTCCCTCTGCTAGGCGTGGTCCTATACTGGCTCAACCCGGTAGCCTCGACGACTAAGAAGCTCATCTTTACCATCGTTATCTTGGGCCTGCCTATTATCCTCGCCGTCCTGGTCATGATGGGGTTGGTGGCACTGCCGTTCTTCGTGCCCCCCACGCCCACGCCCGCAGCGGGCGGCGCAGAGGCTGCGGCAACACCAGCGGCGATCATCGCCCTGTGGTGGTAGGCCGCGCTCCGCTAAGGAGCAGGGCGCGCCAGCGCACATACGGCAGCCGCGCTCTCGCCGGCTAGCGCTTGTCCGCGCAGGGGAAAAAAGGGTGCTGCGCCTTGCCCCACTGGCAACCACCCGCCCATGCCGAAGCCGCGCAGGGCGCCGCGTGCGAGCAACGGCAACCGACGTTGTGGCAGCGTGCGGCGAGCTTTGCGCGCTCGATAGCAGTTACCGAGCCGGTTGCCCGGCGGCGCGAGCTTGCCGCGGACATCGTGCAGCTTGTGGGCATCCCCGCGGTGTTTTTCGTGCTTTGGTTCGTCCCCGTTTCCCCGACGCTTGTTGGGGCGCACGAGCGGCTGGGCCTGCCCCCGTGCACGATGCGCACGCTGCTTGGGATTCCCTGTCCCGGGTGCGGCGCGACGACGGGGATTATTCTCCTGCTCCACGGGCAAGTGGGGCTGGCTTTTTTGGCAAGCCTCCTCGCCCCGCCGGTGTTCTTGGGCCTTGTCTGCGTTTGGGCCAAGAGCGCCTATGCCGTGCTTTTCCGCCGGCGGGTGATCGTGCTCCGTGGGCCGGCGCCCGGGCGGGCTGCGGTATATGTCTTTGCCTTTGTGATGGTTGCTTGGGTGTATAAGATCGCCACCTATTTTTACATCATGCACCGCATCAGCGAGGGGACATGGCCGCTATGCTCGGGCTAGCTTTGCCCGCGCCTTTGTAGCACGGCGTTTGCCTGCTGCATCGCCCGGCTCATCGCCTTTTTCACCGACTTTTCCTTGCCCGACCAAATTGCCTGCAGCGCTTGGGCGATGTAGTCGGCCACTTCGTTCCACTCCGGAATGTTCGGCGGCTTTACGCCCTGCTCAATGGCCATCAAAAACGCCTCGCCGTTATAGGGCAGGTCTGGCGAGCGGAAATACTCCTCGGCCACGGCGATACGGCTGGGCATTTTCTGCAGCCGCTCCGCCATAAACCGCTGCGACTCGGGCGACATGAGAAACTTAAATAGCTCCCACGCCGCCTGCACATTGTGCGTCGTGGCGCTGATCGCATAGTTTTCCGTGCCGAGCATCGTTGCCGCGCGCTTGCCCCGAGGAAGCACCTGGACGTCCCAGTCTAACTCCTCTGCGGTGAGGAGAAACTGGATATCCCACGGCCCGCTCATATACATCCCGATCTTGCCCGAGGCAAACGAGGTTAGGCTGTCGTCGAACCCAACTGCGGTATCACCTGGGCAGACGTGGTGCTTCCAGCGCAGGTCGCGCACCCACTCCAAGGCTTGCACGGCGGCGGGCTCGTCGAGGGTTAGCCGGCGGCGGTCGGGCGTTGTGATCCGCCCCCCGTTCTGCCAGATCCAGGGATAAATGCGCGCGCCGGCGTAGTCGATAATCGTCCCATATTGATCAATCCGCCCGTCGCCGTCGGTGTCTACGGTAAGCGCCTTGGCGTATTCTAAGAACGTGTCCCACGTCCAGTCGGGGTCGGGATAGGGCAGGCCCGCCTCGTCGAACAGCTCTTTGTTGTAGAACATGGTATACACCGAGGCGTAGCGGGGGATGGAGTAGAGCTTGCCCTCCACGCGGCAGAGGTCGATTAACCCGGGGTAAAACTCGTCGAGGTTAAACTCCGGGTCTTTGGCGATAAGCTCGTCTAGAGGGAGAAGCAGACCTTTTGCAGCAAAGGCCACGAAAAACGCGCCGTGGATGGACATGATGTCCGGAGGGTCGCCCGCGGCGAACAGGTTTTGCAGCTTGGTCATCGCCGCGTCGCTCGGGTCGTTGGCGATCTGCACGTGAATTTCGGGGTGGGTCTGCTGGAACTTTTCGATAAGCTCCTGGTTTGCCTGAAGCTCCTGGGGGCGGGTCCAGGTGAAAAGAACAATGGGCTGCTCCTCGGAGGAGCAGCCGGAAAGGGCAACGGCCAAATAGATGACAAGGCAGGCGCGCGCCGCCTGCCAGATAAAGCGACTCATGCGCCTCTCACGCTTTCCTCGCCCCACGGCCTACGAAGGCGATGTGCCCCGCAGGCCCTAGCGCCAATACCGCGGCGGGGGCAGCCGCCGGCTCCTGGCCCGCTTCTCTGTGGCAAAGAACGAGAGGGCGAACAGGGCGAGCGCCCCGGCAATGGCCTTAAACCCGTCGCCCAGCGCACCGTTCATCAGCCACAGCACGCCCTGGATCCAGATCCCTAGGGCGAGCAGCGCGACGAGGCAGACGACGAACTCAAATGCGGCGCTGTAACCCCGAGCTGTTCTCCCGCCGGTCCGCACCATGGCGCAACACCTCCGCGCCCTCGCTCGCATACAGCGCCTGCACTGTTATTCTGCCCCGTCGGCCGCCCTGTTACACCCCGCTTTCTGAAAAAGCGGTAACGAATATCTTTCGAGCAAGTGAATAGCAAACTAAAACTTCGCCAAAATTAATTCTCGCCGCCCGCTTGGCGCCTGTCAACTGTGGGCTGCGCTTGCCGCGCGTTGCATGAAGGTCATTTGCCGGCGCGCAATGAAGCACCCGGCAAAACACGGGGCGGGCAGGCGTTTCCCCGGCGAGCGGAGGGAGCTTTATGCGCAGGGTGGCATGGGTTGCCGCGGTTTTCCTGGCCGCGGCCGGCATCGTTTTGTACCAGGGGTGCCTCACAGGCCCCCCGGGTCTCCCCGGCACGAGCACCCCAGCGTTCGAGCTTCCCTACGAACACCAGAAAACGCTTTGCTCTTACGGCTCGGAGGCTGGCCAGCTAAACCAACCGACCGACGTGGCCATTGACCCCCAGGGCAACATTTACATAAGCGACGGCCTCAATCACCGCATCCAGCGGCTAACGTCGGCCGGCGCCCCTCTGGCCCAGTTTGGAAGCAGGGGCTCGGGCGCGGGGCAGTTTAACACGCCCAGCAGCGTTGCCGTTGACGCTCAGGGCAACGTTTATGTCGCAGACCGCTACAACCACCGCATCCAAAAGTTCTCGCCCACGGGCGAGCTTCTCGCGCAGTGGGGCCAGGAGGGATCGGAGGAGGGCAACTTCCGCGAGCCCCAGGGCATTGCCATCGGTCCCGAGGGCAACGTTTATGTCGCAGACACGGGTAACAACCGCATTCAGAAATTCTCCCCCTCCGGCCAGTTTCTGCGCGCCTGGGGCACGTGGGGCGACCAGCCCGGGCAGTTCAAAGGGCCGTCCGCGGTTGCCGTGGACTCCAGCGGCAACGTGTACGTCGCCGATACTTACAACAGCCGCATCCAAAGGTTCAACTCCTCCGGCGTGTTCGATAGGCAGTGGGGCGAACACGGGAGCGAATACGGCCAGCTATATTGGCCGCGGGGGGTCGCTGTCGATGCCCAGGGGAACGTTTACGTCGCGGACACGGGAAATAGCCGCGTGCACAAATATAGCCCGAACGGGGTCCTTCTTTGCCTCTGGGGAACCCGCGGCTCCGGACCGTCGGACCTCGACGCCCCTTATGGCATTGCCGTAGATGCCGCGGGCTTGGTCTACGTCGCCGACTACCGCAACGATCGCATTCAGGTATTCGCGCCCCCGCAGCAGCAGTAGCGGCCGCGGTTGGCGCAGCTCGTTGGGGCGCGCAGCGGCGGGAGGGCGCAAAAAGCTCCGCCCAGGCCTAACTTGGCGCCCGGGCGGAGCAGCAGGTCGCCTTCCCCGCAAGCCTAGGGCACGGGAATCGTCACCTGGACGCTGGCATAGCCATCGAGCCCGTCGCTGTCTACCGCGCGCAGGCCCGCGGTATAGGTCCCCGCACCCAGGCCGCTGTAGTCATATGTCGGCGTCCAGTAACCATAAACGTCGTCCGGGGAGACATCGTAGGTGGCGTCGGCGGAGAAGCTGCTCGGGTCGCCGTCCCAGTTATACATAATCTCCAAGCGGTCGAGGTTAAAGTCTACGTCAAAGCCCTCGCAGGTAAACGTGACGACGTTGCTCCCCGTCGTCCCCGTGGCTTGGATCTCCGCCGAGGGCGCGGAGTTGGGCACCGGCGTGGGCGAGACGAGCGACATGGTAAGCGTCGCGGAAACCGTGGTGTTCGCGCGCACGGTAACCTCGGTGGTTCCCCATGCGTTAAACAGCGGCGGCTGCGGCGGCGGGTTCGACGTGTCATAGGCCCAGGCGACAAACCGCGTCCGCCCCACGGGGATGCTCGTTATGGTCACCGTAGTCTGCCCGCCACCCGGGGCAGGGGTAACGTCTCTGGCCAAATCCTCAAGCTCCGCGCCGTTCTGGTAGACCTTAATCGTGATCAGGTCCGTCCCCGGGGCCATTTCCCGAGCTTGGACCCCCGCGGCGCTCGGCCAGTGGATGTGAAAGGTCACCGCGCCTGTCTCGCGCGCCTGGGGCAGGGGGCCACCGCAGCCCCAGGTAAACGCGAGAACCAGCACGAGGGCCACGAATGTGCGAGCAACCAGTTGTGCGATACGCATCGGCATCCCCTCAGCTCGCCATGCCTATTCGATTATCAAGTCCACGTCGCCGGTGTCCGGCGGCGGCTGCGTTACGGTAATCGTTACCGAGGCCGAGCCCTCAAGCCCCTCGTTATCCGTAGCGCGCAGCGTCGCCTCATATGTCCCGCTCAGGAGGTAGCGATGGAGAACGTTTTGCGGGGGCTCGGTGCTCGTATACGGAGGGCTGCGGTCGCCGTAATCGAGGGTATATTCCACGATTTGCCCGTCGTCCGTAGCTGTCCCGTCGAAGGTCACATCAAGCGGCGCGTTGCCTTGAGTGGGCAGGGCGCGCAGGGTAACTCGCGGCGGCTGGCCCGCGCCGGGCGTCGGGGTAACGCCCGGAGTGCCTGGGGTCGCTGTGGGCGTGGCCCCGGGAGTCGGCGTCGGCCCCGGAGTGCCCCCCGGTGTGGGCGTGGGGGTAGCGCCGGGCGTGGGCGTTGTCCCGGGAACGGCGGTCGGCGTAGGCGTAGCGAAAGGCGTTGCTGTGGGGGCAACGGCGGGCGTTGGCGTCGGCCCGGGAAGCTCGCCGACAAACTGCCGCGGCCCGCAGCCCAGCGCCCAGGCGAGCAATACGGCAAAGACAATTACAAAAAACAATCGAATTCTCACGGGCAGCACCACCCTGCGCGGCCGGATCGTTTCCCTCGGCACACAAAACCAATGGTTGCGCTATGTCTACTGTTCAACCACTGCCTGCCGCGTTTACCTACTGGCACGCTCTCTTTCTTGTTCGACGTTCTGGCTCCCTTCCCTGTCCCGCAATTTTGCCCCGCGCCCGGGCAGGCAAAAGAGGCGCGAGGGGGCCGCCCTGCGAAAGTGCACGGGGGAGGAAAACAATGCCCAAGCGCACGTGGCCCATGCTCGTCTTCGCCGCTTTGGCGTTTGGCTTGCCGCAGTGGACGATCGTCGCCTTCTTGCCCGCGGCGTTCCTCGAGCGTTGGCGCATCGTGGGCTATGCGTTGCTTGCCGGGCACGCGTTAGGCATAGCGGTGGGCGCCCTGGGCGCAAGTTACCTGTGCCGCAGCGCTCCGGCAGGCGCTTCGCTGCTCGCCGCCGCGGTAGGCTGCCTCGGGCTGGCGGCAAGCGCCGCCAACCCCGCGCCGGAGCTGGCGGCGGCAAAGGGGCCATGGCTTGCGGCAACATTTGCCTGGGCCGCGGCAATGCTCCTCGCCGCGTGCCTTTTCGGCTGGGCCCTGGGCCGGCGCGCGCTGTGGAGGCTGGTCGAGGACTACCTCCGGGCAATGCCCCTTCGCTCGAAGGTAAGCGCCGAGCGCACCGCGCCCGGGCTTGCCCGCGCGGTGGTCGCCGGGCTTATCGCGGGGATGGCCTGTGTGGCCGCGGGGCTGCTCGTGCACAACCTGGTGCTCTACGGGCCGCCGGGGGCGCCTTGGGCCAGCGCCTTGGGCCTCGTCGCCCTGTCGCAGGGGCTGGCCTACCTTGCGGGAAGGGCCGCCGGCGCACAGGGGTGGCTCGCCGGCGGGGCCACGGGCTTTGCCGGAGCCTTGGCTGCCGCCGTTGTCGTTCAAGCGGGGGCCGCGCTCGCCCCGCCGCTTGTTGCTCTGCTTTTCGCCGGAGGAGCGGCGGTTGTCGTCGCAGCGGGCTTTCTCGGCCAGTGGGGCAAGCAGCACGCGCCAACCGTGGAGTAGGGCGAGAGAGCGAGCGCGAGCGTTTTCGCCTCAGAGCAGGGGAGGGCGTCGGCCCAAGCGAATATCGCGGCGAGCCCGGCGTCCTGGGCGCCTGCCCGGGGCGCTGAGTGGCACCTCCTGCGCAGTTATCCCAGCGTGTGCAGCGCGATGCGCGGCTGGTACCGTTCGCCGCGCATCGCTGTTACTGGAGAACAGAGCGACATTGCACATCTACCTACCCGTTGCCGAAAACAGCGCAAGCACGCTGGCCGTGCTCGGCCTCGGCGCGCTTGTCGGCTTTCTCTCCGGGCTGTTTGGCGTGGGCGGGGGCTTTTTGCTTACCCCGCTGCTGATCATGCTCGGCATCCCGCCGACGATCGCCGCGGCCACCAGCCCAAACCAAATCGTCGCCGCGTCGTGCTCGGGAACGTGCGCCCATACGCGCGCGGGCAATGTGGACTTTAAGCTTGGCCTGCTCACCCTCGCGGGGAGCATGGTTGGGGGCCTAGGCGGAGTTGTGCTAATAAAAGCCCTGCGCACGCTCGGCGAAGCAGGGTTTGCCATTAGCCTAACGTACATTGTCATGCTCGCCGGCATCGGAGGGCTGATGTTCTCCGATGGGCTAAAGCAACTTCGCCGCGGCGCAAGCGAGGACAAGGACAGCCCACCCCCACGCCGCTCGGCATTCGCCCGTGCGCTGGGCCGCCTTCCTTGGCCGACGCATTTTCCCCGCTCGCGCATAACGCTCTCCCCGCTAGCGCCCGTGCTCCTCGGGCTGGCCGTGGGGCTGCCCGCGGCGATTATGGGCGTTGGGGGCGGGTTTATTATGCTCCCCGCGCTGATTTACGTGCTCACCGTCCCCGTGCACGTGGCCGTGGGGACAACGTTGTTTCAAACAGCGGTTACCTGCGCAGTGGTAACCGTGCTCCACGCCTCGCTAAACCACACGGTAGACTTTGTGCTTGCCCTGCTGCTTTTCCCCGGCTCGGTGGTCGGGGCGCAGCTCGGCGCGCGGCTGAGCAGACTGCTGCGCGGCGAGCAGCTTAAGCTGCTCCTCTCGCTGGTTATCCTTGGGGTAATGGTTAAGATGCTCCTCGGGGTCGTCCTGCCGCCGGAGATACGAGTGGAGTATCCCTCCGAGCGCCGCGCCGGCGAGCAAGGGGAGAGTTTGCTCCACGCCACCGGCGAAACAGAGGTTGGGGTTGTGCTCAGCGTAGCTCCGCAGACCGTTGACATTGGGCTGGCGTTTAACGGCGCGCGCGTTGCCGTGCGCGCCACTTTGCCCGAGCAAGGGCCCGTTGCCGTGCTTCTCCTCGGCCGAGAGCGCCCGCTGGCTTTGAACAAGATAGAGAAATTTGCCCGGCTGCTTTGGAAAAAGGGCGGGACGGTTGTCTTCGCAAGCGTCCCCGAAGCGTACCTGGTGCAAACAAGCGCTGCGTTGAACGAGCTCGCCTCGCCCGAACAACGCGCAGCCCTCGGCCTGGGCTACGAGGCCCTGCGCGAGAAGGCCTGTGCCCAAGGGGCAACCCCGGACGCACGCGAGCTGTTTGGCGAGCTCGTTAAGCTGAAAGAGCGCGAGGGCCTGTTCGCCGTGCGCCAAGCGCAGATAGCCCTCCCCACGCCGAACGGCCGCGGGCGCACGCTTCGCGCGGAGTTTTCCCTCCCCGCCTGCGCCCCCGCGGGGGAGTACGAGATACGGCTGTTTGGCCTACGCGGCGGGCAGCTTTCGCTGCTGGGCAGCCAGCGCATTGCTCTGCGCAAAACCGGCGCCGTGCGCACGATCTCCTATCTTGCGCGCGAGCGGGGGCTGCTTTATGGCATAGTCGCCGTGGCGCTTGCCGCACTAGCCGGGCTAGCGGTCGGTTTTATCTTTCGCGGCCACCGACGCGGAGAACGGGCTTAGCACGTAACACGCCTCGCCCACCGGCGGCCGCTTGCTCAGCGCTGGGCGTTGGACAGAGCGCGGGCGTCGGCGCATTCCGCCGGCCGCCAGCGGCGATGCATCCACAGCCAGTGGTCGGGCCGCGCCCGCACGGCCTGCTCAAGCACGCGGTTGAACTGCTGCGCGTTGGCCTTGTCGTCGGCCTGGCGGTCGCCGGAGTTGACCAGTTGCATGGGCGGGGAAAGCTCGAACTCATACGTCCCATCTTGCTGGCGGAAGCAAAAGCCAATGATAATCGGCGCTCCCGTGCGCCGCGCGAAGACATAGGGCCCGATGGGCGTTGCCGCGGGGCGGCCGAAGAAGTCAACGATAGTGCTCGCCTCGATGCTGTGCTGGTCGCCGAGAATGCCCAAAATGCGATTCTCGCGCAGCGTGCGCAGAGCGGCGCGCGAGCTCGCGCGCGGGATAACGCGCATGCCGCAGGCGCTGCGCAGGCGATGGACCAAGCTTTCCGTGCGCTCGTCGTCCTGCGTGCGCGCAAGAACGTCAAGCGGAAAGCCCCCGAGAACAATGCGCCGCCCCATCCACTCCCAGTTGCCAAAGTGCGCGGTAAGGTAAATCGCTCCCTTGCCCTGCTCCAGCGCGCGGGCAAAGTGCTCCTCGCCGCGCATGCGCACTAGCTGGGCAAACTGCTCGTCGGAAATGCGGTCGACGACGAGGAACTCGAGCAACGTCGTGGCGATGTTCACAAACGCTCCCCGAGCAATGCGCCGCCGCTCGGCCTCGGTTTTCTCGGGAAACGCATGGCGCAGGTTATCCAAGGCAATGCGCCGCCGCGGAACCCACAGAACATAGGCTAGCCAGCCCAACAGGCGAGCCGCAGCGCGCACTATGCGCAGGGGCATGGGCCGCAGCGCCCAATATAGGGCAAACCAAAACGCGCGCGTAAGCGCGTTTTCCACTCTTTTCCTCAGCCGCGTCTTAGTTTTTCGGTTCATGGTGCGTCGCAGGGGAAGACCTCTGCCGCCGCTGCTTTAGCCACTTGTAAACCCGCCGATAGGCATGCGCGAGGCGCACAGCCAGCGGAGCGCACTCCAAAGCCTCCCGCTCCTCCTCGGTGAGCAGGTGCGGAAGGTGGCGCCGCTTCAATTTATATACGCCCTGCCAGTCGGTTTGTCGAAGCAGCCGGTAAATATAGTTGGAAAGCACCCGCCAGCGAGGCACGGGCCAAAACGCCGCGCCGAAGTCTACGATGCACGGGCGGCCGTCGGGCCGGCGAATAATATTCTGCGCCGTCTTTAAGTCGCCGTGGGCCACCCCGCGGGCGTGGATATCTCTGATTAGCGCGGCGAGATCGTCGAAAAACTTGGCGTCGAGCTCGCCCTGGGGGATCTCGCTACACGGGCGGCCCTCTACGTAGCTGAGCACGAGCGCGCGGCGGTCGAGCAGGCGAAACAGCCTGGGGACGCCATCCAGCCCGCGCAGGCGGCGCAGAGCCTCGGCCTCGCGCCGCGCGATAATGGGGGCGGCGATGTTGCGAAAGAAAAAGCTCCCCTGGTCGAGGTCTTTAACTACCGCGCGGCGCCCCTCGGCTTCGATAAGATACATGCGCGACGACTTAGGGTTTTTAGAGCGAATGCGCCGCACGACGTAGCTTTTGAAGTTCTCCCTGGTAAGCCAGTCAAAGCCGGCGCTTTCCGCTAGTTTCGCCTCGTCGCTCACTGTCGGTCAGCCGCAGCCGGCGCTAGCTTGCGGCCACGGGCTCCTCCTCCACTTGGCGGCGATAAAGGGCGGCATATACGCCGCCGAGCTTCATTAGCTCGTCGTGTGTCCCCCGCTCCACTATTTTTCCGTTTTGCAGGACGAGAATCTGGTCCGCGTGGCGGATGGTAGACAAGCGGTGGGCGATGATCAGCGTGGTGCGGTTTTTCATAAGCACCTCCAGCGCCCGCTGAACTACCGCCTCAGACTCCGCATCGAGCGCCGAAGTGGCCTCGTCGAGCACGAGAATCTTCGGGTCCTTAAGCAGCGCCCGAGCGATCGCTATCCGCTGCCGCTGGCCGCCGGAGAGAGTCACCCCCCGCTCGCCGACAAGCGCGTCGTAGCCGCCCTCGAAGCTCATGATAAACTCATGCGCATCAGCGGCGCGCGCCGCGGCGATCATCTCCTCCTCCGTGGCGTCCGGCCGCCCGAGCAAAATGTTCTCGCGCACCGTGCCCGAGAACAAAAACGTCTCCTGCTGGACAACCCCGATGTGCGCGCGGAGCGAGCTAAGCGTTACCCGCGAGATATCCTGCCCGTTGATTAGAATGCGCCCGCGCGTCGGGTCATAAAGCCGGGGGAGAAGGTTGGCCAAGGTGGACTTGCCCGACCCGCTTGGCCCAACCACGGCCACCACCTGGCCGGGCTCGATGGTAAACGTAATGTCCTCCAGCACCTGCTCGCCCTCGTTATAGGCAAACGACACATGCTCGTACTCCACCCGGCCCTCGCCTACCTCTAAAGGCTGGGCGTCGGGGCGCTCCACGATGTCTGGCTGCTGGTCGAGCAGGGCGAAGATGCGGTCGGCGATGCCTCCGATTTGCTGCAGCACGTTATACGCCCGGCCGCCGCGGGTAAGGCTGGCCCCCACGCGCTGGGTGATTAGCGCCACGGCGATGAGCTCGCTAAACTGCAGGCGCTGACGCAAGATGAGCATCGTGCCAAACCAAATGATGAGCACAAAGCCGATCGTCCCGATAAAGTGGCTGCCCGAGAAGAGCAGGCTGTCTACGCGGGCCACGCGCATCCCCGCGCGGTAGGTCTCTTGGTTCTCCTGGCCAAAGCGCTCGAGCTCGCGCGCCTCGAGGTTAAAGCACTTGACGACGCTCATTCCGGCAAGCGACTCATAAAGCACCGCCTGCAGCCGGGCCACCTTGCCCTGCATGGCCGCCATAAGCCGCCTGCTGCGCAGGCCGAGGACGTAGATAATCGCGCTGATTGTCGGCACGAGGACCACCGCGGCGAGGGACAACTGCCAGGACAGCCAGAACATCCAAATCCCGCCGACGATCACCGTCGCCGGCGCGGTGATCATGTCCCGCAGGTTAAGCGTCAGCCCATGCTGGATCACTGTAGTGTCGTTGATTACTCCGGAGGCGAGCTCGCCCGCCCGCGCGCGGTCGAAAAAGCTCATCGAAAGCTCGTGTAGGTGGGCGAACAGCTCCGCGCGTAGGGTGCGCACAACGCGCAGGCTGGCGCGGTTGGCGAAATAAATTCCTCCGAAAGCGAAAAACAGGTTTGCCGCAGCGAGGATGAGGATAATCTGCACCGCTTGGCCCACGTTGCGCAGGGCCTCGAGCCGCGCCTGCCGCTCCGCCTCGCGCACGCGCGTGGAAAACGCCGCCCGCGCCTCGCTCGCGCTCAGCGTGCCGCGCTCTACCTGCTGCAGGAGCTCCGCGGCCACCGCGGCCGAGGCATCGCCCGTATCCACGCGCAGCACGCGCTCGGACATCCCGACAATGGCCACGGTAAGCGCAGCGTTTGCGGCAATGCACAGCGCGGCGAGGAGCACCGAGCTCAGCTCCGGCCGGACATAGCGCCACAGCCGGCGCAGCGAGCCCTTCAACACCGCGCCGCGCGCCACGCTCGCCTCTTGCCGCTGGTCGCCCATCGCCTGCCGCCCCGCGCAAAGTGCTGAAACGGATAATATTGCACGGCTTGGGCGATGTCAAAGGCGCAAAACAATTGGCAGTGCGCTCCCACCTAGCGCAAACGCTTGGCGTCAAACGGCTTGCCATCTAGCCCCACTGCGCGCAGCCAAATCTCCCGCCCAAATCGCTCGAGCAGGCAAAAGTGGTAGCACTTGCGCGCGACGTCGCCGGGGAGCATTACCTCCTTGTGCCGGGGGTCGTACAACGGCGCCCCGCCGCCGGCGGTGACGATCTCCCACACCCCGTCGCGCATGGTGCGGTAGTAGAGGTGGTCGTGCCCGCAGAAGTAGGCCACAACGTGCGCCGCGGCGAGCACGGGCCACAGGCCCTCGCGCACGTCGTCGTCGCCGCCGTGCGGCCCGGGGCTATAGGCCGGATGGTGGCCGTAGACGATCGTGGGCAACGCCGTCTCCTCGAGATCTCGGCGCAGCCAGCGACCTTGGGGCGAGTTAGGGCCGACGTCGATGTTCGTGTCCAACGCGACAAAATGCAACCCCCCGCGGTCGAAAGAATAAAACCGCGCGGGCTCGCCATTGCGCGTGGGAATGGCGAACAGTTGGACAAACGCGCGGGGAACCTTGTGGTCGTCGAGATCGTGGTTCCCCAGCGCGGGGAAGAAGTCGCACTGCGCGAGCAACGGCCCGAGCAATATCTGCTCCGTGCGCCACTCAAGCGCCTCCGAAGCGTCTCTCACGAGATCGCCCGTGTGCAAGACGAGCTCCGGCTCGGCGCGCAGGATGAGCTTGATCAGCCGCTCGTGAACCTCGTGCCCGGAGCGCGAGTCGCCGTAGACGACAAAGCGAAAGTCCGCTTCGCGCTCCGGCGGGGCGGGCTCGGGGTCGCGCGCAGGCTCCGCCGCGGGCGTGGGCGAGACGGCGTGCGCAGGGGAAGGGGCGGGCGCGGCGGCGGTGGGCGTCTGCTCCGCGACGCGTTGGGCTTGGCAGCTCAGGCAAACAAGCGCCGCGGCTATCGCGGCCAGAGCGACCAGCCAGCTATAGGCGACCCATCTGCTCGCCAGGCGTTTTTTGCAAAACATTTTCCGCATGTGCAACTTCTCCCTCGCGTGCGCCCTCCCCTTGATTTTGTCTGTCCCGAGGCAAGCGCTCCTGATATACTCTGGGGACGAACCATCGGGCGGTGATCGTTTATGTTCCGCGGCAAAGCTGCCGGGCCGCTTGCTTCTTGCAGCCAGGCGCTGTGTGCATGGGCCGTGCTCGCGCTGGCTGTTGCGCTTGCCTGCGCCCGCCCGGCGGCGCCGCAGGAGGCCCCCACGCGCTCGGTGCGCGCCGCCGTGTTGCGCGAGATGGAGAAGCACGCGGCAACACTTGGCCGCTCCGTCGTCGCCGCGGTGTTTCGCAGCTTGAAGACGGGCGAGGAGGCGGTCATCGAGCCCGACCGCGAGCTCCCCGCAGCGGGCCTGGCCACGATCCCCATCGTTGTCGCCGCCTATGCCGCGGCCTCCGCGGGCGAGGTCGACTTGGAAGCTCAGACGAGCGCCGGCCGCCCCCTGCGCGCGGAGCTGGAGCGGATGATCGCCAACGCCGACCTCGCCGCCGCCGACCGCGTGCTCGCCCTTCTGGGCAGAGACAGGGTTAACGGCATGTGCCGCGAC
Organism: uncultured Armatimonadia bacterium; assembly: GCA_964565895.1. GTDB lineage: Bacteria > Armatimonadota > Zipacnadia > UBA1398 > CAZMGT01 > CAZMGT01. The sequence continues at coordinate 28,426 of CAZMGT010000029.1, forward strand.
CTTGAGCTTAAGCAAACGGTGCTCCGCGGCAGCTTGGCCGAAGCGCCCGCGGAGGGCGCAGGAAACGTTACCTCAGCGCGCGACATCGCCGCCCTGCTCACGATCATCGCCAGCGGCGAGCTTGGAGCGCAGGCCACCGAGGACATCCTCGCCCTTTTGCAAAAGCACAAAAGCGGCGACAAAATTCCCCGCGAGCTACCGCAAAACGTGCCCGTCGCTCATGTCGCAGGCAGCCAAAGCCAGCCCATGGTGGAAAGCGACGCGGCGATCGTCTTCGCGCCCACCGGCCCCTATGTCCTCACGGTAATCGTCGTCGGCGAAGATCCCCCCGAGGCTGCGCGGCAGTGCATTGCGCAAATGTCGCTTGCTGTATACCAGGCGGTTGCCGGCGAGGCAAACTAGCGCGCGGGAGAGCTACTGCGCGGGGGTCTCCGGCTGCGGGGTTTCGCCGAGCTTTTCCTTAAGCGCCTTGCTTTTCACATAGATGTAGCCGATTGCCGTGCGGCCGGTGGCCGAGTGGTGGGCCACGCTTATCCCCCACAGCTCGCCGGTTTTCGGGTTGGCTTTGATGAACCCCTGTTTCATGTCGCCCTCATGCCGCTCCCACTCTTTGCCGAGCTGGTCATCGAACCAGCGGGCGACGGCCTGCCAGTCGTCGTCGGTAACGAACGCGTCAACGCGGAGCTTGTCGATGGGCGCGCCCTGGAGCATGTCTTCGATCTCCGCCTGGGCTTCGTCTTTCGCCTCGGCGCGGTCTTCAGCAGGGGCGCGTTGGGCGTTGGCGTAGACGGGCAAGCCCAGGCCGGCGGGGCCCTTCTCGGCCGAGGGCTCGCCTTGCCCGCTGGGCGCGGGCGACCGCGCTCCCCCGGGTGCGGGCGGGGGAGCCTCTGCTCCCCGCTGCGCACATCCCCCGGCGAAAATCGCTCCCACGGCCAAGCACAACACCAGGCAACACGCTGCTCTCATTTGCCTCGTCCCTCTCTACTGCGCGCCCAAGCGGGAAAAGTATACGCGCGCTCTTCGCCCCGCGCTAGCCACCTGGGGCACTCTCCCGCTGCGCGGCGGGAGCCTCGCCCGCGCCGGCGGCGTAGGCGAGGAGCAGCTCCTCCGTCGCCTCTTCCCCGGGCAGCTCGCGCACCACGCGCCCCTCGCGCATAACGAGAATGCGGTGCGCGAGCAGGGCCACCTCGCCCAGCTCGCTTGAGATAAGCAACACGGCCAGCCCGCGCCGCGCGAGCTCGCGAATGAGCGCGTGAATATCGGCCTTCGCCGCCACGTCTACGCCGCGCGTAGGCTCGTCGAGAACAAGCACCGCCGGCTCCTGAGCCAGCGTGCGCGCGAGCAACACCTTCTGCTGGTTTCCTCCGGAAAGCTCGCTTACCAATTGCTCCACGCTATAGCTGTGGATGCTCAACCGGCCGCGATAGCCCTCGGCAAGCGCTGCCTCGCGCCGACGGTCAACCAGCCCCAGCCAACGGCTCAGCCGATGGACGACTGAGACGGAGATGTTCTCGCGCATGGTGAGCTGGGGCACAAGCCCCTGCACCTTGCGGTCCTCAGGCAAAAGCGAAAGCCCAAGCGCGCTTGCCTCAAACGCGTTGCGCGGCTTGACTATGCGTCCGCGCAGGCGAATCTCGCCGCGATCCACGGGGTCGATCCCACACAGCGCGCGCGCCAGCTCCGACCGCCCAGCGCCCACCAGGCCGGCGATGCCCAAAATCTCCCCCGCGGCCACGGAAAACGAGACGTCGTAAAACGCCCCGCGCCGAGTTAGCCCGCGCACCTCAAGGACGGGGGGCTCGGCGCGTGGGGCTGTGCGGGCCTCGGGCGCGCGCCTGCGAAAGACCACCTCGCGGCCCTCGCCGGCCATCGCTGCGACAAGCTCCGCCTCGGTGCACCGCCCCACGTCGAACGTTGCCACGTCAACCCCGTCGCGCATTACCGTTACCCGCTGGCACACCTGGAACACTTCGCGCAGCCGGTGGGTGACGTAGATCACCGTGGTCCCTTCCCCGCGCAGGCGGGCGACGAGCTCAAACAGCCGCTGCGCTTCGTGCGCGGTTATCGCCGAGGTCGGCTCGTCGAGGATAAGCACGCGCGCGCGGCAGCCCAGGGCGCGCGCCACCTGGACGAGCTGGCGCTGGGCCATGTCCAGTGTCGCGGTGGGCGTTTGCGGGTCAACATCGTCCAAGCCCACGCGTTCGAGCAGCGCCCGCGCCTCGTCCTCTGCTGCGCTTTTCGCAAAAGCCCCGGCAAAACGCACCGGCTCGCGGCCGAGGACGATGTTCTCGGCCACGGAGAGGTTGTCGCAAAGCAGCGGCTCCTGAGGGACCATCCCGATGCCCAGCGCCGCGGCGTCCAACGGGTGGCGGATGCTCGCCGGCCGGCCAAACAGGCGAATCTCGCCCGCGTCCATTTCCAGCACCCCGCCGAGGATCTTCACCAAGGTAGACTTCCCCGCGCCGTTGGCCCCGACCAGCGCATGGGCCTCGCCCGGGGCCACGCACAGCGAGGCCCCGCGCAGCGCGTGGACGCCGCCGAAGCGCTTGTGGATGTTGCTCAGGCAAACCGCGGGCTGCGTCATTGTCCTAAAGCCCCTGGGGGAGCCAACTGGCCCACTTCTTGGCCCACTCCTCGACGTTGTCCTTGGTAATTGTGGGCAGCGGGTCCTCGTAGAACTCCTTAACCTCCTTGCCTTCGACGACTTTCTCATAGAGCAGCTTCATGCTCTGATAGCCCCAGTCGTAGCAGCTTTGAGCGAGCAGAGCGTAAACGTATCCCCGGCGGACGTATTCCTGCTCCGGCTCGATGGCGTCGAACGAGACACACTTAATCTTCCCCGGCTCAAGCCCCTCAAACGGCCCCGGGCATTCGGCAAACAGCGGCCACCCGCCGACCATGATAATCCCCACCAGGTCGGGATAGGCGCGAATCGTGTCCTTCACCACGCGCACGCCCTCGTCGATTTTGTCGTAGCAGGGGATGGGGTTAAGCAGCTCGATGCCCGGGTATTTGCTCAGCTCCTCTTTAACGCCCTCGATGCGCTCCTCGAGGTTCGGCGCGCCGGGGACGCCGGTAATGATGGCCACCTTGCCCGAGGGCTGCCCCCCGCCGAGGGCCTCGATCATTAGCTTGGCCAATCTGCGCCCGCTCTTGCGGTTCGCCGTGCCCCAATAGGTAAACCGCTTGCTCTCCGGCGCGTCGGAGTCGAAGCACATCGTGGGAATCCCCGCGTCCACCGCGCGGTTAATCGCCTCGGTAAGCGCCGTCGGCTCGTTGCACGACACGGAAATGCCGTCTACACGCGCTTGGATTAGGTTGTCGATAATCGCCACCTGTTTGGCGATGTCCGCCTCCTCGGGCGCTTGAAAGATGACCTCAACGTCGGGGTGCTCCTCGGCAAACTTTAGCGCCCCGCTATGGGCGATTTGAAACACGGGGTTGGAAAACATTTTCGGAACAAGGGCAAAGCGGTACACCTTGCCCTTGGTGGGCTTTTTGGCCGCGCCTTGAAGGGCAGCTTGCTCCTCCGCCGCCTTTTTCGCGCAGCCACAGACAAGCGCCAGCGCTAAGCCGGCGACCGCCACAGCCAGCCATTGTCTTTTGCTCACAGCAAACTCCTCCCTCGCGGCAAACTGCGCCAAGCGCCGCGTGCTTAAACAGGTTATTAGGCTGGGCCGCGCTACGACCTCCTGCGCAACTGATCGAGAAGCACGGCGAAAATGATCACCGCGCCGATGGAGATGTTCTGGTAGTAGTCGGCGATGTTTTTAAGCACCAGGCCGTTGCGCAGCACACCCATGATCGCCGCGCCAAGCAGCGCGCCGAAGCACGTGCCCGAGCCGCCCATCAAGCTCGCCCCGCCGATGACCACCGCGGCGATGACATCCAGCTCATAGCCCCGCGCCGCGGTAGATTCGGCCACGCCGAGGTACGAGGCCATGAGCACGCCGGCGATTCCGCAGCACAGGCCGGAAAGGGTGTAGACGAGGAACTTAATGCGCCGCACGTTAACGCCGGCGAAGTGCGCCGCTTCCTCGTTGCCCCCCACGGCGTAGATGTGCCGGCCCCAGCGGCTATAGCCGAGCAGATACGTTCCGGCGAGGATTACCGCGGCCATAATGAGCACGCAATAGGGGACTTTCAGCAGCGCGCCCTTGCCCAAGACGTCGGTAAACCAGCGGGGAAACTTGCCGATGGGGTGGGCGTGGCATAGGGCGTGGGACAGCCCGCGCGCGATGCTCATCATCCCCAGCGTGGCGATAAACGGGGGAAGCTTGGCGTGGACGACAAGCGTCCCGTTAATCGCCCCCACGAGCGTCGCCGTGGCCAGCGCCGCAGCGATCCCCAAGGGTAGGGGAAGCGCGAGATGGTCTGCGGAAATGAGCTTGGCGAGAACCACCGCGCTGAGGGCGAGCGTGGCGCCTACGGAAAGGTCGATCCCCGCGGTGATGATCACCAGCACCTCGCCCACGGCCATAATGGCGATCCACGAGAAGTTGCGCGCCACGTCGGCGAGGTTGCTTGCTGTAAGAAACGTCGAGCCGCCCAGCCGCTCGTTGTAGGTGATGATCGAGAGGACGAAGCACATGAGGGCAAGCACGCCAAGCACGCCAGCCTCGCGAAAGCGCAACCAGGCGAGGGCAGCGGGCCGCCGGCGCGGCTGCTCGCCTTCGCCGGGTGAGCCTTTGCGCTGTTCCGGAGCGTCGGTTGCCGGCCGCTGTGGCGCCTGTTGTTCTCCGCGCACCGCCTCATTCTCCCTCCCGCAAGGCCCGGGCGGGCCCGCTGTCGGTTCTCGCGCAGGCGTGTGTTGACCTGCCGCGCGGGCGGCGAGGGAAAAGACAGGCGGCCCCCCGGAGAAGGGGCCGCCTGCGGGGCGAGGACGGTCGAGAATGTCTACGTTCAGCCGCCGGGCGCTCAGCTTCCCGCGGCATAGGTTACATGCTGCGGCTGATACTTCTTCAGCATCTCCTGCAGCCGGCGCAGGCACTTCGGACAATAGGTGTGCGTCGCGTTTTTAATCAGACCCTGATGGGGGACCCAGCGGCCGCCAAACGCCCCTCGGCCGGGGACCCACCGCGCATGGCATTCGCAGCACTGTCTCACCAACTTCACGGCAACCACTTCCGTCCCGCCTCCCGCGCCCGATCACACGATCTCAAACTTAAACCGCGAGCGGCCCAGGCGCACCAGGTCGCCGTCGTGCAACCGCACACGCTCCCCAGGGGGCACGCGCTTTTCGTTAACGAACGTCCCGTTCGTGCTCCCCAGGTCCTCGATGAAAAACGCCCCCATGTCGCAGTAGATGGCCGCGTGCCTGCCGCTGACGTACTTGTCGCCGCTGATCACAATGTCGTTGGACAGGCGGCGGCCGAGGACGGTGCGCGGCTCGGTGAGGCTGTACGTCTCGGCGCTCGTTTCCGAGGAGAGCTTGCCGATGCCCAGTTTCACTCCGCGTTGTTTTCCTGCCGCGCGCTCGGTAAACTTAACGAGCAGAAACCCGCACTCGCTGCAGTACTTGTGTTCGGGCTCGTTGCGGTGGCCACAGGAGGGGCAGGTAACCATCCGCTCCTCGCGCCCCTCTTCCTCGACCGCTGGCTCTGCCGGCCGTTCGTCGCGAATCGCGTCCCACTCCCCCAGCCGGCGCAGCTCCTCGTCGTAGCGCTCGCGCGTCTCCGGGTTGGCCAGGGTCATATAGGCCTGGGTGATCGTATCGAACGCTTGCGGGTCGTCCACCTTCTCCTTCACCAGCCGGCGGTAGGCTTCGGTAATCTCCTCGATCGTGGCGTCGGGAGGCACGTTAAGGATTTCGTAGAGGGTTCTCCTCTTCTCGGCCATGAGGCTCCTCACCCACCACGGAGTCCGGACGCAGAACCTGCGTCTTGCCGGACTCAAGTCTTAAAACCGTCTCGCTCAGCTCCTTGTTCGGGTCCGCGGGGTCCAGCCCGTCCAGCGCGGAGATCGCCCGCGTTATCTTGTCCGCCTCCTCAACGCGCCCCGCATCTAAAAGCACCGTGCGCGCCTCCGTCAGCCGGTGCACGGCCACCGTGGCGGGCAGGCGCGACGAGCGCAAGCCGTGAATCGTCCGCTCCACCTCCGCCGTGGCTTCGGCCAGGCGCAGCTCGCGGGCCACCTCGGCCTCCTCTTCCGCGGCAACCTCGCCCCGGGCAAACTCCGCCTCAACGTCGTATTCTGTGCGCTCGCGCTCGCCCGTAAGGCAGTTTTCGTACGAAGCGACCACGCGCGCCACGCGATATACCCCCGGCGGCCGCTTGCCCAGGCGCAGGGTGCACAGCGTGGCCACCGATGTCTGCGCCTCGATGTCCGGCAGCTTGAACGTCGCCGAGTCCTCCGTGACGCGCACCGGCCGGTGAAGCACCGCCTTAACGAGTGTCCAGCGTGGGGTGTGCACGGTAATCGCCACGTTGCGCGCGGCGAGGGAGACGAGGGCCCGAATTTCGCTCGCGAAGATCTCGTCGAGCTGCTCCGCACGCTCGACATAGCGAAAGCTGCCCGAGGTGGCGCGGGCGAGGGCGGAGAGCGCCTGCTCGTTGGCCTCCGGGCCGAGAGCGAGAACGACCACGCGCACCCCGTCGTTATCCAGCTCGCGTCCCAGCTCCTCCAGCTCGCCCAACTGCCTGGTGCCGATCGTCGCCTGGCCGTCGGTAAGCGCAAGCAGGCGCAGCACGCGGCGCTCGTCGCGGGCGAGGAGAAGCTGCTCGCGCGCCGCGCGCAGCCCCGCGCACAGGTTCGTCGCCCGGCCCGCGCTCACTTTGCGCAAAAGACGTTTCAGCCGCTCCCTGCTTACCACGCGCCGCGCGGGCAGAAGCACCTCCGCGCGGTCGTCAAACGCCACAATGCTCAAAATGTCCTCGCTGGAGAGGATGTCGATCGCCCGGCGGCAGATGGCTAGGGCGAGGTCCAGCGGCTCGCCCTCCATTGACCCGCTGCGGTCCAAAGCGATTGCCAGGGCGAGGGGCGCCGGCCGACTGACTCCCTCCGCCCCGGCTGCCGCCTTAACGAGGAGCACGTTCTCCGTGTCCTCGGCCGCGGGAACGACGGCGCGCAGGAGCTTGCACTCTAAGGAGATCGCCGCGCTGGTTTCTCTTGCGCACATTTTCGGCAGTATATGCCCCGCCTTCGCCAAAATCAACGATGGCCCTAGCGCGCTAGGCCGCGCCGAGCAGCGGGGCAAGCTTAGCTGCCGCCGCCTCGCGCAAAAACTCCGCGCGCACGCGCGCCTCCGCCGCTTCGCCCAGCCTGCGCCGCAGCGCCTCGTCCTCGAGCAGCCGGCGCAGAGCGTCGGCGAGCGCCCGCGGGTCGCCCGCGGGGATGAGGAAGCCCGTGTCGCCTTCGCGCACAAACTCCGGCAAGCCGCCGACGTTCGTGGCGACGATGGGCAAGCCGCAGGCCGCGGCCTCGAGCACAACGTTGGGCAGGCCGTCGCGGTCGCCGTCGGGGGCCACCTCGCTCGGCGCGGCGAGGACCGCCGCGCGGGCATACTCCTCGGCCATTCGCCCCCAAGGAACGGGCCCGACGAGCTCCACGGCGCCCTCCGCCTCGCGGGCGAGCTGCGCCAGGCGCGCCGCATAACGGCGGTCGCCCGCGGGGCCGACAATGCGGCAGCGAAAGCGCACGCCGCGCTGGGCGAGCAAGAGGCACGCGGCAATTAGCGTGTGAAAGCCCTTTTTGGGCACAAGCCGGCCCACAGCGACAATCGCTGGCGGACCGGCGCTTGCCGGCGCAAGCCGCGCGCGCGCACGAGCCACCGCGGCGCGAAGCTCGTCGGCGTCCACCCCGTGATATATGAGATGCACCTTGTCCGCCGGATAACCCCTGTTGCGCACCAGCTCCTCGCGGGCAACGTTGGCGCATGCGACGATCGCGTCGGCATAGCTGGCGATGGCCCGCTCGAGCGCGCTCGGCGGCCGGGGCAGGGTAAACAGGCTTTTGCCCGCGTGCACGGCGAGGGCCAGGGGCAGGCGAAGAAGGCGCGCGCAGCCATAGCCCACAGCCGCGGTGGCCCCTAGAAAATGGGCGTAGACGCGCTGCACGCCGGCCGCGCGCATTGCCCGAGCAAACTGGCGCACATCAGCCAGGCGGCGCAGGGCGGCCGCGGGGCGGCTCAGCCCGTCTCCGCGGGCGAACAGACGCGCAAGTTTACGCGCCTCCCGATCGCCCAGGAAAATGCCCAGCCCGCGCGCCGTGGCCCAGGCTGCGCCTCCGCGGCGAAAGGTCGTTTGCGCAAGAAGCTCCTCCGCCAGCTCGCGCGCCAGCTCGTCGCCGCGGCGGAGAGCGTAGACGTAAATGTCAAACCCGCGCCGACGAAGCTCAGCGAGCTCGCGCGCGACAAACGTCTCCGACAGCGCGGGAAAGCGATCGACTACAACCCCGAGCTTAACGCTCATCGGCCACCGCCTCGTAGATGTCGAGCATCTCGCGGCCGATCGCCTCCGGGGGAAACTGGCGCGCGCGCTGCAAACCCCGCTGGCGCAGCTCGGCGCGCAAGGCGTCGTCGGAGAGCACCTCGCCAAGCGCCTGGGCGAGGGCCTCGGCGTCGCCCATGGGGACGATGCGCGCCGCCCCGTGGGCGACCTCAGCCAGCGCCCCTGCGTCGCTGCAGATCACCGGCGTCCCGCAGGCCATTGCCTCGAGCACGGGCAGCCCAAACCCCTCGTAAAACGAGGGCAAGACGAATACCTCGGCCAAGCTATATAGCGCAGGAAGCAGCCGATCCTCGACGTAGCCCAGCAGGCGGACAAACCGCTGCATCTCCGGCTCCTGCGCGCGGCGCAGGATGTCCCGATAGAGCCAGCCGCGCTTGCCCGCGATGAGCAGCGAATGGGGGAGATCCCTCCTCTGCTTAAGCTGCACAAACGCCTCGAGCAGGACGAGAATCCCCTTCTTCGGCTCCAGGTTGCCCACGAAGAGGACGAAGCGCGAGGGGAGGTCGAGCACCTCGCGCGTCTCGGCAAGCAGCTCCTCGTCGGAAACCGGAGCAAAGCGCGGGTCGATGCTAAACGTTACCTTGCGCACGCGCTCCTCGGGCACCCCGAGGAGTTCGATCAGCGTCTTGCGCGTGGCCTCGGAGGGGACGGCGATGCAGCGCGCCGCGGCGATGCTCCGCGGGAGCACGAGCCGATAGTGCATGCGGTTGTGCCAAGCGCACATTTCGGGGTGAAGAAAGACCATTAGGTCGTGCACCGTGGCCACGGTGGGCACGGGCGAGGAGATGGGCGTGACATATGCCGGCCCATGGAGTACGGCCAAGCCGTCGCGCGCGGCGAGGCGCGGGAGCTCAAACTGCTGCCAAAACACGCGGCGCAGCTTGCGCTGTGCGGGAAAGCGCGCCGGCCGCCAAACAAAATTCTCGGGCAGGGGGCCTAAATCCGGCACGTCGCGGCCGCAATAAAGCAAAAATTCGTGCTCCGCGCCCCTCTCGCGGCACGCCTGGGCGAGCGAGCGGAGCAGGGCGCAGATCGTTTTCTCCACGCCGGAGTAGCGCCCATGCAGGGTCATGCAATCGATACCCACGCGCACCGCGCAGCCTCCTCGCCCAAGCAGCTCGCGCCACAGCGCGGCCTAAGTTGTAAGCACCTGCTCGTAAACCGCCTCCATGCGCCGCACATGCCCCTCCGCGGAGTATTCCTCGACGGCGCGGCGTCTTCCGGCAACTCCCATTTGCCGGCGCAGCGGGGGATCGGCAGCAAGCCGGCGCATGGCCTCGGCCAGCGCCTGGACATCGCCCGGGGGAAAGAGCAGGCCCGTCTCGCCGTGGCGGACGATCTCCCCTGGGCCGCCGCGGTCGGCGGCGATAACGGGCTTGCCGCAGGCCATGGCCTCGGCAACCGTCCGCCCAAACGCCTCGGCCTCCGCGGGGTGCACGAGAACGTCTAGCGCGGCAATCACCCGCTCGATGTCATCGCGCCAGCCTAAGGCGATGCAGCGCGGAATGTCCGCCGCGCGCCGCTTAAGCTCTGCGACCAGCTCGGCGGCGTGGCCGAACGGGTCGGCGGCGACAATGAGACGAAAGACGCGCTCGTCCGCCGCGATCGCTTCGTTTACCTCGAGCAGGTCGCCCAGCCGCTTCCAAGCTACGGCCTGGCCGATCGATCCAAAAAGCACGGCGTCGTCGGGAACGCCCAGCTCGCGCCGAACGGCTGCCCCGTTTACCTCTGGCGAAAAGCGCTCGGTGTCTATCCCGTTGGGGACGACGTAAATCGGCGAGCTTGCCGGATGCTCGCGCTTGTGAAACTCCGCCGCGGGCGAGGAGGGCGCGATGCGCAGGTCGGCGCGCGCGGCTAAAAACCGCCCCACGGCGCCCAGGGCGGTCATGTCGCGGATGTGCCAAATGACCCTCCGCCGCGGGGAGTGCGCGAACCAAGCGCAGGCCGCCTGGGCGGAAGTGGAGTTGGCGTGGATGATCTGCGGGTCAAGCTCCTCGATAATTTTCCCGATTCCCGCGCGCGACTTGGCGACGAGGCAGATGCTCGCCAGGTGGGCCACGACGGGCGGCTTGCGCTTAAGCCAGCCCAGGGGAACCTCGTGCACGGGCACCCCGAGCTTGGCCAGCTCCTGGGCAAACGGGCCGGAAAGCGCGGGCAGGGCCACGTGCGGCTCGAATCGTCGACGGTCGAGCCCGCGCAGGAGGGTAAGCAGAGAGATTTGGGCGCCGCCGAGCTGCGACACGTGGTCCACGTAGAGGATGCGGATCATTGGCCTTGCTCCGCGGTGCGCTCGACCAGCCAGCGCGCCGACTCAGCGATTACTTCCTGCTGCCAGCGATAGCCGTAAAACCCGTGGTTTGCCCCCTGAACCCGGTGCAGCTTAACCTTCGCCCCAGAGCGCGTAAACAGCTCGGTATAGGCGTCGATCGCCTCGTTGGCGATGGGGTCCGCCGTGCCATAGATAAGCAGGACGTGCGGGCAGCGCCCGGGGAGGACATCGCTGCGCGACATCTCCGCGCGCTCCCCCTCCTTTTTCTCGTGTACCGAGCCCCCGAGGAGCACGCGCCGGATGATGTCGAAGCGAATGCGCCCGGCGAACAGCTTGGCCCACGTCTCGCGCAGAAAAAGCTTGCGCACATATGCCCCGAGGTAGGAGAGCGACTTGCGCAGCTTGCGCGCCGCCGTGGCCTCGGCGGAAAACACCGGCGCCGACCAGAGCATTACCCCATCCCACTGCTCGCCGTCGTAAAGCGTGCCCACGGCAACCTCGCCCCCGGAGCAAATTCCCCCGGCGAAAACGCGCTTTGCCCCCAGCTTTTGGCGCACGTGCTCGAGCGCCGCCTTGGCGTCTTCGATCATCGAGTTAAGGTCGTGCTCCTCCACGCGCCCGTCGCTTTCCCCGCGCCCGCGAAAGTCAAAGCGCAAAACCCTAAACCCCTCGCGGCAAAACCTGCGCGCCGCTTGCACCAAAAGCCCGTTTTGCCCCACGCGGTAGCCGCCCCAGCCGTGAAACAAAATTACATCCGCCCCGCGGCCGCCGCCGTCGGGCTCATGGAGGATCCCGCGGATGGTCATCCCCTGGCAGGAAAAGGCATACGGTCGCTCGGCCATGGCCCACCTCACGAGCCCGCCCGGGCCGCCTCGGACAGCCCCTCCCCGAGCAGCGCCTCAAGCACGACCTCGGTAAACTCCGGCACCGATACAGGGTCTAGGGCGTTCCAGAACGGCGGGGCGACGATTACCCTGTTTGCCACGCGCGCCCCGCGCTCGCGGAACTTGTCGGCGAGCGCCAAGGCTTGCGCGCTCGCTTTTTCCCTAGGGGCAATTTCTAGGATAACAATCTCCGCACAAAGCGGCGCATCGCTGGCCATAAGGTCAATTTCGTCAAGCTGGCGCACGGCCTCAAGGCCGATGGGGTGGCCGTCGAAGTCGAAGAACCCCTCCGCCTCGTCGTCGGCGCTGGTGGGCCTCGCTTGGCCGCCGCTTTCCGCCGCGGTAACCATTTTGCGCACGCGTTTGCGCGTACGCGCGCGGGCGAGGTAGCGCTTGCCCTGGGCAATAGGCTCGCAGAGCAATGCCCGCCGCGGGGCCAGCTCGCCCAGGGCCAGCGCGGCAAACGTTGCCCCCAAGCGCATGGCCACGATGTCCAGCTCGGCGCAGCCCGAGCGCTCGCGGACGATCTCCGCCGCGGCGAGGATGTCCTCGTGAATCGTCGCCGGGGTAACGTCCATAGGCTCCCCCGGGCTGTCGCCCGTGCCCCGGTAGTCAAAGCGCAGCGCGGCAACCCCGCGCTGGGCCAGAGCGCGCGCGGCATCTACAAAAGGCCGATGGACGGATTTCTTCTCCTCGTGAATCGGCGAGCAAAAGAGAACCGCCCGCTTAGGTTGTCCCGCAGGGGCGTGGTAGGTGCAATAGATTGCCCCTCCGGCGATGTCGGCGAAGAAGTTCTGTTCGCCCTGGAGGTTTTGCGTCATTCGCTATTGAGCTTCTTGGCCACGAACTCCGCAATGCTCTGCACGTTTTTGAACGTTTCGATGTCAAACTCGTCGTCCTCGAGGGTTACGTTGAATTTCTCCTCCAAGCCGACCACGATCTCAAAGAGCATTACCGAATCCACGCCGTATTCATCCATCAGCGACTGCTCATCGCCGATGCTCTGCGGGTCGACCTGCAAAAACAGCTTTTCCACAATCATCTCTTTAAGCTGCGGCTTCAGTTCATCCGGAGTAGGCATGGACATCCCTCTTTCGCAACAGCGCGCGAAGCTGAGCTAACTTTTCTGACGCCTTTGCGGGCCGGATGACGCTGTTAAATTGGACACGCCACCCATCGCCGCGTTACTGCTCCTCAAGGCGCACCCGCTCGATGTGCTGCCATTTCGTCTCCTCGTCTGGCGGGCCGCCCTCCTTTTCGAACATGTGCCGCCAGCGCCGCTTAAAGAGCAACCCGTTCTTTATTGTTACGTACTTAAAGTTGATGTCCTCCGACCCGTTCGTGGTGATGTGTTCGTAATGATACATCTCCGCCGTGGGCAGGTAGTAGCAGACATAGCCCTTGGAGCGCATGCGGTAGCACCAGTCTAAGTCCTCGTACTGCACCGGGTTATAGGCCTCGTCCATTTTCCCCACGTCGTCGATTACCCGCCGAGGAACGACGATGCACGCGCTAATCAGGCACTGCACCTCTTTGGGCTCGTTAAACCGCGGGTCGTCGGCGGGCTGGCCACGGCCCATATATTGTACGCGCCCGCTGGGCGAGACAGCGCAGCCGGCGAACTCGATGATGTCCATGGGCGGGGGAAAGAGCAGCTTGGGGGAAACGACCGCCCGCCGCGGGTCCTCCTCGAGGCAGGCGATCAGTTTCTCCAGCCAGTCGCGGTCCTTAACCACCACGTCGTTGTCTACAAACGCTAAGTACTCGCCCCGAGCAATGTCCATCGCCTGGTTGCGCCCCGTGGGCGCGCCGACGTTGCGCTCGTTATAGATCGTGCGCAGCTCGATCCCCTGCTCGGCAAGGGTCTGTTTCATCTGCTCGATCATTTCCCGGCTGCCGTCGGTCGAGCCCTGGTCTACGACGATTATCTCCATGGGGCGCCAGGTTGAGCTGGCCAGGCTCTCCAAGCACTTTTTCGTATACGCCCGCTTGTTATAGCTCAGGACAACCACGCTAACCAGTGGGTTCATCTTGCCCTCCCGCGCCCATCTCGCGCTAGGCTTCTAGCAGCTCCAGGGCGGCGGCCTCGATGTCCGCCGCGAGGGGAACCATTTGCCGCTCAAGGTTCTCGGCGCAGGGCATGGGGGCAAACCCCGCGCCCAGGCGCTTCAGCGGCGCGTCGAGGTATTCAAACGCCTCCTCGAAAATCCTAAACCCCACCTCTGCGGCAACCCCGCCAATGCTTATCCCCTCCTCGACGAGCAACACGCGCCCCGTTTTAACCACCGACGCGCGAACCGTTTCCATATCGAGCGGAAGCAGCGTGCGCAGATCAACAACCTCGGCGGAGATCCCTTGCTCGGCGAGGCTCTCCGCGGCGATAAGCGCTTCCTCGGCCATCCGCGAGTAGGCGATGATCGAGATATCCTCGCCCTCGCGCGTTACCGCGGCCTTGCCCAGGGGCACGGTATATTCCTCCTCGGGCACCGGGCCCCGCCGCCCATAGAGCACCTTGTGCTCCAAAAAGAGCACCGGGTTGTCGTCGCGAATCGCCGACTTAAGCAGCCCCTTCGCGTCGTGCGGCGTGGACGGGGCGACGACCTTTAGCCCGGGCACCCCGATAAACCACGACTCAAGCGACTGCGAGTGCGTCGGGCCATAGCCCCGGCCTCCGCCGCCGGTGGGCGTGCGAATAGTCAGGGGGACGGTGACCTCCTCGCCGTAGATATAGTGGAACTTTGCCGCGTGGTTAACGATTTGGTCCATGGCGAGGGTGATAAAGTCCATAAACATAATCTCGGCCACGGGGCGCATGCCGCACATCGCGGCTCCCGCGGCCACGCCGATAATCGTGTTCTCGGAGATCGGCGTGTTGCGCACGCGCTCTTTGCCGAAGCGCTGGACGAGCCCCTCGGTAACCTTAAACGCCCCGCCATATTCGGCGATGTCCTCGCCGAGCAGGAACACACGCTCGTCGCGCTCCATCTCCTCGGCAAGGGCCTCGCGAATGGCCCAGGAGAAATAGATTTCCCTCACCGCTGCTCCTCCGCAGAACGCCGGGCGAAGTACCTCCGGCCGAGCACCCAGGCGGAGTAGCCGTCCAGGGGCTCGGCCACCGGGCGCAGCCAGGCAGGTATTAGTCGCGCCAGCCCCCGCGGCGGTTGCTGCTGAAAATATAGTCGCCGCGCCTCCTCCGATGAGCGGTGCTCGTCTACCAGCTCTACCGCGCGAAACGG
>CAZMGT010000030.1:0-42375 GCA_964565895.1 uncultured Armatimonadia bacterium
CGCGCCTCTTGCAAATACGGCCGGCCATCTGTAGCGCTGCGGTTGCCCAGCTTGTAAATCCCCTGCACGTAATAGGTTACTTTCTCGCCCAGCCGCCCCTGCGCGAAAAGCTTTAGCCGGCGCAGGGAGAGATAGCTCGCCTGCCCCTGGGGCACGGTAAGCCGCACTTGGTAGTATGTGCTCGTTTGCGCTGTGGCCTTTCCCGCAGCGCACGGCACAGCGCAAAGCAGCAGAACGAGCAGCGACAACGCCGCCAGCGCAACTCGCGACACGCGTAGCTCACCCTCCGTTTCCCGCAAGCCGGGGTAGTGGCGCGCGCTGCGCAGGCGCTGGGGCTTGCCCAGGCCGTTGCCGGCGCGCCCGGTGCGCGGCGCGGTGATGTTCCCCGCACGCCGGCGCATACCTCTCTTGCTCGGAATATCCGCCCTCTGCCGGCCCGCGTCGCACTTAGGTTTTTGAGGCGGCTCTTTTCTGTTGCGCAATATCCCTCCGGCTGCCCTATGTCCGCCGTTGCGCAAAGGACAACCGTGCCCTGGGGCGAACCACTCCTTGTCCGCAGGGCAATTTCGTTTGCGGAGGATTTGTTATGGTGCGAGGCGCGCTGCTTTGGCTCCCTCTTTGCGCCGCGCTTTTCCTCCTGGGCAGCGGCGCTGCGCTTGGCTTGGACTTCGGCCGAAAATTCGAGCCCCGCGGCGACCGCGTAATTCACGGCGCGGGGCAAAGCCCGGACGCGTTCGACAACTACTGGAACGCCATTGGCCCAAACAAGCCCGCGTTGTTCATGACCTATTGCGGGCTAAACCGCATTTCCCAAGCGTGGTTTATGCGGCTGGCCGCGACGCTCGACCGCTATCCCGGGACGATGCCCCAAATTGGCCTGAGCCTGGGGCGCGACGGACGGCCCGAAGAGCATTACGAGCATCGTGTCGCCGCGGGCGAGTTCGACGAACAGATCGCCGTCCTCTGCCGCGGGCTAAAGAGCCTCGGCCGGCCCGTGTTCTTGCGCATTGGCTACGAGTTCAACGGCCCGTGGAACGGCTATGCGCCGGAGACGTACATCGCCGCTTGGCGCCGGCTCGTTAATGCCTTTCGCGAGCGCGGCGTGGACAACGTGGCCACCCTGTGGTGCTTTGCCCCCGGCGGCCGGCCCAACTACATGGACTTTTACCCCGGCGACGACTACGTAGACTGGTGGTCCATCGACCTCTTCTCCCCCAGGCACTTCACCGCAGCGATTACCCTGCGCTTCACCCGCGACGCCTTGGAGCACAAGCACCCCATCATCATCGGCGAATCAACCCCCCGCCATGTAGGCGTGCTAGAGGGCGAGAAGTCGTGGGAGACGTGGTTTGCTCCCTACTTCCGCTATATTCGCGACAACCCCCACGTAAAGGGTTTCTGCTACATCAACTGGGATTGGGCGAAATATCCGCGCTGGGCGGACTGGGGCGACTGCCGGATCGAGCGCAACGAGGTTGTCCGCGCGCGGTTTGAGGCCGAGATGCGCGACCCGCGCTACATCCACGCCATGCCCCAAAGCGAGTTTTTAAAGCTTGTCTTTCATTAGCCTGCCGCCGCGGCGCGAGCGTGGCAACTTGGCCTCGCTCGGAGCCGTCTGAAAAATCGATCCGTTGCCCTGGGGCAGCCCGTCTCGCGGCTTACAGTTTTTGCGTTAGCTCGCGCCGCGGCCGCTCTGGCACAACGCCCAGCGGAGGGTTTGCGACATGCTTTTTCGTTTGCCTGGCTTATGGCGCGCTCTTGTGCTTGCGCTCGCCTGTGTCGCGCTTTTCGCTATGGGCTGCGCGCTGCAGCTTCCCGGGCAGGGCGGAGGGGGCGCCGCGCCCACCCCTTCGCCCGGGTCAACACCGGGGGCGACGCCCGCGCTCCCTCCTCTCCCCGGCGGGCACACGGTCGCCGAGCTTGAGGCAAAGGTGTTTCAGCTCGTAAACCAAGCGCGCGCCGCGGAGGGCGTCCCTGCGCTAACGCTTGCCGCGGACCTTTCCGCCATCGCCCGCGCGCACAGCGAGGACATGGCTCGGCGCGGCTACTTTAGCCACGAAAACCCCGAGGGCCAGCGCGTCCAGCAGCGCATCGAAAGCGCGGGGATTATGACCGCCGCCGTGGGCGAAAACATCCACAAAAACGCAAACCAAAGCACGCCGGCCGAGGAGGCCGTGCAAAGCTGGCTCGCCAGCCCCCCGCACCGCGCAACCATGATGAGCACCGTTGTGGACGAAACGGGCGTGGGCGTGGCCTTTGGCGCCGACGGCTACTTTTACTTCACCCAAGTGTTTATCAAGCGCATGGCCCAGTTTACCGAGGAGCAGCTTGCGCAGGAGCAGGCGTCCGTCGTTGACCTAATCAACGAGCGCCGGCGCGCCGCCGGCGTGCCCGACCTTTCGCTCGCCGAGGACATCTCCGCGATCTCCCTCGCCCACAGCGAGGACATGGCCCAGCGGGGCTACCTCTCGCCCGTTACCCCGGAGGGCCAGACGCCCGACCAGCGCCTCGCCCAGGCAGGAATCAGCGCCGGCTACCCCTACGAGTGGGTGTGGAAGTTCTTTACCAACGGCCCCGTGGCTTCGGTAATCGTAGACAAGATGTTCGAGCGCGAGACGACGAGAAAGGCCCTCCTCAGCTCCGTCTGCGACGAGGCCGGCGTTGGCCTATATCAGCACACGGACGGGTTTATCTACGTTACCGTTACGCTCATCGAGCGCCGCTGAGCGCGGATGCGCTAACGCGGGGCGATCGGCCCCACATATTGCCGGGCGAGGACGATGTTGTCGAACCACACGGTGTTTTTCAGCCGCGTGTCGGCCACTTTGTTGCGCCGCAGGGCGCTTTCCGTGACGTAAAGCATGAGCCAGAAGAAGTTAACCTTAACATCGCGCTCGGTGCGCCACATAAATCCCTCAAACGGCTCGCCGCCGCGCTCAAGCACCTCGAAGCCCATTCCCGTCCACGGTCCGCGCGGCGTCCCCCGCTTTACGTAAAGCTTCTGCTCGCCGTCGATCCACAGGGCCAGCTCGCCGTCGTGCTGCGGGGGGTTGTTGCACTTAATGTATACCTCGACGCACTGCCACCGGCCGCGCAGGGCGAGCGCGGGCCGCGAGGGCTTGATGCCATTGCCCCAGTAGCGGCCGTCGGCGGATTGTTTCATCTCGCACCAATAGACGTAAAAGTTCCACGCCCCAGGCGGGGGATATTTCCCCCCTGCCCCCCAGGGCTCGATGCCCACGGTAAACCGCTCCGCGCCGGAGGGGCGCAGCCCCGCGCGCCCCAGTGGCCAGCGCGGGGGATTTTTCTGCGCGCCGATGGTCACGAAGTGGTGAATATAGCTGCAGTCCTCGGCGAACTTTACGTAAAACCGGGCATAGATCTCGTCCTCGCCCGGGGGAAAAGTATGATACAGGTGCCCGCCGGTGTTCTCGCCCACCGTCGCGGTAACCTTAAGCGACCGCCGGCCCGCGCTTCCCGGGGGAACGTCGCCGTCGAGGGCAAGGGCCTTGCCTCCTTTGTTGCTCACATCGCCCCAGCGCCTGCCGATTTCCTCAAGCGTCCCGCGCTCGAAGCTTTCCGCGAAGATTACCGCCGGGTCGCGCTCGATGCCCGCGTCGCCCGGGTACTTGCTCGCCAGGCCCGTGCCCTGCGGCGCGCCAGCTGCGGTGCTGTTTCCCCCGCGCGGGGCAAGGCAAATTGCCGCCGCGGCAAGCGCAACGGCAGCCAAACCAGCGCACGCTTTGCCCATGGCCGTGCCCTCCTCCCTCGCCTCGTTACTAACAGACGTTTGCCTCTCGACCGAGGATCCCTGCCGCGCGCTGAGAAGACTGTGCGCCGGCGGGGCAAACAAGAACCAAAGCTCGAGGGGGAACGACCCGTGAAAATCTATCTTATGACCGACCTAGAGGGCGTTGCTGGCGTCTACGACTGGGAGAACCGCGACGACGCGAGCCCGATAAACGCCGAGACCCGCCTGCGCCAAAGGCGCTGGCTGGCGCGCGAGGTCAACGCGGCCGTGGAGGGCTTTTTCGCCGGCGGGGCGACGGAGGTTATCGTCAACGACGGCCACGGCGCGGGCTATACCATTGACCTGGACGAAATCGACCCCCGGGTAACGGTAATCAACGGCAAGCAGCGCCCGCGCTGGCTGCCTTACCTCGACGAGACGTGCCACGCTACGGGCATCGTCGGCGCGCACGCCAAGGCGGGCACGCCCGGCGCCTGCCTGTGCCACACGATGAGCTCGGCGATCCGCAACTGGACGTTCAACGGCATCTCCCTGGGCGAGGTCGGCCTGCAGGCGGCAATCGCCGGGCATTACGGCGTCCCGTTTGTCTTCGCCACCGGCGACGCCCACCTCTGCCGCGAGGTCGAGGAGCTTATCCCCGGCGTGGTTACCGTGCCCGTGAAGTTCGGCATGAGCAGGCACTCCGCGCGGCACATTCCCCCGCGCCGGGCATGCGAGCTCATCCGCGAGGGCGCGGAGCAGGCCATGCGCGTCGTCGACAAGGTCGAGCCTTTTCGTCTGGAAAGCCCCATCGTGTTTCGCGACGAGCGCGTGGAGCCCACATTTGACGAGGAAAACCCGCCGCCCCACAGCAAGGTCATCGACGCCCATACGCGGGAGGTCGTCGCCGAGGACATTGTCGACCTCATGCGCAAGCTCTACGACTATCCCGAGGACTGGCAGCCGCTTGAATTCGTCCCCGCCTGGCGCCGGACGTGCTAGGGCAATGCGGCCTAGTGGCGCTACTTCCCCTTGCCCCGGCCCCTTCTTTTCTTGCCCCCCAAGCGCTGCTTTAGCTCCGCGGGTGGGGTTATCGGATCGGCCATCTGCTTGCGCCACTCGTAGTACTGCTCGCTCAGCTCCTTAACGAGCTGCGGCTTGTCCTGGGCCAGGTCTCTCTGCTCGCCGATGTCCTCGGCGAGGTTAAACAGGTGCAGCGTGCCCGCATCGTGCACGAGCTTCCACTCGCCCCGGCGAATGGCCCAGAAGCCGCCGTTGGGAGACCAGCGAAACGCCCAGAACAAAGCCTCGTGCAGCGGGCCGGAGGAGCGTCCCGCAAGCGTGGGGATAAGGTTCTTCCCGTCGTAGGTGCGCCCGCGGGGCAGGGGCACCCCCGCCGCGGCAAGGCACGTCGGGAAAATGTCTAGCGAAATCACCGGCTCGGAGCACGTCTTTCCCGCGGGCAGCCTCGCCGGCCAGCGCACGATAAACGGCACGCGAATGCCCCCCTCCCATACCGTGCCCTTCGTCCCGCGCAGGGGGCCGTTGTTCGCCGTCGTCTTCGGCGTAGGCCCGCCGTTGTCGGTGAGGAAGAACACCAGGGTGTTCTCGCTCACCCCTACTTCCTCGAGCTTGTCCAGCACCGCGCCCACGCCGTCGTCCAGCGCGGCGAGCATGGCCAGGTAGGTGCGCCGCTTGGGGTCGTCCGCTTTTACTCTGCTCAGGTATTTCTCCGTCGCCTCAAGCGGGCCGTGGACGGCGTTGTAGGCCAGATAAAGGAAGAACGGCTCGCGCTTGTGCCGCTCGATAAAGCTCAGGGCCTCGCGCGTGAACAAGTCCGTAAGGTAGCCCTGCTCGTCGATCGCTTCTCTGCCGCGCATGATGGGGTTCGCGGGAATGTCCTCGCGGCGCAGCTTAATGTAGCTGTGCGCGCCCCCGAGGAAGCCGTAGAACTCGTCGAACCCGCGGCTCATGGGGTGGCGGTCGGGCTGCGTCCCCAGGTGCCACTTGCCGATGGCGCCCGTGGCGTAGCCCGCGCTGCGCAGGACCTGGGCCAAGGTAATCTCCTCCAGGGGCAGGCCGGCGACGTTCGACGCTTGGTTGGTGTAATAGCCGAAGCGCTGCTGATAGCGGCCGGTCATAATCCCCGCGCGCGTCGGGCTGCACACGGGGCAGCTCACGTAGCCGTCCGTGAGCCGCACGCCCTCCGCAGCTAAGCGGTCGATGTTTGGCGTGCGCACGTCCTTCCCCCCATAGCAGCCGGAGTCCACATAGCCCTGGTCGTCGGAGAGGATGACCACGATGTTCGGCTTTGCCGCAGCCTGCGCCCCCTGCTCGGCGAGGGCAAGGGGCCCGAGCGCGCCCGCGGCGCCCAGAGCCTTTATGAACTGCCTGCGCGAGATGTGCTGTGTCATTCGCATCGCCTACCTTGAGAAAAGTTGGTAGCGTCGCTTCGCTCATTCTGCAACGAGGGGCAGCTCACCTGCAGCGATGGGCCAAGGCAAACAGGGCTCGAGCTGGGCAAAGCTGAACGAGAGCTTGGAGCAAAAAGCAAAATGCGCCGACGAGCAACTCGGCGCAGACGCAAAACTTCCACACCCACATACTCAGCCGCAGCCCAACGCCGCGCTGGCGCAGCCGCGGGACAGCGCTGAACTTTGCTCCGGGGACAAAGGGGCAGCTAATACATGGGCTCGCTGCCGCCAGCCCCAATTCGCCTTACGTTGACGGCCTGGGGACCCTTTTCACTTTCCTCGACATCAAACTCGACTTCTTCGCCCTCGTCGAGGGACTTGAAGCCTTCCATCATGATCGAGGAGTAGTGAACGAAAACGTCCTTGCCGCCGCCTTCTGGTTCAATAAATCCATAGCCCTTGGAGTTATTGAACCATTTAACAGTACCGCGCACTCCGAAAACGCCCTCCCAGGCTGGCTTTAAGGAGGGGCCAAAACCCCATGTTGCCATCGTAATCCCCAACACCGCCCCTGTCAACCCCACAAACCATTTTTTCCCGCAAAACAAAAGGCGCGCGCCGCGCATCCTCCCGCGACGCGCGCCCCGCTCTCGCTCACACTAGTACGGCGGCGGGGTGCTCTCCTTCTCTTCCTCGGGGATCTCGGAGATGAGCGCCTCGGTGGTCAGGAGGAGCCCGGCGATGCTCGCCGCGTTTTCCACAGCGTGGCGCGTGACCTTCACGGGGTCGATGATCCCCGCTTTGACGAGGTCCTCGTAGCGCTCGGCGAGCGCGTTAAACCCCTCGTGCTCCTTCATCTGGCGCACGCGCTCGACGACCACGCTGCCCTCCCAGCCGGCGTTTTCGGCAATCTGGCGCAACGGCTCCTCAAGCGCGCGCCGGACGATCGACGCGCCGATCTTCTCGTCGCCTTTCAGGCGCAGGGTGTCGAGGGCCTTTTGCGCGCGGAGGAGGGTCACGCCGCCGCCCGCGCAAATGCCCTCCTCGACCGCCGACCGGGCAGCGTTGAGCGCGTCCTCGAAGCGATGCTTTTTCTCCTTAAGCTCCGTCTCCGTCGCCGCGCCGACCTGGATCACGGCCACGCCGCCGGCGAGCTTGGCCAGCCGCTCCTGCAGCTTCTCCCGGTCGTAGTCCGAGTCCGTCTCCTCGATCGCCTTGCGCAGCTCCTCCATGCGCCCGCTGATCGCCTCGGGGTCGCCCGCGCCGCCGATGATCGTCGTCTTCTCGCGGTCGATGACCACGCGCTGGGCCTTGCCCAGGACGTCCAGCTCCACGTTTTCCAGCTTCAGCCCGAGGTCTTCGGAGATGAACGTCCCGCCGGTGAGGATGGCGATATCCTGGAGCATCGCCTTCCGCCGCTCACCGAACCCGGGGGCCTTTACCGCAGCGCACTGGATCGTCCCGCGAATGCGGTTAACGACGAGAGTGGCCAGCGCCTCGCCCTCCACGTCCTCGGCGATGACCACCAGGGGCTTGCCCGCCCGCGCAACCTTCTCCAGCAAGGGCACGATGTCCGCGGCGGAGCTGATCTTCTTCTCGTAGAGCAAAATGAACGGGTCCTCGAGCACGGCCTCCATGCTCTCCGGGTCGGTGACGAAGTACGGGGAGAGGTAACCCTTGTCGAACTGCATCCCGTCGGTGAGCTCGAGGCGGGTATCCGCGCTCTTGGACTCCTCGACGGTGATCACGCCGTCTTTGCCGACCTTGGACATCGCCTCGGCGATAAGCTTGCCGATGGCCGGGTCGTTGCCCGCGACGCCGGCGACCTGGGCGATGGCCTCCTCATCGGCCACGGGGATGGCCATTTTCTTAATCGCCTGGACGACCTTTTCCACGGCGGCCTCAATGCCCTTTTTCATGAGCATGGGGTTCGCCCCGGCGGCGACGTTCTTCAGGCCCTCTTTGATCATCGCCTGGGCGAGGACGGTCGCCGTGGTCGTCCCGTCGCCGGCGACGTCGTTGGTCTTCGAGGCCACCTCGCGAATAAGCTGGGCGCCCATGTTCTCAAAGCGATCCTCGAGCTCGATCTCCTTGGCCACGGTAACGCCGTCCTTGGTCACCGTGGGCGAGCCGAACTTTTTGTCGAGGATCACGTTGCGCCCGCGGGGCCCGAGGGTGACCTTGATCGCGTCGGCCACCGCTTCGGCTCCCCGTTCCAACGCCCGTCGTGCTTCTTCGTTGTAAAGCAGCTCCTTGGCCATTTCCGCTCATCCTCCGTTGCTCCAGGATGGAACTTTCTGGAACCGAAGCGCGCTACTTGGCGCGCTTGCCGGCCTTCTTTTTGGCCTTCTTCTTGGCGGCCGTCTTCTTGGCCGGCTTCGCCTCGGTCACCTCGATGGCATAGATGTCGTCCTCGCGCAGGATGACATACTCCTCGTCGCCGTCACGGACCTCCGTGCCGCCATACTTGGAGTAGATCACCCGGTCGCCTACCTTCACCTCGATGGGCAGGCGTGTGCCATCCTCGGTGAGCGCGCCTTCGCCCACGGCGACCACGGTCCCCTTCTGGGGCTTCTCCTGCGCCGTATCGGGGAGGACGATCCCTCCCGGCGTCGTCTCCTCCTCGGGATCGGGCTTAACCAAAATCCTGTCGCCCAGCGGCTTGATCATCTAGCGCACCTCCTCTCAGGTTACTGCTCGCAGCGAGCGCGAGAACGAATTCCCTCTCCGGCGCAACGCCGGTTATCCTCGCCAAACCCAGCGTCGGGCAACATTAGCAATACAGCCCTCTGCCCGTCAAGGGAAAACTTGCCTTATTGGTCGGGCTTGTTGTCGTCCGGGTGCTCCGCGGTAATCACCTTTGCCGGGCGAATGACGCGCTCGCCCAGGCGAAACCCGCGCTCCTCCTCGCGGACGACATAGCCCTCGGCCACCTCGTCCGTCTTCTCGCGCCCCACGGCCTCGTGGAGCATCGGGTCAAACGGCTGCCCCACGGCGGGGATGGGCTCCACGCCCTCCTCGGCGAGCGCCGCGAGAAACTGCTCGCTCACCATGCGAATCCCCTCGGCCACCGCGGGGCTCCCGTCGCGCTCCGCCGCCTCCCGCGCCCGCTCTAGGTTGTCGAGCACGGGGAGGATGCGCGCCACGAGGTCCGCCTTGGCCACCGTCGCGGCGTCGCTCCGCTCGCGCGCCGCGCGCTTTTTGTAGTTCTCGAAGTCCGCGCGCAGCCGGAGCAGCCGCTCCCGCTCCTGGGCGATCTGCTCCTCCAGTTGCGCTGCGCTGGCCTTCGTCTGTTCCAGTTCCGCCTTCACCTTCTCAAGCTCCCGTTCGAGCTCGGCCTTCGTCGGACGCCGCTTTCGTCCCGTGCTGGACTGTCGGCGCGCACTGGCTTCGCTCATTATTCATTTCCTCCATCGGAAACAGAAACTGGCGCAGCTTGCTTTTTGGAAAAGACAATGCTCCCTTCCGGAGCGTCGGCGACGATAACGTCGCCCGCCTTAAACTCCCCGGCCAAAATCGCCCGGGAAAGCGGGTTTTCGATCAGCCGCTGCACGGTGCGCCGCAGGGGGCGCGCCCCATATTCCGGGTCAAACCCCTGCTCGGCGAGCACCTTCCGCGCGGCCTCGGTGACCTCCAGGTCCATCCCCATCTCCGCAAGCTGCTCGCGCACGCGCTCTACGAACAGCTCGACGATCTCCCGAATCTGCTGCTCGTTGAGCGGCGAGAAGACGATCACTTCGTCAATGCGGTTGAGCAGCTCCGGCCGGAAGACTTCCTTTAGCTCCTCGAGCACCTGCTGCTTTTGCAGCTCATACTCCATTTCGCGCTCGATTTCGCTGAGCGCCGGGTTTACCGGCTTAAGGTAGCGGCTGCCGATGTTCGAGGTCATGATGATTACCGTGTTCTTAAAGTCCACGGTGCGCCCCGCAGCATCGGTGAGCCGCCCGTCCTCAAGTATCTGAAGCAGGACGTTGAACACGTCCGGGTGCGCCTTTTCGATCTCGTCCAGGAGAATGACGCGATACGGCCGCCGGCGCACGGCCTCGGTAAGCTGCCCGCCTTCCTCGTAGCCCACATAGCCCGGCGGGGCCCCGAGCAGGCGCGACACGGAGTGCTTCTCCATATACTCCGACATGTCAATGCGCACCATCGCCGACTCGTCGTCGAACAAAAACTCCGCCAGCGCCCGGGCGAGCTCCGTCTTCCCCACCCCGGTGGGCCCGAGGAAGATGAACGAGCCGATGGGCCGCTTGGGATCCTTCAGCCCCGCGCGGCTGCGCCGGATGCACTCGGAAACGGCGCGCACGGCCTCGTCCTGGCCCTTGATCCGCCGGTGCAGATACTCCTCCATGTGCAGCAGGCGCTCCGCCTCTTCCTCAAACAGGCGCGAGACGGGAATGCCCGTCCACTTGGAGACGATCTCCGCGATGTCCTCGGCGTCGACGACGGAGTCCAGCCCCGTCTCGCGCTCCCACTGCTCGCGCGCCTTGCGATATTCGCGCTGCAGGCGGTCGGCCTCGTCGCGCAGCTCCGCGGCGCGCTCGTATTCCTGCCGCGCCACGGCCTCCTGGCCTTGGCGGGTAAGCTCGGCCAGCCGCTGCTCCATCTCCTTCAGCTCCGGCGGCATCTTCTGGATCTCCATGCGCAGCTTCGACGCCGCCTCGTCGATGAGGTCGATCGCCTTGTCCGGCAAAAAGCGCTCGGTAAGGTAGCGCGCGGAGAGCTTCGCCGCCGCCTCGAGCGCCTCGTCGGAGATCTTTACCCCGTGGTGCTCCTCGTAGCGCGGGCGCAGGCCGTTGAGGATCTCCACCGTCTCCTCCACGGTGGGCTCCTCGACCATTACCGGCTGAAAGCGCCGCTCGAGCGCCGCGTCCTTCTCGATGTGCTTGCGATATTCGTCGAGGGTCGTCGCCCCAATGCAGCGCAGCTCGCCCCGGGCGAGCGCCGGCTTAAGCATGTTCGAAGCGTCGATCGCCCCCTCCGCGGCGCCCGCGCCGACCACCGTGTGCAGCTCGTCGATGAACAGAATGATCTCGCCCTTCGCCTTGCGGATCTCGTCCATCACGGCCTTCAGGCGCTCTTCGAACTCGCCGCGGAACTTCGACCCCGCGACAAGCGCGCCCATATCCAGGGCAACGATGCGCTTGTCGCGCAAGGACTCGGGCACGTCGCCCTGGACGATGCGCTGGGCCAGGCCGTCGACGATCGCCGTTTTGCCCACGCCCGGCTCGCCGATGAGCACGGGGTTGTTCTTCGTCCGCCGCGAGAGCACTTGAATAACGCGGTTGATCTCCTCCTCGCGGCCGATTACCGGGTCGAGCTTGCCCTGGCGGGCGAGCTCGGTAAGGTCCGTGGCATAGCGCTCGAGGGTGCGATATTTCTCCTCGGGGTTGGGGTCGGCCACGCGCGCCGAGCCGCGCACGGCCTTCAGCGCGCTATACACCGTCTCGCGGTCGATCCCCGCTTCGCGGAGCAGGCGCGCGGCCTCGCTCGTCCCCTCGGCGAGGATCCCGATGAGCAGGTGCTCCACGCCGATGAACTCGTCGCCCAGGCGCTCCGCTTCCTGCGCGGCGAGGTCGTTCGCCCGGCGCAGCTCGGGCGAGATAAAGATCTGCACCTGGTTTGAGGCGCTCGGGCCGACCACCTGGGGCATCTTGGCGATCGCCCGCTCCACCTTCAGGCGCAGGGCGTCGGCCGCGCCCGACCCGCCGGCGTGCTCGATGATCTCCCGCGCCAGGCCACCCTCCTGCTCGAGCATCGCCAGCAGCACATGCTCGACGTCCATAATCGAGTTGCGATAACGCTGCAGGATGTCCTGCGCGGCAACGAGCACCTCTTTTGCTTTCTCGGTATATCTCTCGATATTCATAATCAGCGACACCTCCGTGGCGTCGCGGCTTGCGCCTAACTCAGCTCCTCCAGGCGGCGGCGAAGCTGCTCGATCTCCCGCTCATATTGCTCCTCGATCTCGCGAATGCGCTGCTCCATCTCCTGGCGCATTCGCCCGAGCTTTTCCAACAGGTCGAGGATCACCTCCACCCCCGCCAGGTTCACGCCAAGGTCCTGCGTAAGCCGCTGGATCTGTCGTAGTCTCTCAATGTCGTTTTCCGAATACGCGCGCTGGTTGCTCTCCGTCCGCCGGGGCACGACGAGCCCGATGCGCTCATATAGCCTGAGCGTCTGAGGGTGGCAGTTGACCAGCCGCGCCGCTACCCCAATGCGGTAGACGGGCTCATCGCGATCGATCGGCATGTTCTGCCACCTCCCTTCGGGCTTTTGTGCGCCCCGCTAGCTTGGCTTAAAGCGATAGTTTTCGATGTCCTTGCGCGGGTTTTCCGGGCATTCGCGCGCGAGCGACTCGATCAGCTCCCGCGCCCGCCGGCTGGGCGACTTGGGCACGGTAACCTTAACGCGCACGAGCTGGTCGCCGCAGCCGCCCCGCGCCTTGGGCACGCCCATCCCGCGCAGGCGCAACACCTGCCCGCTTTGCGTGCCCGGGGGAATCTTCAACGTCGCCTGGCCGTCCTTCGTGGGGATCTTGATCTCCGCGCCAAGGGCGGCCTCGGCGAACGTAATGGGCACCTCGCACACCAAATCGTCGCCCACACGCTTGAAAAACCCGTTTTCGCGCACGCACACCTTCAGATACAGGTCGCCCCGCTGGCCCCCGCGCGCTCCCGCGGCGCCCTCGCCCGAGATGCGCAGGCGGGCGCCGTCTTTAACGCCGGGGGGAATTTTCACCTCGATGCGCCGCGAGCGCAGCTTGCGCCCCTTGCCCCCGCAGCGGGCGCAGCGCGCCCCCGCCTGCCGGCCGCTGCCCCCGCAGGCCAGACAAGGCTGGCCGAGGAGCATCCCGAACGGGCTCGCCGCTTCGCGGCTTACCCCTGTCCCCCCGCACGCGGGACAGGTCACCATCTCGCGCCCCGTGCCCTCGCACTCCGGGCAATCCTCCTCGAGCTCGAGGTTGATCACCTTGGTCGCCCCAAACACCGCCTCGTGCAGGGGAATAGTAATCTCGTAGGTAATGTCCTTTCCCTTGCGCGGCCGGCGCCGGGCCTCGCGCGCGGCTTCGGAAAACCGCCCGCCGGTGAACAGGGTCTCGAACAGGTCCGAGAACTGGTCCGGGCCGAACTCCACGGTAAACCCGCGGAACCCGCCCCCTTGGCCGGCCTGCTCCTGGGCGCGGGCCCACTGCTCCCAGTTGTGCCCGAACGTGTCATACTGCCGGCGCTTCTCCGGGTCGCTGAGGACCTGATACGCCTCGCTGATTTCCTTAAACTTCTCCTCAGCTTCCTTATCCCCGGGGTTTACGTCCGGGTGATATTTGCGGGCCAGCCGCCGAT
This sequence comes from uncultured Armatimonadia bacterium, assembly GCA_964565895.1. GTDB lineage: Bacteria > Armatimonadota > Zipacnadia > UBA1398 > CAZMGT01 > CAZMGT01. Next base: position 13,488 of record CAZMGT010000030.1, read on the forward strand.
AGGCCGCCTTAATCTCCTTTTGCGTCGCGTTTCGGCTTACGCCGAGAATCTCGTAGTAGTCCTTAGCCAACCCTGCTCACCTCCTCTCCGAGGCCGGGGCGCTTGCTCCGGCTCTCGGAGAGGAAACTGCTCCCTGCCCTACTGCTCGGAGCTAATCTTCACCCGCCGCGCGCGCTTGCGCTTCTCCGCGGCCAAGGGCAGGCGAAGCTCCAACACCCCCTTGGCCATTTTTGCCTCGGCCTTCTCGGGCACGACGGCCTTGGGCAACGCCACACGAAGCTGAAACTCGCCCGTGGGCCGCCCCTGGGTGACGAACGCCTCCCTGTCCTCCGCAGGCTCGGGAATCGTGCCGGAGATCTCCACCTCGCTGCGCGTGGTGCTAATCTCCACGGCCTCGGCGTCCACCCCGGGCAGGTTGGCCCTAAGCACCAGCTCGCCCTCTAGGCTGAGCAGGTCATAGGGCGGATGATACGGCCCGAGCAGCCCCTGCGCGCGCTCGACAACGGCATCATAAAGCTGCGAGGCGCTCACCCTAAGCTGGCCGGCAACCTTGCTCACATACTGCGCCAGCTCGGCCTGGATCTGCTCCAGCGAGCGCGCGGCATCGTGCTCTTGAGCCGCGCTTTTGGCCTGCTTGGCCTTGCTGCGGGCCTTCCTCTTCGCCTTCGTCTTCGTGCGAGATTTCCGGGCACTGCTCATAATTCGGCCTCCTTTTCCTCGGCCACGTTATCGGGCGGCCGCCGGAGATGCCGGCGGCCCGCCCCCAGCCCTCTCGCGGAGCACGCGCCGCGCTACTCGGCCTTGAACTCCGCGTCGATCACTTCGCCCTCGTCGGGGCGGCCGTTGCCGTCGTCGCTGGAGCTCCGCTCGCTGCCGCTGCCCGCAGCCGTCTGCTGCTGCGCCGTGGCCCGCTTGTAGAGCACCTCGGAGAGCGAGTAGAGCGTCTGCTCCAGCTCCTCGTTGGCGGCCTTCAGCCGGGCCACGTCGCCGCTGTCGCGCGCCTCTTTGACCTTCTTAATGGCCTCCTCCACGCGCTTGCGGTCGTCGGCCGAGACGCTATCGCCGAGCTCCTTAAGCGTCTTCTCCGTCTGATAGATGAGCTGGTCGGCGCGGTTTTTGGTATCCGCCTCCTCGCGCAGGCGACGGTCCTCTTCCGCGTGGCGCTCGGCCTCCTCGATCATCCGCTTCACTTCGTCCTCGGACAACTGGCCGGAGCCCGTGATTACGATCTTCTGCTCCTTGCCCGTCGCCTTGTCGCGCGCCGAGACGTTGAGGATGCCGTTGGCGTCGATGTCGAACGTGACCTCGATCTGCGGCACGCCGCGCGGTGCGGGCGGGATATCCGTGAGATAGAACCGCCCGAGGCTCTTGTTAAACCGCGCCATCTCGCGCTCGCCCTGGAGCACGTGGATCTCGACTTGCGTCTGGCCGTCGGCGGCAGTGGTGAAGATCTCCGTCTTGCGCGTGGGGATCGTCGTGTTGCGCTCGATGAGCTTGGTAAACACCCCGCCCAGGGTCTCGATACCAAGCGACAGCGGGGTAACGTCGAGCAGCACGACCTCGTCTACCTCGCCGGCGAGCACGCCCGCCTGGATCGCCGCGCCAATGGCCACCACTTCGTCGGGGTTAACGCCCTTGCACGGCGTCTTGCCCGTGTACTTCTCCACCAGCTCCTGGATCGCCGGGATGCGCGTGGACCCGCCGACGAGGACAACCTCGTCGATGTCCTCCTTGGTAATCCCCGCGTCCTCCATGGCCCTCTGCAAGGGGCCGATCGTCTTCTGGAACAGGTCGTCGCACAGCTCCTCGAACTTCGCCCGGGTAAGGGTCATCTCAAGGTGCTTGGGCCCGGTCTGGTCGCCAGTGATAAACGGCAGGGAGATCGTCGTCTGGGTTACGCTGGAGAGCTCGATTTTCGCCTTCTCCGCGGCTTCCTTAAGGCGCTGCATCGCCTGGCGGTCCTGGCTCAGGTCAATGCCGTGCTCCTTCTTAAACTCCTCGACCATCCAGTCGATGATCCGCTGGTCGAAGTCGTCGCCACCCAGGTGCGTGTCGCCGCAGGTGGCTTTCACCTCGAATACGCCCCCGCCGACCTCGAGGATGGACACGTCGAACGTGCCCCCGCCCAGGTCGTAGACGAGGATCAGCTCGTCGTCCTTCTTGTCCAGGCCATAGGCCAGGGAGGCCGCGGTGGGCTCGTTGATGATTCGGCGCACGTTAAACCCGGCGATCTCACCGGCCTGCTTGGTCGCCGTGCGCTGGGTGTCGTCGAAGTACGCGGGGACGGTAATGACGGCCTCTTTGATTTCCTCCCCGAGATAGGCCTCGGCGTCGCGCTTGAGCTTCTGGAGGATCATCGCCGAGATCTGCTCCGGGGTGTAGTCCTTGCCGTCAATGGTCACCTTCTCCCGCGTGCCCATCTTGCGCTTGATCGAGGTGATCGTGCGCGTGGGCTCGGCAATGGCCTGGCGCTTGGCAGGCATGCCGACCAGGCGCTCGCCGGTCTTGGTGAACCCCACGACGGAGGGTACCGTGCGGCCACCCTCGGCAGAGGGGATGACCACCGGCTCGCCGCCCTCCATTACGGCGACCACGGAGTTCGTCGTGCCCAGGTCAATTCCCACAATCTTTCCCATTTCCGACCACCATCCGACAGCCGGAGCGCAAAACTATGCCTCGGCGTCTGGTATTTTGCGTCTTCTTGCTGAAAACTCAGCCGGGGGTATTATATAAGTTGAGTGCGGTAATGTCAAGTTTTTTGTGGGGAGTTTTTTGTAGGGTCCGCCCGCCGCCCCGCGCAACGCAAATTTAGCACCCCGCGCTCAAATTATCAACATCGCGTCGCCGTAACTGTAGAACCGATAGCGCAGCCGCACCGCTTCGGAATATGCACCTAATACCGTCTCCAGCCCCGCAAACGCCGCCACAAGGGCAAACAGGGTTGATCTTGGCAGATGAAAGTTCGTCAGGAGCACATCCACGGCTTTAAACCGATACCCGGGGACAATAAACAGCTCCGTCTCGCCGCGGCGCGGGCGCACCGTGCCCTCCTCCTCCGCCGCGCTTTCTAGCGCGCGCACGCACGTCGTCCCCACGGCGACGACGCGCCCGCCCGCTTGGCGCGCGCGGTTGATCTGCTCCGCGGCCTCGGGGGTTATCTCAAACCATTCCGCGTCCATCTTATGGTCGGCGACGAGCTCCGTCTCCACGGGGCGAAACGTGCCCAAGCCCACGTGCAGGGTAATGCGCGCCACAGCGACGCTCCGCCGCTGAAGCTCGGCAAGCATCTTTTCGGTAAAGTGCAGGCCCGCGGTGGGCGCGGCGACGGCCCCCGGCCGCGTGGCGTAGACCGTTTGGTAGCGCTCGCGGTCCTCGGGCTCGTCGGGCCGGGCGATGTATGGGGGAAGGGGGACGTGCCCCAGAACGCTCAACGCCTCGGCAAACGGCACGTCGTGCTCAAAGCGGACAATGCGCACCCCGCGCTGGTCGGGGACCATAGCCTCGATGTGCGCCACGAGCATGGGGCCTTCGGGCTGGCTAAAGTCCACTTGCGCGCCGGGGCGCAGGCGCGCGCCGGGGTGGACGAGAGCATACCAGCGGTCGGCGGAGAGCTCCTCGCCGGCCGCGGGCCAGCCGTCTACGGGTTTAAGCAAGAGAACCTCCGCGCGGCCCCCGCCGGGGACGCGCCGGCCGAGCAGGCGCGCCGGGATGACCGCGGTGTCGTTAAGCACGACGCAGTCGCCGGGCCTGAGATACTGGGGCAGGTCGCGAAACTGGCGGTGCTCGATTGCTCCGGTGTCGCGGTGGAGGACCAACAGCCGGCTCATGTCGCGCCGCTGCGCCGGCCGCTGGGCGATAAGCTCCCGCGGGAGGTGGTAGTCTAAGTCCGCGGTGCGCAAGCGCGGCGCATGGCGTTCGCTTTCCCCGCAAGAGGCGCTATGCCCCATATCTCAGCCCCTCGTCGAGCATGGCCAGGAAGTTCTCTACCTTAACATAATTGGCCACCGTGTTTCCCGAGCCCAGGGCATAGCCCCCGCCCGGCGCACAAGCCTCAAGCACCTCGCGCGTGCGCCGGCGCACCTGCTCCTCCGTTCCCCGCGCGAGCAGGTCCATATCAATGCCCCCGAGCAGGGCGATGCGCCCGCCATAGCGCCGCTTGGCCTCGGTCACCGGCTCGATCACGTCCTCGAACGAGTGCTTGGCGTCGATGCCCACGTAGTCGATGAGGTCGTCCATAATCTCGGTCAGGTTGCCGCAGGAGTGGAGCAAAAACGGCTTGCCTGCGGCGTGTGCCGCCTGGGCAATGCGCCTATGCCAGGGGAGGACGAGCTTGCGCAAAAGCTCCGGCGAGAGCATTGTTGCGTGTTTAAACCCCATGTCGTCGCCCAGCCACAGCGCGCCGATCATGTCCATTGTGGCAAGCGTTTCGTTTGCGGCAAGGACGAGCTCGCCCACGCGCGCGAAAACCTGCTCCACAAGCTCCGGGTCGTCCTCCAGGGCGTAGCACAGGGGCTCGTAGCCCATAATCCACATCGCCCACTCCAGCACGCCGCCGGTGAGCCCCATAACCTTCATGCCCTCGGGCAGTATTTTCTCGACGAACTCAAACTGGCTGTAGTCTACATCGCGCGGCGTGGGCCAGGGGTATTTCTCGAAGTCCTCGCGGGTTTCGATCGCTCCCCGGCGCTCGTCCGCCCATTCGCGCTCGCCGCGGCTGAACAGGGCCACATCGCGGCAGCGCAGCGTGCGCCGCGCGAACGGGATTATCGCCGTCAGCGTGAGGTAGTCGTAGCCGAGCAGCCGCCAAAACTCCACGCGCTTGCGCAGGCGGGCCTTTTCTGCCTCGCTCTCCGCAACGTCCGGCTCCCAGCCCATGCGGGCCATTACCTCGTCGATAATCTCGTTGTCGTGAAACAGCTCGCAAAACGGCACGCGGTCGGGCTCACCCTCGCGGCGCACGGCTTTTAGGAAGCGGTTCCAGTCGGGCTGAAACTCGGGCAGGCGAAGCATGGGCTCACTCCCCCAGCGCGCGGCGCGCGGCGTGTGGCAAGTGTTCTGGCGCAGCGCCGAGCTGTCCTGCGCTCTGGTGCGCGCGTTGACAGACGCCGCCCGCCGCGCTAGCCTTCGCCTTCCGCGCTGCAGTATTCTTTTTCGCAGCGCGCGACCGCCGCCGCTGCGGAGGGACAGCCCGTTGGCCGAGCCCGGCGAACTGCAGGAGCAAGAGGTTCCCCACATTAGGCGCAACTTCGTCCTCGGGGTGATAAACGGCGCGCTCTTTATGGGCTCCATGCGCCTGCTCGAGCCGAGCACTGTGCTTACCCTCCTCGTCCTGCGGCTGATGGGCAGCGAGCGCTATATCGGCATCCTCGCCGCGCTGACGTGGATCGGGTGGTTTTTGCCCTCGCTGATAGTGTCAAACATCGTCGAGCCGCAACAGCGCAAAATGCCCTGGTATCACCACACGGCGCTGTTCCGCATCCTCATGCGCCTTGCCCTGGTCGCCATTTTCTACACCGCCCTGCCCGAGACGCGCGGGCCGTTGACGTTTTGGCTTGTCGTGACGTTCATGGCCCTAGAGTCGTTCGGCTCCGGTGTCGCCGTTGTCCCGTTTATGGACATCGTGGGCAAGTCCATTCCCGCGACGCGCCGCGGGGCGTTTTTCGCCCTGCGCCAGGGGCTGAGCCAGGTAGTGGGGATCGCCGGCGGGGTGCTCGTCGCCTGGTTGTTCGCCAACGAGGGGCGGGGGGCGGGGGTCGGCTTTCCCCGCAACTTCGCCATTTTGTTTTCCATAACGGCGGCGATGGTCGCCGTCGCCTTGGGGCTGTTCTCGCTCTGCCACGAGCCCCTGCGCCCCGTGCAGCACCGGCGCATCTCGTTCGTCCAGCACCTGCATCGCGGACGGCGCCTGCTCGGGCGCAACGTGGCCTATCGCAACTTTATGATCTTGCGCTATCTCTCCGGCCTGGCGGCAATGGCCCTGTTGTTTTTAACGGCGTTTGCCAAAAGCGAGCTGCACATTGCCGACCGTGTGGTGGGCGCGTTTGTCGTTACCGTTAGCGTGGCGAGCATTTTCGGGAACATCCTCTGGGGCTGGGTAAGCGACCATCGGGGCAACCGCGCGCTTTTGCGCGGGGGGATAACGCTTGCCGCGCTCCCTTCCGTGCTCGGGCTGGTCAGCGCGCATCTTCCGCGCATCGCGGTCACCCTGCCCGCGCTGGGCGAGCAGGACGTGCGCGTGGTGCTGATCGCCTTGGCGTTCGTCGCCGTGGGGTTTATCGTTCCCGCGCAGGCGGTGGGCGAGATGAACTATATCCTCGACCTCGCCCCCGAGCGCCGGCGCTCGACGTGGGTTGGCTTTAGCCAGCTCCTCCGCCTTCCCGCGGCGCTTATTCCCGCCCTCGGCGGGGCGATCGCCGAGATCTCCTACGTTCTGCTCTTTTTGGTCTCCCTGGCGTTCTGGCTCCCCGGAACGATCCTCGCCTATACGGGCATCGAGGAGCCGCGGCTTTCGGGGACCACGCGCGGGCTGTTCGCGCGCACGCGCCGGCAAGCAAACCACTAGCTGCGCGCGCAAAGCGCCCGGCACACTTGGAGCACGCGCCAGACGGGCACGATCCACTGGCTTTGCCCAAGGCACTGGGCCTTCCCACGCACGACGGGGCAAGAGCCGCGCGGTCCCCAGCGCCTCTCTGCCGCGGCTAGTCGAACTTCAGGTGGCGGAAGGCGAGGACGGTCATAAACACAACGTGCGCGCGGTAGAGCATGGCGAGGCGGTTGTTGCGCAGGCGCTCATCCTCAACCATAACCATTACCTGCGAGAAGAAGCGATCCATAACCGGCGCGAGCTCGGCAAACTGGCGCACCCGCGGGATAATGCTCTCGCTCATCTCGGCAAGGTTCTCCTCGAGGTTGGCGATCGCCTCAAACAGCTCGCGCTCGCACTCGTGCTCGAACAGCGCGGGGTCAACGTCGGTGGTGTCGCTTGTGCGGTTGACGACGATGTTCGCGGCCCGTGTCGCCGCGGTGGCTGCCGCTTCGAGAACCTCCGGCTCTTCGCGGCGCATCTTCTGAATGTCGCGCGCGCGGCGGAGGGCGTCGTAAAACTCGCCCCAGCCCAGCTCAAGCAGCGCCTCGCGCAGGTCACGCTCCACGCCTTGGGCCTCGAGCACGGCGTGCGCGCGCTGGGCGAGGATCTCCAAGAACGTGGGCATTACCTGCTCGGGGTCAATGCCGTATTCGGCGCAGCTCCAGCGGCACAGCTCTTCGAGGTTCACGGGCAGGCGGTGCTCGGCGACGATTGCCGCCATCCCCTGCACCCTGCGGCGGATGCCTTGCGGGTCCTGCGAGCCGGTGGGCGCGAGGCCGATGCTCAGGCAGCCGACCACCGTGTCCGCGCGGTCGGCGAGGCTGAGCAACTGCCCGCAGCGCGAGCGCGGGAGCTCGTCGCCGGCAAACCGCGGCTGGTAGTGCTCCTCAATCGCCTGGGCCACTTCCTCCTGCTCGCCGGAAAGCCGCGCATAGACCCCGCCCATTATCCCCTGCAGGTCGGTAAACTCGATCACCATGTGCGTTACCAGGTCCGCTTTGCACAGCTCCGCCGCGCGCAAGAGCGTCTTTTGCTCGCCTTCGGGGAGGCCGAGCGAGTCCGCCAACCGCTGGCACAGCCGCTTTAGGCGCTGGACCTTGTCGTGCAGCGTGCCCAGGCCCTCGAAAAACACCACGCGCTTAAGCTCGGGCACGCGCTCGGCCAGGGGTCGGGCTTTGTCCGCTTGGAAGAAAAACACGGCGTCGCGCAGCCGGCCGTCAACGACCACCTGCGCCCCGCGGCGGACCTCGTCCAGCCCCTCTTCGCCCCCGTTGCGCACGGCGACAAACCGCGCAAGCAGCTTGCCCGACCCGTCGCCCACCGGGAAATACTTCTGGTGCTTGCGCAGCACCGTGGTTACCACAACCTCTGGGACATCGAGAAACTCCTCGGCAAACTCGCCCAAAAACGCCGTGGGGTATTCCACCAGGTAGGCGTTTTCGTAAACGAGCTCGTCTAGATACAGCGGCTCGCCGCCGCACGATTGGGCGAGCTTTCTCACCTGCTCGGCGATAAGCGCCTTGCGCTCCTCGGGCGCGACAATTACCCCGTGCTCGCGGAGCACGCGCTCATACTGCTCCGCGGAGGGAACGACAACCTCGCCCGAGCTTAGGAAGCGATGCCCGCGGGTGGTGTTGCCGGAGCGGATGTCCTCGATGGCGAACTCGACGACCTGCTCGCCGAGAAGCGCGAGCAGCCAGCGGATGGGCCGGCCGTAGCGCACCTTGCGATAGCCCCAGCGCATGGTTTTGGGAAAGTGCGGGGCAAGGACGACGTCGGGCAGCGCCTCGCCCAGGACCTCGGCCGTGGGGCGGCCCTTCTCCGTAACGCTGACAAACGCCACCTCGCGCCCGCGGGCGTCTTGTTTAAACTGCACCTGCTCCGGGTCCACGCCGCGCGCGCGGGCAAAGCCGAGGAGGGCCTTTGTCGGGTTGCCCTGCTCGTCAAAACAAGCGCTTTTGGGGGGCCCGGAGGTCTCGACCACCGTGTCCTCCTGGCGCTCGGCGACGCTTTCGGCAACAAGCGCCAGGCGGCGCGGGGTGCCCAGGGCGCGGATTTCGCCGTGGGCCACGCGCAGGCGGGCAAACGCCGCGCGCAGCGCCTCGCGCAGCTCGGCCAGCGCGGGGTCAATAAACCCCACGGGCAGCTCCTCCACACCGATCTCCAGGACGAAGCGCAAGCCAGCCATGCCGTTCAGCTCTTTTGCGCCGAGGCAAGGAGGGGAAACCCCAGCTTCTCCCGCTGCTCAATGTACGCCCGCGCGCAGCCCCGCGCCAGCCGGCGCACGCGCTCGATAACTCCGGTGCGCTCGGTAACGCTCAGCGCGCCGCGGGCGTCGAGGAGGTTGAAGATGTGGCTACATTTAAGCGTGTTTTCATACGCGGGGACGACAAGCCCGCGCTCTAAGCAAGCGCGCGCCTCCGCCTCATAGTCGTCGAAATGCCGAAAAAGCATGTCTATGTTGGCCAGCTCGAAGTTGTAAACCGACGTCTCATACTCCTCCTGATAGCGTATCTCGCCGTAGGTAACCTCCGGCGACCAGTTAATGTCGCGAAAGTGGTGCTTTCCCTGCAGGTACATCAAAATGCGCTCCGGGCCATAGGTGATCTCTGCGGACACGGGGTAGACCTCAATCGAGCCCATTTGCTGAAAGTAGGTAAACTGGGTAATCTCCATCCCGTCCAGCCACACTTCCCACCCCACGCCCGAGGCCCCCAGGGTGGGCGACTCCCAATCGTCCTCGACAAAGCGAATGTCGTGCTTGCGCACATCAATGCCCAGCGCCTCAAGCGAGCGGAGGTAAATCTCCTGCACGTCGTCGGGCGAGGGCTTAAGGATGACCTGATATTGAAAGTAGCGCCCCATGCGATAGGGGTTTTCGCCATAGCGCGCGTCGGCGGGGCGGCGCGAGGCTTGCACATAGGCCACGTTATAGGGCTCCGGGCCCAGCGCGCGCAAAAAAGTGGCAGGCGCCATTGTTCCGGCGCCCATCTCCATGTCATACGGTTGTTCGATAACGCAGCCCTGCTCTGCCCAGAAGTGGTGCAGGGCGAGGAACATCTCCTGGAGGGTCATTGGTGAATACGCTTCTCCGCCTGAAGCCGCCGGGCGACGGCGTATAGCCGCTGCTCGCCGATGTCCGCGGTGTCCTCGGGCGAGGCCACCACGCGGGAAAGCTTGCGCCGAATGCGCGTAAGAGCGTTGTCGATCGACTTAACCTTGCACCCCAGGCGGCTGGCCACTTCGTTGTAGCTCATTCCCTCAAGATACGCCTTAAACACGCGCCACTCGAAGTTAGACAGCCGCTGGCGGATGCTCCGCTTAAGATACGAGGCGGCCTCGGCGTCGGTCCACACTTCCTCGGGGTTTTTGTTGCGCGGGCAGGGAAGAACGTCGGACAAGCTCTTTTCGGGAGAATCCGGGTATACGTTCGCGTCCAGGGAGAGCGAGGTGTTTAGCGGGATCTGGCGCTGCCTCGTGGCCGCCTTAATCGCGGTAATCAGTTCCCGCTGGACGCACATTTGGGCGAAGCACCGAAACGAGACGTCTTTGTCCTCGCGAAAGTCCATGATCGCTTCCCACAGCCCGAGCATGCCCACCTGCATCAGGTCTTCCTTTTCCGCCCCCTGCAGGAAGTACGATTTAAGCTTCGCCCGCACGAGCCCGGAATATTTGTGCAAAAGATACTCGATCGCTTCACGGTCGCCGCTCTGGGCCAGTTTGACGACTTTGTTGTCGCTCATGTCGACGTACGCCAGGCGCCGACGCGTGCCGGCGGATCTGAAAAACTCAGCAGCGTTCACCATTCCCATCGCTCCAAGGTCACGATTTGACTTGTCCGTGTCGCACAAAAGACGATACAGGTTTGGTCACGCAGCGAGTCTCAGTCACGCCCAAGCTAAGGTATCTTTCGCACTCTCCCGAAACCCCGAGGGGGTTTCCCTCCCTTCCCAAAGACGATTTTTCCGCGCAAACAAAAAGCCGACTCGCCGCTGCTACTGCGCAGTGGGAGTCGGCTCTTCATAGCCGCCCAACCCGTGCATTATCTCGAGAAACCTATGCCACGCGCGAAACTCATAAAGCTGCATGCACAGCCCCGAGTGCGACACCGGGGCGTAGTCCGGCCCCTTGCTTACGACGATCGCGCTGATTAACAAATGCGAAATGGCGATCCCACAGCCCAGGCCGAGGATCGCCCCAAACAGCGGGTCCCACGCCTCGATGGTCAGCGGGACCATGTTATAGACGAGCTTGCTTACCGCGATGCCAACCGCCCCGAGGAGGAAGAACGTAAGCACCATGCCCCCGGCCTCGCCCAGGTTTACCACCTGGCCCACGCGCGCCCCATAGGACTTAGCGACAATGGCACAGCCGGAAAGCGCAAGCAAGTCAAATAAGCTCTGAAGGAAACCACGTCTGCCCTGAATTATCGCCGCTGCACCGAGGATGAGGATCATTATCAGATCCAGCCAGGTCATGCGTCAGCCTCCATGGTGCGACACGGCCGTTGGGAGCTGCGCGCGCTCCGCGAAGACCGGTGGAGCCGCATTATACACCGCAAGCCTTAAAGTTTGCAAGGCAACGCACCAAAAACATCGTTCCGCGGCAGCCACTTGCGCCGATCGTGAACATATTGTGAGCCGCGCCGCGCAAAAATCAATACCCCACCTTCCCCTCACCGAGCGAGCTGCCGCCCGCCCGTGTAGGCAAGCAAACCGAGCCGGCAAAAGTTACTTGGCCATCGCTGGCAGTTGTACCGCGCGTCGCGGCAAGAGGCACGCCGCTACCCGCGCCGCGCGCGGGGAAGCGGAATCGCGCCCAGGTTTTCCACAGCTTTTCCCCAGGCGCAGTTTCACAGCCGCTTCAACATTTCGGCCAACCGTTTGCCAAAGCTTTGCGGGGGAGTCGAGGCAGCGCCGCGGGCGTCCATGCGCGCCAGCCGCTTGCTCGCACAGGCGCGCCTAGCGCAGCGCTACGGCGGCGTAGCCCACCACGGAGGAGTTGTCGCCCGTGGTCATGCCCGAGTGGGTATAGCTGAGCACCGTCCCGCCCTTCGCCCCCAGCTCGCGCAGCGCAGACATTACGACCATCGCCGGAGCCACCCCGCACATGCTAATCGCCCGCTCGCGCACGACCCGCGCCAGCTCCTCCGGCTCCAGCGCCTCCACGGCGCGCAGCGCTGCGCGATCCTTGCTCTCCGCCGCGCCCGCGGGCTCGAAGTGCGTCATGTCGCTGCTCGCGATATACGCCGCGCCGGGGCCCGCCACCTCGGCGAGCGCCCGGCCGATGGCCACGCACGTCCGCGGGTTGTGGTCGGTGATCATAATGGGCACGATGGGCAGCTCCGTGCCAAACACGAACTGCAGAAACGGCACTTGTACCTCAAGCGAGTGCTCGCCGCTTTGCGCGTGGTTGTCGATGGTCAACTCGGGCGCGGCCTCGGCGATCTTGCGCGCCAGCTCCTCGGCGATGGGCGACTCGCCGAGCGGCGTGCGCCACGCGCCGGAGTCCTCGACGCAGTTAACCAGCGCAGGGAGCCGGTGATTTGGCCCGACGAGAATGGCCACCTCCGGCCTCCCCGCGCGTGCCAGCTCGCGAAACGCCCACGCGGCTGTGGGGCCGGAGTACTGATAGCCGGCATGGGGCGAGATTACCCCGAGCGGGCCGGCCCACGGCCCTGCGCCGACCTCGGGCACCTCGCCCGGGCCCAGCTCGTGCACAAAGCACCCCTCGATTTGCGCGCGCAGGGCGTCGGGCGAGGAGTAATAGAAAGCTCCGGCAAACGCAGGTTCGCGAACCCGTCTCACGGCCTCACCCCTCTCCGGCTGGCGCGCAGCGACCAGAGTCTTCCCCGGCGAAACGCCCGCGCGCCGCTCGTCATGCGCGGGCCTACTTCTGCCCGCCCTTCACCTCCGGCCGCACCTCGTAGGTGTTTGCGCTGACCTTTACGATAACGATCCGCCGCATCGCCCCCCAGGGGAGCGCCGTGGCGATCGCCCCAAGGGGCAGAAACGGATGCTGATGCGGCCGCTCCGGCCCCATGCACTCGCAGTCGCGCACCTCGATGCACACCTTGTCCTGCACGTCGCCGTACTTCAGGGTAAACTCCTTGCCCACGGGCGGAAACTGCTTGGCCAGCTTCTTGTCGAGCATTATCCCCCGCTCGCCAAGGATCTTCGCCGATACCTTCTGGCGCAGTACTACGGCCATCGCTCACACCGTCCCGCAGCTCGCCCGGCCGCCTCCGCGCTGCGCGAGCGCCGCCACGCGCGCCGGCTAGGCCTCGATGTCCACGCCATACATGCCGATCGTCCGGCCCACCATCTCGTCCAAAAGCTCGCTGTCGATAAACGAGCCGGCGGTCTTGGGCAGGGCCAACTCCTCCGAGGAAAGCGAGGTAAACAGGTCCACAACGTCCGGGTCAAACTGCGTCCCCGCGCAGCGCCGCAACTCCTCCAGCGCGTGCTCCTCGCTAAACGCCTTGCGATAAGGCCGGTCGGAGGTCATCGCGTCGTAGGCGTCGGCGACGGAGAAAATGCGCGCGACGATGGGAATCTCCTTGCCCTTCAGCCCGTCGGGATAGCCCTCGCCGTTGTACCACTCGTGGTGGTGGCGGACGACCTTCATCGCGGGGTGTAGATAGGGAATATTCTCGATAATCTTGCACCCGATAATGGGGTGGCTTTTGATAACCTCCATCTCCTCGGGCGTAAGCGGCCCGGGCTTAAGCAAAATGGAGTCCGGAATGCCCACCTTGCCGATGTCGTGCAAAATCGCTCCCTGCTCCAGCGAGATAAGCTGGTCCTGCTTAAGGCCCATCTTTCGCGCCAGAAGCAGGACGTGATACACCACGCGGTCGGCGTGCGCCCCCGTCTGCCTGTCGCGCGCTTCGAGCACGACGGAAAGCGCGACGAGCGTCGCCCGATACGCCCGGTTGACAGCCTTTAGCCCAGCGCGGATCTGGGCCGTTTGCCGCGCCACCTTAAGCTCCAGCTCCCTGCGATATTCCTCAAGCTCCAGGGCCATGCGATGGCGCTCGAGCGCGCGCTGCGTGCGAATGCGCAGGGCGCGGGCGTCGAACGGCTTGGTGACGTAGTCATACGCCCCCTCGGTCATCAGCGAGACCGCGCGGTCGACATCGCTAATCGCGGTAACGATCACCACGCCCACGCGAGGATATTGCTCTTTTACCTTGCGAAAAAGCTCCGCGCCATCCATCTCGGGCATCATTAGGTCCGTGAGCATTAGCTCCGGCTCGTGGCGGCGTAGCATACCGAGGGCCTCTTTGCCGCTGTGCGCGATGGAGATGGCGTGGCCGTCAGCGCTGAGGATCTGCCGGATGATTTCCGTGACTACAGGCTCGTCATCCACGACAAGAATTTTCCCAGGCATTAGTGCACCTCCGCCGGACGGAAGGTCGGCCGCGCTGCGTCCCTCTCTTCCGCCAGCCAAGCGCAACCCTCCGCAAATTATTTCCCTCAGCGCAAAACAACCTCTCTGTGAATTTCGCGGGGAAAGCGAAAAGTCCTGTAACACCAACCGAGGGGCCCGAGCGGGCTCTAAAAGCGCACGGCGACGACGGCCGTCCCCGCCGTGGGCTTGCCGTTGACCATCGCCGGCTTAAAGCGCCAGTGCGCGCGCACCCAACGCACCGCGGCGGCGTCGATCTCCGGATAGCCCGAGCGCGAAACCAATGTCGCCGACGTTATCTCGCCATTGGCGTTTACCGAGACGCGCACGCGCACGTGCCCGTGGATCTCCAGCCTTTGCATCTCGCGCGTGCGAGGCATAGGTGGGGCAAAGACAAGCACGGGGCCACGAACCGCCGGGGTGGGCGCAGCTTGCCCCCCGCGGCCGCTCCCTCCGGAGCCCGGGCCCGTCGTCGTCCCACCGGAGCCGCCGCCCGTCCCCGAGGGGGCGCTTCCCCCGCCGCGGCCAAAGCCGCGCGCGCCCGTCCCCGCGCCGTCCGGCCTGCCTCCCGCCGGGCTTCCCGTAGGCGAGCCGCGCGGCGCGGCCCCCTCGCCTCTCGTCGCCGGCGGCTGCGGCGCTCCGCGGGTGTCCGCCGGCCCGGGGGTTCCCACGCCCGGCGGGGGAGCCAGGGCAGGGCCGAGGCGATCCGTCTCCGGCTCGACGGCCAGCCCCTCCGCCGGGGCGAGCGAAGCTACCGGCGCGAGCGAGGGAATGTCGATCTCCCGCCGCGGGGGCGCCTCGGGCAGGCCCGGGGTAGTCGCGCGCCTGGGCTGAATATCCACCGGCGCGGGCGGGTGGTCGCTCCCCCGGCGCGCCACGGGCTGAGGCGGGGGAACAATTTCCGCTGCGCTGCGCGAGGCACCCTCGCGCCCCGCGCGTCCGGGTGCGGGCTCGCTTGCCCGCTGGCCCACGGGGGCAACCCTCGCCGCACGCCGCACGGGCGCCGGCGTGGGGCGCGGCGCGGGCGGCGTCGCCTCGGAAACAATGCGCACGCGAAAATATCGCTGGGGCATCCTCGGCCGCGGGGGAATGACATATGGCGCGGCCAGCGCCCCCACAAAATGCAACAGCAACGAGATGGCCAGGCAGTGGTGAAGCTTCAGCTCGTGCCCCATGGCGGCTTCCCGGTGATACAACCAGCGACCCCCAGCGCGCGTTCAGCGCTTGGTTTTCGGCTCATCGCGTTCGACGCTTAGCGTTGGGCTTTGTTTCACACCACCGCGGAGCCTAACAAAGCGCGCTAGGAGGAGAACAGCCTGCGGTGCTGCTCCTTGGCGAAGCGGTCGGTCATCCCCGCCACGTAGTCGCAGGTAAGCTGCGCCCGCTCTTTGGCGCCCAGCTCGCGCTGCTCTGGCGAGAGAAACGGAGCGTTCTCAGGGTGCTCCATGTAAAACCTAAACAGGTCGCGCACGATCTGCTGCCCCTCGCGCTCCAGCTCCCCGGGGCACTCCGGCGTTTTGTATACGCGGGCGAAGAGGAAATCTTTAAGCAGGTTAAACGCCCGGCACACCTCGGCGCTCATCTCTAGGTAGGGCTTGCCCTCGCTGTGCTTAACAATGTCCAAGACAATGGTGCTGATCCGGCGCGAGTGGGTGTCGCCAAGCACGGCAATCGCCTCGCGCGGGAGGTCGGCCTCGCAAATCACACCCGCGCGAATGGCATCGTCGATGTCGTGGTTTACGTAGGCGATGCGGTCGGCCCAGCGGATGATCTTCCCCTCCAACGTATATGGTTCGTCGCCCTCGAGCCGCGGGGCAATGTCCGCCTCGCCCTTGGAGTGGTGCAATATCCCGTCGCGCGTCTCAAATGTTAGGTTAACGCCTTGGCCGTCTTTCTCCAGCTTGTCCACCACGCGCAGGCTCTGCTCGTTGTGCCTAAACCGCGCCCCGGGGACATATTCGCGCAGCACCTGGTCCAGCGCATATTCCCCGGCGTGGCCAAACGGCGTGTGCCCCAGGTCGTGCCCCAGGGCAATAGCCTCGGTGAGGTCCTCGTTCAAACGCAAGGCGCGGGCCAGCGTGCGCCCGATTTGCGAGACCTCAAGCGTGTGCGTCATGCGCGTGCGAATGTGGTCTTGAGAGGGCGAGATAAACACCTGCGTCTTGTAGCTCAGCCGGCGGAACGACTTGCACCCGTGGATAATTCTGTCGCGGTCGCGCTGGTAGTCGGTGCGAATGGGGCAAGGCTCCTCCGGTCGCTCGCGCCCGCGGCTGCTCGCGGCAAGCGCCGCGTAGGGGGAAAGGATCTCGCGCTCGAGCGCCTCGGTTTTCTCGCGAATGGTCATCGTTGGCCTCCGCGGCGCGTCTTTTCGCCGTAGACTGAGATTATCCGCAAAAGCGGGCAACGGAGCAAGCGCACAAGCGACGCCCCACGGCAGGGAACCGCCGCGCGCGGAAGAAACACAGCCCAGCGGCGCGCGAAGGCGCCGCTTGTTTGCCGCCTTTGCCCTGCGAGAGGAGGAGCGCTTGTGAATACATCGCTCTTTGCCCTGTGCTTAGCCGCGGGCGCGGCTTTGTTTACCTTTGCCAACCGCTCCGTGCTCGACTGGCCCACCGGCGTAACCGTATACAAGCCGGACAAGTGCTACAACGGCTATACCGTTGTTGTCCCCTATCGCTCCACGCTCATGTTTCTCATCGACATGCGGGGGAGGGTGGTGCACGCCTGGCGGGCGGATCCCGAGCGCGAGGCCGAGTCGTGGTTTTTGCGCCGCCTGCCCAACGGCAACTGGCTTACGTTAAACCATCGCAGCCGCCTCGCCGAGGACGCCTCCTCGCCCGACCGCGCCCCCAGCAGCTATGCCATTGACCTGTTCGAAAGCGAAGTCGTTGAGCTCGACTGGGAGGGCAACGTCGTCTGGCGTTACGAGGCCCCCAAAGGCTGGCTTATTCACCACGACATGGCCCGGCTGCAAAACGGCAATACGCTAATCCTCCTCGAAAAAGTGGCCAACTGCCCGGAGATCTCCGACAAGCCCATCTTGGACAACTTCTTTGTCGAGGTTACCCCTGAGGGGAAGATCGTTTGGGAGTGGTACACCAGCGAGCACTTCGAGGAGTTCGGCTATTCCGAGCGCGCCAAGCAGCTTATGCGCGAGCGCGGCAAGGACATTTTCCACACAAACACCCTTTCCGTGCTCCCGGGCAACGAGCTGGAGAAAACCGACCCGCGCTTTGCCAAGGGCAACATCCTCTCCTGCCAGCGCAATACAAACGTAATCTTCATCGTCGACAAAAAGACGAAAAAGGTCGTGTGGACTTGGGGCAGCGGCCGGGGGCAACTCGTCGGCCCGCATCATCCGGTAATGCTCGCAAACGGAAACATTCTCATCTACGACAACGGCGGGCGCGCGGGCTATCCCGAGCGCGTGCGCTTTTACACGCGCCTCGTCGAGGTCAACCCGGTTACCGGCAAGATCGTCTGGCAGTATACCTACGAGCCGTATATTTTTAAGCCGACGTCGAAGTTCTTCAGCAGCTCCTGGGGCTCGGTCCAGCGGCTGCCCAACGGCAACACATTCTCGTTGGACTGCCACAAGGGCCGCCTGTTTGAGGTCACGCCCACCGGCGAGATCGTTTGGGAATATATCAGCCCGTTCTCCTGGGGCCGGGGGACGCAGGTGGTAGACTCCGGCATTTACCGCGCCTATCGCTACGGCTACGACGAGGTGCCCCAGGTTGACCCCATCTTCAAGAACACCGACGGACACGTCGGTGTGCAGCCGGCGAAGATCGCTTTGCCCGAATATCTGGGGCTGCCCTCTACTGACCTGCCCTAGGCGCGACAGGCGTACAAAAGAAAAAGCCTGCCGGTCGTCGGGCCACCTCTTTCGCGCCGCGTCGCTTCGTCCTCAAAAACCCCTGTGGCGGCCGGCAGACTTCGTCTGCGAGCGCTGTTGCGCTCCGCAGAAAACGGTTCCACAAAGCGCCGCGGCGATCGCCGCCCAAGGGCTAACGGTTTTGGCAACGGTGGGTCAATTTCCGGTAAACAAGCCTGGCGCAGCAGCTTTAAAGGAGAGGCAAAAATGGCGGAGTGGGTGGGATTCGAACCCACGAGGGACGGTCTACGTCCCTACGCGCTCTCCAGGCGCGCTCCTTAGGCCAGCTCGGACACCACTCCGCCGCGTGTCTGTGCCTTTTCACAGGCCGACCACCGCACTGCTGCGGCATGGCGGAGAGGGTGGGATTCGAACCCACGAGCGAGGGTTTTGCCCCCGCTACTCGATTTCGAGTCGAGCGCTTTCGACCACTCAGCCACCTCTCCGCAGCTTACGCGCCAGCGCGCAACTGGCGGAAAAACTGCGCAAGCAGCGCGCCGCATTCCTCGGCCAAAACTCCGCCGAAAACCTCAACGCGGTGGTTCAGCCGCTCATCGCCGACAATGTCAAAGAGCGAACCGCATGCCCCCGCCTTGGGGTCTCTCGCGCCATAGTAAAGCCTGCGCACCCGCGCGAGCACGAGCGCCCCGGCGCACATGGGGCAGGGCTCAAGTGTCACGAAGACATCGCAGTTGTCAAGGCGCCACGTGCCCAGCTTGCCCGCCGCCTGCCGCAGGGCGATGATCTCCGCGTGCGCGGTGGGGTCCTGCTCCGCCTCGCGCCTATTTCGCCCGCGGCCGACAATCTCGCTATCGCACACGACGACACAGCCCACGGGAACATCGCCTGCGCGCGCCGCGCTGCGCGCTTCGTCAAGTGCCTGGCGCATGAACTTCTCAACGATCTCCCCAGGCGGTTGTTGCTGTGCCGTCGTCATGGGCAATGGCGGCCCCGGCCCGACTCGAACGGGCGACCTTGAACTTAGGAGGTTCCTGCTCTATCCACCTGAGCTACGGGGCCGGAATAATCTGGCGCGCCCGGCCTGATTCGAACAGGCGACCTACGGCTCCGGAGGCCGTCGCTCTATCCGCTGAGCTACGAGCGCGCCGCATCAAAATTATAAGCTCACCCGCCCCGACAGTCAAACCGCCCGCGCATCCTCCGCGTTCCCCAAAAGCACGGGCGGCAAGCTCATCGCGGACCGCGCCAGCCGGCGATAGCCGCCCTGCCCGCGGCTACGGCTCCCTCTGCGCGGCGAGCTTCTCCGCCGCCTCGCGCGTGGGCAAGCCGGGGATCGCCCCCTTCACCGTCGTCGTCAGCGCGCCCACGGCGTTGGCGAACGTAAACACCTGGGCGAGCTCCTCGCGCGAAAGCGGGCGCAGCGGGGCCTCCGGGCAGAGCTCGAGCAGCTTCACCAGCGCGCCGGCGACAAAGCCGTCGCCCGCGCCAGTGGTGTCCACCGTGTCCACCCGGAAGCCGGCGAGCTCCACCACCTCCCCGCCGCAGCAGACGACGCACCCCCGCGCCCCGCGGCTCACGGCGACAAGCTGCGGCCCGTGCTCCATGAGCTTTGCTGCGCCGCGGGCGATGTCCGCCTCGCCGGTGAGAAACTCAAGCTCCTCCTCGCACACCTTAACGAAGTGGGCAAAGCGCAGGGCGGCGCTCATTTCGCGGCGCGCGCGCTCTGCCGAATCCCAAAGCGACATGCGCAGGTTCGGATCGTAGGAGATAATCGCCCCCGCCTCCCGGGCCACCTCGATCGCCCGCAGCGTGGCCGAGCGCGAGGGCTCGCTGATTAGGGTAATCGAGCCGTAGTGAAACACGCGCGCCCCGCGAAGCAGGTCAACGTTAAGCTCCTCGGGCCGGAGCATCATGTCCGCGCTCGGGTCGCGGTAGAAGAGAAAGTCGCGCTCGCCCCCATCTTTCAGCGAGACGAAGGCCAGGCCCGTCTTTACCTTTTTGTCGAAGACCATCGCCGAGGTGTCCACGCCCGCCTCGCGAAACGTGCGCTCTAGAAAATGGCCGAACGGGTCGTCGCCCACCTTGCCCAAAAAAGCGCTCGCCCGCCCGAGCTTGGCCACCCCGCAGGCGACGTTGGCCGGCGCCCCGCCCGGCGCCTTCTTAAACCCCGGGGCGTCGATTAGCTCCCCCACCTCCTGCGAGACAAAGTCGATAAGCGCCTCGCCCAGGGTCACCACATCGGCCACAGCGATCGCCTCCTTGCCTGCTCTTGGCGGGAGGGTTCGGCAGTCCCGCCGCGCCTCCTGCCCAAGGAGGAGCGGCTCGCGCGCCAACCGAAATGACAAACAAACGCGCGCGGGAGGGAGGAAATGCCTGGCGACCGCCAACCGCCCATCCGCGTCGGCGTGCTCGCCGATACGCACATCCCCACGCGCCGCAGGGCGCTCCCGATTGAGATCTTCGAATACTTCGAAGGCGTGGTGGCCATTTTGCACGCCGGCGACATTACCGAGGCCGAGGTGCTCGAGGAACTGGCCAAAGTGGCCCCCGTGCACGCCGTCCGGGGAAACATGGATCACCTAACCAACCTTCCCCGGCAGCTCACGGTGAAAATCGGCGGCCTGCGCATCGGAGTGGTGCACGAGCCCCCGCGCGAGCGCACCGCGGAGGGGCTGCAGCGGCAGTTCGGCCGCCCGGTGCACTGCGTTGTCTTCGGCCACACCCATCGCACGCTCAACGAAGTCGTGGGCGGGGTGCGCCTGTTCAACCCCGGGGCGGTCACCGGCGGGCACGATGGCAACCACGTGGGGATAATCGAGATCGGCGAGGAGCTTACCGCGCGACTGCTCCCCCTCCTGGAATAGCCAGGGAACCGCGCACTCGGCGGCGCTGTTAGCACCACAAATTCCACAGGAGCATAGCCAAAAGAGGTGAGGCCCATGGGAAACGTCAAGCCGCTTTCCGATGACCAATTCGACTCGCTCGTGCTCCAGGCCCCGCGGCCGGTAATGGTGGACATGACCGCGGAGTGGTGCGGCCCGTGCCGCATGCTCGAGCCGATCATCGACCAGTTCGCCGAGGAGCACGCCGGCGAGGTGGACGTATATCGCATGGACATAGGCGAAAACCCCAATACCCCGGCGCGGCTTGGGGTTTTGAGCATTCCCATGATCATTTTGTTCTCCGGTGGCCAGGAAGTGGGGCGCATCGTGGGCGCCGTGCCTAAGGACCGCCTGGAGGCCCTGCTCGACAAAGCAAAGGCCCAGGGCGGCTAGAGTTGGGGGTGAGGGAAAACGTCGGACTTTGCCGCGCAGCTCGCGCAGTCGTTTAAGGCCGCCCTGCAAACCGGCTCGCCCCTGGCCTATCTTCTCGCCGTGCTCGGCGGCGTGTTGGCCAGCCTCACCCCCTGCGTCTACCCGCTTATCCCCGTCACCGCCTCATACATCGGCGGGCGGGCGGAGGGCTCGCGGCGCAAGGCGTTTTTCCTCTCCGTCCTCTACAGCGCAGGGATCGCCACCACCTACGCGGCGATCGGCACGCTGCTTACCGTAGTGCACAAGTCCATGGGCGACATCGCCCGGAGCTACGGCGTGTCGCTGGGGATCGGGGTAATCTGCGTGCTGTTTGCGATGATGCTTTTCGACCGGCTGGCGATCCCGGTTCCCGCGGCGCTGCAAAACCTTCAGGCAAAGCACCAGCAGAAGTCCGGCCTTTTCGGGGCATATTTCGCGGGGATGATCTTCGGCACCGTAGCCAGCCCCTGCCTCGCCCCGCTCGTTGGCGTGATCTCCATCGAGGTGGCCAAGACGAACAACATCCCTTATGCCGCGTCGCTCTTGTTCGCGTTCGGCATCGGCCTGGGGCTGCTGTTCATCCTCGTGGGCACGTTCGCGGGCTTGGTAACCTCGCTTCCCCGCGCGGGGCAGTGGATGGAGCGGATAAAAAACGGCTTTGGCTGGGCGATGCTCGCCATCGCCGCGTGGTATTTCTTCGCCGCGGGAAGGCTCTATGCGGAAAGCCACCTCGTCGCCCGAGCGGAGCCCGCCGCGTTGCCCACCGTGCGCCTCGCCGCGGAGGTCTCGCCCGACAAGCCCGTCGAGGTGGGCGACGAGCACCCGGAGATCGTGTGGGCCGGTCCAGAGGGCCGGGAGGAGCGGCTTTCGCAATTTCGCGGCAAAAAAGCGGTGCTCATTATCCTCTGGGCGAGCTGGTGCAAAAACTGCCCCGCCGAGGTCCCCCGGGCAAATCGCCTCCAGCAGCGCTTTGCGCGCGAGCTTAAGGTCCTCGGCATAAACGAGCTCGACGCCCCCGCCGTCGCCCGGCGGTGGATGGAGAAATATGGGGTGCAGTACGACTGCCTGCTCGACCCCGAGCAGGAGATGATGACCGCCTATGGCATTTTTTCCATTCCCTACAACGTCGTTGTCGGCAAAGACGGCCTGGTCAAGTATGCCGGCGCGGCGCTCCCCAAAGAAGAGGAGCTGGCCGAGCTGCTCCGCCGCTGAAAGCTACTCCTCCGGCCGCAGTTGGGGAAAGAGGATCACGTCGCGGATGGACTTCGAGTCCGTAAGCACCATAAGCAGGCGGTCGATGCCCAGCCCAAAGCCGCCTGTGGGGGGCATGCCGTGCTCAAGCGCGCGGAGAAAGTCCTCGTCCATGGGGTGGGCGTCCTCGGCCCCCGCGCGCCGCTGACGAAGCTGCTCCTCAAACCGCTTGCGCTGGTCGATCGGGTCGTTTATCTCGGAGAACCCGTTGCCCAGCTCCTGCCCCCCGACGAACGGCTCAAAGCGCTCGGCGATCTGCGGGTTGTCGCGGCTGCGCTTGGCCAGCGGCGAGACGATCGTGGGATAGCCGACGAGGAACGTGGGCTGAATAAGCCGCGGCTCGACGAATTCGTCAAGCAGCTTATTGAGCACGGTGGCGCAGGTAACGGGGCCGTCAATGCGCAGCTCCCTCTCCCGGGCGATGCGCTGGGCGGCGGCGTCGTCGTAAAGGTCGGCAAGCTCCACCCCGGCGAACTGGCGCAGGGCGTCGGCCACGGCAAGCCTGCGCCAGGGCGGGGCAACGTCGATCTCCTGCCCGTTATAGACAAAGCGCGTGGAGCCGCAGACGACCTCGGCGCAGCCCGCGACAAGCTCCTCGCACAGGCGCATCATGTCCTCGTAGTTGGCGTAGGCAAGGTAGAACTCGAGCATGGTAAATTCCGGGTTGTGCCGGCGCGAGATGCCCTCGTTGCGGAAGTTGCGGTTGAGCTCGAACACGCGCTCGAACCCGCCGACGATCAGCCGCTTAAGATAAAGCTCGGGGGCAATGCGCAGGTAAAGGTCAATCCCCAG
The DNA here is from genome assembly GCA_964565895.1 of uncultured Armatimonadia bacterium. Classification (GTDB taxonomy): domain Bacteria; phylum Armatimonadota; class Zipacnadia; order UBA1398; family CAZMGT01; genus CAZMGT01. Next base: position 36,658 of record CAZMGT010000030.1, read on the forward strand.
GGCGTTGTGATAGGTAACGAACGGCCGGGCGGTGGCCCCTCCGGCGATGGGCTGCATCATCGGCGTTTCTACCTCGATAAACCCGCGCTCGCAAAGAAACTGGCGGATGAAGTTAATCATCCTGCTCCGCGCAATAAACAGCTCGCGCACCTCGCGGTTGATGATCAGGTCCAAGTAGCGCTGGCGAAAGCGAATCTCGACATCCTTCAGCCCGTGCCACTTCTCGGGCAGCCCGCGCAGCGCCTTGCACAGCACATCGATGCGCTCGGCCTCTACGGTAACCTCGCCCCGCCGCGTCTTAAACACCGTTCCCCGCACGCCCACGATATCCCCGCCGTCGAGCAGGTCCACGATCGCAAACTCCTCGCCCAGCCCGTCCACCGAAGCGTGGATTTGAATCTTCCCCGTGGCGTCGTAAACATCGGCGAACGCCGCCTTGCCGTGGCGGCGGATGACGTGCACCCTGCCGGCAATGGTCACCTGCTTGCCCTCGAGCTCGGAAAACCGCGCCACGACCTCCGCCGCGGTGTGCGTCCGCTCATAGCGCGTCCAGGAGAAGGGATCGGCGCCGCGCGCCCGGAGCGCCTCGAGCTTTTTCAGGCGCGCGCTCATTAACTCGTCCACAACAATCTCCTCGCTTTTAAGCAAACGATCGCGGGGAACGGCTCGCCGCGCCCCTCGGGGCACGCTATTCGCCGTGGCGCCGCCGTTACTTGCTGATCTTCAAAATGCGAAAGGTCACTGAGCCGCCGGGGGTGTCCACCTTTACCTCCGAGCGCGCCTTGCGCCCCATTAGCGCCCGGCCCACGGGCGATTCGTTAGAAATTTTGTTCAGCTCCGGGTCGGCCTCCACGGGCCCGACAATGGTAAACTCCAAAATCGCCCCCGTCTGCGTATTCTTTACCCTGACCTTCGAGCCCAGCCCCACGTGCGTCGTGGGAATCTGGTCCGGCTCGAGCACGCGCGAACGAAGGAGGATGGAGCGCAGCTCCTGAATGCGCCCCTCAATCCGCGCCTGCTCCATTTTCGCGTTTTCATACTCGGAGGTGTCCGCCTCCTCGGCGGACTGCACGGCCTGGCGCGCCTCGCGCAACTGGGCCATGATCTGCGGCCGCTGCACGGTCATCAGCTCGTGCAGCTCCTGCTGGATCCTCTGGTAGCCGTCCGGGGTGAGGACGATCTCGTCGCGCGAGATCTCGGCCACCGGCTCGGGTAGGGAGGGCACGGCCTCGGGTGGTGCTTCGGCGGGTGCAGGTTTGGGCTTAGGCTTTGCCTTGGCTTTGGTTTTCTTGGCCGCTTTTGCCTTGGGCTTGGCTTTGGTTTTGGCCTTGGCCTTCGCCTTAACTTTGGCCTTCGCCTTGGTCTTGGCCTTTGCCTTGGCCTTGCTCTTCCTCGTAGCCTTGCCCGCCTTCTTGCGCTTTGCCGTCTTGGTCGCCTTGGCCACCTCAATGCCCTCCAATGGCGCGGTAGTATACACACGCCCAAATCGCGCTGTCAACAAGTTCGAGCAGTTTCATATACCCAATTGCTAAACGCTTTACACCGCCCCACTTATTCCCCCGCTTGCCCCCGCGGGCCGCAGCGGAGGGCGCCCCTCAGCGCGCGGCGAACCACCGCCCCAACCCAGGGGAAAGGGTGAGCGCGATGACCCCGCGGCAGCGCGTCTGGGCGGCGCTGCGCGGCGAGCTGGCCGACCGCGTGCCCCTCACCTGCTACGCCAACCTCCTCCCCCGAGGCGAGGTCGAGCGCCGCCTGCGCGATGAGGGCTTGGCCCTCGTCGTTCGCTGCCCCGTGTTCTCCACCTCGCGGCCAAACGTCGCCGTGCGCCGCGAGGAGTTTTTCCGCAATGGTCGGCGCTACGTCCGCCAAACGTTCCGCACGCCCGTGGGCGAGGTGTCCGAGCTGTTCCGCACCGGCGGGGGCTATGGGACAAGCCTGCGCTGCCAGTTCTTAATCAAGCGTCCCGAGGACTACGACGTCGTCGAGTTTATCGTTCGCGACGAGGTATATACGCCAAACTACGAGCGCTTTCTCGCCGAGCAGCGGACGCTGGGCGAGGACGGGGTGGTCATTGGCAACCTCGGCTATTCGCCGCTGCAGCAAATGCTCGTCCTGCTCATGGGGCCGGAGCGCTTCGCCATCGACCTGCGCGAACGGCCCAAGCGGTTCTTCGCGCTTTACGAGACGATCGCCGAGCGCCAGCGCGAGCAGTTCCTCCTTGCCGCGCAGAGCCCCGCCCAGGCGTTTATCTACGGCGACAACATTACCAGCGAGATGGTCGGCCTGGAGCGCTTCGCGCGCTACTGCGCCCCGCGTTATAACGAGTTCGCCGCGCTCCTGCACGAGCGAAACAAGCTTCTCGGCGTGCACATGGACGGCAAGCTTAAGCACCTCGCCCACGCCGTGGCCGAATGCGATATAGACTTCGTCGAGGCGTTTGCCCCGTTTCCCGATGGCGACCTGCCCCTCGCCGAAGCGCGGCGCGCCTGGCCCGACAAAGTGATTTGGATTAACTTCCCCTCGCCCGTTCATCTCCAGCCGCCCGCGAAAATCTCAGAGCACGTGCGCCAGATGCTCCGCGACGTGGCCCCCGGCGCGCGCTTTCTCGTGGGCGTTACCGAGAACATCCCAGAGCACGTGTGGCAGCAGAGCATGTGCGCGATTTCGCGCGTGCTGAAAGAAGAGGGCCGCCTGCCCTTGCCCGCCTAGCGCAACACGTGGGGCGCGAAGGGCCGGGTTTGCCCTCTCGCATCAATAGGGGCGACGCCAAAAACAAGGGATCTTGCCCGGCGCTGGTGAACGGCAGCACGCCACAGCGCTTTTCTTCCCGCGCGCCGAACCTTTTCCCGGCGCGCCGACCCAAAAGCGACGGAAAGGATGATTGCCTTGGCTTGTGCCAAACGCGCGTTGGTTTTGGGGCTCGACGCCATGGTCCCGCCCATGGTCGAGAAGTTCCTCGCCGAGGGAGCGATGCCCAACTTCGCCCGCCTGCTCGAGCGCGGCTCGTTTACCCGCGCCCTTCCTGCGATCCCCGCGCAAACACCGTCGAACTGGAACACAATCGCCACCGGCGCCAGCCCGGCAACACACGGGGTGGTGCAGTGGGGCTCGCACATCCCCGGCGAGCCGGTATGGGAGTATCACCGCGAGGAGGCGTTTAACGCTGGCCTGTGCCGCGCGGAATATCTCTGGGAGGCCGCCGCGCGCCAGGGCAGGCGCAGCGTCGTGTTTAACTACGCCGGCTATCCGCCAACCACCGACGCCGCATGCTTTATCGACTGGCTGTTTCAGCCCGCGCGCTCGTACTTCGACCTCTCCCCAGCCACCGTCTACCACAACTGCCCGGACGAGGACACCTCCGACCCCATCGCCCTTCGCCCGGCGCAGGGCTGGGCCAACCTCCCCGCCTCGGGCGTGGAGCCGCGGGAGTGCGAGCTCGCCGTGGCCCCGTCCACCGACGGCCGGGGGCCCGTGCTGCACATGCTGCTTGTTGGCGACGGAGCGGGGTTTCGCGAGGCGCTCATCTGCAGGGAAAAAGACGCCGCCCAGCCCCTCGCCCGCCTCGCCGCGGGGCAGTGGAGCGAGTGGATCCGCGCCCCGTTTTCCACCGCCGACCAGGGCGAGGTCGAGGGCGCGTTTCGCTTCAAGCTGCTTGAGCTCTCGCCCGACGGCTCCCGCGTAAAGCTCTATCGCACAGACGCCTTCGCCACCGACGGCCGGTTTTGCTCCGACCCCGCGCTGGGGCGGAAGCTGATCGAACGGCTCGGGCCCTATATCCACGCGGGGATGACCTGCGCCCTGCACTGCCGCGGCTGGCTCGACTGGCAGACGGTGGACGAGCTGATGGCCGAGGAGGGGCAGTGGTGGGCCTCCGCGGCGCACATGGCCATGGAGGCGACCGATGCCGTCCTCCTCGTGCTCCACTGGCATATCCTCGACGCCATGGGCCACCGCTTTGTCCCCCTCGTCGACCCGACAGGTACGGACTACGACCCCGCGCGCGCCGAGGAGAACTGGGAGATCGTGCGCGGCTACTACCGCGCCGCGGACCGCTTCGTGGGGGCGTTTGTCGAGCGCTTCGACGACGGGCAAACGGTGTTTGCAATTATTTCCGACCACGGGATGCCCGCGAACAAAAAGGCCGTCTCGCTAATAAACCTGTTCAAGAGCCGGGGATGGATTTCCCTCACCCCCGACGGCAAAGGCGTGGATTGGCCGCAAAGCAAGCTGTTCTTCTCGCAAAACCACCTGTGGATTAACCTCGCCGGCCGGGACGAGGGTGGGATCGTCCCCGAGGAGGAGTACGAAAAGCTCCGCGCGGAGGTCCTCGCCGCGCTGCGCGAGCTAAAGGACCCCGAGACCGGCGAGCACGTCCTCGCCTTTGCCCTCCCCCGCGAGGACGCGGCGATGGTCGGCCTGTGGGGCGAGTATATCGGCGACATCGTCTTCTGCTATTCCGGGGGCTACCGCTGGTCCGGGCCGGAGGTCTTGCGCATGGGCGAGCAGCGCGTCGTCTTTCCCTGCGGCGGGGGCAACCACGGGCCGATGATCCCCACCTACGAAACCGAGGTCGCCTCGGTCATGGCCGCGCTGTTGCTTGCCGGCCCGGGTGTGCGCGCCGGGGTAAACATTCCCCGCTTGGAGCAGGGAAAGATCCGCACGGCGGACCTCGCCCCCACGATAGCCCACCTGCTCGGCCTAGATAGCCCGGCGCAAAACGAGGGGCGCGTGCTGCGCGAGCTGCTCAGCGAGTTTCACACCAAGCGCCCAGAGCGCAAGCTAACGCCCACCGCGCGGCCCATTCGCCCCAGGCCCGCGCGCAAGCCGCGGCCCATCGCCCTGCAGGGCGACGTTACCGACGAACAGTAGCCGCCTGCGACCGAGGCTCGCCCGCGGCGGCCGGCCGGCGCGCTAAGGTGCGCCGGCTAGGCGGTGACGTTGCATGTCTCAAACGCCTTGCGCAGGGCCTCGATGGGGTCGCCCTTGGGGACGAACTCGTGGCCCACGTAAAGGTCGTAGTCCGTGCTCGCGATCGCCCGCATAACCGCGGGATAGTAGATCTCCTGTTCCTCGTCCAGGTCGTGCCGGCCGGGGTTGCCGCCCGTGTGGAAGTGGCCGATGTATTGAATGTTCTCGGTGATCGTGCGGATCAGGTCGCCCTCCATAATTTGCATGTGGTAGATGTCGTAAAGAAGCTTAACGCGCGGGGAGTTAACGCGCTTGCACACCTCAACGCCCCAGGCGGTGTGGTCGCACTGATAGTCCGGGTGGTTAACTTTGCTGTTGAGCAGCTCCAGGCACAGGTTAACGCCCTTTTCCTCGGCGGCCTTGGCCACGCGGCTTAGCCCTTCCGCGACGATGTCGATCCCTTCCTCGTCGGAGAGCCCTTCGCGGTTGCCGCTGAAGCAAATCAGCCCGGGAATGTCGTTTTGCGCGGCAAGCTCGATGTTTTTCAGCAGCTCCTCCTCGATGCGCGCGTGGTTTTCGCGCTTGTTCAGCCCGTCCTGCAGCGACCGGTGCCCCACGATAATCGCGATGCGCATCCCCTGCTCTTTAACGAGCGGCCAGTATTCCTCGGGAAGCATCTCGATGGACTTATAGCCGATTTCCGCGGCGGTTTTGATCAACTTCTCCGGGTCCACGCCCTTCCGGGCAAACGGCCACCAGGCAAACGACTGATTAATCCGCCCCACCTGGCAAACTCCTTTCCGTGTTGGC
>CAZMGT010000031.1:0-42063 GCA_964565895.1 uncultured Armatimonadia bacterium
GCGCTTTTGCGTCTGCTCGGAAATCCAGCGCAGGGCATAGTCGTGGATCTTGGGCAGCGCGGCGAGCACGCATGGCCCGGCTTCGTCGAACAGCGCGCGATGGGTAAACGGATGCGCTTGGAAGTCGAAATACGTCTCCACGCGCAGCTCGTTGGGTATTTGCTCGGGCGCCAGTTGGGAAAGAGGGACAACACGTTTTTCAGCCATCGCGTTCACCGCCAGAAGTTGAGGATCTACAATTGCGCGAGGGGAACGCGAATGCTCGGCGCCCCGCCCCGCAAAATATGGCGCCCCGCTTGGCCGCGGGCGGGGGATAATTTCATTGCTGGGCAAAGCTTTTCCTTCCGCGCAAGCCCCGCCGCGCAACGGGCGCGCCGGCCCAGCTCCCCCTTGCCGGGGAAGGAACCCCGCGCGCCTCGGCGAAGCACAGCGAAAAGCAAGCGCGATAATACGCGAGGAGAGCTGACCATGAGCCGCGTGGAGCTCGCGGAATATGTCTTTCAAATCGTCGCCCTGTTATTGCTCGTCCCCGTGGCCTTCCGCTATTGGTCTACCTGGTATATGGTGCTCTTGCTCGGCGTGCTTGGGGTAGTGGTGTGGATCTCCGTGCGCCGGGTGCAGCGGATGCGCGCGGCGCTGCGCGAGGCCGAAGAGCAAAAGGACTCCTCCGTCCCCCCGTTTAGCGATCTGTTCGGCAAGAAGTAAGCTCGGCGACAGCGCTTTGCCGCGGCTGCGGCCGCCTCCGCGTCAGACCCCCAGAGTTTCGGCGAGGCCAACCTTTTGCGTCGCTCCCGCCTGCCCAGGCCGGCAGCCTCCGGCCGGCGTCCTCTTAGCCCGCTGGAGGCGAGGGAGGATGAAACCAACCTAGGGAGTTGACGTTCTAATTGCAAAACGCCGCCCGGCGGAGCAAGGGCGGGCGGAGGAGTGATCGCTGTTGTTCGGCGGAAGACCGCGGCGCATGCAAGCGCTCGTGGCTCTGGCGTTTTCGGCCGCTTTTGCCGCGGGGGTTGCTGGGCCGCTTGTCGCTTCTGCGCGTTTTTTGAGTGGCGAGAGCCCGCTAAGTTTTAAGATCGCCGACGCCCGTCGGGTAATCTCGGTGGAGGACCTGCTCAGCGACGGGCATTTTGTCTCTGTGGAATACATGTATGGCCTGAGCTATTCGCCCGATGGGCAGTGGCTGTCGTTTCTGGTAGACGCCAAGCCGCCCAAGGGCGGCCCTACGCGCTATTACGTATACATCGCCCGGCCCGACGGCGCCGAGCGGACAATGGTGTTAGAGACGCGCTTTGGGCCGGAGCTTTGGCGCTCGCTTGCCTGGACGGCGAAGGGCCTCGTCTTGGCCTCGCCCACGTTCGAGGAGGACATTAGCTGGCCGGAAAAGCCCGAGCCGCCAACGGCATATCAAATCCGCATTCGCGGCACCGACCCCACCCTCTCGCCTGACGGGCGGACACTGGCCTTTCGGCGCCATAGCCGCGACGGGGCAACCCTGTGGTGCATGAGGTTCGACCGCGCGGGGCAGCCGGCGCAATGGTCGGGGCATATTTCCGGCTTTGCCCCGCTGTTCTGGGCGCCGGACTCGCAGGCGCTCGCTTTCCTCTCGCCGCGCGAGGTGGAAGGAGGCGAGGGGCTGTGGCAGGCGGCGGTGGGGGGTAAGCCAAAGCTTGTCTGCGGCGAGCCCGTGGCGCGCTTTGCCTGGTCGCCCGCGGGCGAGTTTCTCGCGGCGATTACCGTGGACAACGAGCTAAAGGTCATCGGCCCCGGGGGAAAGGCAAAGACGCTTAGCGAGCAGGCGCGGGACTTTGAGTGGAGCCCCGCGGGCGATGCCCTGTGCTATATCGGCTACATGCCCGACGGGGTGACCGAGGCGCTGTATTGGTGTAGCGTGCGCAGCGGAAAGGTGCGGCGCTTGGCGATAAGCCGCGCCCCGGGGTCGTGGGACTTCAGCCACATGCGCTTTTCGCCCGATGGCTCGCTTGTTTACGTGCGTGCGGCGGCGGGGAAGGATGTAACGGGCGACGGAATGCACCTTCCGCGCACCGACCGCTCGCTGTTTGTCGTTTCCGTAGACGGAAGCGAGGGGCCCACGGCGCTGCCCATCGCGGGGAATGTGCTTAAGCCCGCTCCCTCGCCCGACGGCCGCTACCTTGTCGTGGGCGCGGAGCGCGAGGAGGGCTCGTGGCTGTGGTGCGTGGACATGCGCGCCTGCCGCGTGGCAAACTTGGGGCGCGTGCCTGTGGAGAAATATGCCTATAGCCTCGCCTGGGCGCCCGACGGAAAAACCCTGGTCCTCGAGGACCAGGGCAACGTCGTCCGCGTTATCCTGGCAAAGCCGTGATCGCCATTGGCACACGGACCACCGGCCCAGCGCAGCGCCTGGGAGCCGTTTGACGCCGGCCGGGTAGGCTCGTGGGCAATCCTCGGGTTGCTCGTCGGCCTGCCCCCGGCCTCGTTCCTCCCCCACCCCTTCCTGAGGCTCGTTCTGCTTGCCGGGGCATATTTCGTCTTCCTCTGCTCGCTCGCCCGCGGCGCGCAGGTAAAGCGGTGGAGCCTGTCCGGCGACGCGCTGGCCCTGGCCCTGGGCGTGGTTGTCTTCTGGGCGTTTGCCAGCGCTCTGTTCGCTCTCGACCGCCACGCCGCCGTGCTAAGCGCGGGGCAAGTCCTCGCCTACGCGCTGCTTGCCCTTGCTGCTGGGCGGCAGGCGCGGGAGGATACATTTGCCGCGCGCGCGGCCTGGGCGGTTGCCGCGGGTGGAGCGTTTGTCGCCGGGGCGACGCTTCTCGCCCCGCACGGGCCGAATGGGGAACTCGTCGGCCCGCTGGGTGGGGCAAACGCCGCCGCGGCGTATTTTCTGCTCAGCGGGCCGCTGACCGCGGCGCTTGTCGTGCGCGGAGGGCCACAGCGCGGGCTGGCCGCATTGTCGCTTGTGCTGCAGGCGGCGTGCTTTGCGCTGTGCCGCTCGCGGGGGGCGTTTTTCGGGGCGGGGGTGGCCCTAGGCGTTTTGCTTGCCTTGCGCTGGCCAGGGCGCAGAACGCTCCGCCGTGCGGCAGGTTTAGGTTTGGCGTTGGCGCTGCTTGCCGCGGGCGGGGCATTGTTCTTTGCCGAGCTTAGCCCGCAAAGCAGCTCGCTAGAACACCGGCTGTTTATTTGGCGTGCGGGGCTGCGCATAGTCGCGCAGCGGCCGGCGGTTGGCGCGGGGCCGGGAAACTTTGCCCGGGCGTTTCGGCACAGCCGGCCGGAGTATTTGGGCAACTCCTATGTTCTCGCCATCGCCCAGGACGCGCATAACGAGCTGCTGCACACAGCTGCGGAGCTCGGGGCGCCAGGGGCCGTTGCTGCCGCGGCGGCGTTTGCCCTGGCGCTTGCCGGCGCCTGGCGAAGGGCGGCAACGGAGGACAAGCCGCTAGCCATTGCCGTAGCCTGGGCAATCGGCGCCTGGGGGGCAAACGGCATGGTCAACTGCTCGCTGCATCAGCCGGCGGTCGCTGCGACGCTAGCCGTGCTCGTCGGCCTGGGCTGGGCGAGGAGGGGGGAAAGCGCGGGTGAAACACCGTTTGCCCCGCGGCCGTGGTTGCGCTGGGCGCTCGTTATCGCCGCAGCGGTGGCCCTGGGCGGCCTGGGCGCGCGCGCCGTGCGCCACGCCGCTGCTCGGACATATGCCGCGCGAGGAGACTACACGCGCGCCCTGCGCTGGGACGGAGGGTGGAGCGAGGCGGCGTTGGGATACGCGCGGGAGGTCGGCGACGCCGCACCACAGGCGGCAGAGCGGGTCTTGCGGGCGGCGCTTGCACGCACGCCGAAGGACCCTGAGCTACACCATGCGTATGCCGTAGTCGCCGCGCGGTTGGGGGAGGAACGCGCGGCCTGTGCGCATCTTGCTGCTGCGGCGGAGCTTGACCCGTTTAACCCCTACTTCCAGCGCGACCTAGCGCGGGCGCTGCTGCGCGAGGGCAAGCGCAGCGAGGCGCGGCAGGCGCTTGCGCGGGCGGTGCGGCTGTTTGAGCTGACGCTGGAGGTGGCCGAAGCGCGCTATGGCCCGCAGAGCGAAGAGGCGGCGGGTGTGCGCGAGGAGCTGCGGGCGGCGCGAGCGTTGCTGAGCGGCGCTGGGGACGGGAAAAACAGGGCAAACAGAGCTCTTTAACAGCGAACATTGCAACAAGTTGCGCGATCAGGTATTATATGCAGGCGGGATAGCTCGCACATTTAGACTGCGCGGGGTTAGAATATTAATGCAATTAACGCATAGATACTTAAACCACTGCCGCGTGGCGCAGCCCGGTGATCTTTGACATCGTCTGGTCTTTTACCCCGCGGGGGCGCACTCCGCCCTCCGCGGGTCGTTTGCGCAGTGCAACATGCGCTGGAACGGAGGCTGTGTCGTGGACGGCAACCTAAGGCCCAGCGAGTTTGTGCAGCAGCTTGCGGTGTCGGCGAACGTAAAGCATCTTTCCGACGCCCAGGCGAAGGAGCTTGCCGAGCCTTATGGCCAGCGGACGGAGTTTGGCAATCTTAACTTCATCTCCCAAGTGCGCAGCCGCTCGGCCTGGCTCACGGTGTATATCGGCAGCGAAAAGGTGCGTCAGCGCAAGCTGGGCGACCAGCAAAAGCGCATTTTGGCCAACGTTGACGACACCCTGCGCAAGGTTCACCGCTACATCGCGCGCACGCCCATGGTTTGCCTGGAGCGCACCATGGGCGAGAACAACTCGTTCTGCCCCCATTGCACAATGTACGTCTCCGTGCGCAACCCGGCCTCGGTGCGCATCCCGTTCATGTGGGGCTCGACGCTTTTCCCCTATCGCCCGCAGGCCCCCGGGCCGGACCTTACCCTAATCTTCGTCCCCGAGTGGCCGGAGATCGACCGCCAGATCCTCGTCTTTCCCGAGGAGAACGTGACCTACGTGCTCGGCTCGGACTATATGGGCGAGGCGAAGAAAGGCTGCCTGCGCATGGCGATGTATAACGCCAAACTGCAGGGGATGCTTGGCCTGCACGCGGGGGCGAAGCTCGTTTATGCGCGCGACCGCGAGGATAAGCTGCGCTGCTACGGCATGCTTCTGTTCGGCCTTTCCGCAACGGGCAAGACGACGCACTCCTGCCACGACCACGGGCTGCACGGGCGGGGGGAGAGCGCCCTTGTCATACAGGACGACGTTGTCTTCCTCTGCAAAGACGGCCAGGCGCTGGGCACGGAGCGCGGTTTTTACCTCAAAACCGAGGGCTTAGACGAGGTTACCCAGCCCGTGCTCTACCGTGCGGCCTCAAGCCCGGATACGATCTTCGAAAACGTCATGGTCGCCCCAGACGGGCAGATCGACTTTCAGGACGAGACGCTCACGAGCAACGGCCGCGGGGTGGTGCAGAAGTCGGACTTTGGCTCGCGCGCGGCAGAAGGCATTAACATGCCCCCGCTGGACGAGCTGGACGGGCTGATCCTCATCTTTATCACGCGCCGGAACACGATCTTGCCCATGATCTCCAAGCTCACCCCGGCGCAGGCGGCGCTGGCGTTTATGCTTGGGGAGTCGGTGGAGAGCTCCGCGGGCGACCCCCGGCGCGCGGGTGAGTCTGTGCGCGTGGTAGGCACCAACCCGTTCATCGTCGGCGACGAGGCCGAGGAGGGGAACTGGATTTACGATTTTGTAAGCAACCACGCGGACAAGATCCAGGCCTATCTGCTGAACACGGGCGGCGTAGGCGAGATTATGGAAACCCTGCCCGACGGCACGCGGCGCGTGAAGCGCTCTGTCCTGCGCATTCAGATCCCCGAGACCTCGGCCATCTTTCGGGCCATCGTGCGCGACCGCATCGAGTGGGTGCCCGAGCCGCGCTTTGGCACGCTCGTCCCCAAAGAAGTGGAGGGCGTGGACCTAGACAAGTTCAACCCGCTGTCCTATTACAGCGAGAGCGAAGTTGAGGAAATGGCCGAGAAGCTCAAGCGCGAGCGGCGGGAGTATATCGAGCAGTTCAGCGGGTTGCATCCGGACATCGTCAAAGCGTGCGACGTTTAGCGCTCAGTCCAGCCCGTCATAGTCGGGACAAAGCCCCTCGTCTTGCCAGTCGGTATCGCTTTGCTCGGGAACGGTCTGCTCCTCGTCAGCGGGCTCCAAAGGTGGTGCGGTATAGGTAGGCGTGGTCTCCTCCTCGCCGGTCCAGCCGGGCGGCGGGGGCCCGGGCGCTTGGTCCTGGGCATCCTCGAGCCCGTCTGCCGTCAGGCGATACCAATGGAACGGATAGTCCGTCGCCGGCGTCTTGCCCATAGACACGGCAAACAACAGCCGCTCGGGGTAAAGCATTACCGTGTGCAGGTTCATCGAGCTAATCGCCACCCCTGGCGCCTTGGACAGGGGAAGGGTTAGGTCGATCTTCCCATACCACCGCTGGGCGAGGCGCTCCAGAATGTCATACCTGCTGTAATACGAGTAGCCATAGCTGGCGGAGGAGCTTTCCGCAGAGCTCTCGCTGGCGGGCGAGACATAAAGCGCGTGAAAGCTGTTGTCGGCAAGCACGTAGCCCCGGCGCGCCCAACGCACGCGCACGTTGGCGTGGTCGAACTCGATTACCGCGGCGCTGGGAGGCCTGCCCCCGGCAACGATCATCGCCGTCCCGCAGGCGCGCGGCGTCCAGCGCACGACGCGCACGGCCTCGGGCACGCTCGCGCAATATTGGGCCACCTTGCGCAGCATGAAGCACGTGGAGATGCCCCGCAGCGACTCGGACTTTCCCCCGTAGGCGGAGTTGTTCGCAGTGACTAAGCCGTGAATGTTCATCAGCGTCCAGCCATTAATAATCCCCGCCCAGGTAACGGTGACGAACGGGAAGCCGCGGTTTGGCTTGTAATGAACGAGCACGGCTCCGTACTTAGTAACGCCGTGGTCCCAGAAGTCCATGTTCCGGCCGACGACGCACTCGCCGGTGGCCGTGGCCGGGCCATAGAAGGCAAAGCTCGTGCACGCCCCGCCGCGCCAAACGTCGCCGAAAAGCTGCGCGGCGACGAGGTCCTCATAGCGCACACCGGCGGCCTGCGCCAGGGCGCGCAGCTCGCGCCGGAACTCCTCCGGCTGATATGGCTCCATAACCATGGCGCCGGTGATCAGCCGCTCGTAGCTGTCGCCATAGCTCGCCTCGCCCTCATAGATCAGGTCCTTGATCATCCGGCGCACTTCATTGCGCAGGAGCACGCCGTGCTGCTCGCCCATCTCCTCGGGCGTGCCCTCGACGTGCAGGACGAGGTAGCCGTTGATGCGCTTAAGCCAGCCCTTGCCGTAGGTCGCGGGACAGGGCGAGGGCTCAAACGGCTCCTCTTCCGTGGCAGCGCTGGGGTAAGAGAGAAGACCGGGGACGGCCGCATCCTCGTCGGAGCCGCCTTCGGGCCACGCGGGCAGCTGCGGCGAGATGGTGTCTGCTGCGAGCTCCGGGACCATGGGCGCAGCACATGCCGCAGCAACCGCCAACAGCAAAAGGAGCACGGCGCAAAAAGCAGCCAAGCGCACGGGTCGATCGCCCTCCTCGCGCTGCCCGATCTTACACGATTTGTTCCCTCGCGCGCTAGGGAAAAGGGCGAGGGTGTGGCCCTCCCGCGCGCGACGTGGATATTCAGGCGGCATCGCCGCCCGCGCGAAGCCCGCGAGCCGCTGGCGCATGCGGAGCCCAGCGGCGCGCATCTTGCGGCCCGCCGCCAGGCGCGGCTGGGCGGATGCGGTTGCGCCGCGCGCCGCCGCGCGACTGCGCGCCTTGGAGCAGCGAGAGGTAGGAAACCTGCACAGAAACGGTCCGGGGCGTTTGCCGCTGAAGCGGCGGAGGGCGCGCTGCGGGTGTTAACTGCCGCGCCAGGGCTCTCTGGCGAACAGCTTGCGCGTGGCCGGCGAAGGGTGGGGTTAGCCCGCGCTCACGGGCGGCCAGGGTCGCGTAGTCCTCGACGAAGCTAGCAGGTTCCTGGGTGGAGGCGTAGCGGCTCGTTCGCGCAGGGGATATGTGGAGGCGGGGGTAGCTCCGCGGTGCAATGCTGCGCTCCCACCCTGTCCGAGCCGCGCCACGCCGCCGGCGGCCACCCCGGGCCCCAGCAGCCTATCGCGAAAGCACCGGCCCCCGCCTTCGGAAGAGCACAAAGCGTATCTGGCCTCTGGCCACTAGAAGGCTCCGTTGTCGGACGCTTGGCGGAGTGCTGCCCGTCCGAGCGCGCTGCGAAACTTCTCGACTGAGTGACAGACACAGCCTTACCACGAGCGGTTGACACCCGCCTAGCGCCAGCAGCGTAGCGCGGCCATTGCCGAAGTCCCTTGGTCCTTCGCTGGAAACGGAGCCACGGGGCCACAGGACGAATGGGGATCCCGATGTAGCGCTGCGAGCGGTCCGTCCCACCCGCCCTAACCAAGCCGCGCGACACCCCCGCCAGCCACGACGGACAACAGCGGCCTGTCCCGATGGCACAGCGCGGCCCTTTCACGAAAGCAGTAAGTGCACCTGGCCCCTCGGGGGTAGAAGTCTGCGCCGTGAGGCGGTGGACGGGCTACAGTGGCCGTTGAGCGGCCTGTGAGGGTTCCCAAGTAGCAGCCCCCACCCTTGGCGAGCGGCGTCCATCCGCCCTATGTGCAGCGAGGTAATATAGCCTCCGCCGAGGTTGCCCGCTCCCTGGGCGGAGGCGGAGCCGCGGGCCCGCTGGGCGATGTGGTCCTCGGGCAGCGACGCGGCCAATGAGGCGCCTCCCACCCTGTCCAAGCCGCGCCACACCCCCGCCGGCCGCCGCGTGCCCCAGCAGCCTCCCAGTAGCGGCCGACCGTGGGGCTGGGATTGTTAAAAACAGTGTGAGCCGCTGGAATGCGACGCTTTTGTGGCGCCAGGTAACGCCCCAAGCTTGAAACGGAGCTTCCAATGCGTCCCGTGCGCTCTGTGCGACAGCGGCCGGTTTCTGCCACGATCCCTGAGAGAAGGAGCCAGCTAGGGGCCGGCTCGTCGCTCCCCCGGAGCCTGCGGCGTCCGCGGCGGGGCGGGCGAAGGTTCCGCCGGAGCACAGGAACTGGCGCTGCGGATGCAGCCGTCAAAGCGGCGGCTGACGCCGCACAAAGTAGCGCAGAATGTCGTCGCGGTTCCCCGCAACCCGTGCGCGGGCCATCAAAAGTCCGGCCGCCGCGCACTGCGTGAGTGTGGACCCGCGGGTAGCGCCGCGCGGCGATGCGGGCATCCCGCCCTCTCCAAGCCGCGCCACACCCTCGGCAGCCACCACGGACCACAGCGGCCTGTCCCGATGGTGCCTTGGTGCCCTTTGGCGACAGCAGTGACCACCCTTAAGCTCTTGCCGCTCCAAGTCTCCGCTGCGAGGAGGCTGGGGGTGTGCAGTCGGTTTCGAGTCCCCTTTCAAGACTCGTCAGGTCCTGACGCGCCCTTCGTAATGAGCAGGCTCCATTATTCTTTGGCTTCGACGGCGAAGTGGAGCTGTCGCCACAGGTGCCTGGCCCATAAGGTAGAGGCGTAGCGGCTCGCTTGCGCATAGCGAATGTGCTGCTCCAGGCAGCGCCGCGGCCCCGCATAACGCTCCCACCCTGCCCAGTCCGCGCCACACCCCCGCCGGCCGCCGCGGGCCCCACCAGCCTGTCCCGATGGCACGGCGCGCCCCTTTCACGAAAGCAGTAAGTGCACCTGGCCCCTCGGGGGTAGAAGTCTGCGCCGTGAGGCGGTGGACGGGCTACAGTGGCCGTTGAGCGGCCTGTGAGGGTTCCCAAGTAGCAGCCCCCACCCTTGGCGAGCGGCGTCCATCCGCCCTATGTGCAGCGAGGTAATATAGCCTCCGCCGAGGTTGCCCGCTCCCTGGGCGGAGGCGGAGCCGTGGGCCCGCTGGGCGATGGGGATCCTCGATCAGCGACGCGGCCGATGAGCCGCCTCCCGCCCTGACCAGTCCGCGCCACACGCCCGCCAGCCACCACGGACCCCAAAGGCTTGCGTCGATGGCGCAGCGCCGCCCTTTCGCGGCCGCCGTAAGTGCATCTGGGCTATGCCGCTGTAAGTGTCCGCTCTGGCACGGCAGACGAAATAGTGTGTGTTTTGCAACCTTTATCAAAGTTGTGCAGCCCCTTACACCTCCAGCGTCAGCGTGCGGGGCTCATCCGCGGCGAGCGCAGCAAGATGACATGGCCACAGCCTAGGCTGCCGGCCTCTTCAATGGAGAGGTCGGGGTTGGCCCGCATAGGGCAAATGGGGATCCTCACGTAGCGCCGCGAGCGGTCCGTCGCTCCCACCCTATCCAAGCCACGCCACACCCCCGCCGTACACCCCGGGCCCCAGCAGCCCCTTGGCGCTCGGGCCTAACACTAGCCATGATTCGTGCAAACAGGCAACAGTGGTTGGTAGGAACCTTTCGAACTCAGCTACCAAGGCCCCAACCTGCAAAGTGATCTCTATCAGGGGCACGCGCCGTGTCCGATAGCGAGCGTTTCTTATATTCGCCTAAACACGAGCGCCCGCCTCGCAAATGTCCCAAGCCGGCACCCGCGACCAAGCTCCCACTCTGACCGGTCCGCGCCACACCCCCGCCGGCCACCGCGGGCCCCAGCGGCCTGTTTTGGTGGGCTGCGGCTACGCTTTGACAATAATAGCGGCTTGCGTCTGTGCACTAGGTGCCGTGAGGTCCGTTTTCCAGAGGCGGAGGTATTGGAGGAAGTCTAGCCTATATGGACATGCTGTGCCGTACTACACACGTGCGGCTGAAGCTGAGAGTGCAATGGGGCTTCGCCAGTTCCCCAGCTCGCGTCCTCCGCAATCCACTTGGGCCCTAGCGGCGTTCGAGCCAATGGCCTAAGCAGCTCTCGCAGCCTCGGGAAGTGCACTAGGCCGACACGCTTGGCGCGCTGGCATGGCCGCAAACGGGACAACGAAGCCACAAAATCGCTTTACGACAGACAATGCGCTCCGCGCCGATGCGGCCCTCCCGCCCTGACCGAGCCGCGCGACACCCCCGCCAGCCACCACGGACAACAGCGGCCTCCGTTGCAGTGGGGCATCCGCTGCCTGCCGCAGCAGCAACAACCGCGCTAGCCGCTTGCACGGCGAACGCTCGCATCTCAGCAAGCGAGATACGGGGCGGGGAAGCGACTGTGTACCAAACGCCCCCTGCGAATCGCGCCGCAACCTTTCTCCCCTCTTGATAACTGCTAAGCCTGCCCTCCGCGGCCGCCTGGCGCGGCGACCGCGGCGAAGGTTTGGCTGATGGAAGGAAAGCCGCATACGGGGCCTTTAAAGCAACGGGTGATGCGGCTCGCGGCAGCATGTGAGGCCACAACACTTAACTCATGGCGTCGCCCGCTGCCTTCATGTCCGGCAGGCGCGCTTCACCCGTATGTCGAGCGGGCGCGGCCTAACGAAGCCTTTTCTCCGCCTGCCTCGCCGGGGAACGCCGCGCCGCGGGGCGGGTTGGAACGCGTTCCGCGTTTTCGCTGCTGGATCAGCGTTGCGCGCGCTGGGCCCCTGTCGGCCGAGTAGTGCGGGCAGGATGCGCGGAGGGCAACGAAGGTGAAACTTAGGGCGCTGGGAATTGCCCAATTTGACAAAGCAAGCGAGACCCCGGGGAGGGGATGAGCGATGCGCGTTGTTTTGGGTTCTGCCTTGGCCCTGGCCCTTGCCGCGCTGACGCTTTACCCAGCGCAGGCGGGCAACGACGAGGAGTATTGGACGAAGCAGCGGATCGAGCACTGCCTGCAGGCGATCGAGAAGCTCAAAGCCCAGGGGCTGATGAGCGAGGAGCACTATGCGCGCAAACGCGCGATGCTCGAGCGGCGGCTGGCGGGGACGTTTGTCCCCTCGGTTCCCGCACGCGAGATGGAGGGCGAGATTAACTTTATTCAAAACCCGGGGTTTGAGCAGATAAACAAAAACACCGCGCGCAACCGCTCGCGTTGGCTGTGGTGGAACGGCTGGAGCTGGGGCGGCGAGTATGAGAATTTCTGGGCCACGGGCGAGAACAAGCACTCCGGCGAATACGCCGCGGGGATTCGCTGTCTGGGGCGCAACGGTCGAATAGGAATTTTCACCCCCCGCATCCCGCTGCTTCCTGGGACGGAGGAGCTTGTGTTTACCATTTGGGCCAAGGGCGAGGGCGACAACATGCTGTTTATTAACTTCGAGCAGGGGGCGCGGGGGAGCTTGCGCCAGAAGATTCCCCCGCAGTGGACGAAGATCGAGGTGCGCGGCAAGCCCGAGCCCGGGGCGCAAAGCTTTAACGTTTTCATCTACTCCATTGGCTACGGGACGATTTACCTGGACGACGCCAAGCTCGTGCCCGTGGGCGCGAAGCTTAAGTTTTAACGCTGGCCTGTGCGGAGGGGCATGCCATGAGAAAAGTTTTTGCGATCTTTGCTTTGCTCGTCCTGCTCGGCGGGCTTAGCACGGCGTGGGGGTTAGACTGCGGGGTTTATGTTACCGACTATCTTGCGCCGCAGACGGTGAAGATTAAGCCTTTGGGGGGAGAGCCGAGCACGGTGGCCCGGATGTTCGCCGCGCCAGGCGAGTATGAGTCGGTGAGCTTTGCCGTCAGGCCGGATGAGAGCGTGGCAGAGATGTTTATCAACGCCGGGCCGCTGGTCGGCGCGCGGGGGACGATCCCCGCGGAGCGGGTGCGTGTGCGCTCGGTTGAGGGTTTTCACGGGGGCGAGCTGGACATTTTGATGGATCTCGGCGGGCCGTGGAACATGCCCGCGCTGCGCCGCGAGCTGTTTTGGGTTACCGTGCACGTGCCTGAGGACGCCGCGCCGGGGAAGTACAAAGGGCGGATAACGGTAACCTCGAAGGGCAAACCGATCGGTGGGCTGGACGTGGAGCTTGAGGTTTTGCCGATAGAGCTTGAGGAGCCGCCGTTTGCCCTGGGGTTTAACTACTCCAACCCGCACGACGCGCAGGTTATGGCCGTGCACCTGCGCGACATGCGCGAGCATGGGATGACCACCGTGGCCCCGCTATCCGGCTTTCACCTGCCCATTTTCGACGAGGACACGAGCGAGCTGGGGGAGTTTATCGAGGCCTACAAGGCGGCGGGGTTTACCAAGCCCATTTACTTCGTCACGCCGGCCACGCTGTGCTCGGCGCTGGCTGGTTTCGGGCCGGTGGACAGCGCGATGTTTCAGCGGGCTTATTTGCGCACGATGCGCCTACTTCAAGCGGAGGTGGAAAAGCACGGCGTGCCGGTGATCTTCAGCATCGCCGACGAGCTAACGAACAAGGCCCTGCCCGGGATTAGGTTCGGCGAGAAGCTGGCCAAGCTTTGCTTTGAGGAGCTGCCGGACATCTGCACCGCCTCGGACATGAACGGCTACCTCGAAGTAGTGACCATGGCCCCGTACTTGAACATTGCCGCGTTTAACAACGGCTGGGACGGCATTGACGGGCACAACAAGGGGCGGCGGCTGGTTAACCGCCAGTTCTTGACCCAGGAGCTGCCCAAGACGGGCGCCATCCCCTGGTTTGTGAACACCGGGCGGGGGAGGTTTCCGTTTGGCTTTTTCTTCTGGAAGATGACCAAGTATGGCGTGCGGGGCAAGGTGGAGTGGTATTACAACCTGCAGAACAACGCGCGGGGCTCAGTCGTGCGCACAAGGGGGACGACGGTCTGGCCCACGCTGACCTATGAGCGCTCGCGCGAGGGCGTGGACGATCTGAAGTATATGTGCAAGCTGGAGAGTCTTATCGCCCGCGCGAAGGACACGGGCAAGGCGCGGGCGGAAGCCCGGCGCGCGGAGGACCTCGTCCAGCGCATTGCCGCGGCGATTATTGACAACTGGACGGCGTATACTCAGGGGGGCGAGGAGTTTCCACCGGAGGGCCTTGACCTTGGCGTGCGCTTCGATACTACTGGCCTAACCCCCTACAACATTGTGCGCCGGGCCGTCGCCGAGGAGATCGTTGCCCTGGAGAAGGCCTTGGGCTAGCGCAGACCCCTAGGCGCTCGCGCTGCAGGAGGCAAAAGCAATGGAGGGCGTGTGTGGCCGCTGGGCAGCTGTCCTCGGCCTTGCCCTGCTCTTTTTCTGCTCGCGTTGTTTTTCGGCAAGCAACGACTGGCCGCAATATCGCGAGAACCCGTTCGTAATCGCTCTTCGCACGCCGCCGGACGACAGCGGCCTGGGCGGCGTGGTCGTCGCCGATGTAAACAACGATGGCTTGCTGGACTATCTGGTGACTAAGCCGGGGAGCGTTGGGGCATATGACCACTTCGGCAAGGTGCTTTGGCTGAAAAAGACCGACGTACGCCTTGCCGCCCCGGCGGAAAGCAAGGGCCTGCCCGGGTGGCACGGGCCGGGAATATGCGCGGGCGACGTGGACGGCGACGGGCGCACCGAGGTGCTCTTTTTAACCGGCGACGGGAAGGTGCACATTTGCGACGGGGCGACGGGCGAGGAGGAGCGCGCCCTGCGCCCCTGGGAGCCGGAGGAGATCGAGCACTGGCAGCACCTGGTTATCGCCAACTTCCGCGGGCGAGGCGATCGCGACCTGCTGCTTCAGGCGTGCCAGAAGGCCCCTGGATATAAGATGGGGCGGTATCTCGCGGCGTTTGCCATCGAAAACCTCGACGGCAAGCCCCTGTGGTATACGGACAGCTACCTGGGCTGCGCGCACAACGGGGCGCGCGTGGCGGACATTGACGGCGATGGGAAGGACGAAGTCTTAGGCGGCACGATCTTCGACGAGGACGGCTCGCGCACGAAGATGGTCTATCCGAAGTTTCGCGGGCACTTTGACTCGATCTACGTCTACGATGTGCGGCCGGATGTGCCGGGGCTTGAGGTCGTCCTGCTCGAGGAGGGGTCGAACTGCGTCGCCTGCGTGACGAAGGACGAGGTGCTTTGGCGGACGGACTTTAAGCGCCAGGAGCCGCAAAATGCGGCGATAGGTAACTTCGACCCCGAGCGCCCGGGGCTGGAGATTTGGTGTCGCAGCCGCTATAACGAGCACCAGAAGCCGTGGACGTTCGACGCGCGGGGCAAGGTTATCTCCACTTATAACATGGACGACGTGGCGCCCAAGGGCTGGACGGTGCGCGGGGTGGAGGTTATCTGCGCTATCGACTGGGAGGGCGGGGAGAAGCAGCTCGCCGCGGCGAAAGAGCGCCACCGCTCCGGCGACATTTGCATTTTCGACCCGATCACCGGCCGGTTCATAAAGCGCTGGAAGGAGCACGCGGATAGGATCTACATCGCCGATGTCTCCGGCGACTGGCGCGAGGAGATTATCGTGCTCAACGGGAGCGAGCTGCACATTTATCACAACGACGCGCCAAACCCCAACCCGCCCCGACCGCGCCAGTGGACGAAAAACCACTACCGCCGGAGCAAGATGACCTGGAACTACTACTCGCCCTAGGCTCGCTTTCGGCGAGCAGTTTGCCACGCGGGCGGCGCGGAGGAGCTGGGAGAAGCGATGCGCGGGCGGTATGTTTTGGCGATTTTCGCGCTGTGCGCGTTGGCTGGGCCATGCTGCGCGGAGCGAGACTGGCCCATGCTCCACCGCGACCTCTGCCGCTCGGGCTATGTGAAGCAGATGCCCCCGGGGCCCTATGAGCGGAAGTGGCACAGGGACTTTCACCTGGAGATGATCGCCACGCGCGTGGAGGCGATCGTTGCCGAGGGGCTGGTTTTTGTTGGGACATATGCGGGGAACCTCTATGCCCTCGACGCGGCGACGGGAGGGACGCGCTGGAGGCTCTCCGCAGGGGGGCCGTTTTGCGCTAGCCCGGCATATGACGAAGGCGTGGTTTATGTCGGCTGCCACGATGGCTTCGTTTATGCGCTTAAGGCGAAAACGGGGGCGGAACTGTGGCGGTTTGGCGCGCGGGCGGGCTTTGTCGTCGCGCCTGCCGTTGCCGGCGCCCTAGTGCTTATCGGGAGCAAAGAGGGCACGTTTTACGCCATCGACAAACGCACGGGCAAGCTGCGCTGGTCGCGGCGGGTGGGCGGGATGATTTTGCAGCCGGCGTCGGTGGCCGGGGGCAAGGTGGTGTTTGGGGCGGAGGACATGCGCGTGCGCTGCTTAGAGTTGGCCACGGGGCGGCTGATTTGGGAGACGGAGAAGTTGTGGGGCCTTTCCCTACGCGACTACGCGCCGACGATTTGGCGGGGGCTGGCCATTGTGCGCACCAACCCCTCGGCGGCGTTTCACGAGGTGCTTAACCGCGACCAGCAGATGATGCTCGGCCTGCACGGCATTCGGCTGGAGCATTGGAAAAACTTGCTTAAGCCCGACCCGCGCGACCCGGAGAACAACTTGCGCAAGGGCTATGGCTTTCTCAAGCCAACGCCGGAGCTTGTGCGCAGGGAGCAAGAGGCGATCGTCCGCTATCTGAAGGAGCACCCGGAGGACAAGACGTTTTACGCGTTTGATTTAGCCACGGGGAAGGAGCCGTGGACGGCGCCGATATTTTACGTGGGCGGGCTGCACAACCCTGCCACACCCCCCACGTTTAACCCGCACACGGGCGAGCTGTATACCTTTTTCCGCTCGGCAATGACCAACTACGACATGGCGGGCGAGGTCCGCCCGTTTACCAACCTGGGCAAGCTCGACCGCAACACGGGGCGCATTACACCCCTCCCCCACGCGCACGGGGAGAAGATGTATTGGGGCGGCTTTGCCTGGATCGGCGACGAGACGGCCGCGCTCAGCCTCGCCGGAGACAAGCTGCTCTGTACGCACCAAGGGACAGTGGGCTATCTGGACCTGAAGACGAGGCGGTTTACCGATGTCGCCGGCCGGCGCGACACATATGGGGGTATCTTCGGCCCGGCGCTTGTGGGCGGGTTTAAGGCGGCGCGCGAAGCGCACGCGCGCGGGGAGCTGGTCTATATGCCCAACGAATGGCACGGGCCGGCGCGCGGGATCGTGAGCATTGCCTATGGCAGATTGTATTGGATTTCCGGCTCGCAGGTAATTTGCATCGGGACAAAGGGCTAGCGGAGAAGCCGGCGATGGGCGGGCGGAGGGCGAGCGCGAGGACATTTGCCTTGTTACTGTGCTTGGCTGCGCTGTGTTGCAGCGCGCGGGTTAGCGGGCAAAACGTAGTCTCCGGCCTGGGGCGCACGGAGCCCGTGGGCCCGCCGGTCGCCGTCGCCGACGAGGTTGCCCAGCGGCTCGTCGCGCACTGGCCGGCGTTCGCCCCTGTTGGGAGCGAGCTCGGCCGCGAGCTTGCGCAAAGGCTTGAGGGCGAGGCGCGCGCCCTGCTTGACGCTTGGCCCCTTGCCCCGTTGGTTGTGGAGCTGGGGATCAGCGGCGAGTGGGCGGCGTTTACGCGGCCCGAGGACACCGTCCTCACCCTGTCCTGGGCATATCCGTATCTTCAAGAAACGACGCGCAAGCGCGTGCGCGCGCTGCTTGCGGAGCAGGTAAAGCTGCTCGCCGACGCCTCCGCGCGCTATCGCGTTGACCAGGGGAGTCGGCGCGAGCCGTATCGGCTGCCCGGGTACGTTATTGCGCGAAGCAAGGGGCGCAGCGACCCGCAAAGTCCTTATGCTCTATATTGCGCCTGGGCGTATACGTGCTACGTCGAGCCTGGGGCGAGGGCAGAGGTGTGGCGAGCGGTACGGCCGCGGGCGGAGCGCGCGTGCGAGGCAAGCTTTTCGTTCGACCCCAAGCAGCCGGACGCGGCGCAGGTGCTTAACGGATATATCGCAGGGCTTTTGGGGGCGGCGCGGCTAGCGCGCGCCTGCGGCGAGGAGAGCATGGCCCGCGCGGCCACGGCGCGGCTGCGCGAGCTTTTACAGCTGCGCGCGAATTTCGAAAAGGACAACACCGTGCTCGTGGTCTCCATGCGCGGGGCCGTAGGCGGCGCTCACGCGGCGAAGGTCTCGCGGTATTTGGACCTCGTGCCCGAGCTCGGCTTGGCGCTGCGCGACCTTGTCCCCCAAGCCGCGGAGGAAAACGTAAGGACGCTCGAGCGCCGCTTTCCCGTGTGGTACTTCGCCTGGGGGGAGCGGCTTATCGGCGGCGAGAACTACATTAACCCACCGCATTTTGCGCGCGCGGTATTTTGCGCCCAG
This sequence comes from uncultured Armatimonadia bacterium, assembly GCA_964565895.1. Taxonomy (GTDB): domain Bacteria; phylum Armatimonadota; class Zipacnadia; order UBA1398; family CAZMGT01; genus CAZMGT01. The sequence goes on from CAZMGT010000031.1 coordinate 18,009, forward strand.
GCAATGGTTTCACGGCGATCGGGCGAGGAGCTTGCGCGGCGGCTCGATGTCCCCTGGTGCGTGGGCGACCTGTGGCACATGCAAAAGCTGGCCCTGACGCTGTGGGCGTTGGGCGGCTATCGCTGGACGTAGCGCCCGATAGGCGGCCGAGGGGGCTACTGCGCGACGCGGGCGAGAAGCACCCAGTCGCGCTCGTCCGGCGCGGAAGGGGCGACTATTCCGGAAAGCGTGCCGGGGCGGTCGAGCCACTGGCCGGTGCGCGGGTTAAACCAGCGAGCGGAAAGCGCCGGGCGCTGGGGGAGGCTAAGCTTGGCCTGGCCGCCACGGGGAAGATAAAAGACGTACAGCTCGCCTGGGCGGGCGAGGCAGAACCCACCCTCGATAAGCTCGTTGCGCGGGACCATTTCGGCCACGGGCAGAGCCTCGAAAAACTGGCGGAGGAGCTTAAGCTGCCTGGGAGCTTTGCCTGGGCCGGGCTCGCCGATGTAAAAGGCGGCGTCGTGCCAGTCGCCATAGGTGGCGTAGCCGCCGGCGAGCGCGATGGACCAGTGGCAGCGGCGGACCCAGTCCGCGTTTTGGCCGTGGCCCGGTTTGTCCGCCGCGCCCTCGTAGCCATATTCCTCGTTGACGTAGGGCTTGGGGACGCTCCAGTATTTCAGCGCCCAGGCGTTAACCTCTTGCTCTGTGCCATATTGCTGAGTGATGATGAAGTCCGCCCAGGGCGAGTTGCTGTACCAAAAGTCGGCGTAGGCATGCGCCGAGGCCAGACGGTCGTAGGGGTCGCATTGTTTGACGAACGCGCCCATGGTATCGCCCCACGCTTTGTCGCGATATTCGTTATGCTCGTTGCCCAGGTCCCACCACACGTTGCAAAACGCAGCGAGGCGGGCGATGGCGTAGGCGTAAAAGCGATATTCGGCCTCGGAGAGCTTGCCGTACTCTTGGGGCAGGCGCTGCTTTTCGATGGTAAAAATGCACGTGGCCACAATTCCCCGGTCGCGCATATAGCGCACGGCACGCTCGGCGCGCCGCCAGTGCTCGACGTCAAACCGGGTAAAGTCGTAGGCGTGGGGCCGACCGAGCCATGCGGGCAGCGGATTAACCTCACCGGGCGGGGCGCCGTAGTTAGGCGCCTTCCAATCGCCCGGCTTGCCCGGGCGCTGTGCGCTACGCGGGCGGCGGTCGGTGTCGCGCGGGTAGCCGGCCAGGAGAAAGCGAATTTTGTTAAACCCGTGCTCCGCGCAGTAGTCGATCGTCGCGCGAATTTGCGCCTCGTCGTTGCTCGGGTCGAGCAGGTGGTAGGCGGTGAATCCTAGGTGATAGAACGTCTTGGCCGTGCCCTTGTAGATGAAGTGCTTGCGGTGCTCGGGGTTGACGACCACGGGGCCGGGCAGCGGGCCGGGGAGCGCGCGTAGCTCGCCGGAAAACCGCTCCTCGCCCGCCGGGTCGCGAAACGAAATGCGATATCGATAGGTCGCCGGCGCGGCCTCGGGACAAAAGCGCAGGCGAAACACCGTCCCCTCCGGCGAGTCGCAAAACCCCTGCACGGATATCGCCTGCTCGCCGGGGAGCGAGAACTCGCCGTGCAGGACAACATCGGTAAACGGGTTTTTCGCCACGGGCTGGGCCACGCGCAGGACAAACTCGGCGACATCGTAGCGCTGCGCCTCGGCGGGAGCCTCGAGCTGAACCGTGCGCGCGAGCGCCCCCGAGCAAAGCGCAAGAGCAAGCGCGGCTAGAGCAACCGGTGTGTTATGCGCCATGGGACACCCTCCTTGTTTGCGGACGGCGAGAGTTACGTCTGTTCCTCAAAGCGCAACTGGCTTTTGCGGTCGAGCTTCGCGAGATTCGGGATCTCATAGTGCACGCCGTTTATGTCGAGGATAACCACGCGGCCGTTGGGATAAAAGCGGATGTCGTTGCGGTCGCGGACGAAGATTTTCGCCGGCCCGCGGTCGGTCTCCACCTCAAAGCAAACGACGCCGCTTTTAGAGTCCGCGCGGACAATGCGCGTGATGCGCGGGGTGAAGTAGGCGACCTCGAGCTCTTGCTCGACGATATCGCGCGCTTCGGGGGGGAGGGCGTCGAGGTCGTCGATAATCCCCACCTCGTTGTCTGCGCCGGAGAGAACCATAATGTAGCGCCGCGGCTCGCTGAGGGGGAGCAGGCGCACAAAGCGCACCTCGCGGTGCTCCTCGTCGGGGGCGATGCGCAGGTGCACCTTGCCGAAGCTGTCGCGCGAGAAGCACAGCTTGTCCGGGGGAAGAATGCGCACTTGCTCGGCGGAGTCGCGTTCGCTCATCCGCCCACCGCCACGATCTTCGCCAGCTCGGACTGCATATCCACGAGCTTCTTAAACAGCCCCCCTTTCTCAAGAAGCTCCTCGTGCGTCCCCTCCTCGACCATCTCGCCGTTGTCCAAGACAATAAGCCGCGAGGCGTTCTTCAGCGTAGACAGCCGGTGCGCAATGGCAAACGTCGTCCGGTTGGCAATGAGCCGCTCCATAGCCTCGCGAATGTCGCGCTCGGTTTCCGTGTCCACGGACGAGGTGGCCTCGTCGAGGATCAAGATGCGCGGGTCTTTGAGGATCGCCCGGGCGATGGAGATGCGCTGGCGCTCGCCCCCGGACAGACGCAGCCCGCGCTCGCCGACCATTGTGTCGTAGGCGTCGGGGAGGGTCATGATAAACTGATGGGCGTTGGCCGCTTTGGCCGCGCGAATGATGTCGTAGATGCTCGCGTCGGGGTTGCCATAGGCGATGTTCTCGGCGACTGTTCCGGAGAACAAAAACGGCTCCTGCAGCACCACGCCGAGCTGGCTGCGGTAGGACTCTAACTCAATGTCGCGGATGTCCACGCCATCGATGAGGATCTGGCCCTCGTCTACATCGTAAAAGCGGCAGAGGAGGTTAATCGTGGTCGACTTGCCCGCCCCGCTCGGGCCGACGAGGCCGATCATCTCCCCCGGTTCGGCGACAAACGAAACGTTTTTGAGCACGGGCCGGCCAGGCTCGTAGCTAAACGTTACGTTGCGAAACTCCACGCGGCCCTTGATGTTGGGCAGGGGCCGGGCGCCAGGCCGGTTAACGACTTCGGGAACCATGTCCAAAACCTCGAACACGCGCTGGGCCGAGGTTACTGCGTGCTGCAGGCGGTGGCTCATTCGGCTGAGGTTTTGCAGCGGGTGGTAAAACATCCAGAGATACTCGATAAACGCGACGAGCGTCCCCACGGTTACCGCGGAGTGGGGGTGCATCGCCTGATAGCCTCCATAGCCCCAGATGATGAGATAGCCCACCATGGTGAGCAGACCCACGCTGGGGAAGAACTTGGCGGCCATCATCCCCGCGCGCACGTTGGCCTCCATAAACTCTCGGCTGCGCTCGTCGAAACGGCGAATCTCCTGCCTCTCCTGGGCAAACGAGCGCACCACACGCACCCCGGGGATGACATCGGCGAGCAGCGAGGTCAAGCGCGAACGCTTGCGCCACGCGCGGTGGAACACGACGTGCATCTTCTCGATAAACCACATCGTTAGCACGGCGAGGATGGGCGTGGGGAGCAGCGTGAGCAGGGCCAGGCGCCAGTTCATGAAAAACAGAATAACGCCGATGAGGAGCAGCGTAAGCCCGTCGCGCAGGGCCTCCTGCAGGCCTTCCGCGAGAAAGCGCTCAAGGTTGCCCGTATCGCGCGTTACGCGGTCCATAATCCAACCCGTTTGCTTAACGTCATAAAACGACACGGAAAGCTCTTGCAGGTGGCCGTAGAGGTCCTTGCGCAGGTCGTAGATGATCTTCTGCCCCAGCCAGGCCACTAAGCAGCCGCGAACCACGCCGATCAGCGCGGAGACCGTCGAGACAGCGAAAATTGCGCCCACGATGATCGCCAGCAGGCGGACATCGAACTGGGGGATTACGCGGTCGATGAGGATTTTCGTAAGGTAGGGCGGGGCAAGGTCGGCAAGGGTGATACCGAGCATGAGGGCAAAGCTCAGCGCGGCCCAGGCCCAGTAGGGCTTGACGCGGGCGAGCATGCGCAGGGTGAGCCGGCGCTTGTCTACGCACCTGAGACAAACGCCGCTCCAGTGCGGAATAGGCTGGCCGCATTTTTCGCAGCGCGCCTCGCGCCGCGCGCGCCGCGGCCGGCGCAGGCGCAGCTCCGTCGCGCCGTTGTTCTCGATGAGCTTCTGCAGCTCGGGCAGGGCGCTGTCGATCTCCCTGCTCGTCGCCCCGGTGCACCGGAACAGGGGAACGGTGCCGTTGTCCGTGCGCACCTCAACGACGCCGCTGTGCGCTGTCCCGCGTTTTTCGATCGCCGTCGCTTCGCTGAGGGGGATCTCTACGATATCCGGCTCGCCGTCTCCGTTGCAGGCGAGGCGGAGGAGGCGGCGGTCGGTGGCGATAAGCCAGTTTTGCTCGAACTGACCGTGGATGGAGACGTCGCCGGCGACGGCAAGCTTAATGTGCTCGCCGCGGTCTAGCAGCCGCTCGATGTCTTCGCGCACGCGGTCGGGAATATCCGCGAGGGGGTCGCGGCGGCGTTCCGGCGGTTCGACTGTTTCCTCCAGGGCTGCTCACCCTAACCATGTAGCAAAGCCAAGGACAATGCGCGGCCCAAGCACCCGCGCGAGGCCCCGGCGCCTGCTGCCCTTGGCTGACGTTTAGTACTCAGCCTATTTTGTCATACGCGGGGTTCGACGCCGGTCCTTCTTTACCCTCCTCCTTGGCGCGAAAAAAGCGGGGCGACCTGAGCCGGCCGCCCGCGAGGTTATCGCTTCGGCGGGCAAGAATGCTAGCGAGACGACGCAGGGGAGGAAGTGACGGGCAATGAGAGGCTGCGCGCTGGGCGCTCTCGCCGCGGCCGTGGCGGTGTGCGCTGGGCCGGCGCTGGCCGACGCTGCGCTCGACGTTCTGCGCGGGCAGCCCCCGCCGCGGTTTGCCGCCGAGCGCACTCTCCCCCGCCTTACCATGTGGTGTGGAGCAAAGCTTTCGTTCGACGTCCGCGTGGAGCTCGCCGAAAAATGGGGCTATGCGCTTTATTTCGGCCGCACGCATAAGGGCGTGCTGAAAAAGCTTGAGGACCGGACAAGCGAGTACTCAAGGATACTGGCCCTGGCCGCGCGCGACCCCAAGCGCTATCCCTTGCACGTAATTGTCGCCCCGGCGTTTACCATTCGGGAGTACATCAACGAGCTGCCCGAGGAGACGTTTGCGCGCACTGCCGCGGGGGAGCTTGTCGGGGGCAAGCGCGTGTGGAGCCCGCTTGCGCCGGACAGCGTGTTTGAGCGCATTGCCGACGAGGAGATTAACATGCTCAAGCCCATCCTCCAGCGCGCGCCCATCGCCTACATCACCAACGGCGGGGAATATGGCTTGGGGCACGAGGGGCACAACAGGAAGTACCTGGAGCAAGACCGGCGCGTTGTTCAGGCAAAGGGGCGAAGAAGCTGGTTTGAGTTTCTCTCGCAGGAAAAGGGGCGGCAGGAGGGGATCGTCGCCGATAGGCTGCGCGCCGCTGTGCCCGGGCGCGTTCTTTACATCTATTATCACGCCGATGGCTGCCCGCACCGCAACCGCTACCCCGGCTGGGAGCGCTGGGCGTTTGATTATAAATACGTCCGCCACGTTACCGACCTGCCGAGCAGCTCCATCTACTACGGGCACTATAACACGGGCTTCGCGGGCGAGTGCGACATGTTGACCATGGCGCTAAACGCGGCGGCGCAGCAGATCGCCCTGGGCGAGCCGCTTTCTTATAACTGGGTGTGCGGGGGCTGGCAGCGCGACAAGGGCTATTGGACGAAGGAGCCGGTGGCCGACGTTGCGCGGTATATGGGGTTTTTGAAGTGCTGGTATGCAGCGGGGATGATCGGGGGGATTTCGGGATATTTTGCCTACGACCCGCCGGAGAACTGGATTGGGCAGTTTGCCGCGCACGGCCGCGTGGCCGCGCTGTTTAGCCACCTGGAGGACTTCTTGCGCAACGGCGACCTCGTCCCCGGGCCAAACAAGCACCGCTGGTCGCAGGACCTTCCCGCATATGAGCTGCCCACGGGCGACGATACGGCGCGGGCCGTGGCGCGCAAGCACCGCGAGCGCGAGGAGTGGCTCGTTGTCGCCTGGGCCGCGACGGGCGACGAGCGCACCGTGCGCGTGGAGCTTCCTGGGGCGGGAGCGGTGAAGCTTTTCGCGCGGCCGGCAGGGAGCGTATACATCGTGAAGCGCAGGGGAGCCGAGCTTTCCGCTGCCCTGGTTGACCAAGACCCGCTCCATCCCACAGCAAACTTGGCCGGCTAGCGCTGCCAAAGGCGCGGCGCAGGAGGTGGGCGATGGTGCTTCGCTATGCTGCGGTATGTGTCGTTGCGCTTTGTGTGGCTTTCCTCGCCGCCCCATGCGCGGGCCAAGGGGCGAAGCAGTTTTTGAAAAACGGCGACTTCGAGCAGCCCGCGCCGCGCGGTGTGCCCGGGTGGTCGCTCAGCTTTTACCCCAAGGGCGAGGGCGTCGAGCGCTGCGTGGGCATATCCGACGCGCGGGCGAGGTCCGGCAAGCGTGCTCTGCGCGTGGACACCGGCCCCGTGCTCGGGCGAGAGCTGGCCATTGTATTCAACGGGGCAGTGGACAAGGCCGCTGCCGCGCTGCGCGGCGAGCGCCTTGCTCTAAGCGGCTGGCTTTACCTGGAGAAGGACAGCGCCGTGCGCACGTTGCGCATGCGCCTGCGCACGTTTGGGCGCGACGCGCAGGGGAAAACGACGTTCCTCGGCGACGTCCTTGCGCTTACGCTTTTGGGCAGTCCCGGCCAGTGGACGAAGTTTGAGGCGACGGGCGTCGTGCCCGACGCGGACGTCACGAGCATGGACCTGCACTGCTCCATTCGCCCGGATGTCGTGCGCGTTGTCCTCTATCTTGACGATCTGCGGCTGACGCGCTACGTCCCGCCTGCGCTTGAGCTAGAGGTTTTCGACTCGGCACAGTGGCGCGACGCTCCGGTATTGGCCGCGCGCGTTGCGATAAACGAGGAGGTCGCTGGGGCGAAGGTGCTGAGGCTGCGCCTGGTTGACCGCGGGGGAAAGGTTGTCCGCGAGTGGCGGCGGCCGGCAAAAGGCGGGGTTTTCGGGTTGGAGCTGGGCGAGGAGCTTCTCCCCGAGGGCGAGTATACGCTGCGCGCGGAGGTTTTGCGCGCGGGGGGCGCGGTCGCTCTTTCCGCAGAGCAAAAGGTGCTTCTGTGCGCCAGCCCGTGGGAGGGCGCGCCGGCTGGCACGGCCGCGGCGGCGCGCGCAGCGGCGCAAGCGTCACGCGCGGCAGCGCCGGAGGGGTTTACGTGCGCGGGGACCGTCGCCCCAACGGACATAGCAGATGCCCTCCCCGCGAAGGCCGAGGAGCTTAGCCCAGACGTTAGCCTTGCCCCGTGGCGCGCGCGGGGCTATGTGGTGTTCTCGCGGCACTGGCTCGAGCCCGTCTCGCGCAGGGGCCGGCCGCGCCCGGGAGAGATAGGCCCGCTGCGCCTGTTCGCCGCGCCCGGGGAGTATGAGCCTGCGACGGTCTCCGTGTGGGCGCTGAAAGGCCTGCGCGCGCTGCGCGTTCGGGCAACTGCGCTCGTCGGCGAAAAGGCGGCCATTGCTCAGGCGAATGTTGATGTGCGCGTGGTGCGTCAATTGCCGGGGCTGCCGGCGTTTTTGGAAAAGCGGCTCGCCGTCGACCTGCCCCAGGGGCAGACGCAGAGGTTTTGGCTGACGATTTACGTTCCCCCGGGCACGCGCGCAGGGTTTTACCGCGGCACAGTAACCGTTTCCGCGGAAAATGCGCCGGCCGCGGAGGTTCCCTTGCTCCTGCGCGTGCTTCCGCTTAACCTTCCCGCGCCGAAAAAAGGCTATGGCTTTTGGTGGAAGCTGGACTCGCGCTGGAACGGCTACTACAGCAAGGAGCACGACGAGGCCATCGCTCAAATGCGCAAGCAGTTTGTCCTCCTGCGCGAGCATGGGTGCAACATGGTCTCCTGCTATGGCATGCCCAAGATGACCGTGGGCGCGGATGGCACGGTGCACTATGACTTTGCCCAGGACCACTGGGGGCACAACAAGTACTCGCTTGAGGAGTTTTTCCGCGTGGGCCGCGAGACGGGTTTTCTCTCCCCGCGGGTGCCCATTCAGTACGTGGGGGCGGATTCGCTGCATAGCTCGTGGGTGGCCCGGGCACTGGGGCTAAACCGCGACTCGCGCGAGTTCGACCGGTTTTACGTAAGCGCCTGCCGGACGATCGACCAGTGGGCGAAAAAGCAGGGATATACGCTGGCGTTTGCCTGCGTGGACGAGATCGGCAACAGCGAACAGCGGCGCAAAGATGCCCTGCGCTTTTATGCGCTGGCCAAGGAGGCAGGGGCGCTCACTTCGGTAACGGACAACTCGATGCACGGGGGCGTGCACCTGATGGGGCAGGCGCGATTTGACGAGAAGATCGCCCTGCGCGTGTATAACTTCATCACGCCGGAGATGATCGCCGACGCCCGGCGCGCGGGCGACAGGCTGTGGCTCTATAACATGGCCTCCGGCGGGCGGCAGGCCAAGCGCGACCGTTTTGTGTTCGGCCTGTTTGTCGAGCGCTGCGGGGCGGAGGGTTATGCGCAGTGGGCGTTTCAATGGCCCTCGGGCAAGAAAACTCCATATGAGGCCGCCGCGGCGGGCGAACGTACCGGCTATCACTACGCCCTCCCCGCCCCGGACGGCCCCTTGCCCACCGTAGCGCTTGAGGGCGTGCGCGAGGGGATTGACGACGCGCGGTATATCGCCTTGCTCCGCGAGCGCGCGCCGCATGAGGCAGAGCAGTTGCTCCAGGACATTCCGCCGCTAAGCCTGGCCATCTCTCCGTACCTTGAGGAGCACAAGGGAAGGTTTTTCGACCTCCGCCGCTGGCAGATCGCGCGGAGGCTGTTGGCGAAATGACAGAGGACGCGGCGCGCGAAGTTGCGGGGGATGAGCCGTATACCATCGTCGGCCCGCTAAGGCGCTTCGACAGGCGCTATACGGCGTTTGCGCGGGCGGAGTGGGACCCGACATGCCTGGCCTACGGGACGGGGGGAAAGCGGGCGGCGGAGGAGCGCGAGCCGCGGCCGGGCTATGGCCCGCAGGAGTATGCCCTGCACGCGGGAGCGTGGGCCATTGCCCGCGCGCGGCTGGCTCAGGAGGCCACGCGCGAGGCGGAAGAGGCAGAGGCCGCGCCGGTGGCCCTGCCCGAACGCGAGGCAGACCCAGCGGAGCTTACCGCGCGCGTTAAGCGGGCGGCGCGCTTTTTCGGCGCGGCGCTCGTTGGGATAACCCGCGTAAACCCGCTTTGGCTTTATGCCAACGACGCTGCGGGGCGGCCGATTACCCTCCCCGCGGGCGTGGACACGGCCGTGGTTATGGCCATCGAGATGGACTACGCGATGATTGGCACCTCGCCCTCGGTGGTTGCCGCGGCGGCGACCGGCGCGGGGTATTCCCAAATGGCCTATGCCACGAGATGCCTGACGCGCTATCTCAGGTCGCTTGGCTGGCGGGCAATCCCCAGCGGCAACGACTTCGGCCTGAGCATTCCCCTGGCCATCGACGCCGGGCTGGGCGAGCTGGGGCGCAATGGGCTGCTCATTACCGAGCGCTTTGGGCCGCGGGTGCGCCTGTGCAAGGTGTTTACCGATGCGCCGCTTTTGCCCGACGCCCCGCGTAGATTTGGCGTGCGCGAGTTTTGCCAAGTCTGCCTGAAATGTGTAAAGACCTGCCCCTCGGGCTCGATCTCCGACGGCGAGATGACCGCTGAGGGGCCGACGCCCTCTAACAACCCGGGCGTGTTGAAGTGGTATATCAATCCGGAAAAATGCCTGGCGTTCTGGCGGGCGCAAGGGGCGAGCTGCGCAAACTGCATCCGCGCTTGCCCGTTTAACAAGCCCGAGGGTTGGCTGCACGACCTGGCGCGGCGGTTTGTCCGCCTGGGCAGCGGCGCGGTGAACCGCGCGCTCGTGGCCCTGGACGATCTGTTGCGCTACGGCAGGCAAGCCGACCCGGAGCGGTTTTGGAACAGCGCGGAGTAGCAGAAAGCGCGGGCCTGCGGGCGCCGCGGAGGGAGTGAGCGAGCTTTGCGCGGGCGAGCGTTGGCGTGGGCCGTTTGCTTGGTGCTCGGCGCTTGCGTTTGCGCCTGGGCGAAAGAGCCGCGCTTTGTGCGCCACGCTATTAACCCTGACTCGCAATACTGCGCTTGCGCGGCGATCGATGTTAACGGCGACGGCCGGCTAGACATTGTCTGCGGGGCGTTTTGGTATGAGGCGCCGGAGTGGAAGCGGCACAAGATGCGCGAGATCGAAATGATCCGCGGGCGCTACGACGACTACTCAAACCTCGCGGTAGACGTCAACGGCGACGGCCGGCTGGACGTAATTACCGCAAACTACCGCAGCCAAACCCTGCGCTGGGCGGAGAACATTGGCCCCGGGCCAAAGCTTTGGCCGGAGCGCATTATCGCCAAGCCCGGCGCGATGGAAACGGGCCGGCTGTATGACATCGACGGCGACGGGCAGCTCGACGTCTTGCCCAACGGAATGAAGTTTGCCGCATGGTGGGAGTTTGTCCGCGTGAGGCGGGGCGACGGGACGGTTGGCGTGCGCTGGGTGCGCCACGACCTGCCGCAGGAGCTCGCCGGCCACGGGGTTGGCTTTGGCGACATAAACGGCGACGGCCGCGGCGATGTCGTCGGGCCAAAGGGCTGGGCCGAAGCGCCACCCGACCGCCGCACGGGGACGTGGCAGTGGCACGCGGAGTTTGACCTGCAAGACGCGAGCATTCCCATTCTCGTGTTCGACGTAGACGGCGACGGGGCAAACGACATCGTCTGGGGCAGGGGGCACAACTATGGCCTGTTTTGGCTGCGCCAGGTGAGGGACGCGAAAACCGGCGCCCGGCGGTGGGAGAAGCGGGTGATCGACATGGAAATCTCCCAGGCGCACTCGATCCTCCTCGCCGACGTTGACGGCGACGGGGCCGACGAGCTCGTGGCAGGCAAACGCTATATGGGCCACGGCGGCCGCGACCCTGGGGAAAAGGAGCCGCTGCAAATTAGCTGGTACGAGTACGACCGCGCGGCAGGGACATGGCGCAAGCATGTGATCGATTACGGCAGCCGCGCGGGCTTTGGCCTCGACCCAAAGGCCGTGGACATCGACGGCGACGGGGACATTGACTTGCTTGCCGCGGACTTAAGCGGGCTTTACCTTTTGGAAAACCTGCTTAATGACTGACAGGGCGGGCCGCTCGCCCTGCGGCGCCGCAGCCCGTGCGCACGCGCCGAAGGAACCACGTAGTTCTGCGCCGAAGCACAGCGCGACGACCGCGAACAGGCCGGAGGGGAGAGATGGGGACGCTGTTTTGCTGCCGGCTGTCTACGCTGCGCGGCGAGGTGCGCATTCCGACGTCGAAGTCGCATACCATCCGCGCCGTGGCCATCGCCAGCCTCGCCGCGGGGGAGAGCCGCGTTCGCCACCCGCTGGAGTCCGCGGATACGGCGGCCGCGGTGCGCGTCTACCGGGCGCTGGGGGCGGAGATCGAGCAGAAGCGCGACGTGTGGCTCGTGCGCGGCACAGGGGGCGAGCTCATCCCGCCGGACGATGTGCTCGACGTAGGCAACTCAGGGACGACGATGCGCATTGTGCTTGGCTCGTGCGCGCTGCTGCGCAGCGGGGCCGCGGTGATCACGGGCGACGAGCAATCGCGCCGGCGGCCGTGCGGGCCGCTGCTTAACTCGCTTAATGACTTGGGCGCGCGGGCGTTTTCCACGCGCGAAAACGGGCTCGCCCCGTTTGTCGTGCAGGGGCGGCTCGCTGGCGGCAAAACGGCGATCGAGGCGCATACGAGCCAATATTTGACGAGCCTGCTGCTTTGCGCGCCGCTGGCCGACGGGGAGAGCGTAATCGACGTCCCCGTGCTTAACGAGCAGCCATATGTGGAGATGACGCTAGACTGGATTCGCCGGCAGGGGATAGAGCTGGAGCAGGAGGACCTGCGCCGGTTTCGCATCGCGGGCGGGCAGGAGTATCAGCCGTTTGACCGGGCCGTGCCCGCTGACTTCTCCTCGGCAACGTTTTTTCTCGCCGCGGGCGCGCTCGGGGCGAACGACATTACCGCCTGCGGGCTGGACATGGACGACCCCCAGGGCGACAAGGCGGTGGTCGACTATCTGCGGCAGATGGGGGCGCAGGTGGAGATCGAGGGGAAGAAAATTCGCGTGCGCCCGGGCGACCTGCGCGGGACGGAGCTTGACCTGAACAACACGCCGGACGCTCTGCCCATGATGGCCGTGCTTGGGTGCTTTGCGCGGGGGACGACGCGGCTCGTGAACGTCCCCCAAGCGCGGATTAAGGAATCGGACCGGATCGCCGTAATGTGCAGCGAGCTTTCCAAAATGGGGGCGCGCGTGGAGGAGCTGGAGGACGGGCTGGTCGTTCACGAAAGCAAGCTGAAGGGGACAAGGGTAAGCGGACACGGCGACCACCGCGTGGTCATGGCCCTGGCTGTCGCGGGCTTAGCCAGCCCGGGAGAGACGGTAATTGACACCGCGGAAGCAGTTAGCGTAACCTTCCCGACATTCGCGCAGAGCATGATCGCCCTCGGGGCGAACATGGACGTGCGCCAGGAAATCTGAGCAAGAGAGTGGTGCGCTATGCTTGGCTGCAACATGGGCACGCTGTTTAAGGTGGCCATTGCCGGTGGGTCATACCAGGAGGGGATGACCACGCACATTCAGGGCGTGCCCCCGGGAATGCTCATCACCGAGGAGGAGATCTACAGCGATCTGCTGTTGCGCAAGCCGGGCCAGGGCGAGCTTACCTCGCCCCGCCAGGAGCCCGATATCCCCATTATCTACAGCGGGGTTAACGCCGCGGACACCATGCCCGGGGCAAACAACCGCGGCCTGACCAATGGCACGCCGTTCGTCATCCTTATCCCCAACCTCGACCGCAAGTTCGAGCACATCGAGCAATATCAGCGGACGAACCGCACGCCGCGGCCCGGCCACGCGTCATATGCCTCGTTTCAAAAATACGGCATGGCCGACGACGCGATTGGCGCGGGGCTGTTTAGCGGGCGATATACCTCGACGATCGTCGCCGCGGGCGCGGTGGCCAAGCGCATTCTCGCGGAGCAGGGGATCGAGGTTACGGCGTACATTCGCGAGGCCGCCGGCGTGCGCGCGCCGGACATGCCCCTGGAGGAGATTCGCGCGAAGGTCGCCGCGTTTAAGAAGGTGCGCAAGGAGCACGACCATGTTTACCAGTGCATCTACGCCGCGGGGCGCATTCGCCCGGAGATGAGGTTTTTGGAAAAAATGGCCGTGCTCGCGCAGTTTGAACAGATTAAAGCGGCCACGGAACCCAAGCCCATGGACGAACAGGCCGTGCGCGAGGAATACGGCATCCACCCCAAGCTCAACTGCCCGCACTTGGAGAGCGCCGATGAGATGTATGAGCGGATTATTCGCGTGAAAGACGAGGGCGACTCCACGGGCGGCGTGGTCGAGGTGGTGGCCACAGGCCTGCCCCCGGGCGTGGGCGAGCCGGTGTTTAACAAGCTCGACGGGGCGCTTGCCGGCGCAATGAGCATTGGCGCGGTAAAGGCCGTGGAGATCGGCGTCGGGCTGTGCGCGAAGGACCTTACCGGCTCGCAGTGCAACGACGAGCTTTATGTCGAGGACGGCCAGGTGCGCTTTCGCTCAAACAACGCGGGCGGGATAACGGGCGGGCTGACCACCGGCCAGCCCATCGTCGTGCGCCTAACGATAAAGCCCACGCCCACGATCGGCAAAGACCAGCACACGATCGATAAGGTGACGCTGGAGAACGCCGTGCTGCGCGCGGTAACTCGGCGCGACCCCACGATCGTCCCGCGGGTGTGGCCGGTGGCCGAGGCCTACGTAGCGATCGTCCTCCTCGACCAGTATATGCAGCACTTGGCCTATCAGAGCCTGTGGCGCAAAGGCGAGTAAAGCCTCCGCTGCGGCAACATCGCCTGCCGAGCAAGGCGCTATTGCTCCGCCGAGCTTTTCTCCGGCTTGCGGAAGCGCAGGAAGTATTGGTAGCTGAGGTAGTACCACTCGGCGTCGAGCTCGAGCCCCGCGTTCTTGGCGAGGTTAAGCACTTCCTCGCGCGCCACTAGCTGGTCGTAGGTGTGAAACGGCGGGTTGTGCACCTTGCGCAGGTCGATGACGAAGAGGTAGCCGCCGGGTTTGAGCGAGCGGGCGATGCTCCGCACAAGCTCCTGCCGCTGCTCCTGCGGGACGTGGTGAAGCACGTTGCACAGCAAAGCGGCGTCGGCGCAGGCGGGCTTGAGGGTCGTGTCCGTGGGCTGGGAGTGGACGATCTCGATGTTTCGCACGTTTTCCCTTTGCGCGCGCTTGCGCACTGCGGCAAGGGCGCTTTCGTCAATGTCTACGGCAAACACCTTGCCCTGCTCGCCCACCGCGCGGGCGATGCGGAAGGTAAAGTAGCCCTTGCCGCAGCCGATGTCGGCGACGGCGGCGCCGGGCCTGAAGTTCATGTCGGCCATAACGCGGTCGGGCTGCTGCCAGTCGTCGCGCCCCTTGGCCAAAGCTGCCGGGCAGGCAACAGCCAACGCCGCCGCCAGAGCTAAAAGAGCGAACAGCCAACGGCAACGTGCGCGCAGCGGTCGAACTCCGCTCATCGCTCACCCTCCCCTAGCCGCGCTGTGTGCGCGAGCGCCAGTATAGGTATATCGGCACGCCAACGACGACGGCAATAATGCTTAGCGCCGACTGCGCCGGCTGGTGGACCAGCGTGTTTATCAAAATTCCAAGCGACCCCAAGCAATAGATCGCGGGGACCACGGGGTAGCCCCATGTGCTATATGGCCGCGGCTCGGCGGGGCGCGTGGCCCGCAAGACAAACACCGCCGCCGCGGTTATTGTGGAGAGGACAAGCAGGGCAAACACGCACGCGGTGAGGATCGTCTCAAACGTCCCCGTGAGCACGATGATGCACGACCATATTCCCTGAACGACGGTCGAGGTAACGGGGACCTTGTATTTGGGATGCACACGGGCGAGGCTGCGGAAGAACACGCCGTCTTTGGCCATGGCGTAGTAGATGCGCGGGCCGATCATAATCGTCGCGTTAAGCGCACCGGCGATGCACAAGAGGATGACCGCGGAGGTTACCGCGACGCCGGCGCGGCCCAGGGTGGCGCTCGCCGCCTCTTGGGCGGCGTTTGGCGCGCCGGCCAGGCGGGAAAGCGGCACGGCGTAAAGCAGCGACAAGTTATAGAGCAGATACATGGCCACGACGAGGATCGTTCCCGCGGCCAGCGAGCGAGGAATGGCTCGCTGCGGCTCGCGCGCCTCGGCGGCCATATACGTCGCTGCGTCCCAGCCGAAGTAGGCGAACGAGACGCCGATTAGCGCTCCGGCGAGCGCGGGAAGGACCGCCGCGCCGGACAGCGCCCCCGGCTGCGCGGCAAGCCGCGCCCAGGAGCCCTTGCCCGACCCCAACGCAGCCAGGGCAAGGCCCACTACGCAGAGGATCTTCAGCGCGGTAAGCACGTTTTGCGTGGTGCTCCCCACGCGCAGGCCATAGCAGTTTACCGCGGTTAGCACGGCGATCGCCGCGACTGCGGGAATGTGCCCGCCGTGGAGCGTTAGCTGATAGCCGAGGATGTGCGCCGTGGCGATGACGTTTTCGCTAGAAAACGCGGGGAAGAAAAACGAAAGATATTCCGCCAGCCCCACGGCCATAAACGCAATGCTGCAGGGGAAGCTGGCGACAAACGAAAGCCAGCCGTCGAGAAAACCGAGGAACGGGCCATAGGCCTCGCGCATGTAAACGTAATGGCCGCCGGCACGGGGGAAACGCGCGCCAAGCTCGGCGTAGGTGAGCGCGCCGGCCAGGGCAAAGATGCCACCTACGAGCCACACGATGAGGATGAGCCACGGAGCGGGCAGATCCTGGGCAACGAAACCTGTGGTGAGGAAGATCCCCGTGCCCACCATGTTGCCCACAACGAGCAACGTGCAGTCGGTGACACTCAGGCTGCGTGCGAGGGACTCGTTTTCCATAGCCCCGCCGGCGGTGGGCGGGGGTTCCTTGCTGTTCTCCATCGCCTCAGGTCACTATAACAAACAGACGCACGAGGCCGGCGCAAGTTCTACCGGCCCTTTTTCTTCTGCGCCTCGCCGGTCATCGGGACGAACTGCACGGGGAGGAGCATTTTCTGGATAACTCGCCCGCCGCGCTTTTCGAGCAGGACAAGCTCCTGATGAGGCAGGCTGCCCAGGGGAATAACCATTTTCCCGCCCTCGCGAAGCTGCTCCACAAGCGGCGGGGGCGGGTCCTCCGGCGCGCAGGTGACGATAATCGCGTCGAACGGCGCATGCTCCGGCCAGCCCTGATAGCCGTCGCCGCATTTGACCTCGACGTTGTCGTAGCCCAACCGCTGAAGTGTCGCTTTTGCGCGGCGGGCCAGCGGCTCGAGGATCTCGATCGTATAAACCTTGCGCACGAGCTCGGCGAGAACGGCGGCTTGATAGCCGGAGCCCGTGCCGATTTCCAGGACGACATCGTCGGGTTGGGGGTCAAGCGCCTCGGTCATGAACGCCACGATGTAGGGCTGGGAGATGGTCTGCTGCCAACCGATGGGCAGGGGGGTGTCCTCATAGGCGGAGCGGCGGATGGGCAGGGCCGCGGCGCGGCGCTTCTCCTGCTCCTCCGGGGGGAGCTCATCCAGGGGGAGGAGCACCGCCTTGGGGTCGCGGACGAGGTACTCCGGGACGAATTCGTGCCTGGGGACTTTGCGCATCGCCTCAAGCACGCGCTCGTTGCGAATGCCCCGGGCCTTAAGCTGAAACTCAACCATGTTTTCTCGGGCCCGCGCCCAGGGGTCCTCAGGCGGCGGGCCGGGCTCCTGCGCCTGGTCGGCGTTCGTCGCCATCTGATAGCCCACGATGCACGCGGCAATAACGACACCCGCGAGAACAACAATTCCCGGCCAGCGCATGGCCGCTCACCCCCGAGGGATCGGTGCCACAGTAAGATTTACGCCGCGGGCGGGCGAGAACCTCCGCCCTTGGCCAGGCGGGCGGCCGCCGGCGCCGGCGCTCGGCCGGGCGGGTGCCTCTCGGCCTTCGCTTGCCGCGCGGGTAAACCTTCGTCCTGGGCAACATTGCCCCTTCCTCGGCGAACGGCCGGCAGGAGTTAGGCACACAAAACTCGAAACGCCCGAAAAAGCAACGATCGCCCCGCCCCGCTCGTGCCGCGCGGCGGAGCGGGCGAATTTCCCTAGCGCTTGCAAAGGATGAGCACCATGAACGCCAGCGGCAGCAGGCTTAGCCGACGAAACTTCATCAAACACTGCGCCACGGCGGCCGCCGGCGGGCAAGTGGCGGCCCTTGCCGCGCAGCAGCGAAGCCAGCGCAGCAACCCGGACAGGCCCCCTAACATCCTCATTTACATGAACGACCAGCAGCAGGGGTTTACCGTGCATCCCGGGCACCCCTGCCGCATGCCCAACGTCGAGCGCCTGGCGCGCGAGGGAATATTGTTTCGCAACATGCGCACGGTCGCTGCGCACTGCTGCCCGTCGCGCGCCTCGTTTCTCACCGGGCTTTACCCCAGCGGGCACGGCGTGTTTAACAACGTGCAAACGGCCACGGCGATCCACATCGGGCTAAACAAAGAGTGCGGGACATATAGCGAGCAGCTAAAGAAGGCCGGCTATCGCCTTGTTTGGTCCGGCAAGTGGCACGTGTCCATTGAAGAGGGGCCGGCGGACAGAGGGTTTGAGATGGCCGGCAACCAGCGGGGCCACGGCCACCCTTCGACGCAGATCGAGCGCGCGCGGGCGCGCATTGAGCGCTGGCGGAAGACGCCGAAAAACCCAGAGGGCACCGCCCCGCGCGGCCGCGGCGAGCTCATCCGCCCGGGGTGGTATCGCTATCGGCTCTACGGCACACGGCCGCCGAACCCAAAGACGGACCCGTTTAACCCCGGCGACCTACGCATTGTTACCGACGCCCTGAACAGCCTGAAGGAGCTGCTTAACTCCGACACCCCGTGGCTGCTCTATTGCGGGCCGAACGGGCCGCACGACCCATATATCATCCCCGAATATTACGCCAAGATGTACGACCCCAAAGACGTGCAGCTTCCCCCGAACTATCGCGATAGCTTCGAGGACAAGCCGCGCATTTATCAGCGCCAGCGCCAATACTGGGCACAGCTCAGCGACGACGAGGTGCGCGAGGCGATCGCCCACTACTGGGGCTATTGCACAATGCAAGACGACCTGTTCGGGTTGCTCCTTGAGGAGCTGGACCGCTCCGACCAGCGCGACAACACCGTGGTCATGTATCTCTCCGACCACGGCGATTACGTGGGCGCGCATGGGCTGTTCATGAAGGGCGTGCCGTGTTTTGAGGAGGCATATCGCGTGCCTGCGGTAATCCGCTGGCCAAAGGGGATAAGGAACCCGGGGAGGATCGTCGACGCGCCGGTAAGCCACGTAGATTTTGCGCCGACGATTATCGAGCTCGCCGGCGCAGAGCCGCTGAGCTACTGCCATGGGAGAAGCCTTGTCTCGTTTTTCAAAGACGAGGCACCGCCGGACTGGCCCGACGCGGCATTTACGCAGTTTAACGGCGTGGAGCTTTACTACTCCCAGCGTCAGGTGATTACCGAGCGCTGGAAGTACGTCTACAACGGCTTTGACTTCGACGAGCTTTACGACCTCCAGGAGGACCCGCACGAAACGCGCAACCTCGCCCGCGAGCGAGGGATGGAAAAGGTAATTCGCGAGATGGTGGAGCGGATGTGGGTGCACGCGGCGCGCACGGATGACTTCATCTTCAACCCCTACGGCACGGTGGCCCTGGCCCCGTTTGGCCCGAAGATCGCCGAGTTTTGAGCCTGCGCCGCGCCTTCGAGGAGCGGGCGAATGTTGCTAATGCCCGTGCCGCTGCGCCTGGGCGGCAAGGTACTCGTCGCGCCGCGCGATGAGCAGGGGAAACACGATATCGCTGAAGCAGCACGGCAAAAGCACGGCGAGCACGATGATGATAAACACATAGCCCACCTGGTCCACCCAGTGCGTCAGCCCGAACGAGATCATGTAGAAAATCGAGGCCACGCTGCTCACGAACACATGGCTGGAGTGGGAGTAGACGGTGCTGCGCTCGATGGACTCGCCGGCGATGATCCCCGCGATGATTCCCACGACGAGAAACGGAACGACGAGCTGGGGATGCTGAACGAGGCACCAGTGGAACTTCATCCGCGTCCCGAGCAGCCAGCCGCCCAGATAGGGCAGGCCGATATCGCTCACTCCGCACACCCCCGCGGAGCCGACAAAGCCCGTGAGCAGCGCCTTCCACAGCTTGCGGTCGTAGCGCCAGAACATCGCCGTGGTGGCGATCGCGCTAAACAGCAGATGCACGGGGTGGAACACGTGGAACACAATGGGCGAGACCTTCTCCACGGTCTCGCCGCTAAACAGCTCGTGCTCGTGGCCTGCAACGTGCGCCGCGGCATTGGCTGCGGGGCCGGAGGCCAGGGCCGCCGCGGCATGTTGCACGTCGACAACAGCGGCGAAGTAGGTAAGCAGGCCCGCGAACAGGACGCCCGCGGAGCCGAAAAAGATGGTGTAGGGCAAGTGGTCCATCAGCTCGCGCACGAGCTGCGACGGACGTTTCACAGCGCACCACCTCGCCTAGCTGCGGGCGCACTTGGGGCATAGGCCCTCGAGCAACAGGCGCTGCCGCTCGACGACAAAACCCCGGCCCAGCTCAGCGCGCGGATAGTTGAGCGTGCCGGCGATGCACAGCGTCACCCCGCACCGGCGACAGACAAAATGCGGGTGGCAAAACTGCTCTGTGCAGCGGTCGGCTGTTTCATAGAGTGCCGTGCGCCCATGGACGAGGGCGCGGTGGACGAGGCCGGCGTCGACAAGGGCGTGCAAAGCGCGGTAGACGCTCACGCGGTCTACCTTGTCCTTGCCCAGGCGCTGCATGACCTCGGCGTGAGACAGCGGGCGCCGCGCTTTCATGAGAATGGCGAGGACCTTTTGCCTGCCGGCGGTACAGCGCAGCCCGGCGCGCCGAAGCATCTGCCGCACATCGCTCTCGCCCTGTCCAGCCATGTCAGGAGGGAGCATATCATAAATGCAACTGAGTTGCAAGAGCGCGCTCACCGCGGCCTCCTTGGGCAAGGCAACGCTCCGTGCTGCGGGCGAGAGTGTCGTAGCAACGGCGACACCTTTTGCTTGTGTGTGGTGCGCTGACGTCAGCGCGCAGGGCAGACACGCGCCGTCGCAAGGCGCGTTGCCGCGGCCCGCAGTGGGGAGGACCCCTCAGCGAAATGTGCGCCGTGGGCATCGCGTTAGCACCCTCTCTGAGCTGTCGGAAAAGCGGAGGCACCGCGGCGTGGGCGGGAGCTTCCGCTTGCGATTTCCTCCGCGCCCGTCGCAAAGCGCGGGCTGGGCGCAGCTAGCAGGGGAGCATTGGCAAGCGGGGTTCGCCAGGAGCTACGCCGATTTTCAGATGCTGGGGGTGCGGGGCGGGGCTACAGGTAGGGATCCGCGGGCTCTTGGATGCGGTTCATACTTACCGCGTGCAGGGCGACGCTGTTTGGGTCGGACTGTGCGTCGAGCTTAAACACGCCGGACACGCTTACCCACGCGCCATCCTCGACGCTCGCCCCGGGCGGGGGCACGACCTCAACGGTGACCGTGGCCGCGTCGGCGATGCAGCAAGTGACGACCAGGCGGCTGAGCATAAACCGCTCCGCGCTCCACGTTTGGCACTGACCGATGAGCGAGGTGAACACGCCGTCGAGCTCGCCCGCGCGCCCGCTTTGCACTAGGTTCCACACGTCAAGCACCGTGGGGTTGGGAGGGAGGGGCGACTTGCGCGGAGGCCTCGCGGGGACGCCGCCCGGGTTGCCCCCGCCGCGTGGCCGCGGCGGCGGGGGCTGGTCTGCCCCCTCCTGAGGCGGAGGCGGCGGAGGAGGCCCGGCGACCTCCGGGCCGAGGTCGAACTGCAGCGCGGGGTCGTCCGCCGGGGCGTAGTCATCTGCGGGAGCGGCCGGCGCCTGCGGCTCTTCCGGCACTTGAGGTGCCGGCTGGGCGCTGCGCTGGGCTCTTGGGCCGCGCCGCTGGCCGGCAAAAGGCGGGCGCTGACCCGCAGGCGCCCGTGCGCCGCGCTGCGCGCCCATGATCCAGGCGATCGCTGCCTCAAGCTCGGGGTCGGGGGCGATGGGCTGTCGCTGCTGCGCTGCGGGAGCGGGCGGCTTTAGGGACACCGCGCGCTTGCGTATCCCCTCCGGCGAGAGCCGCCTGGGGGCGACGACGAGCATGCACACGATGGGCGCGATGAGCACGAGGTGGTAGACCCAGGTGGGCAGGTCTAGCCCGCCGGCGTGCTCGTGCGGCTGGGCGTCGCAGGCGCAGGCGATCTCGCCCCGCCCGCGGACAAGCCCTGCGACGCGCGCAATGGCCATGAACAAAAGCACGACGCTTGCCGCGGGGCTGAACCAGATGTAGCGCGGGGCGATGAAGTCGCGCAGCCTGCCTGAGAAAAACGACCAGGCCAAAAACGCGCTTAGGATGAGCAACACAACAACGTTTAGCCAAGAGACAAGCGGGGAACTTTCGCCCCCGCCGTGTTCGTGGTGTGCGTGCTCCGCCAAGCTGAAAACCTCCTACTGCGGCAGAGCGTCAACGACCTGAGGCATCCACAGGTGCCCCGTTACGCAAAGCACGAAGACAAGCAGCGTAACCAGGCCGGAGATAAGCATAATCGCCGCCGGCCGGAAGATACGCGTGTACATCAATAGTAGCTTAATATCAACCATCGGGCCAAGAACGAGGAACGAGAGCTTAGCGGGAATGGAGAACACCCTAAAACTCGCCGCGACAAAGGCGTCGGCCTCGCTGCATAGGTTGAGCAACACGGCGAGGACCATCATCCCGGCCACCGAGCCCACCCAGTTCTTCGCCAAAGGGTCCATCGCCGTGCGGTAAAACCCGCTGTTGATCACCGCGGCGACCGCGGCCCCGAGAACGAGATATGCGCCGATTTCGAAAAAGTCGTGCGACCCGACAACGAGGATCTGCGAGAGCACCTGGAGCACGGGCCGCCGGCGGCGCTCGCCCGGGGCGGCGTCGGCCTGTGCGGCCAGCGTCTCCACGTAGCCTCCGAGGCGCGCCGACTCATAGCGCGGGAGCATAATCACGTGCTCGCCAACCACGAGCCAGACGACCGCGCCCACGGCCACGGCGATGACAAAGCCCAGCGCGGCGCGCAAGAGCGTTACCCCAACCAGCCCCTGGCCGGAGAACGCGAGCAGCGTCCCGGCAAGCACCACGGGGTTGATGATCGGGGCGCTGAGCATATAGGCGATGGCGCAGCTTACCGGCACGCCCTTCATCACCAGCCGGCGCATAACTGGGACGATCCCGCACTCGCACATGGGAAAGGCCAAGCCGAGCACGGCGCTGAGCGCCAAGGCAAGCCAGCGGTTTTTGGGCAGAGCGCGAGCGATTGTCTCGCGCGAGACGCAGGCGGCGATGATTCCCGAAAGCAGGGAGCCCACGACGATGAACGGCAGGGCCTCGTAGATGAGGCTGAGCCAGACGAGGACGAAGTCGTTAACGTTAAACGAAAAGATGCGCTGAGGCACGAGCGGGCCAGCCGGCGGGTTATTCCGCCGGTTGCTCCTCCTCTCCGGCAGCTTGCGCTGGAGCCTGCGCTCCGCGCGCCCCCTCCTGGGCGGCGTGGAGCTCCTTTATCGCGTCTAAGGAAAGCCCGAGGACGTTGAGCGCCACGTCCACGAGCCAGTCCGCTTCCTCGTAGTTGCCGGCGATCATCGCCTGCTGCGCCTTGTTCAGCAGCTCGTCCGCAGGGTAAACGACCTTCCCCGCCCCCTGCTGCGCGGAGAGCATGGAGGAGGCAAGGTGCAGCCGCGGGCGAACGTCGTCGGCGGTTATCTCGGGCTTGACGATCGTGGGCAGGCGGCGGCGGGGCTGCTCGGGCTTTTCTTCCTCCTCCTTCTTCGGCTTCTTCTCCTCGGGCAGAGGGCGCAGGCCCAAAAGATATGCCACGACGTCGAGCAGCCACGCCGCATCGTCGTACTTTCCCGCGAAATACCATTTCCGGGCCTTGCTCATGAGGATGTCCACGGAGTCGAACCCTTCGAGCATGGCGTCGCGGGCGAAGACGAACGCGCCCTCGACCTCGTCGAGCTTCTTGCGCACCTCCTCGCGCGAGACGCGCGGCTTGGCCGGCGTGGGCTTGGCCAGCACGCGCGGAGGGCCGGCCAGCTCCTGAAGCAGCGAGGCGACGAGCTGTTGCTTGCGCGCGGCATATTGCTCCTCGGGAATAGCGCGCGCCTGGTCGAATAGCTGCGCCAAGCGCTGGCGGAATTGGGGCGAGCGCAGCAGTGCGCCGATGTTTCGCGCCTCGGGGCGTGCGCCGGCTGGGGCAGAGGGGCGGCGCGCGGGAGCGCGGGCCGCTGCGCGCGCAGCAGGTGTGGGCGACGGCCGCGGCTGGGGCTTTGCCTGGCGCAGCGCCTTTTGCGCAGCGGACAGCGCCTGGCGGACGCCGTCGGCGTCCTGCTGGGCGGCTGCGCGAAGGGCCTGCCTCAGACGAGTGCGCACGGCGCTAACGTCTGCTCCGCGGCGCTCTTTGTCCTGGGCCTGCCGGGTGACTTGGAGCAGGGCGTCGCGCAGGTCTTTGTTTTGCGCGAAAAACCGGGCCACGGGCGCGGGAAGCGTCGTCGGGCTGGTCAGCGCGGAGACGATGTCGTCGAGAATCTGCGGCAAGGCGTGGAACTGCCCTTTCGCCGCCTGGTCGCGCAGGGCGATAATCTTGCGCTGGACCTCGGGCCGCTGCTGGGCGAGCGCCGGATAGAGCTCGGCCGTGGCGTTTATGTAGCGGCGGAACGAAGTCTCTACGCGCTCGCGGTCGGAATAAACCTTTCCCGCGACGACAAGCGACCCCGCCAGGCAAAGCAGGGCCAACACGAGCGTTGCCGATGTCGCG
>CAZMGT010000032.1:0-41855 GCA_964565895.1 uncultured Armatimonadia bacterium
TCGAGGGCGAAGAGGAGTACTATTACGAGGAAGAAGAGTAGCGGTGCGCGGGCCGGGCGCTGCGTGTCTCCGCCAGGGAGGAGAAGCCAGTGAGCAGGGGCGGCTGGTGTGTGCTGCTCGGGATCGTTCTCGTCGGTCTCGTGGCGGCGTTTTTCTGGCAGCTCTATCAGGTCAACGAGGAGCGGCTAATCCAAACGGTATACCTCGAGATGCCCCTCGTGGGCGTGGGGCCGCGCGTTGACCTGTTCGACGTTATCCTCTACTCGGCGATTTACGGCTGCGCGGCGGGGATTTTGCTCACCCTGCTGTTTACCAGCGCTGTCCTGGCAAGCCAGGATCGGCGCTATCGGCGCGAGCTGCGCGGGCTAAAGGAGCAGCTTTTGCAGACGAAAAACGAGCTCGCCCAGTTGCGCGGCGAAGTGAGCGAGCCACCGGCCGAGGCGGGCCCGGAGGACGCTGAGGAGAGGAGCGCTGAGGAGGGGCAGCGTTCGCCAACAGAGTAGGGGGCCGGAGCGGTGGAGGATGTTGAGTTCTGGCTCCTCTTTACGCGGCTCGAGCTGCCCCCGCAAAGACAGGTCACCGCGATTAAGCACTTCGGCTCCCCACGCCGGCTGTTTGAGGCCTCGCGCGAAGAAATTCTCGCCGTCTTTGGCCTCAACGAGCGCGTTTATCAAAAGATCGAGCGCGTAGAGCGCACCACGGACCTCGCCGACGAGGTGCGCCGCTTGGAGCAGTGCGGCGCCCAGCTCGTCACCTGGGACGACGAGCGCTATCCGCCAAGGCTGCGCGAGATTAGCTGCCCTCCGCCCGTGCTCTATGTCCTCGGCGATGTGCAGTGCCTGAGCCGCTCCGCGGTGGCCATGGTAGGCACGCGCCGGCCGTCGACCTATGGCTTGCGCTTGGCGCGGGAGATGGCCCGCGAGCTCGCCGCTCGGGGAATGGTTATCGTCAGCGGCTTGGCCGTGGGGATCGACGCCGCAGCCCATGAGGGGGCGCTTGACGCTGGGGGAAAGACGGTCGCCGTGTTGGGCTGTGGGATCGACGTGGTATATCCTGCAGCGAACAGAAAGCTGCGCGAGCGTATTAAGGAAAACGGCGCCCTGGTTACCGAGTTTTCCCTCGGCGCGCGCCCGCAGCGCTGGATGTTTCCCCAGCGCAACCGGGTAATCAGCGGCCTTGCCTTGGGAACAATAGTGGTAGAGGCACCCGAGCGCTCGGGCGCGCTGATTACCGCGCACCACGCGCTAGAGCAGGGGCGCGAGGTAATGGCCGTTCCCGGCGACGTCCAGCGCGGGCGGAGCAGGGGGTGCCACAACTTGATCCGCGATGGGGCGCACCTGGTCGAGTGCGCGGACGACGTGCTCGACGTGCTGGGCTTGCCCCGACGGGCGCGCCCGGCGGCGCCCGCGATAAAGCCGGGGGAGTTGAGCCCCGCGGAGAGCGCGGTGTATAACGCTTTGGGGCCGGAGCTGATGCATGTGGACGACATCGCCGCGCGCGCCGGGCTCGATGTCCCCCAGGCGAGCGCGACGCTGATGCTTCTGGAGATGAAGGGCTTGGCGCAGAGATTCCCCGGCAGTCGCTACTGCCGCGCACAACCGGGCTGCTAAGCGGAAGAGGTGTTTGCCGTTCCATGGCGGAGCGCGTGGTCATTGTCGAGTCGCCGGCGAAGGTGGGCACGCTGAGGCGCATTTTGGGCAAGAAGTTTCGCTTCGGAGCCTCAATGGGCCACGTGCGCGACCTGCCCAAGGACGAGATGGGCGTGGACATTGAGGATGGGTTTAGGCCGACGTACGAAATCCTCCCCGAAAAGCGCCAAGTTGTGCGCGACCTGCAAAAGCTTGTGGAGAAGGCGCGCGAGGTATACCTGGCTACCGACCCGGACCGCGAGGGCGAGGCCATTGCCTGGCACCTCACGCAGGCCCTGGGCCTGAAAAACCCCCTGCGCGTGGAGTTTAACGAAATTACCCCGAGCGCCGTGCGCGTGGCGTTCGAGCACCCGCGCGGCATTGACCAGCGGCGCGTAGACGCCCAGCAGGCGCGGCGCATCCTCGACCGCCTCGTGGGCTACGAGCTCTCGCCTCTGCTCTGGAAGAAAATCCACAAGCAAGGGCTCAGCGCGGGCCGCGTGCAGTCCGTTGCTTTGCGCATGATCTGCGAGCGCGAGCGGGAGATCGAGCAGTTCGTCCCGCAGGAGTACTGGACGATCTACGCCACGCTCTCCCCACAGGAGGAGGACGCCCCGTTTGTCGCCGTCCATCCCTATCTTAAGCGCGAGCGGCTGAAGCTTAAGAACGAGGAGGCGGCGCAGGAGGTCGTCCGCGCGACGCAGGACGCCCAGTGGCGCGTGGCGCGCGTTAAGAAGGCGCGGCGCCGGCGCAAGCCCCGCCCGCCGCTGATTACCAGCACCTTGCAGCAGCGGGCAGCGCAGCGCTTTGGGTTTACCGCAAACCAGACGATGCGCATTGCGCAAAGGCTATATGAGGGCGTGGAGCTGGGCGACGAGGGCGCTGTGGGGCTGATTACCTACATGCGCACCGATTCCGTACGCGTAAGCAAAGACGCCCAGGAGGCGGCGCGCCAGTTTATCAGCGAGCGCTACGGCGCGGAATACCTCCCTGCCAAGCCGCCGCAGTATAAGTCGCGGGCGAGCGCCCAGGAGGCGCACGAGGCGATCCGCCCCACCGACGTTGCCCGCACGCCGGAGTCGCTTGCCCCCTATCTCTCGCCGGACGAGCTGAGGATCTACCGCCTGGTGTGGGAGCACTTCGTGGCCAGCCAAATGGTTCCCGCGGTATACGACGCGGTGACCGCGGATATTCAGGCGGGCGAGTATATCTTCCGGGCGACGGGCGCGCGCATTGTCTTTCCCGGCTACATGGTGGTCACGGGGATGGAGCGCGTGCGCGAGGCCGTGGGCGGGGAGGAACGCGAGGGCGACGAGGGGGAGGAGGGCGGGCTGCCCGAGCTTCGCGAGGGGCAGGTGCTCGACCTGCGCAAGCTTGAGCCCAAGCAGCGCTTTACCCAGCCCCCGCCGCGCTATACCGAGGCCACGCTCGTCCGCGCGTTGGAGGAACACGGTATCGGCCGGCCGAGCACATATGCCCCGACGATCGAGGTGCTCAAGCGCCGGGGATATGTGGAGTTGGAGAAGAAGCGCTTTGTCCCCACGCCGCTTGGCTTTGCCGTAAACGACCGACTGGTAGAGCACTTCGGGGATATCGTAAACACCACATTTACCGCGCAAATGGAGGAGAAGCTGGACTCGATCGAGCGGGGCGAGGGCGATTGGCGGGCGCTGCTGAGCGAGTTTTACAGCTCGTTTCGCCAGACGCTCGAGCGCGCGCGCAAGGAGATGCAAGAGGGCCGCGTGGAGCCGGAGAAGACCGGCGAGCTGTGCCCCAAATGTGGCAAGCCGCTTGTCGTACGGCGCAGCCGGTGGGGGAAGTTCGTCGGCTGCTCGGGCTACCCTGAGTGCGACTACATCAAGGGCAGCCAAAAACAGCAGCGCCAGGCGCAGGAGACGGGCGAGCTCTGCCCCAGGTGCGGCAAGCCGCTTGTCGTGCGCAAGAGCAGGCGCGGGGAGTTTGTCGGCTGCTCCGGCTATCCCGAGTGCCGCTATATTAAGCCCCACAGGCGCGAGCCGGAGCCTACGGACGTCGTCTGCGACAAGTGCGGGCGGCCGATGGTTAAGCGCTGGGGGCGGTTTGGGCCGTTTTTGGGGTGCAGCGGCTTTCCTGAGTGCCGCAACATTATCAGACTGCCCAAAGAACAAGCGCAGGCGGCGGAGCAAGAGGAGCAGGCCGAGGAGTAGGCGGTGGCAGGCGAAGGCCAGGCGAGGGGCGAGGGCGTGCCGGCGGCTTTAGCGTTTGCTGTGTTTTGCGTCGCCGCGGCCGTGTTGTTTTTCGAGGTCGCCCTTAGCCGCGTGTTCTCCGTTCTGCTGCGCTTTCATTTTGTATTTTTGGTTATCTCCTGCGCCATCGCCGGCCTCGGCGTGGGGGGAATGCTCTCCGTCTCGTGCAGCAGGGCGATCCGCGAGCGCTTGGGCGACCGCCGCGCGCTTGCCTTGTTTTCCGGCCTAGTCGGGGCGAGCATGCCCGCGTGCATGGTCCTTCTCGTGCAAACGCCGCTGAGCAGATATCTCTACAACCCCCTGGTCATCCCCGCCGTGGCCTTTTTCCCGTTTCTTTTCGCCGGGGCTTTTTTGTCCTACGCGTTTCACGTGTATCACGACAGCGCGGGAATTTTGTATTTCGCGGACCTTGCCGGCGCGGCGACGGGGGCGCTGGGCGTCGTTTTGGCCTTGGATGCGCTCGGGGGAATGTGTACGCCTGTGGCCGCGGGCCTGCTTGGCGTGGCGGGGTCGCTGGCGCTTGTCCTCCGCCGCGGCGCGGGCGCGCGGGAGATGTTTCGGCGGGCTGCGCCGTTGGCTGCCGCTGGCGTGGCGATCGTCGCTTTGCTCGTGCTCGCCGTCCAGGGGAGGGCGCTGGGCATTCCCAAAATGGCGCCGCCCGCGGGCGAGGCGCAGGCGTGGGTAAAGCTGCTTCAGGAGGAGCTGCGCGACCCCAGGGCGCGGATCGTCGCGACGGAGTGGAACGCGTTTGCTCGGACGGACGTCGTGCGCTGCCCCGATGCCGCCGGGCTTTCCGTATACACCGATGGCGACGTGCCTAGCCAGATGCTTCCCTTTTCCGGCGACTTGTCGTGGTATGCAAGCGGCGAGGGACTGCTTTACTTTCCCCCGTTTGCAGCGTTTGCCGCGGGCCCGCGGGAAAGTGTGCTTTGCCTGGGCCCAGGGGGCGGGATGGACGTTCTGCTGGCGTTTATGGCTGGAGCAAAGCGCATCGTCGGCGTGGAGCTTAACCCGTCGATCCCCAGGATAATGTATCGCTTCCGCAAATATAACGGCTACATTTACGCGCGGCGCAACTTTGAGCTTTACGTTGCCGAGGGGCGAGCGTTTGTCGCCGCCTCGCGCGAGAAGTTCGACCTGATATATCTGGCGCTGACGAAAACGGCGACTTCGCCCACGGGCGGCCTGGCGCTTGCCGAAAGCTATGTCGCCACCGAGGAGGCGTTTGCCGACTACCTGGAGCACCTCACGGAGCGCGGGCGGCTGGCGTTTGTCTGCCAGGAGGATGTGCTCGCGCGGAGGGCGTTTCTCACCGCTTTGGCGGTGTTTGAAAAGCAGGGCGTTGCCCCGCGCGAGGCCTGTCGCCGCCTGGCGTTGCTTGGGGCAACGCATAGGGACGACGTTGGGCCATACCGTTTCGTGCTCCTCGTGCGGCGCCGCCCGTTTTCCGAGCGCGACTTAGACGCCCTGCTCGAGCTGTGCCGCGTGGCGAACCTTTTGCCTCTGTTCGTTTACGGCCGGGCGGAGGACTACGCCTATTTCTCGCGGTTTGTCGCGCGCGGGCACAGTGTGGCTCGCTATGTCGCAGACCAGCCGGAAAACGTGGAACCGGCGACAGACGACCGGCCGTTTTTCGTGGACATCGCCCGCGGGCTAAGCTTGCCGCTGTGGCGCATTTTGGGCGTGGGCCTGGCAGGGGCGGTGCTTAGCGCGGGCCTGTGGGGGTGGGCTTGGCGCGGGGAAGAGCGGCGCCGGGCGGTCACGCTGCTTTATGGATATTTCGCGCTGCTTGGCGTGGGGTTTATGCTCATTGAGGTGGCGCTTATTCAGAAGTTTATCCTCATTCTCGGCTATCCCACGCTTGCTTTTTCGGTAATATTGTTTGCGCTGCTTTTGGCCGGCAGCGCGGGCAGCTACCTTTCCCAGCGCCTGCCCGTGCACCGGGCGCGAGAGACAATACGCGCGGCGGCGCTCTGCGCTGCTCTGCTCGTCGGGTTGTGCTATGCTGTTCTGCGCTGCCTGGGGGAGCAGATGCTCGCGCTGCCCATCCTGTGGCGGTCGCTGGCGACGATGGCCCTGCTCTTTCCCCTGGGCGTAGCGCTGGGGATGCTTTTTCCCACGGGGGTGCGCGTAGCAGGCAGGGCGCTGGAGCGGCACGTGCCCCGGTTGTGGGGAGTTAACGGGTTGACTTCGATGACGGGCTCGGTGCTCGCTATGGTTGGGGCAAAGTTTGTCGGCTTTTCTGGGATATTGGAGGCAGGGGCAGCGGTTTATCTCGCCCTGGTGCTCCTCGCTGGCCCGTTGGCCGAGGCTGCGCTGGGGCAGGGTAGGGGAGCTGGCGCGTGAACATCGCCATCTTCTCCGAGTGCTACGAGCCGGTGGTCAACGGCGTGGTGGTCTCGATAAAGACCTTTCGCCGGGAGCTGATCGCCCGCGGGCATACGGTATATGTGTTTGCGCCGGCCTATAAGGGGTTTCGCGATGAAGACCCGCACGTGTTCCGCTTCGCCTCGTTTAAGTTTCCCAGGCAGCCGGACTATCCGCTGGCGCTGCCGTTCCGCCGCCTTCCTCCGTGCTATCCGGAGCTTGGGGTAGAGCTGGTGCACAGCCAGTCGCCGTTTGCCTTGGGCCGCCTGGGGGCGAAGGCCGCGCGGCGCTATGATGTTCCGCTGGTGTATACCTTTCACACGATGATCACCGAGTATACGCACTATGTCCCCCTCCCCCAGCCGCTGCTTCGCGCGGGCGCGCGGCAGGTTATCCGCAACTACTGCGCCCTTGCCGACTGGGTCATTGCCCCCACGTCCGTCATCCGCGACTATTTGCGTGAGCTTGGCGTGCGCACGCCGATCGCCGTAATTCCTACGGGCGTAGAGCTTCCCCCGGCGAGCGCCGACGCGCGCCAAGCGGTGCGCGAGCGCTACGCCGTGCCCGCAGACGCTTGGCTGCTCGTCTCCGCGGGGAGGCTGGCCAAGGAGAAAAACATTGGGTTTTTGCTGCGCGCGTTTGCCCGCGTGGCCGAGCGCGAAGACGCCTATCTGCTGTTTCTCGGCGGGGGCCCGTGGGAGAAGCAGTCGCGCGAGATGGCGCGCGAGCTGGGGATTGAGGGGCGCGTTCGCCTGCCCGGGTTTGTTCCGCACGAGGAGGTCGCGGACTGCCTTGCCGCGGGCGACTTGTTCGTTTATGCTTCGACGACCGACACGCAGGCGATCGTCGTTGCCGAAGCGCTCGCGGCGGGCTTGCCCGCGGTTGCCGTGCGCGCCTTTGGCCCGGCGGAGGTTATCGTAGATGGCGAGAGCGGCGTGCTTGTTGAGGAGGACGAGGGGCGGTTTGCAAGCGAGGTTGTCCGGCTGCTCAACGATGAGGGCGAGCGCGCGCGAATGTCGGCCCGCGCGCGGGAGCGTGCGCGCCACTTCTCGCCCAAGGTGTGCTGCGACAAGCTGCTCGAAGTCTACAGCAAGGCGCTTTCCGGGCGAGGCGAAGAGGGCTAGCGCTTGGCAATTTTGCCCGCCTTAATGCACTTGGTGCACACGACGACACGGCGCCGCTGGCCGTCGGGGGTGATAATGCGCACCTTTTGCAGGTTAGGCAGCCAGCGGTGCTTGGTTTTGCGCGCAGAATGGCTCACGCGGTGGCCCACTTGGGGGCCCTTGCCGCAGATACTACACCTTCTTGCCATGGGAGAACTCTCATCCTATCGCATGCCCCGCAGCGAGACGAACGCTCAGCCGCTGGGGCGGTGGGATAGTCCAACAGCGCGGCATGGTAAGATAACAAAAACGCGCCCAGCGGGCAAGTGCAGGCGACGCGCGCAGTTGAGGAGGCGGGGCCAATGGAGTTTGTGACTATGGGGCAGATGGGAAGCATCGTCCCCTACCTGCGCAAGGTTCCCACGCTCAGCCCGGGCGACTCCGTGGAGCAGGCGATCGAGCGCCTGCGCCGCTCGCCCGTGGGCCAGGTGCCCGTGGTGACCAGCGGCCGGGTGATCGGCATTTTCAGCGAGGATTGCCTTCAGGGGTTTCATGCGCGCCGGCCCGAGGGGGCGAGCGCCACGGAGGTTGTGGAGCGGCTGATGAAGCCCGTGCGCGACGTGTTGCCAGACTACGCCCCGGCGGAGCAGGCCCTGGGGCATATGGAGCTCGCCGGGCTAACGGTGATCCCCGTGGTTAACGCCATGGGGCAGTATGTGGGGATGGTTAGCCGGGCGGATCTGATCGCCATCGCGCGCGGGGTGGTGCGCCCGCCGCGCGCGGGTGGCATGGCCACCCCGCTGGGCGTTTACCTGACCACGGGCGCGGTACGCGCCGGCGCGGGCGACCTGGGGCTGTTTCTCACCGGCGCGATGCTCACCGTGGTCCTCGTGCTTGCCGCGCAGGTCGCCGCGGCCGCGGTGTGGCTTGCCGACCGCCTCTGGGGGACGAGCATTTACTCCGCGCTGCTCGCGCGGCAGGTGCAGCCGGACGCGCTTGCCCCAGATGTGCAAATGCTCGCCTTTTACGCGGTGTTTGGCGTGGCGTTTTTGGCGCTGTTTCGCTTCGGCCCGCTGGGGGGCTATCACGCCGCCGAGCACATGACGGTAAACGCCCTGGAGCAGGGCGAAGAGCTGGTTTTGGAAAAGGTCTCGCGCATGCCGCGGGTGCACAAGCGCTGCGGGACGAACATTGCCGTGGTCTTTTTTGTCCTTTGGGTGGCGTTAGACGCGTTTCGCGTGTCGCAGCTTAGCCTGGCGTTTTTGGTGCTCGTCCTTCTTTTGGGGAGGACGGCCCTGGGCGGGGCGGTGCAGCAGTGGGTGACGACGCGGCCGCCGCGGGCGCACGAGCTGGCCAATGGGATCGCCGTGGGGCGCGAGCTGGTCGCTCGCTATCAGCCGGTGGCCGGGCGGCCGGTGTCGCTCGCTCGACGGCTGTGGAACATGGGCGTGCTGCAGGTGCTCGCCGGACTCGCCGTGGCGTTTGCCGCGGTAAATGCGTTGGCCCAGGCGCTGCACTTTCAGGAGTTTTTGATTATGCCCTTTTAGCCTGGGCAGCGGTTTAACTTGCCCCGCGCAGGCAAAGGACGGAGCCGGACTTGGTAGACAGGTAAAGCGCGCCGTTGGCGGCAATAAGGCCATCGAACGAAGGCGAGTCGGGCAGCGCGAGCTCGGCAAGCTTTGCCCCGTCCGTCTTACGCACCGCCCACAGCACGCCGCCCTTTTTGCCCAGGAACGAGTCCAGCGCCTCCTGAAGCACAGGGATAAGCCGGAAGTCATCGCTGGCGCAGGTGTCCAGGTAGTCGCGCGTGCGCTGCTCGTTAAACCGCGGCGGCCCGGCGGCAAAGAGGACATCGCCAGCCAGCGCCAGGCCGTGCGGATATAGCGGAACGTCTATCCGCCAGTTGGGCACGACCTTCGTCTTGCGCGCGTTGCGATACTTAGACTTGCGGAAGCGCGACGAGTCGCTCTTCACGAGCTTGGGCTCCTTCCCCGCGCAGAACAGGCCCGTTTCCGGGAACGTATCGTCCTGATAGCCGTAAACGTCGCGCTCGTCGCAGACGAGGATGCGCCCCGCCGCAGAGACATACTTCGCATAGTGCACGCCCGCCGCGCCGCTGAAGAAGTGCGGGCCATAGATCCAATATGTCCGCTCCCACCATGTGTCGTCGAGGAAGCCCATGGAGCAGAACAGGTGTGGCGGGTGCTCCTCGCGGATGTTCAGCTCGCGGTCGAAGGTAACGCTGCGCATCCAAATGTTCTCGCCGTCGGTGGACAGGATGTCGGGCAGGACGCCCGGGAGCTCGCGGTCGGGCAGCAGCTCCGCGGGATAGGGTTCGTACAGATTAATCCGCCGGCCGGTTTTCGGGTCGCGGCTGTAATAGCGCCGGGCGAGCAGCGGCGCTCCGCTGCCCAGATCCAGCTTATACATGAACACCCCGCCATCGAGATATGAAGAGCGGCCCGCGGCGCAATATACCGCGCCCTGCTGGACGAGCACGCTGCCATGCACCGGCCAGACGGACTCGACCTGGCCCCGGGCAACAAGGAAGCGCTCCTCAGGCGCGGCGCGGAAGCGCCAAGCAAGGGCGCCATCGGAGGCGCGCAGGGCGTATACCCAGCCGTCGCGGCAGCCGAAGACAACGAGGCCCCCGGCAACCGTGGGCGGGGAGTCGATCCGCGCGCCGGCGCGGAACGTCCAGAGCGTCTTGCCCGAGGCGCAGTCCAGCGCGAAGAGAGTGTGCTTGTCGGTCGCGGCGACGAACAGCCGGCCGTTGGCGACGACGGGTTGGGTGAGCTTACCCCCGAGCTTCGCTCGCCAAGCGGGGCGCAAGTCGAGGGGCACGGCGGTCCCCGCTGCGCCGCTGCGGGCGGGGTTTGCGCGGAACGTGGGCCAGTCGCCGGGCTGGACCGGCTCCCCGCGTGCCGCCTCCTGCGCCCAGGAGAACGCCGGGCCGCGCTCGACGACGGTGGAGGGCGCGAGGAGAGACTCCCTCTCCCTCCGCGGAGCGAGGCAGTGGAAGCCCGTTAGCTTGCTTTCGATGTAACAGCCGCACTGGTCCGGCGGCAGGTAGAGAAGCCCGTTGCAGGGAAGCACGCCAAACTTGCAGATCCCGCGGATCCACAGGTGCGGGGTAATCTCGCCCGTGGCCACGTTAATGAACTCCACGCCCGTGCGCCCCGCGAGAATATACCTGCGCGTCGCCTTGTCGCGATAGCAGCGGTGGTGGTGATAGCTAACCCAGCCCTCCGTCTGCTCGTGCTTGGCGACAATTTTGCCTGTGCGCAGGTCGCGCACGGTGCGGTAGTCGGGCTCCTTGCGCCCCACGTTTTCGCCCACGATTACCTTGCCGTCGATGACAAAGACATCCACGGGCGCGCCACAGCCCTCGGCGCAAGGGCACTCCCACAGCCGCTCGCCCGTTTTCGCGGAAAAGGCAACAACCGTCCCCTCGCGCCAGACGCCTACGCGCCTGCGCTGCTCGGGGATCTTTCCCGCAGACGCCTGGCGGTCCGCGGAGAGGACAACGCCCTCAGCCGCGACAAGCGTGGGCGCGGACCACCCCGGCCGCTCATAGGGCGAGGGGCGCGCGGCGCGCCACAGGACCTCGCCCGTCTGGGCGTCGAGGCAGACCACGTTTTTCGTATCCTGGTAAAATACCCGCCCGTCGCTTACGGCGAGGGTCATGGGGATTAAGCTCGCCGTGTCCTCGTCGCATTTTTCCCAAAGCAGCTTGCCGCTGTCCGCGCGCACGGCCAAAAGCCGCTTTTGCACGGGCCGAAACCGGCGAAGGGCAAGCTGCCGGCGGTCGACCTTCGCGGGATCCTCCGTGCCCACGACCAAAAACAGCGTCCCGTCTGCGTGGAGGATCTCCTCGGTCTTCTCCGTCCCCTGAAAGACGCGTATCGTGCCGCCGGTGGCCGCGTCGAGGGCGACGACGGGCCCGAACAGGCTCAGCGTGGCGTAAACGCGGTCGCCCGCGGCAACCAGGCGGCGGTAAAGATCCACGGGAAAGATGTGCCGGCTGGACATGTCCGCGGGCTGCCACGAGGTTATCGGCCGGCGCCAAAGCACGATCCCGCTAAACGCATCGCGCGCGACGAGGTACCACCGGCTGGGGAGAAGATCGGGCAGCGCGGCAAGGCCCTCATCGGCGATATAGAACAGCCGCCCGGCGCTGGAGACCATTACGTTAATCGAGGAAAGATGGCTGTGCGTCTTGGAGTGGCGCGGGGTAGCCACCCACTGCATGTGAAACGGCGGGCCGACGCGCGAGTCGTTGGCCACTATGTTGCCGTCGGGGCCGTGGAGAAAGTGCGTCCACTCGTCGATTTGCGCAGGCCAGGGTTTTACCGCCTTTTTCCACGCGCCCCCGCGCTTGATATAGGCCACGCCGCCCGGGCGCAGGACGCGCATTATCTCGGCAGACGATATGCGGCCCAGCTCCTCGGCGACGACAAGGCTGGCCACGTTGTCGATAAACGGCAGGCGCCTGTCGTGGAGCACGCTAAACGTCACGCTCTCCTCCAAGCCCTTCGCCGCAGCATATTTGCGCGCAGCGGCGATGTCGCCCGGGTCGGCGTCTAGACCGTGGACGAGGAAGCGCTCGTTGGCGCGCAAGGCAACGGACAAGCGGCCGTCGCCACAGCCGAGGTGCACGACAAGGCCCCCCTGCACCCCTGTGTCGCGGAGGATCGCCCGCGCCGTGGCTGCGGGGTCCTCGGTGGGCCGAAACGAAGCCAGCGCGAGCACGGAGAAGATAATGAGGATGAGCGCAAAAAGAAGCTTTGCTGCCTTAGTCACTGCTCCAGTCACCCTCTCCCACCGCGCGGCCGCAGGCGGCGCGCCTGTCCGGCGGCCACGGGCGGCCGAAGCGATTGTCTTTCGTGCCGCGTTTTTCTGCATTTCAGCCCGCGCGACCTTCTTGGGCGCGAGGTGGAGACTTTGTGCAAAGCGGCGGGGCGAAAAATTTGCTTGACCGGTGAGGGAGGGGTTGCTATGATATAGCAAACAAATGTTTGCGTTGCGGAGCGGTGCCCAACAATGAGCGCCGGCGAGTTCGTCCACCTGCACGTGCACAGCGAATATAGCCTGCTCGACGGCGCTGCGCGCATCGAGAGCCTCGTTCAGCGGGCGAGCGAGCTGCACATGCCCGCGCTGGCGCTTACCGACCACGGGGGGATGTATGGCGTTGTCGAGTTTTACAAAGCGTGCACCGCGGCGGCGATTAAGCCGATTTTGGGGTGCGAGGTATATGTGCAAACGGACTATTTGCACAAGCCCTCGCACCTGGTGCTACTTGCTGCAAACAACGAGGGCTACCGCAACCTGGTCGCCCTGGTTACCGAGGCGCATCTTAAAAACTTCAAGCAAAAGCCTCTAGTGACCAAGCAGGCCCTCGCCGCGCACCAGCGCGGGCTGATTGCTACGAGCGCCTGCCTGCGCGGGGAGGTTTGCCAGAACATTCTGCGCGGCGATCTTCAAGGGGCGCTGCGCGCCGCGGGGGAGTATCGGGAGATTTTCGGCGAGCGGTTTTTCTTAGAGCTTGAGGACCACGGCCTGGCCGAGGAGCACGCCGTGCGCAAGCCGTTGGTAGAGCTCGCGCGGCGGCTGAACCTGCCCGTTGTGGCGACCAACGATGTCCACTATGTCGCTCGAGAAGAGGCGCGGCTGCACGATGTTTTGCTTTGCGTGCAAACGCTGACCTCGCTTAACGAGCCCAACGCCATGCGCTTAGATTCCGCGGAGTTTTACCTCAAAAGCGCGGAGGAGATGGCCGCGCTGTTTGCCGAGCTTCCCCAAGCCCTGCGCGCCACGCGGGAGATCGCCGAGATGTGCCATGCGGAGCTCGACCTACACTCGCTGCATTTTCCCGAGGCCGATGTCCCCCCGGGATATGCCTCGGCGGAGGAATATTTGCGCGCGCTGTGCGAGCGCGGGCTACGCGAGCGCTATGGCCCACGGGTAAGGCCCGAGGTGCGCCGGCGGCTTGCCCGCGAGCTGGAGACGATCCTCGGCATGGGCTTTGGGGGATACTTTCTCATCTTAAAGGAGATCGTAGACTACGCGCGCCAGGCGGGCATCCCCATTGGGCCGGGGCGGGGGTCGGCGTGCGGCTGCCTGGTCGCCTATGTCCTGGGGATTACCGAGGTAGATCCGATAAAGCACGGGCTGCTGTTTGAGCGCTTTTTAAACCCCGAGCGGGTGGACCTGCCCGATATTGACCTCGACGTATGCCAGCGGCGGCGGGAGGAGCTGCTGCGCTTTCTTGGCCGGAGGTTTGGCGAGGGACACGTGGCGCACATCTGCACCATTCAGCGGCTTGCCGCGCGGGGGGCGCTGCGCGACGTCGGCCGGGCGATGGACATTCCCTATTCCTACATCGACCGCCTGGTGAAGCGCATGCCCCCGCGGGGGTCGATCGCCCAGGCCCTGCGTGAGATGCCCGAGTTGCAGGACCTGCCCATCGATGAGGAGCCGCTGAAGACCTATTTGCACACAGCGAGCGCGCTGGAGAACATCGCCCGGCACATTTCCATTCATCCCGCGGCGGTGGTCATCTCGCGGCGGCCGCTGGTCGAGCTTGTCCCCCTGCAACGCGCGCCGAGCGGCGAGGTAATTACCCAATTTACCATGGAGCCCATCGAGGACCTGGGGCTGCTGAAGATGGATCTCCTCGGCCTGCGCAACCTTACCGTCATCCAGGACACCCTCGACGCGGTTAACCGGCGCACCGGCGCCGGGCTGCGCCGCGAGGACATTCCCCTGGACGATAAGGCGACGTTCGCCACGTTTGCCGCGGGCGACACGTTGGGCGTGTTTCAGATGGAGAGCGCGGGGATGCGCGCCCTGCTCCGGCGGTTGAAGCCGGAGCGATTTGAGGACATCGTCGCCGTGCTCTCCCTGTATCGTCCAGGGCCGATGCAGTCGGGAATGATGGACGCCTACATTCGCCGGCGCCACGGCGAGGAGCCGGTGGACTATCCCCACCCCCTGCTGCGCGAGGTGCTCGGGGAGACGTTCGGGGTGATCGTCTATCAGGAGCAGGTAATGCGCATTTGCCAGGAGGTGGCCGGGTTTACCCTGGGCGAGGCGGACCTCGTGCGCCGGGCGATAACCGCAAAGTCGCACAGCGAGATGGCCAAGCACCGCGAGCGGTTTGTTGCAGGGGCGCTGGAGCGGGGGGTGCCGCGGGAGACGGCGGAGTCGCTGTGGGCGATGCTCGAGAAGTTCGCCGGCTATGGATTTAACAAGGCGCACAGCGTGGGCTACGCCATGGTTTCCTACTGGACGTGCTACCTTAAAACGCACTTTCCCGTGGAATACTTCGCCGCGCTGATCACCTCGGACATGGGCTACTACGGGACGGGGGTGTATATCGAGGAGGCGCGGCGCAAGGGGATTACGCTTCTCCTGCCGGACATCAACCGCAGCGAGGTGGGGTTTGTCGTCGAAAACGGGGCGATCAGAACGGGGCTGAGTGTGGTGAAGGGGCTGGGGGTTAAGGGAGTGGTGGAGATTTTGCGCGAGCGCCGGCGGGGCGGGCCGTTTCGCTCGCTCTATGACTTCTGCCTGCGCGTCGACCCCACGGTGCTCTCCCGGCCGGCGATCGAGAATTTGATTTTGTGCGGGGCGTTTGACTTCACGGGCCACACGCGCAAGCAGCTTCTCTCGGTCCTCGGGCTAACGCTAGAGGTCGCGCGCAGGGAGCGCGCGCGGCGGCCGCAAAACGTGCTATTTGGCGAGCAGGGCCAGCGATTTGCCGAGCGCGCCTGCGATCCTCAAGCGGTGCCCCTGGCGGAGTTTAGCGAGGAGCAGAAGCTGCGCCTGGAGCACGAGGTGCTCGGGCTATACATCACCCGCCATCCCCTGGCGGAGTGGGAGCAGTGGCTGCGCGCGCGGGGCTGCCTGCGCTCGGACCAGCTCAAGCATGTGCCCGACGGGCAGCGCGTGGAGGTCGCCGGGGTGGTGAACTCGCTGCGGCGGCAGCGCACGCGCAGCGGGGAGCAGATGATGTTCGTTATGCTCGAGGATTTGGGCGGGCTGTTTGAGGTGGTCCTCTTCCCCCAAGTATATCGGCGGCTGGGGCCACGGTTTGTGGAGGGGGAGATCGTGCTCGTCGCCGGGCGGTGCGACAACGATGGGGAGACGGCGCAGGTGATCGTCAGCGATGTTTCGCCGCTGGGCGAGGGGCCGGCGCTGAGGGCGGTGGGCTAGATGCGGCGGTGGATTTTGCACGCGGATATGGACGCGTTTTTCGCCGCGGTAGAGCAGCGGCTCAACCCCTCGCTGCGGGGCAAGCCGGTGATCGTGGGCGAGCTCTCCTCGCAGCGCGGGGTAGTGGCCGCGGCGTCGTACGAAGCGCGGCCCTATGGGATTCGCGCGGGGATGCCCATTTGGGAGGCGCGGCAGCGCTGCCCGCACGGGGTGTTTCTTCCGGGAAACATGCCCGCCTATGCCCAGTTTGCGTTTCGCGCGCTGAAAATCTACCAGGAGTTCACCCCGATCATCGAGCCCATTTCCATCGACGAGGCCTTTTTAGACGTTACCGGCAGCCGGCGACTGTTCGGCGATGGGGTGCGCATTGCCCGGGAGATTAAGCGGCGGGTGCGCGAGGAGCTGGGGCTGACTGTGTCGATCGGCGTCGCGCCGAACAAGTTGCTCGCGAAGATGATCTCCGACTGGGACAAGCCGGACGGGCTGACCGTGCTTGCCCCGGAGGAGGTGCCCCAGGCGATCAGCCACCTGCCGGTGGAGGCGATCTGGGGGGTAGGGGAGAGCCTGGGGGCGCGGCTGCGGCGCATGGGGGTGGAGACGATCGGCGACCTGGCCGCGGTGCCCGTGCACATTTTGACGCGGGAGTTTGGGGTGATCGGGCGCACGCTGCACCTGGCCGCGTTGGGGCAGGACGACAGCCCCGTGGAGCCCTATTACAAGTTCACGCCGGTAAAGTCCATGGGGCACGAGATAACGTTTGAGGAGGACGTAAGCGAGTTTTCCGTGCTTCGGCGCACGCTGCGCTGGCTGGCGCAGAAGGTGGGGCGGCGGGTGCGGCGCGAGGGGTATCAGGGGCGGACGGTGATCTTAAAGCTGCGGTTTGACGATTTTACGACGATTACGCGCAATCACTCGCTGAGCGAGTGGACGGATCTCGATGAGGTAATTTTCCGCGAGGGGCTAAATTTGCTGGCGCGGGTGCCGCTGAACGGGCGGCGGGTGCGGCTGATCGGGATTTCCCTGAGCAATTTGGTGCACGGGGGCCCGCCCGTGCGCCAGTTGACGCTCCTTGAAGCCTCGCGAAACAAGCTGCGGCGGCTCATGGCCGCGCTGGACAGGATACGGGACCGGTTTGGCGACGATGCCGTGTGCTGGTGCTCGACGATGCACATGCGCCGGCGGCCGATCGAGGATAACCGGGAGCAGATTCAGGTAACACCGGGGTTTGGGGGGAAGGTGCTTGGCCAGAGTTTGGGTGGGGACTAGCGGGTTTTCGTTTTCCTCGTGGCGCGGGGTGTTTTATCCGCCGGATATCAGGCCGGGCAAGATGCTAAGGTTTTATGCGCAAAACTTTAACGCAGTTGAGCTAAACGTCACCTTCTACCGCCTTCCCGCGGCGAAAAGCATGGAGACAATGGCGAAAAATACGCCCGAGGGGTTTCGGTTTGTGGCAAAAGTTAACCAAGGGGCAACGCACACAAAAAACCTCGGCGAGGTTCGGCCCGCCTGCCGCGCATTTTTGCGCTGCCTTGCTCCGCTGCGCGGGGAGGGGAAACTCGGCGCCGTTGTCGCGCAGCTCCCCGAGCGCGCCCGGCCCACAAAACAGGAGCTCGACCGCCTGCGCTATATCGCCGACGAGCTGCGCGAGCTGCGCCTTTTGTTTGAGTTTCGCCACGCGCGCTGGGCAACGCCCAAGCTAAAAGGGCTGCTTAAGCGCCTGGGGGCGGGGTTTTGCTGTAGCGATCTTCCCCAACTTCCGCGGCTCATGCCCCGGCTGCAGCTTGCCGTGGGACCGGTGGCCATGGTTCGCCTACACGGGCGCAATGCCGCGGCGTGGGCGGCAAAGGGCGGGGAGAAGGAGCGCTACGACTATCTTTATTCTGCAGAGGAGCTGCGCGAGTGGGTAAGCTGGGTGTGGTCGCTTGCGGAGCAAGAGGATGTGTATGTGTTTATGAACAACTGCTACAGCGGCAAGGCGGTTATTAACGCGCGCATGTTTCAGGCGCTTTTGCGCCTGGAGGACGAGCTCGTCGCCTAACATAGCTACTGCGACGTTTGGCCGAGCGGCGGCGTTTGTTGTGCAAAAGCGTTTGGCGGAGTAATATTGAAGGCGCAAACGCGGCGCGTCGTCTAAACGAAACAAAAGCGCCACGGCGAGGTAGGGTATGGTACGCTCCGAGGCGGAACTTGCCCGCGGGTGCCGCGCGGGGAGCCGCGAACACCTGGAGGAGCTCGTTGACCGCTTCTATGGGCCGGTGGTGAACTTTATCGCGCGCTTTTTGGGTCGGCGCGACGTGGCCCACGACCTCGCCCAAGAGGTGTTCATTAAGGTCATTCGCTCCATCGGCACCTACGACGACCGGGCGAGCCTGCGCACGTGGATTTTTACCATCGCGGCAAACGTCTGCCGCGACGAGCTGCGCCGGGTAAAACGCCGGCGCGAGGTGTTAGAGAGCGACGCCCCGGAGCTGTGGCTTATCGGCGACGCCGTGGCCGACGGACGGGCGGAGCACTCGCCCCAGCGACGCATGGACCGCAGCCTGGAGGGGTTGATTATCAGAAAAGCCGTTGCCGCGCTGCCCGACCCGCACCGCATGACCGTTATCTTGCGCTTCTTCCACGACATGTCGCTGAAGGAAATCGCCCAAGTGTGCGGGTGCAGCGTGGGGACAGTGGGCTCGCGGCTGCACTATGCGATAAAGAAGCTGCGGGCAATTTTGACCGAGCCGTCGTTTGTAGACGACGAGGAGGCGCGCGATGCGCTGCGTAACCGCCAGGCGTCTGCTTCTCGATAAGCGCGAGGCGCGGCCGCCCACGCGCTCGCGAGAGTCGCTCGCCGAGCACTTGCGCCGCTGCCCGGAGTGCCGGCGCGAGCTGGCGGAGCAGAACCTGCTCGCGGAGATCCTCGCGCAGTGGCCGGACATTGAGGTGAGCGAGGAGGAGCGCCGAGCGGTTGTCGAGGAGCTGGTGCAGGCCGCCGGGGCGGGGTCCGCGGAGCGGCCGGTGGGGCGGGGCATGGCGCGGCCGACGCGGCTGAGGCTAAGCTTTGTCCTCGCCGCCGTTGCCCTGCTGCTTCTCGCCTGGACGGGCG
The DNA here is from genome assembly GCA_964565895.1 of uncultured Armatimonadia bacterium. Taxonomy (GTDB): domain Bacteria; phylum Armatimonadota; class Zipacnadia; order UBA1398; family CAZMGT01; genus CAZMGT01. The sequence continues at coordinate 18,632 of CAZMGT010000032.1, forward strand.
ACCGGTTCTGGGCGATAAGGCCGTCGTACACGCTTGTTACCCGCGCGTTAGACAGGGTTCCCTCGTGGTATGCGCGCGGGGCAATTTATCCGGCAATTTTCCCCTCAGGAAAGAGCGGCGTGAACAACGTCGAGGTTTGGTTTCGCAAGCCAGACACAATTCGGGCGAACATCGACGGCGACTACATTCAGTTTCTCCAACGCGGCGGGGAGCGGCAGCTATATTTCGCGCCGTTTAAGCTGCTGGAGATTCGCGAGGCAAATAGCGTAGACCTAACGCGCATTTTCGATGTGCACGAGTGGCTGCAGCGGCAGGCGGTGGCCGGGGTGGTTCCCGCGCGGCTCGTGGGTCATGTGCGCCAGGGCCGGAACGAATCAAAGCTTTTGTTTGAGCTAGACCTCTCGCGCGTGCTCTCCGCGGACCCGGCAGGGGAAGCGATTTTGGCGCTGGTGCGCGTGGACCGCGACACGATGCTCCCCGAGCGCGTAGATACGCGATATTTGGGGCGCGACTTTTGGCTGGAGTTCGACTACTCGCGCGAGTTTCCCCCGGGAGCGGAGCATTTGAACCTTCCCGAGGAGGGGGTAATCGTCGGCGACGAGATCGTTCGCGAGGTCGTCGCCGAGGAGCCATAGGGGCGTTGTCGGAGAATGCAAAGCGCCGGCTGAACGCGCCGGCGCTTTTTTTGTTGCCTGGGCTGGGGCTGGGCTGCGGCCGCTGCGTTTTACTAGCAAAGCCGGTGCGGCGCGCCTGGGCCAAAAGGGCGAGAGCAAAGCTGGCGCGGGGATGGCAAAGCGTGCGGCACGGAGAGTAGAGGGTGGCGGTCGCGGCAGGGCCGAGTGTAACTAAGGGATTACGCGCCTGGGAGAATTCAACATAACATCTATTATCAGACGCGGCTTCCGTTCAGCCAGTGGGAGGCGATGTTCGCCCTCGCCCCGCAACGCTCGGAAAAAAAGTCGCCCCGGCTGTCCCCTGTGCCGCGTTAGGCGACCCACATAGCCCGCGCTCGCACCGCAGCGTATTGAGAAAAAAACTTCCTCGGCCCGGCGCTCACCCCCTGTCCCGGGCCGCCCCAGGGGGTTTGCAAGGCGGCGAATGGAAAAAAAAGTCTCTTCGGCTCCTTTCGCGCTTGGCGCGCTGGCGTGCCGCGCAGGCTGCGCAGCTTGGTTTTTGCCTTTTCCGGCACGCGCAGCTCAGCGTTCGGTGGTTGACTGGAAAGCGGCGCGCCGGCGAACCGTTTTGCCCCGCGCCTCTGTCAGCGCTTCGCTCTTTCGGCGATGTCGCTAAACAATCAGCGACGGGGGTATCGAGTATCCCGCACCGGCCTGTGCCAAGCCAACGAGCGTTGCTCGAGGGAGCGGCTAGCTTGGAGCGATTGCTCGGGCGCTTGGCGGGCGAGAAACAAGCCCAGCGCTTTGGGGAAGGTCAGGAGAAAGCGGTAGGCGGGCTGCGCTTAGGCTAGAACTCGTGCGCCTTAAAGCGCTTTTCGCACATTTGCAAAAACTCGGCGTTGCTCGAAGTCTGCCGCAGCCCGTCGATGAGCACCTTAATTGCTTCCTCGGTGTCCAGCGCGTGAAGCGCGCGGATGAGGATGCGCGTCTGGCGCAGCTCGTCCGGGCTAAACAAAAGCTCCTCGTGCCGCGTGGAGGAGCGGCGGATATCGATCGCCGGGAAAATGCGCTTTTCGGCAAGCTGGCGGTCGAGGACAAGCTCCATGTTGCCCGTGGCTTTAAACTCCTCGTAGATCATGTCGTCCATGCGGCTGCCCGTCTCGACAAGGCAGGTGGCGAGGATGGTTAGGCTGCCGCCCTCCTCGACCTTGCGCGCAGCGCCGAGGAAGCGCTTGGGGCGGTAAAGCGCGCTGGGGTCGAGCCCGCCGGAAAGCGTGCGCCCGCTGGGAGCGCAGGTGAGGTTTGAGGCGCGGGCAAAGCGCGTTAGGCTGTCTAGGAGAATAACCACGTCTTTGCCGTGCTCGACGAGGCGCTTGGCGCGCTCTAAGGTCATCTCCGTGGCCTTCATGTGGTTTTCCGGGAGCTGGTCGAACGTGGAACTGATGACCTGGCCGTCGACGCTGCGCTCGATGTCCGTGACCTCTTCGGGCCGCTCGTCTACGAGCAGGACCATAAGGATGCACTCGGGGTGGTTGGTGGTAATGCTGTTGGCGATTTCTTTGAGCAGGGTGGTTTTGCCCGCTTTCGGCGGGGCGACGATTAGCCCGCGCGTCCCCTTGCCGATGGGCGCGGTAATGTCGATTATCCGCGCGGCAATGCGCGCGCGGTTGGTCTCCATGCGCAGGCGCTCGTAGGGGAACACGGGGGTGAGGCTTTCGAAATCCTTGCGCTTGCGGGCGACCTCGGGGTTTTCGCCGTTGACGGCCTCGATGCGCAAAAGCGAATAGTAGCGCTCGCCGGCGGCCTCTTTCGGGCGGCGCACTTGGCCGGAGACGAGGTCGCCGGTTTTTAAGCCAAAGCGCTTTATTTGCGACTGGGAGACATAGACATCGTCGGGCGTGGGCAGATAGTGGTTAAGGCGGAGGAAGCCAAAACCGTCGGGGAGGATCTCGAGCACGCCCTCGCTGAACAGCAGCCCGTTGGCCTCGGTCATCTGCTGGAAGATGCGATTAACGAGGTCGCGCTTTTTCATTTTGCTGTAGCCGATGATGCCGAGCTGCTTGGCCATGTCTTGCAGCTCTTCCACGGTTTTGCTCTCGAGGGTCATTAGGTCCATGTCCAGTCACCCTTTCCGCCGGAAGCGATGGCGGAGATACGGATAGAGATTAGCGCTGCGTGCCCGCCCGGCAGATGCTCGGCCGGGCAAAGGCCTCCTCGACGGCGCGCCGCGCGCTGGCGCATCCCCGCCCTGGCTGGGAGCGCCACCCCGAGCCCACGAGCTCAGAGGGAGCCGGGGAGAGAGCGGGAAACGGCACATAATGCCAAGGCACGAAGGCAGCGCCGGGCCAAGCGCACGGTTTTGCGGATCCCGAGCGAGCGAAAGACGTTAGCGCACCGGTTAGCGAGTCAAGATGCATTTGCCCCACGCCACAGGCTGCAACGGCAGCATTTTGGCCGAGGCAGGCCGTCGCCTCGTCCGCTGGGAGGCACAGTTCGATCCGCACGATGGACTAGCAGAGCGCACATACAGAGCACAGCAAAGCTTTCAGGTGTTTGCTATGATTTACCTCGCGGAGTTTGCCATCAGCACCGGCACGCCTGAGAGCATTGCGCGACACGGCTATGTGCAGAGAAACTCTCGCTCAGGCCAATTCTGGGGAAGCTCACAGGCTTAGACAGCTATAGCATAACAACCCGCCTAGGCAACGTCAATCGTTTTTGGCAAACTTTGTCCTCTGCCCTATTCTCGCTTCTCCGCGGATAAACCTACCGCTCGCGCCGCAGCCACTTGAGCAAGCGCTCCTTGGGCCAGGTATTGACGATGTGCTGCGCCTCGGCCCATCCCCGCCGCGCGGTGGTCACCCCATACTTGATCAGCTCCAGATGCTCCGCGCGGTGGGCATCGGTGCCGATGGCAATGGGCACGCCCTTGGCGATCGCCAAGCGCACGTTTACGTCGGCAATGTCTAAACGATCGGGGAAGGCGTTGAGTTCTATCGCCGTTTGCGTTTGCGCCGCGGCGTCGAACACGCGCTCCACATCCACGGCGCCCGGCTCGCGCCGGCCGATGAGCCGGCCCGTGAGGTGCCCGATGACATCGACGTGGGGGTTGCGCACAGCGTTGAGGATGCGCTCGGTAAGTACCTCTTGGGGCTGGCTGAGCGAGGAGTGCACGGAGGCGATTACGATGTCCAGCTCGGCAAGGACATCGTCGGGAAGGTCGAGCGAACCGTCGGCGAGGATGTCCACCTCGGTGCCCGAAAGCACGGTAATCCCGCGTATCGCCTTGTTTACCCTGCGGATCTCCTCCACCTGCTGCATGAGGCGCTCCGGGTCGAGCCCGCGGGCCACGCCGAGGGAGCGGGAGTGGTCGGTTATCGCGATATACTCATACCCCCGCTCGCGCGCGGCGAGGGCCATTTCCTCGATGCTCTGCGCGCCGTCGGACCAATCGGTATGTGTGTGCAAGTCGCCGCGGATGTCGTCGAGGGTGAGCAGGTCGGGGAGCTCGCCGCGTTCCGCGGCTTCGATCTCCCCCGCGTCCTCGCGCAGCTCCGGGGGGATCCACTGCAGGCCGAGCTTCTCGTAGATCTCCGCCTCGTCGGCGCCGGCAAGGCGTTTCTCTTTCTCGTCGAACAGGCCGTATTCGTTAACCGTCCAGCCGCGCTCGCGGGCGCGAGCGCGCAGGCGGACATTGTGCTGCTTGCTTCCCGTAAAGTATTGCAGGGCGGCGCCGAAGCTCTCCTCGGGAACAACGCGCAGGTCGGCCTGCACGCCGGACTTGAGCAGGACGCTGCTTTTCGTCTCGCCGGAGAGGAGCACTTCGTCCACCTCGGGCATGGAGCAGAACGCCTCCATGGCCTGGGCGCTGCCCTCGCCGATGGCCAAGATGTCGATATCGCCGATCGTCTCCTTGCCCCGGCGGAGGCTGCCCGCGGGCTGGGCCTGGACGGTGTCCGGCAGGGCGGAGAGGATCATGTCGGCGATCTCGCGCGCTTCGGAGAGCAAGATGCGCCCGGCGAGGCGCTTGAGCATTTGCACGCCCTCGAGGATTTTCTGCTGGCTCTTTTTGCCCAGCCCGGGGAGGCCCTCGAGGGCGCCCGCGCGCGCGGCAGCCTCGAGCCCCGCGAGGTCTACGATGCCCAGCTCGCGGTTAAGCAGGGCCACGCGCTTGGGCCCCAGCCCGGGAACCTTGAGCAGCTCGAGCAAGCCCACGGGAAAATCAACCAGCAGCTCCTCGCGATACTTGCACGTCCCCGTGGCCGCGATCTCGGCGATCTTCGCGGCAAGGCTTTTCCCCACCCCGGGGAGCTTTTGGATCTCCGACTGCGGGGTGTCCGCGGTTATCGGAAACGGGGCGTTTTGCACAGACTCCGCCCCACGGCGATAGGAGCGGACGCGAAAATAATCCTCGCCGCGGATCTCCATAATGTCCGCGATTTCGTTAATAATCGCGGCGATTTGCTGGTTGGTCACGCTGGCATCGCCTCCTCGACGTTCCTGATGAAGTCGAGAGTGTTCAGCGTGCACTCCATATGATACAGCACAAAGCGGCGCAGGGCGCTGCGCAGCTCGCTCCGCGCGGCGGGGGTCAGCGGGCAGTGCGGGAGCTGGCTCGGGCGGCAGACGAATAGCCGGGCGAGGGCGAGCGAAGCGTCGGCGGACAGCGGCGTGGCCTCGGGAAAGCGCGCGACGCAGGAGCGGCAGATGCTCCCCCCGGCGGCGGGCTCCCACAGCGCCTGGCCTGCGCGCAGCTCCGCCCCGCAGGCCGCGCAGCGCTCTACCGCGGGCTCGAACCCCAAAAGGCGCATGGCGTGCAGCTCGAAGTACATCGCTACGCGTTGCACGTCGTCCTGCCGCGCGGCCGCGCGAAAGCACGAGGTGAGCAGATCGTAAAACCGCGGCGCGGGCTGGTCGGGCTGGATCGCGCGGTCGGCGACCTCCGCCATATAGGAGCAGTAGGCGAAGCGGCGGATGTCCTCGCGCAACGGGCGATTGGCCTCCAAGACCTCGCCTTGGGTGAGGACGTTGAGGTTTTTGCCGATGGCAATTTGCACGCGGGCGACGACGAACGGCTGCACGAGGGGGGCAAGCTTGCTTTGCGGCTTGCGCGTGGCACGGGCGACGACGCGCAGCTTGCCCTCCTCGCGAGCGAGGAGGACGGCGAGGAGGTCCGCCTCGCCCAGCGGACGGCGGAGGAGGGTTACCGCGGTGGTCTGAAACGTGGGCATCGGGCCGCCCCGCAGCACTTTGCCTGCTTGCCCCGGCTAGACGAACACCGTAGCCAAGGCAAAGTATAAACCAACTCCGAGGATGTCGTTTAGAGTGCTGATGAACGGCGCGGAGGCGAGCGCCGGGTCCTGCCCGATGGCCCGAAAGATGAGCGGCAGCCCCGTCCCTACCCCGGCGCTCAGCGACTGGCTAAGCGCCATGGCCATGCCCACGGCCACCGCCAAGTGCGGCCCGAACCAGACCCAAGCGACGATCGCCGCGAGCGCGCCGGTGCTCGCGCCCACGAGCAGGCCGACAAGCACCTCGCGGAGCACCGCGGCCAGCGGCGTTGTCGGCCGCAGCTCGTCGGTGGCGATCGCGCGCACGGTTGTCGCTACGGACTGGTTGCCGACATTGCCCCCCACGGCCATGACCAGGGGAATGAATACGGCGATTTGCGCCGCCGAGGAAAGGGCGACGTTGTAGTGCCGGATGATCGACCCTGAGATAAGCTCGCCGACGAACGTGACGACAAGCCACGGCATACGCCGAAAGGCCGAAAGCAGCGCCGGGCGGCGGAATTCAGAGTCCTCATGCGTCCCCGCGAGGCGGTAGATGTCCTCGGTGGCCTCCTCCACGAGGACGTCCACGAGGTCGTCAATGGTAATTACCCCGACGAGGCGGCCTTCCTCGTCTACCGCGGGGACGGCGACGAGGTCGTACTTGCTTACGATGCGCGCCGCTTCCTCCTGGTCCATAGTCACGGGGATCTTCACGATGTCCGTCTCCATGACATCGCGCACGAGGCTTTGCGGGTCGGCGAGGATCAGGTCCTCCAGGGTAAGCGCGCCGAGGAGGCGATTGTCCTCGTCTACGACGTAGACGGCGTAGGTGGTTTCCGCATCCTGCGCTTCGGCGCGCACGCAGTCGATGGCCTGGTCGATGGTAATGTCGGGGAGGACGGTGAGCACCTCGGTGGCCATAATGCGGCCGGCGGTCTCGTCCTCGTGGCCGAGGAGCTCGAGGACCTCCTCCGCCTCCTCGGACTCCATGCGCTCGATAATGCTCTGGGCCTCTTCCGGGGGCAGGTCGCCGAGGGCCTCGGCGGCGTCGTCGGAGGGCATGGCGTCGAAAATGTCCGCTGCGGCGTCCGGCCCAAGCGACTGGAGCAGGACGTTGCGCACGCCCACCTCGAGCTCATCCAGCACCTCGCCGCGGACGTCCTCGGGCAGCTCGTTAAAAACCACAATGCGCTCGTCGGGGTCGAGCTCCTCGATGATGTCGGCGATGTTTGCGGCGTGCGCGGCGTCGAGCGCGCGCCGGAGGACGGACTTGTCGTTGGTCTGCAGCGCGTACTGAACGGTACGAAGCAAATCCTCCCGCTGCATGGGCCTTTCCTTTCCAGAAGGAGCAAATGCGAGTGGCAGGTTACCGCCGCGTAGCCTGTTTTAGTTTTCGCACAAACTCCTCGGCGGCCTTCACCGCTTGCTCGGGGTCCGCGCGCACGATGGTGTCGATCAGCGCGCTGCCGACCACCGCGCCATCGGCGATGCGACAGACCGCGGCGACGTGCTCCGGCCGCGAGATGCCGAAGCCCACGAGCACGGGCGCGCGCGCATACTGCCGCACTCTCCCCGCGACGCCGACGAGGTCCTGGGGCAGCTCGTCGCGCGCACCGGTAACCCCGCGGCGGGAGACGAGGTAGATGAACCCCGAGGAGAGCTTGCCCACCTGTTGCATCGTCTGCTCCGTGCTCGTCGGCGCGAGGAGGAAGATCGTGTCCAGCTCGTGCTCGCGGGCGGCCTCGAGCCAGGGGCCGGCATCTTGCCAGGGGAGGTCGGAGATAATGCACCCGTCTACGCCAGCGGCTTTGGCGTCGCGGGCGAACGCCCGCCAGCCATAGCGATGGACGACGTTGGCGTAGGTCATGAACGCGATGGGGATGTCGGTTTTGCGGCGCAGGCGCTCGACGAGCTCGATGCACTTTTTCGCCGTCGCCCCGGCAGCGAGCGCGCGCTGGCAAGCGGCTTGGATGCTCGGCCCGTCGGCAACGGGGTCGGAAAACGGCACGCCCAGCTCGATGCAGTCCGCGCCCGCCTGCTCCAAGGCGAGGACGAGCTCCGCGGTGGTGCTTAGGCTGGGGTCGCCGGCGGCGAGGTAGGGGACAAGGGCCCCCTCGCCCGCCTCGCGCAATTGCTTAAGGCGCTTGCCGATGCGCGTCACTGGGCACCCTCCCCTCCCCCGCCGGAGAGCACGCGTTCGACCACTTCCACATCCTTGTCGCCTCTGCCGGAGAGGTTGACCACGACGAGGTCGTCCGGCCCCAGCTCGTCGGTGCGCAGGAGCCAGGCGATGGCGTGAGCCGGCTCGAGCGCGGGAATGATGCCCTCGAGCTCGGAGAGCTTGCAAAACGCGCGCAACGCCTCCTCGTCCGTGGCCGTCTCGTAGCGCGCGCGGCCGGTCTCCTTGAGGTAGGCGTGTTCCGGCCCCACGGCGGGATAGTCCAACCCGGCGGAGATGGACTGGGTGGTTGGGATTTGCCCGTCGGCGTCTTGGATAACGTAGGTGCGCGCGCCGTGAAGCAGCCCCGGCTCGCCGTGGACGAGCGAAGCGGCGTGCTCGCCCGGGCGCTCCCCTACCCCACCGGCCTCGATGCCGACAAGCTTTACCTGCTCGTGCGGGATGAACTCGTGGAAAATGCCGATGGAGTTTGACCCGCCGCCCACGCAAGCGACGACGTAGGTGGGCAGGCGCCCCTCGCGGTCGAGGAGCTGTCGCTTGGTTTCTTTTCCGACAATGCTCTGGAAATCTCGGACCATGCTCGGATAAGGATGCGGCCCCACTACGCTGCCGATGACATAGTGCGTCGTCTCCACGTTGGTTACCCAGTCGCGAAACGCCTCGTTAATGGCGTCCTTAAGCGTTTTCGAGCCGGAGGAGACGGGGATAACGCGCGTGCCGAGGAGGCTCATGCGGAACACGTTAAGGCGCTGGCGCTCGATGTCCTCCTCGCCCATGTAGACCTCGCAGGGCAGGCCGAGCAGTGCCGCCGCGGTGGCCGTCGCCACGCCGTGCTGGCCGGCGCCTGTTTCGGCGATGATTCGCGTCTTGCCCATGCGCTTGGCGAGGAGGACCTGGCCCAGGGCGTTGTTTAGCTTGTGCGAGCCGGTGTGGCACAGGTCCTCGCGCTTGAGGTAAACCTTGCACCCCACCTCTTCGCTCAGCCGCGCGGCGAAATACAGCGGCGTGGGCCGGCCCACATAGTGATGGAGCAGCGAGCGAAACGCACCCTGAAACTCCGGGTCGTGCTTGGAGCGCTGGTAGTGCTCGGTAAGCTGCTCTAACGCGGCCATTACCGTTTCCGGCACGTAGCGGCCGCCGTATTCTCCGAAATAACCCTCGCGAACGGAGACAGCCATGGTAAAAGCTCCTCTCATGCGCTCAGCGGCGCGCCGTCGGCCTCGCGCACGGCGGCGAAAAACCGCGCCAGCTTGTGCGGATCTTTGCGCCCGGGCGCGGCCTCGACCCCGCTGGAGACATCCACGGCATAGGGGCGCACCCGCCGGACGGCCTGGCCCACGTTTTCCGGGGAGAGCCCGCCGGCGAGGATAATGCGCTTGCCCCGCTGGCAGGCGCGCGCGGCGAGGTTAAGGTCAAGCTCCTTGCCCGTGCCCCCGCGCGCCTCGGGCGAAAACGGCTCAATGAGCACCCACGGCTGCGGCCAAGCGTCAATAAGCTCGAGGTCCTCCTCGCCGCGCAGCCGCAGAGCGCGGACTACAACGACGCGGCCAAGCTCCTCGAGGACTTCCGCCGGCTCGTCGCCGTGAAGCTGAACGGCGCCGAGCGCGCACCGCGCGACGATCTCTTTTATGCGCTGGGGCGACTCGTTAACGAACACGCCCACGCGGCTGACAAACGGGGGCAAGCGCGCGGCGATCTCCGCCGCCTGCTCGGGGGTAACCTGCCGCGGGCTTTGCGCGAAGACAAAGCCCAACGCGTCGGCGCCGAGCTCCGCCGCGCGCAGGGCATCCTCAACGCAGGTTATCCCGCAGATCTTAACCCTCGTTCGCACCGTGTCCCCTCCCGGCAAGGCACAGCTCGCGCAGCTTGGCTTCGGGATCCTCGGCGCGCATCAGCGCCTCGCCCACGAGCACCGCGTCGATCCCGAGCCTGCCTAGCTTGTCCACGTCGGCCGCGTCGTGTATCCCGCTTTCCGAGACGACCAGGCACCCCCCCAGGTCGACCTCGGCGAGCACCCGCTCCGTCGTCTCGAGCGAGACGGAGAACGTGCGCAGGTCGCGGTTGTTGATCCCCACGATGCGCGCGCCGAGGTCGCGGGCAAGCCGCGCTTCGTCCGCCGTGTGCGCTTCGACAAGGGCGTCGACGCCCCACTCGCGCGCCAGCCGAAGCAGCTCGCGCAGCTCCTCTGCGCTAAGCGCAGCGACGATAAGCAGCACCGCGGCCGCGCCCCAAGCGCGAGCCTCAAGCACCTGCCGCTCGTCGATGATAAAGTCCTTGCGCAGCACAGGCAGGCGCGAGGCCTGGGCTACGCGCCGCAAAAGCTCAAGCGAGCCACCGAAGTAGCGCTCGTCCGTTAGGCAAGAGATGGCGCGCGCCCCGCCGCGCGAAAAGGCGCGGGCGAGGGCCTCAGGGTCGAGCGCCTCGCGGAGGACCCCGCGCGAAGGCGAGCGGCGCTTTATCTCGGCGATCACCGCCACGCCGGGGCCGGCGAGCGCGTCGTAAAACGAGGGCGGGTCGGGCGCCTGCTCCGCCTGGCGCTTGAGCTCCACCAGGGGCGTTTCGCGCAGGCGTTTCAGCTCGCGTCGCTTGTGGGCCAGGATTTCGTCGAGGATCACTGGTTGCAAAACTCCCTAAACCGCTCGAGCTTTTCCGCCGCCGCGCCGGAGTCAATGGCCTGGAAGGCCAAGGGCAGGGCGTCGGCGATCGTCGGGGCAAGCCCGGCGCAGGCTAAAGCCGCGGCGGCGTTTAACGCGACGATGTCGCGCCGCGGCCCGCGTTCGCCCTCGAGTACGGCGCAAAGCATTTTCGCATTTTCCTCGGGCGTGCCCCCGCGCAGGTCGTCGAGCGAGGCACGGGGCAGGCCGAACTCCTCCGGCGCGATGCGATACGAGCGCACCTCGCCCCCGGCGACCTCGCACACCCACGTGGGGCTGGTTGTCGAGATCTCGTCCATGCCGCACTCGCCGTAGACGACGAACGCGCGCTCCGCGCCAAGCCGGGCGAGGACGTGCGCGATGGGCTCGGCCATCTCGCGTGAGAAAACGCCCATTACCTGGCGCTTTGTCCCCGCGGGGTTGGTGAGCGGGCCGAGGCAGTTGAACACCGTGCGAAAGCCCAGCTCGCGCCGCGGCTGAACCGCATGCTTCATCGCAGGATGAAGGTGCACCGCGAACATGAACCCGATGCCCACCTCGTCAATGGCCTGGGCCACGCGCTCCGGGGGAAGGTCGAGGTTTATCCCGAGCGCCTGCAGGACATCGGCGCTGCCGCACTTGCTCGTCGCCGCGCGGTTGCCGTGCTTGGCGACCTTCGCACCCGCGGCCGCGGCGACGAACGCCGCCGCAGTGGAGATATTAAACGTGTCGCACACGTCGCCGCCCGTGCCGCAGGTATCTACGAGGCGCGTGGACTGCGGCCGCACGGGGACGACCTTCTCGCGCATAACCGTGGCAAACGCGGTGAGCTCCTCGGGCGTCTCGCCCTTTACGCGCAGGGCGGCGAGGAAGGCACCGATTTGCGCGTGAGTTGCCTCGCCGCTCATCAGCTCGTCCATCGCCGCCCGCGCCTGGTCGAAGGGCAGGTCGCGGCCCTCGGCGAGTGTCTTTAGCGCTTGCGCCATGGCGGACATCGCGTGCATCCTCCCTAGGGGCGCGCGTCGGCGCGGCCCTCGATAAAGTTGCGCAAAATTTGCTTGCCCTGCTCGGTAACCACCGATTCCGGGTGAAACTGCACCCCCTCCACGGGCAGCTCGCGGTGGCGCACGCCCATGATCTCCAGCTCGTCGCCAAAGTGCGTCCACGCGGTGAGCTCGAGGCAGTCGGGCAGGGAGTTTGGCTCGATGACCAATGAGTGGTAGCGCACGGCGACGAACGGGCTCGGGACGTTATGATATAGCCCCGTGCTGCGGTGCTCGATGGGCGAGGTTTTGCCGTGCATGAGGCGCTTGGCGCGAACGATGTTTCCCCCAAAAGCCTGGCCGATGCACTGGTGCCCGAGGCACACGCCGAGCACGGGGATGCGCTCCTCGGCGCCAAAGCGGCGGATAACCGCGGTGGAGATCCCCGCCTCGCGCGGGGTGCACGGGCCGGGGGAGATAACGATGCGCTCGGGGGCAAGGCGGGCGATCTCGTCCAGGGTAATCTTGTCGTTACGCACGACGTGCAGCTCGGCGCCCAGCTCGCCGAGGTACTGGACGATGTTGTAGGTAAACGAGTCGTAGTTGTCGATGACTAAGACCATCAGCTTGCCTCCGCAGCGATTTGGATGGCCTTAAGCAGGGCCATGGCCTTGTTTAGGCACTCCTCGTGCTCGCGCTCGGGCACGGAGTCGGCAACGATCCCCGCGCCCGCCTGGACGTGGGCCACCGAGTCGTGGATGACGATCGTGCGGATGGTAATGCACGTGTCCATCTTGCCGGAGAAGCTGATGTAGCCCACCGCGCCGGCATAGGGGCCGCGCTTGGTGGGCTCCAGCTCGTCGATAATCTCCATGGCGCGGATTTTCGGCGCTCCGGAGACCGTCCCCGCGGGAAACGTTGCCTCGAGCACGTCCATGGCGTCGTTGCCCTCGGCCAGCTCGCCCACAACCTCGGAGACGATGTGCATAACGTGCGAGTAGCGCTCGATGACCATGAGCTGGCCCTCGGCGAGGCGCACCGTGCCATATTTGCACACGCGGCCGAGATCGTTGCGCCCGAGGTCTACGAGCATAATGTGCTCCGCGCGCTCTTTTTCGTCGGCGAGGAGCTCGCGCTCCAGGCGCAGGTCTTCCTCGGGCGTCGCCCCGCGCGGCCGCGTGCCGGCGATGGGCCGCACACGCACGCGGCCTTCCTCGTGGGTGACGAGGATCTCCGGCGAGGAGCCGACGATCTTCAGCTTGCGCAGCCCGAGGTAGAACATATAGGGCGAGGGATTGATCGAGCGCAGGCAGCGGTAGATGTCGAACGGGTCCACGGAGATGTCCATGGACAGCCGCTGAGAAATGACCACCTGGATGACGTCGCCCGCGGCGATGTAGTCCTTGCACCGGCGCACGGCGTCGAGAAACCGCTCGCGGGGGAAGTTCGTGCGCACGCCCGGGGGCAATCCGCTGCGCGGCCCGGGGCGGAGGGAGAGCGCGTCCAGCGGGCCACGGTCGGGCACTGTGTCCTGAAGCAGGCTTACCGTGGCCTCGATGCGCGCCACGGCGTCGTCGTAGGCGGCGTCCACGTCGCCCTCGGGGTGCCCCAGGGCGACGATTTTGATCGTGTGCGTGACGTGGTCGAAGACGAGCAGCTCGTCGACGAGCATCATCACGCAGTCGGGGAGGCCGAGGTCGTCGGGCGGCTGGTTGGGGAGGTGCTCGAAGAAGCGCACCATGTCGTAGCCGATGTAACCCACGGCCCCGCCGCAGAAATTAGGCAGGCCCTCGACGGGGGCGAGGCGGAAGCTCGCAAGCAGCTCGCGCAGGGCATCGAGCGGCGTCTCGCCCGGGCGCAGCTCGCGCGTCTCCGTTTGCCGCCCGCGGTGGATGCGCACCGTGCGCCCCGCGGACTCGAATACGCAAAACGGGTCGCGCCCAATGAACGAGTTGCGCGCGATGTGCTCGCCGCCGGTAACGCTTTCCAAGAGAAAGCAGTAGGGGCGGCCCTTCAGCCGCTTGAGCACGCTCACGGGCGTCTCCATGTCGGCGAGGATCTCGCGGTAGACGGGCACGAGGTTGCCCTGGCGGGCCAGCTCGCGGAACTGCTCGCGCGTGGGAAAGTACACTTGCTCCACCTCGATCGGGGCTGGGGCGGGGGCGGCAAAAGGAAAAGCGGCCGCTTTGTCCTCCGCGGCCGCTTTGTGGTGTTTAAAAGGAGCAAGAAAACAAAACGGCCGCGGAGTCCCGGTGGGGACGCCCCAGCCGTTTTGTCGTCTCGCTCCTCAGACGCTGACGGTGGCGTCCCCTAGGTCAGGCGCCACCACCGCCAGCAGAAGTGCTGCCCGGGGGCGAAGGCGAACCGCGCCCCAGGTCTAGCAACCGCATATCCTCTCCCACAAACGTAGTGCATCGGCCAACTCTCCACCGTGCAGTATACCGTTCCCCGCTGCGCTGGTCAACGGTTGTTGCAAGAGCACAGGCTATTTGTTTGCCGCCACGGGTCGGTGCCGCGCCAATCACAGGCCGAGGAGGAGCTTTGCCGTGGTGAAGTAGATTGCCAAGCCGGTAATGTCTACCAGCGTCGTAAGAGCCGGGCTGGCAACGAGCGCAGGATCGCAGTTTAAAGCAGCGACCGCGAGGGGTAGGAGGGCCCCGATTAGTGTAGCGCTCACCACTTGAATGCCAAGCGCCACGGCAATGGCCATGGCGATGCGCGGGAGGGTGTAGCCAGGAGGCAGCTGCACCCCGTGGGAGAGGAACATCACCTTGCCCCAGGAGAGAAAGGCAAGTAGGGCGGCAAGCATTGTCGCGGTTTTTAGCTCTTTCCACAGTACTCTTGCGAAGTCTCGGCAGGAGACCTCCCTCAGCGCAAGCGCCCGAACAACCACCGTAGCGGACTGGCTGCCCGCGTTGCCGCCGGTGTCTGCGAGCATGGGCATGTAGAGGGCGAGAATGAGCATCCGCGACAGGATGCTCTGAAAAGCTCGGATGATCGTCCCCGAAGCGAGGCCAAGGGCGGCTAAGCCAACAAGCCACCCTGCGCGATTTCTGAAATGAACCCAGGCAGAGGTGCTCAGGTATCCCGGGCCGCGATGGCTTCCCCCAATCGCCATCAGCTTTTCCATGTCCTCGGTGTGCTCTTGGGTTATCACGTCCAGCGCGTCGTCGTGAGTAATAATTCCGACCAGCACGCCACGGGCATCCACGACAGGTAAAGCGAGCAGGTCGTACTTTTGGATCCTGCGCGCCGCCTCTTCCTGGTCCTCGTCGGCGCGGGCGAAGATTACGTCGCGGTGCATGATCTCGGCCACCCGCGCCTCGCGCGGGGCAATAATGAGATCCTTCAGCGAGACGAAGCCAAGAAGCTTTCGGTCGGCGCCGACGACGTAGGTGTAAAACACGGTCTCCTTGTCTGGCGCAACAGCGCGCAGGTGATCGAGGGCTTGCGCGACGGTCAGCTCGGGGGCCAGGGTGGCGTAGTCGGAGGTCATCACGGCGCCTGCAGTACCTTCTTCGTACGACGAAAGACGCCGGATGTCTTCGCGCTCGGCCTGGGCCAAAGCGGGAAGCACCGCCTCCCGGAGCGAACGCGGCAACTGCTTAAATAGGTCTGTGCGCTCGTCCGGAGGCATGTCGGTCAGGAGATGAGCAATATCGCTGCGTGTTAGGCTGGTTACAATGTCAACCTGGAGCGCTTCTGGCAAATGAACGAAGATCTCCGCGCGCCGCCGAGGGGAAGCGCTGCCTAACACTGCCCACACTTCTTCGCTGTTCAAAGTGGACAGCAGGTCGGCAACAACTGCTGGGTGGCCCATCTCGCATATGTCGCGCAGGCGCTTTGTCTGGCCATTGCGCAGCATCCGGCGCAATTCTGCAGCGAGAAGGGAACTTCTTGCCCGCATCGTCCGCCCTCCCTCCTGTGGCCGCGGCCCCGCGACCACGCGGCGTGAGCGGACGACCGGCTACGCGGGCATCACCCCGCCACCACTCGCGCCCGTGGAGTTGACGCGACTGCGCCGCGGTCCTTTGCGACGGGCATCGCGCGCGCGGAGCCCCACCTTGTTACGGCTCGTACTGTTAGCTGCGTCGCACTGGTCCACGAACGTCCCTCCAAGGCGACAAGGCGCTAAGCCCGGGTGGGTGAGCTGTTTGGTTTTACTGCTGCGCGGACCGTGTGTCAACTGGCCCAGCCGTGGCACAGGGAAAGTGGAGGCACAAAACCGCTTGTTGCCGAAGACTCAACTGTTCTTCTCTCCCTGCTGTGCCCACGCTTGTGGCTTGCGGGCGCGACCGCCGGCGTTGCAGGGGCGGGGCGCGGTGGGTAGAATACGTGCAGGCGCGGGAAGGACATGGAGGAAGCAGTGGCTGAGCAGGCTCAGGAAAAGCAGGGCACGGGCGAAGTTGTTCTCGCCATGCGGGGGATCAGCAAGGCGTTCCCCGGGGTGCAGGCGCTGGACAACGTAGACTTTGAGCTGCGCCGGGGCGAGATCCACGCCCTGCTTGGGGAGAACGGCGCGGGGAAGTCGACGCTGATCAAAATCCTCAGCGGGGCATATTCCAAGGACGCGGGCGAGATTATCATTCGCGGCCAGCCGGTGGAGATCGCCAACCCTCTGGCCGCGATGCGCCTGGGCGTCGCGGTGATCTATCAGGAGTTTAACCTCGTCCCCCAGCTTTCCGTGGCCGAGAACGTGCTTCTCGGCCACGAGCCTTTTCGCAGGGTGCGCCAGCTAATTGACTTCGCCACCATGCGCCGGCAGTGCCAGCAGTATCTGGACGCCGTAGGCGCGGAGTTTTCGCCGGACACGCTCGTGAAGGACCTGAGCGTCGCCGAGCGCCAGCTCACGGAGATCGCCAAGGCTTTGTCGCTGCGCGGGGAGATCCTCGTGCTGGACGAGCCCACGGCAACACTTACCGACCGGGAGATCGAACGGCTGTTTTCCGTGCTGCGCCAACTGGCCGCGGAGGGCAAATCGATCATCTACGTCTCGCACCGGCTGCAAGAGGTGCACCAGATTTGCGACAGGGTAACGGTGCTGCGCGACGGGAAGAAGGTGGCCACGCTGCCCGTGAGCGAGGCGAGCGTGCCCAAGCTCATTCGCCTCATGGTCGGCCGCTCGCTGGACGAGCAGATCCCCAAGGCAGCCGCGGAGATCGGGGCGGAGCTGTTGCGCGTGGAGGGGCTGACCAGCGAGGGGCATTTTTACGACGTCTCGCTTACCGTGCGCCATGGGGAGATCGTCGGGCTAGCCGGTCTTGTCGGCGCGGGGCGGACGGAGATCGCCAAGGCCATCTTCGGGGCGCTTCCCGTGCAGCGGGGGCGGGTGTTTTGGGAAGGGCGCGAGGTCCGTATTCGCTCGCCCCAGGAGGCGGTGCGCCTGGGCATCGCTCTGCTCACCGAGGACCGCAAGGAGCAGGGGCTCGTGCTCGGGCTGCCCGTGAGCCACAACATAACCCTGCCCAGCCTGCGCAAGATCAGCACGCCGTTTGGCCTGAGCCTAAGCCGCGAGCGCGAGGAAGCGGAGCGCCTGGTGGAGGAGCTAGACGTTCGCCCGCGCGACATCCGCCGGCTGGTGCGCTACCTCTCCGGGGGAAACCAGCAGAAGGTCGTGCTCGCCAAGTGGCTGTTTTCCGACGCGCGGCTGGTGCTGTTTGACGAACCCACGCGAGGGATCGACGTCGGGGCCAAGCGCGAGATCCACCAGCTTATCGGGCGGCTCGTGCAGCGCGGGGTGGGCGTGTTGTTGATCTCCTCGGAGATGCCGGAGATCCTCGGGTTGTGCGACCGGATATACGTAGTGCGCGAGGGGCGGATCGCCGGGGAGCTTGCCAGGGAGGAGGCGGACCAGGTTAAGGTTTTGTCGCTGGCCATGGGGGAAGCGGCGTGAGGCTGCGCGACGTTCAGCTCCTGGCGATCACCGGCGCCCTGGTGGTTATCTGCCTTGCCCTCACTCTGCTTACCTGGCGCAGCGCGCACTGGTCGGGCACGCCGCCCTTTCTCACCCAGCGAAACATTCAGCTTATCCTCTACCAAAGCTCGCTGACGTTAGTCCTCGCCGCGGGGATGACGTTTGTCATTATCTCCGGCGGCATCGATCTCTCCGTGGGCTCGGTTTTAGGGCTGTGCACGGTAATAATTGCCCTGGTGCTTAAGCGCGGGGGGAGCGTGGGGCTGGGGGCGTTGGCGGCGATGGCCGTGGGGGTGGTGTGCGGGGCGCTGAGTGGGGGGCTTATCGTCGGCGGGCGTATCCCCCCGTTTATCGCCACCCTGGGGATGATGCTCATCGCCCGAGGGGCGGCCTACGTCGCCTCGGGCCAGCAGACGATCGGCGTGGGGACGGAGCTTGCTCGCCTGGGCCCGGCCAAGCAGGCGATCCCCCTCGTTGTCCCCCTGGCGGCGATCGCCGCGTCGTTCTTCGTCCTTTCGCGGACGCGGTTTGGCCGGCACCTATATGCCATCGGGGGGAACGAGGAGGCGGCGCGCCTTTCCGGCCTGCCCGTGGAGCGGGATAAGCTGATTACCTACTGTCTGTCCGGGCTGTGCGCGGGGCTCGGGGCGGTGGTCTACGTGGCCAAGCTCGACGCGGGCAGCCACCTCGCGGGGGAGTACCTCGAGCTTTACGCCATCGCCGCGGTGATCATCGGCGGGACGAGCCTCATGGGGGGCGAGGGGCATGTGCTCGGCTCGCTCGTCGGCGCGCTGATCATGGGTGTCCTGCACAACGGTCTGCAACTGCTGCAGGTGCAGGAATATTGGCGGCGTATAGTAATTGGCGCGATAATCGTTGCCGCGGTTTTCGTGGACCAAGTGCGCAGAAGGCGCACATAGCCGGTAGACGATGCGGAGGAATTGCCGATGAGCGGGAGCATGGCGCGGAAAGCCGCCCTGGGCGTTGCCCTGGCCTTGGCCGCTGCCCTGTGCGGGTGCAGGCGCGAGCAGCCGGCGCAGGAGCAACCGCCGGAGCAGGCGGCACCCACGGGGAAGATTAAAGTGGCAATGCTCGAGGGCATTCGCGGGGTGGACAACGCCGAGGCGCGCAAGCAGGGATTCTTGAAGGCCATGAGCGAGCACGAGGCGGAGATTGAGGTCGCCGCGATGGACACCGCGAACTGGATGCTCGAGCAGGGGGAGCAGGTGTGCGCGAACATGCTTACCGCGCACCCCGACATTAAGGGCATTTTCTGCGCGAATGACATGATGGCCCTGGGGGCGATAAAGGCCATCGAGGCCGCGGGAAAGGCGGGGGAAGTGGTCGTTTGCGCCTACGATAACATTAAGGCGGCCCAGGAGGCGCTGCTTGCCGGGACGCTTGCGGCGACGATCGAGCAGCACCCGTACTTTATGGGGAACTTCGGCGTGGCCGCCGCGATAATGACGCTGGAAGGCGGCGACGTGCCCCAGGAGATCGAGGTTCCCGTGGAGCTGATCACCAAGGAAGTGCTGCTTAAGCAGCGTGAGGAGTTTTCCGACGCCGAGGACGTGACGCTTGCTGTGGAGCGCGCGGCGGTTGGCGAGGCGCGCAAGAAGGCGTTGGGGGAGGTGCCCGAGCCTTCGCGCAGGTATCGCATCGGGCTGATTATGAAGACGCTGAGCAACCCGTTTTTCACGATGATGCAGCGCGGGGCGGAGGACGCCGCGGCGGAGTTTGGCGTAGAGCTTATTGTCCAGAGCGCGGAGAAGGAGACGGACTTCGACCAGCAGGCGGACATCGTGCGCAGCATGGTTGCCCAGGGTGTGGACGCGATTCTCATCGCGCCGGCGGACTCCAAAGCCCTCGTCGGGCCGCTGCTCGAAGCGAACAGCGCGGGAATCCCCGTGCTTAACCTCGACAATCGGCTAGACCCGGACACGGTGCGCGAGCGCGGGCTGGAGCTGGTTACGTTCATCGGGCCGGACAACGTGCAAGGGGCGTATTTGTCGAGCAAGTACATGGCGGAGCAGTTGGTCGGGGGGACGGAGCAGGAGGAGAGCTAGCTGCGCAGTAGCGGGCTGGGTTAACGGGCGGGGGCGAGGAAAAAAGTGGCCCCCGTGGGGTTGACGGGAAGGGTGCGTTTGGGCTAGAATTTGCGGCTGTCTGCTGTAGCGTCAGGGTGCTGCAGCGCGGACACGGGATGACCGTGTGCGGTCCGCTGCGTGTCCGCTTAATCCGCGGCTGCGGGGTTGTCCCGGACGCGCGGACTGATCGCAAGTTGGGGCCGCGGGGTTCGAGCTCGCGGAGGTGCTGGCTCCCGGAAGGGAGTGCTCTCGGGCAAGCAGACACCAGCATAACGGGATTGCAAATGCCCCTTGTGCTGCGAGCTCGAGGGGCATTTTTGTCATTAGAAGGAGTTCTTATGAGGAGGTCTCGCCGTGCCTACGATTAGTCAGCTAGTTCGCTCTGGTCGGCAAAAGCCCAAGCGCAAGCCCAA
This sequence comes from uncultured Armatimonadia bacterium, assembly GCA_964565895.1. Classification (GTDB taxonomy): domain Bacteria; phylum Armatimonadota; class Zipacnadia; order UBA1398; family CAZMGT01; genus CAZMGT01. The sequence goes on from CAZMGT010000032.1 coordinate 38,728, forward strand.
GGCGCCGGCGCTGAAGCGCATTTTCAACTCGCTTAAGCGCGAGGCGCGGCCCATTCGCGGGGCGCCGCAAAAGCGCGGGGTATGCGTAAAGGTGTGGGCTATTACCCCGAAAAAGCCCAACTCCGCCCTGCGCAAGGTGGCCCGCGTGCGGCTGACTAATCGGCAGGAGGTCACGGCGTATATCCCGGGCATCGGGCACAACCTGCAGGAGCACTCCGTGGTTCTCATCCGCGGCGGACGGGTGAAGGACCTCAACTCCGTGAAGTATCATGTCATCCGCGGGGTGCTCGATGCCGCGGGCGTGGAAGACCGAAAGCAGTCGCGGTCGAAGTACGGCACGAAGAGGCCCAAGCAGTAGGGGCCGCGCGAGGGCCGAGGAGGAAAGCGAGATGCCCAGACGAGGGAACGTTAAGCGGCGGATACCCCCGCCCGATCCCGTTTACGGCAGCCGCCTGATCACGCGGTTTATCAACTGCATGATGAAGGGCGGCAAGAAGAGCGTTGCCGAGCGGATTTTCTATAAATCGCTGGAGCGCATCGCCGACCGGACGAACGAAAACCCGCTCGATATTTTCGAGCGCGCGCTGCGCAACACGATGCCCGTGCTCGAAGTGCGCGGTCGGCGTGTGGGCGGGGCGACGTATCAGGTGCCCATTGAGGTGCGTGCCGACCGCCGCGTGACCCTCGGGATACGGTGGCTGATACATGCTGCCCGAGCGCGCAAGGGGCGCTCCATGGACGAGAAGCTGGCCGCAGAGCTGATCGACGCCGCCAACGGCGTCGGGGGCGCTGTACAGAAGAAAGAGGAAGTCCACCGCATGGCGGAGGCCAACAGGGCCTTTGCCCACTATCGGTGGTAGCCCTCCCAGCGCCAGGCCAGCGCATTGCTTGAATAAAGCAGTCGCCTACGGGCTGGCGCTTTTGTTTGCGTTGTAGATAGGAGAACGGTCGAAGTGGCCAGGACAGTGCCGCTGGAGACAGTGCGGAACATCGGCTTCGTGGCGCACATCGACGCCGGCAAGACCACGGTTACCGAGCGTGTGCTCTTTTACACGGGCCGCATTCGCAAGCCGGGGGAGGTGCACGACGGCTGCGCCACGACGGACTATATGGAGCAGGAGCGCGAGCGGGGGATAACCATTACCTCCGCGGCGACGACCTGCTGGTGGCGCGACCATCAGATAAACATCATCGACACCCCCGGCCACGTGGACTTCACCGTGGAGGTCGAGCGCAGCTTGCGCGTGCTCGACGGGGCCGTGGTTGTGTTCTCCGCGGTGGAGGGCGTGCAGCCGCAGTCGGAGACGGTGTGGCGCCAGGCGGACCACTATTTTGTCCCGCGCGTGGCGTTTGTGAACAAGATGGACCGCGTGGGCGCGGACTTTCACCGCACGCTGCACGACATGCGCGAGAAGCTCGGCGGGCACTGCGTGGCCATGCAACTGCCCTGGGGCGAGCAGGACCAGTTCCGGGGAATTATCGACCTGGTGACCATGCAGATGTGGGTTTATAAAGACGAGATGGGCAAGATTTATGAGCCGGAGCCCATTCCCGAAGACGAAGTGGAGATCGCTCAGATCTGGCGCGAGGCCCTGCTCGAGGCCGTCGCCGAATATGACGACACGGTTATGGAGCGCTACCTTGAGGGGCAGGAGATCGCCCCGGAGGATATTCGGCGCGCCGTGCGCCGGGCAACGATTAAGGCGAAGCTTGTCCCCGTGTTTTGTGGCTCGGCGCTGAAAAACCGCGGGATTCAGCTTCTGCTCGACGGAATTGTGGACTATCTCCCTTCGCCGCTTGACATTCCGCCGGTAAACGGGACCGACCCCAGGGGCAACGAGGTGCAGCGCAAGGTTGACGACGACGCCCCGTTTACGGCCCTCGTGTTTAAGGTGCAGACGGACGAGTATGTGGGGCGGCTGGTCTACTTCCGCGTGTATTCGGGGAAGGCGAAGACGGGCGACACGGTGCTCGTTCCGCGGAAGAAGCAGAAGGTGCGCCTGAGCCGGCTCGTGCGCATGCACGCCAACCACCGCGAAGAGGTTAAGGAGGCGCGCACGGGCGATATTCTCGCCGCGGTGGGCCTTAAGGAGGCGACCACGGGGGACACCCTGTGCGACCCGAAAAAGCCTATTTCGCTGGAGCCGATAACGTTCCCCGAGCCGGTAATCTCCGCGGCGATCGAGCCCAAGACGAAGGCCGACGAGGAGAAGCTGGAGAGCGGGCTGCAAGCGCTGGAGGCCGAGGACCCCACCCTACGCTGCAAGACGGACCCGGAGACGGGGCAGTTGATCATCTCGGGCATGGGGGAGCTGCACCTGGAGATTATCGTGGACCGGCTGCAGCGCGAGCACCACGTCGCGGCGCGCCTGGGCCAGCCCCAGGTGGCCTATAAGGAGACGATTACCGTGCCCGCGGAGGGCGAGGGGCGGTATATTCGGCAGACGGGCGGGCGCGGGCAATATGGCCACGTTAAGCTGCGCGTGGAGCCGCTTGAGCCTGGCGGCGGATTTGAGTTTATCAACGAGATCGTGGGCGGGGTTATCCCCGAGGAGTTCATGCCGGCGATCGAGCAAGGCTGCCGCACGGCGATGGAAAGCGGCGTGCTCGCCGGCTACCCCGTCGTTGATGTGCGCGTGCGGGTTATCGATGGCTCGTATCACGAGGTAGACTCGTCGGCGGTGGCCTTTCGCATCGCGGCGAGCATGGCCATGCGCCAGGCAATGGAGCGCGCAGAGCCGGTAATAAAGGAGCCGATTATGTTCGTGGAGGTGCTTACCCCGGAGGAGCACTTGGGCGATGTTCTGGCAGACTTCAACACGCGGCGCGGTATCGTACAGTCAACAAGTGCTGTCGCGGGAGTGACGCGGAGCATCCGCGGGCTTGTTCCGTTAAGCGAGATGTTCGGCTACGCGACGACGCTGCGCTCGCTGACGCAGGGGAGAGGGACGTATACCATGGAGTTTCGCTCCTACGAGCCCCTGCCGCCGGATCGCATGGAAGCGCTCATTGGGCGCCGGCCCGTGGTGCCGGCACACTCTCATTAGCAAGGAGCAGATAGGGAGGCAGGACGATGGCCAGGCAGAAGTTTGAGCGGACGAAGCCGCACGTAAACGTGGGGACGATCG
>CAZMGT010000033.1:0-41429 GCA_964565895.1 uncultured Armatimonadia bacterium
TTTTTGCGCCGGGGTTGAAGACGTCGCTAGCGACGACTTGCGCCGACTTGACAAAGCGCCAGGGTATGTGGCATGTCTGGCAGGCGATCTTTTCAAGGTGGTTCGGCGGCAAGCCTTCGTGTTTCGGGATAGGGGCACCGAGTTCGCCAAGGGCGGCCTGCCACACTAAGTCCCTCAACACACAAGGTCGGAACGTTCGTGGTGGAACATATCCGCGACATCGGCTCCAGCAGGGAGATCATCGCGGAGACCGCAAGGCGGGTTCGAGTCAGAAGTGAGAAGCGACTGGAGGAGATATACCGGAAACGGCTTGCTGTGGAAAGAGTGCTCAAACGTCTCCGCGCCAGGCTGCGGAAACTTGTTGGCGAATCCTGGAAGAGCACCTCAAGCAGTCGGCTGACGTCAGACCAGGTGGCGGAGTTGCATGACCAGATTTGCAACAATGAACAACGGATGACGACGATCCAGGAAGAAGTCATCGCCCTGCAAGGGGAAACGGTGGATGAAGAGGACGTGCCCCCGGGCCTTATCACCGTTCAACCGCGTATAGGAGTCGCTGAGCGTTCGGAACGGGCGCGGCTCATCCATCTTCTTATGGAGCGCATTGGATAGGACGGCAGCGACGGGAAGGTAACGGTTATTTTTCGTTCTCTCGGCATCAAGGAGCTCTGCGCAAGAGTCCAGCCATCCGAAGAGCAGGTCCTATGATGGAGGATAGATCAACCTGCTGAAGTCGCATCTCGGTCAGGCGGCATCGAAGTGACCTGCAGCTTCCGGCCGAAAAACAATGGCGGGAGGAGCGAAGACGACCTGAGCGACAAAACGCGTGATATCGACCGGGTAACATCCCTCGAGTCTCGCGCCTCATGGCCCTGGCAATCAAGTTCCTCCGTCTTCTGAGCGGCGGTGAGGTGCGGAACTGCGCCGACCTCGCCCAGTTGGGTTACGTGGCCTGGGCCCGTATCACCCAGATCATGAACCTTGTCAACTTGGCGTCCGACATGCGGGAGGAGACCCTGTTCCTGCCCAGGACCGTGAAGAGCGGCGACCCGATCCGCGAGCAGGAAGTGCGGCCCATCGCCGTCGACACCCTATTGGAACCGCAGGCGCAAGAAGTGGGAGGCGCTCCTCAGGGAACGGATGCCTGACCGGTGGTTGGGTAAGGAAGAAAGAATTCACTTGACAGTCAACCTGTCATCAAGATAATTAGCTTGTCGTGATGCTTTGCAGGCGCGAGGAGCTGTTTGTTGAGATTTGGGTTGATCGGATCATGGCGTAACGCGAGCAAAAGGAAAAGGCGGTTGAGATTGTCGTTGACGAGGTGGTGGTCCTGTATCATCTCTTGCGGTGTGCGGTGGCCTGCATTCATTCCGACGCGAACCTCACGGCGGCAGCGAGAGGCGTCCTCAGAGGACTGGATCGCACCCGTCCCCACACGGTGCCACAAACGGCCAGGGCAAGACCTGCTTCACGCCAGTACATTTAGGCGGTAGTCAATCAACTCGCCAGGAGGGGACTCGTGGAACTGGTCCCTAATCTCGCACACAAGCGACACAGCCTGGTACAACTTACGTCCAAGGGAAAGAAGCTGGCAGAGGCCGTGGCATAGGAAGAGAAGGCCTTCCCAGCGGAACTGGAGATCGACCTGAGCGAAAAGGAGTTGCTGCTCGCCTCGTCAATCCTGCGGCAACTCAGGGATTGCTTTCTCCAGATTTTGCGCGACGTGACCGCCGGTGGAGGCCTGAAATGAGGGGAACAGGACATGCTTACCGATTTTTTTCTCAAGATGCTCAACCGTGAAGCATCGGCCCCGGGACGAGGGGCCAAGCGGATCTTAGACAGCCTTCGAATAACGGAGGGCCAGACCATAGCGGACATAGGGTCGGGAGGGGGTTACTTCACTCTCGAGTTCGCGCGGCGGGTGGGGGAGAACGGCCGAGTATTTGCCGTGGACAGCAAGCGAAAGTATCTGGATTTCGTCAGGCGTCAGGCGGAACGGGCGGGCCTGGCCAATATAGAGTTCATACTGGCCGAAAGCGGCGGAGTCAGGTTGCCGGCATCTTCCGTGGATCTTATCTTTGCAAGGAACGTGTTTCATCACTTGCCTGAGCCCGCAAAATACTTCGGCGACCTTGCGGCTGCGCTGAAGCCCGGAGGGAGGGTTGCAATCATAGACCACATGCCCCAGCGCGGGCTGTCCTTTGTGAGCCTGTTCAAGCATTTCACCCCTGTCGAGAAGATCCGTGGTGCTATGGAAACAGCAGGATATGCGCTATCTGAGTCGTTCGATTTCTTGCCGAAGCAATCTTTCATGGTTTTTTCGCAGTCAGGAGATGAGAAAGGCAAGATACCACCGTCCCCAAAAGAATAGGGCCGCCTCATCTGTGTGAAAATCTTACCTCTTGTGTTGCCGCTTCCCTCCTTGGAACAAACTATCGCTCCGAAATATTTCGGAGAGACTCGCTTTTTATGTTACCTGATGTATGTTCGCCCGTATAAGACGGCACTTGTGGTCGCGGTTGGTCTGCCCTTCGCGGTGCGGTTCGTTCGTCGAAGAGAGGTGGAACGTTGCCCTTGGCAAGAACGGTCGACATAAGGATGAGAGTCATGAAGTCTAAACGGACGAAGGGCCCCGCCAAGCGGAGGAAGGGCGGTCACGGGCGGCGTACCCCTGGGGGAAATACCGTGCCAAACGCATCCAAACGGAACAGTGGCAACCGTGGAGCCAAATGGCTTCTGGAAACAAGGGACAGGTCAGACAGGCCCTCGCACGCAAGTGCCGCAATACTCCTCTGTAACGTGAGGGGGCCGGGCTGAGCCAGACGCTCTGAGCGGCTTCCTGCCTCCCCGCGATGGCGCCTTAGCAACTGGGGCGAGGTTTTGCGGCGCTAGTCACGGCTGATGGTGCTTTCTGGCCGATTTGCGTTCCCCGACTCTGCGGAGCACGTCGATGATATACGCGGCGCGGGCGTCCCAGGTGTTGGCGCGGGCGACTGCTTCGCGTTGCTTCCGTTTCTCCGGCGAGTCCTCGGCGATGGCGCGGCGTACGAGCGCGGCGGGTTCTTCTTTGCTGCGGGCGATGTAGACGACGCCCCTAAATTGGCGCACCTCGGGGAGATCTGTGGAGACGACCGGCTTGCCCGCGGCGAGGTATTCGTGCAGCTTGTTCGGCGAGACGCTTTTTGTGCGCTCGCTGAGAACAAACGGTATTAGGCACACGCCGATCTGCTTCACGAGTCCGGGAACGTCGGTATAACGCCTAGGGCCGAGGTAATGGGTGTTCTCAGGGTCGGTTCTGGCCGCAGCGAAGAACTTTCGCGCGGGGCGGCTAGCGTGGCGCCAAGTTACCCGTCCGATCACCACAAACTGCATGTCCTGTAGGGTGCGAGCAGCATACTCTAACAGTTCGAAGTCGAACGCATCGTTGATTGACCCGACAAAACCGGCCGTCAGCGGACCAGGGAGTGCTTCGTCGACTTCCTTAGGATTGGCGAAGGGGCCATAGTCGCAAGCGTTGGGCACGTAATGCGTTTCGGGGCAGTAGCGGCCGCGTGTTCTAACGAGCTCCTCGGCGGTTGCGAAAACGACGTCGGCGGAAAGAAGCAGCTGGCGCTCTTGCCTTACTAGCATCACCCGGCGCAGCGGGTTGTTTTGGACGTTGGGAAAGAGCTCGTGAGCGTCCCAGCATTCGTAAGCAACAACCGCCTCGGGAAATAGCTGCGCCCAGTAGTAGAGAACCGGGTGGGATATCCAGACGACTAGCCTGTCTCGCCGCAGGAGACGCGCGCGCGCTGCGTTGTCGATTGCCGACCTGAGCAGAGCCCTATTTGCCGCCTTGGCAAACGGCACCATTGGCGCAAGAAGGTCGTGGACGGCAAGAAAAGGCGTTAGGGTAAAGACGTTGCGCTCTACTTGTTCGACGGAGCTTCTGCTGCGTAACCATTGGGCGAGCTTACCAGGCTTGGTGGCAAGCGTAACGAGCGGTGTTATTGGCCTGTTAATGGCGAGCAGCCTTCCCCCGTGCTCGCGAAGCTTCTGGGCAAGAGCTAAGAACAGCCGCCTTCTCGTGTTGCCCTCCCAGTCTCCGGTGGGCATGAAGGCAATAATGTTCAAAGCTTGTGTTTCCTTATGTGCACAGGACACGCTATTCACCGGGCTGAGAGAAGCTCCTGCTCCTTATCGCAGAGGATGCCGTTAAGGTAAGCCACTCTCGCATCCCACGAGTTTTCCCGCGCCACCCTCTGCCTCAGCGCAACCTCCGCGGGCGAAGGTTGCGTTCTTAGAGCCTGGTCGACCAGCGCACAAAACTCCGCTTGGGTAGCAGCGATATTTATCACCGTTTTGTGAATTTCCAGCTCTGGCAGCGCCGTTGCCACTAGGGTTTTCCCCGCGGCGAGATACTCGTTGACGTTTTGCGGATACATCGCCCTCGAAGCGGGTGTGAGCACGAAAGGGATAATGCACACATCTAGCCCGCGCAAGAAAGAGGGAAGAACACGGTGGCGACGCCGCCCTAGAGCGTACAAGTTCTGCGGCCAGCGGCTGCTGTCCGGCGGCAAGGCAGAACTAGTTTCTATCGGTCCGACTAAGACCACGGACGCCTTGTTACCAAGAAAGGAGCACAATTCAAAAAGTAGCGGAACATCAATTCTCCAATCTACAGCGCCGAGATAACCTACACGCGGGGGAGGAATATCCCGCAGCTCACGTGCCACGGGGACAGAAGGGTCCGCGGCTTGGGCAAAAAGGTGGTAATCAACGCCGTTGCGCATAAGTACGCAGTTTTTATTCCTTCCAATTCTTCCGCGCATTTGCGCCTCAGATGAAGCAAAGACAAAGTCACAGCTTTTCGTAAGCTTTCTGTCGAGCTCCAGATACACGTCTTTCGTGCCCTTCGGGACTAGTCCCATTTCGGCAAGCTCGTCATACACGTAGTAGCAAGAAATGCAAAGTTTTAGGTACTCCAACAACGGAAGGTCTGTGGGCTGGTATACGAACAGAATAAACTGCGACACACCAAACTGCTTCAGCGCACGAGTTAAACGAGCAGCGAGCAGCTTCTTGTTTAGCACGTTCACCGAGAGAAACACACGCCCCCGGATCTTGTTTGGGAAGAGCCTGAGAAACTAAGGTGTCTCTGCGCAAGGTGTACCTACGTATAGGGCCGGCTTAGCTTCTCTGACGAGCATGCGCCTCCTAACCGCGGCTATCATGTACTTGGCGAAAGGCGTATTGCAAGACGCCGTAGGCTTTTCAACGAAGAACAACTCGCCGGTATTTGCACAGCCTTATCATGACGTGGTAGCGGTTGCGCCAAAGGCTGTCTTACGGGTCGGGCGGGATACAAACCACTGGAAGCCGCAGCGACTCCCCGCTTACCTCGCTTTGGCTTGGCACGTTTAAGCGCCCCGGACAAGAAGCGCAACAGAGTAGCTACTTACCGCGGCGGCGCGAAAGACAAGCATCAGGGTCTGTCTGTCAACTTTGCCCAGGAGGGCATATGACTCGGGAAACGATCACCTGCGATTAAGAGCATTCCATTCGGCGCCAAAGACCTAATATGCAGAAGCGCACTTGCGATCTCAATGATGCCCTTCGAGGGTTCAAGGCGTCCCGCAAAAGCAATTATCTTCTGCGGATCGCTTACCCCAAGAGTCGCTTTTGCCGCTTCTCCGTCTCAGGAAGCGAAAACCACTCTTCGCTCACGCCTCCCGGAATGAGCACTCCTTCGCTTCGGAGACACTGAGTTCATCCACCCAATATTGCTTCATATGTTCACTGAAAATACGACCTTCTTTGCATAGCGTCGGACTTGCTCTTCGATTTTTCGCTCTCCTTGAACGAGCATCGATCTCAGCATATCTCTCGGGCGCATGCGAGAAGCACAGGGGTTCTTATTTGCTTAAAGTTCCACATGATAGAGTAAGCGACAAGTAAAGATTAACTTCTGAACAAGCGTTGGTCAGCCCGAGGCAGTTCCGTGGGTAGCAAAAAATGATGTGCAATCACTGCGCCAAAACTGAGCTGGACAGCAACGATTGTGCGAGCAGCGCCACGCGAACCAAGCAATTGTTGCACGAGCTGACTTAGCCGGGCACCACTGTTCCATGCCATGCTCGGCCGGAGAAGGAACTAGGATAACGAGGACTGCCTGCAAGCATGGACCGACCAGGCACCGCTTAATTAGGCCCTTGAGCTCCTCCTGTGTTGCTGCGGCAGGTAACGGAGTTATCACCTCCAAGAACTAACTGCGACAAAGCCTGTTGCTTTCGCTACAGCTATGTCTTCGTGCGGAGCTCACCTCATACTGAGAACAAGCCATCCCGACAATGACACCTGACTGATGATAGCAATGGAAAGGAATCGCCACAGGGGAATCAGATTGCGGTAGAGGGAGACAATAATTGCAACCGACGCAGCAAAGGCCAAACTGTGTCTGAACTGCTCGGGTAGCAAGTGCCTCAGGGTGGCAACGGTGCCGCTTGCGCGAATTCCGAGAAACAACATCGGCATCAAGAACATAAACGAAACCAGTAGTACTGCGCTAGGCCCCACCAGAAAAGTCGAAGGAAACAAGCAGCAGATAGCAAGAGAGTGAAGTATGGCTGAGAAGAGCGCAGCAGCGAAGAGTCAGCGGTCCGCCGCAGACCGACTAAGAGCTCCTGGGGTTTTCTAACGTCAGTCACAGGGTAAGACTGGCCTTTCGCCAGCCAGTTATGGATGGTTAGCCGATCGATCTTATAGCAGACTGAGCGTCAAGAGTCGAGTACGAGACAGCACAAGCTGCTTCCGATTGGCCGCGAGGCAACCCGAGCCCGGAAGGTGGACGCGGAACGAATAATGAGAGAGGTGGGGAGAGACAGGCTTTTCGAGGGTCTGCGGGCGGTCATGCTGTCGTCCTTTTCTCGTTTTTTTTCTGAGCACCAAGCCGGAGGCGTGCGCACATCGGCCGCGCGTCAGCTCTCCCGTCGAGCAGGTCGGCTGGCCGCACGGTGCCTCTAGTTGGTAACTCCCTTCCGGGGACGGATGCAAGGATGCCTTCTGCAGTGCGTCGTCTTTGGCAGAACGCAAGCACGGTCGCGTTCGCGAGAAATCTTAGAGAGTCCAAATTTTGCTCGCCTGAAACGCAGCTTCATCTGCACGGAGATGTCCGGAGGAATAGCATTCTTCAAGAAACGACAGCGGTCCGCGGGCAATTGTTGCTCGGCGGGGGGGCAGAGAGGTATAATCACCAGGGTCTGACTTGAGGCGCGAGCGAGTTGAGCTCATGCTAGATGGTGCAAGGCTTGAGTTCGAGCGACTCCGTGTTACAGGCACTAATGCTATCAATAGCAGTGCGAGGAGGTAGCCTGCGGGTGCGCGTTCTGATCACTGGCGGAGCTGGGTTCATCGGGACAAACTGCGCCTTGCGGTTCGCGGAAGAGGGGCACGAGGTCTGCGTTTTCGACAACCTGTCACGTAGAGGAAGCGCGGCGAACATAGAGTATCTCAAACAGCACGGGCTAAAACAATTCGTTTATGGAGATGTCAGGAGCTATGACGACGTATTACATACGCTGCGCCCCGGCTTCGATGTAGTCATCCACCTCGCGGCGCAAGTGGCCGTTACGACCTCGGTTGAGCGACCCCGGCACGACTTCGAAGTCAATGCCCTCGGTACATTCAATGTCCTCGAAGGACTACGCACAGCGTGTCCCGACGCATTTTTAATTTACGCGTCAACAAACAAGGTGTACGGCGAACTTTCTAACATTGCCGTTGAGGAACGCAATGGGAGGTACCAGTTTGTGGACACTGCGGGAGTGTCCGAGGCGCATCCGATCGACTTCCATTCGCCATATGGTTGTTCCAAGGGCGCAGCCGACCAATATGTCCGAGACTATGCTCGAATATATGGGCTGAGGGCCGTCGTATTTCGGCAATCGTGCATTTACGGCCCGTGGCAGTTCGGCATAGAAGATCAAGGGTGGGTCGCGTGGTTTACGATCGCTGCAGCACTTGGCTTGCCGATAACAATCTATGGTGACGGCAAGCAAGTTCGCGACGTGCTTTACGTTGACGACCTGGCTGACGTATTTAGGGCGGCAATCGCGAATCCAGAGGCAGCGCAGGGCAAGATTTATAACATTGGCGGCGGGCCAGAAAACCAAATATCCCTACTGGAATTGCTAGAGAAGCTTCGTGCCATGTTAGGGAAAGACATTGAATACAGCTTCGGGCCGTGGCGTCCCGGCGACCAAAAAGTGTTTGTGTGCGACATTAGCAGGGTGAAAGCAGAACTAAGGTGGGAACCGCAGACCACTATAGATGAGGGGCTGGAGAAGCTAGTAAAGTGGGTGGCGGACAACCAAGAGATCATTCGCAGTAACCTGTTTACTTGACGACTACTCTTTGCCGTTATCTGGCGGTGTCGGAGACGTGCGAAAGCAAGCGCGGTGGTGGCAGAGTGCAAATTGTTTACGTCATAGGTCGGTACTGGCCGGCAACGGGGGGCGGGCCTCTTCAGACGCGTGAGCTTGCAATACGCATCGCTCGGGACGAGAACGTGACCGTGGTTGCTCTGTGTAACACGAGCGCCCCAAACGCGTACAGCGAGCATAATGTTAGCAAGCCTTCACCTGGAGAAGAATACCAGGACGAGCGCGTTTGTGTGAAAATTGTTGAGCGCAAACCATGGCAGTGCGCGTTACTGCGGCTCCCCCTCCTAGGCGTCCCTCGCTTCCGGATCGCCCGTGGTGCGTGGAAGTACTTATTCCAGAGATTCATTGCCAGTTGGATTGTAGAGAACGTTCACTCAGCGTCCCTTATACACAACGTGCAGGTCGGCCCCGATGCTCTTACTTGGGGAGCGTTTACCGCGTCGCGCATTCTTAAGATTCCTTTCGTGCACACTCCGTATCTTCATCCGAGCTATAACCCGGGATGGCTTGTGCGGATATACAGACAAAGCGATGCTATCGTAGCTATGACCGAAAGAGAAAGAGAGCGCCTGATAAGCTGGGGTGTTGCCCCACAGAGGGTGCACGCAATTGGCGCTGGTCCCATTCTGTCACCCGTGCAAGTGGACGGGAAAGAGTGGAGAGAGAAAATGGGGATCCGGGGCTCAGTGGTTTTGTTTGTCGGGAGAAAGACTGCATATAAGGGTTGTGCACACTTGCTAGAGGCAGCCGAGTACGTTTGGCGCGTCCAGCCAGATGTATATTTTGTGTTTGCTGGGCCGACCTACGAAGATGTAAAGGAAGCGTTTGATAGGCGGCAGGACAAGCGAATTATTAACTTGCCTCCTGTGGAAGGAGAGGAAAAGGCCGAGATATATCGCGCGTGTGACATTTTTTGTATGCCGTCTGCTGAGGAGAGTCTTGGCTCAGCTTATTTGGAAGCGTGGTCATGCAAGAAACCGGTGATTGCCTGCGATATTCCAGCGCTTCGCGAGGTAGTTGAGCCAGGTGCAGATGGACTGCTGGTGCGGCAGGATGCTAAGGAGATTGCGTGCGCGATTATCTGTTTGCTTGAGAATAAGGAGTTGCGAGAACGCATGGGCGAAGCGGGGTATAAGAAAGTCACTACAAAATACTCGTGGGACAACATAGCAGCAAAAATGCGGAGTCTTTATAGCTCGTTGGTTGGTAAGTAAAGGCGAAAATGTTGCATTCGCTCACGAGGCTCATTGTTCACACAGTGCGTGGCGCTCTCTGTTTGAACTTAGGAGGTTGTGGATGAGCTTTATCGCTTGCCATAGCTTTTTGATAATCGAGCGCGCCACGGTTTGTTAGCCAGCGAAGGTGAACGGCAGGTCTTCTGATGACCCGGAATAGCCTGGCTTTCAACTCCATCGTAGTTACTGCCGCTTCTCTGTTCGCTCGCGTGACAAACCTCTTGTTCGCAGCGTTTGCTGCGCGTGTTGTTCCGGTGTCCGAGCTCGGCTCATACTTTGCTGCCACGAGTATTCTCTCCATTTTCTTGGTAGCTGCGGATTTAGGACTAGCTCGGGTTATTGCTAGGGAAGTAGCACGCAGACCAAGCGCAGCTGATACCTATGCTAAGTCTCTTGCACCAACTGTCGCAGCTTTCGGCTTTGTGTTGATGTGCGGAGCGATAATACTAAGCATGACAGTCGCTCGGGATGAGTGCGCGAGGATGGTTCTCGCATGGGGTGGAGTGTCGCTCATTCCAGGGGCGCTGTGTGCTTTTTGGCTTTCCTTTGCGTGGGGCAGGGAAAGGTTGGCATACAACGCAGTGACCGACGCCGCGGGCTCGGCGATGATCTTGCTTGCCGGCGCTGCCGCTGTATACCTGTCACGCAAGATGGCCACAGTAGCGTACGTTCTGCTGGGTGTGGCAGTGTTGCGTGGTGTGCTCAGCTTTTATTTTGTTCATCGAAAGCTGAGGATAAAGAGCGTTCCTTGGCGTAACGACTGGAGCATAGTGCGCTCTGCTTTGGCAATGTCCTGGCCGTTTATGATCTTCTCGCTCGCGGTAACTGTCCACGCCCGAGCGGAGATCGTTCTTGTATCATGGCTCGCTGGCTCTTATCACGCTGGCCTCTATGCCACGGCACACCAGTTATCATATTCGGTGCTCCGGTTGCGCGAGGGGTTTCTTATCAGTCTTTTTCCGGTACTTTCCCGCGAAGGAGCGGCCGAAAAAAGCGTTTTTCTGGAGCATCTGCGGTCCACAATGGTCTGGCTTACTCTCCTGTTTGTTCCAGCGGCGGGCGGCGTAGGGCTGGTTTGCAACAAGCTTTTGGTGCTTGTCTACGGTAGGCCTTATGGTGACGCCGAGCACGTGTTGCGTCTTCTTGTATGGCTCTGGCCGGCAAGCGCGCTGACGGCCACATGTCTCCGGGGTCTCGCTGCAGTAGACCGGCAGGTGAGCTTATTGTGTGTAGTCGTCGTTACCATGTGCCTTAGCCTTACGTGCAACGTTATTGCGATTCCTAAGCTTGGAATTTTTGGTGCAGCAACGACAGCGGTGGCCACGCAAGTGCTGTGCGGTATGCTAGCTGCTTCGTGCTTGTGGAGCACGCTACGCGATGCCAGATTTATCACGACAGCTGCGTCGCTCGAAGCTGGTCTCTTGTGTTGTGCTGGAGCCGCTGGAGTTTACAGAGATAGCATGCTAGCGGCTGCTGCGCTTACTATGTTTGGTTTGTGCATTCTCCTGCTGGTGCTGTGGAGAGAGGTAGCACTGCGTAAGCACAAACGTATAATAGCAAATTGTCTCACACGGAACGGTGCCAAAGTGCGGGTAAGGGAATCGAAAAGCGTTGAGGAGTCATGACGTATTTCTGCAAGCCAAAATCGAGCACGCCGCTTGTTAATTGTCCGGTGAACAGTTATATGTTGGTTTACGAAAAACTACCTCATTGGCTGCGTTACCAACATACAGTGGACGAGGAGTAGCTAAGAGAACGCGCGTATCCGATGATTAAGGGTGCGGCTGAGTTTTATAGGAACTTTCCTAACGTGTGGAAGAAGGCAGACGGAAAGTGCCACATCCACAACGTAAACGACCGCGAGCCGATTCTTTGCGCACAGAATACAATGAGCGAAGTGGCGGCGATGCACGGAATATTCCCCGTGGCAATTCGCGCTGCTGAGATATTGGGTGCTGACAAAGAGCTGCGGACAAAGTGGCAGGAGTTTGTGGACAATTTAGTTCCCCTGCCTACGGGCGATGACCCCGATTCTCTCGACCCGCGAGAGCCTGGGATGCCGACAACCTGGGCGAGAGGGCGCGAGCCGGCGAAGGTTCCGCACAAACGCTATCGGTCGCCGCACCTTGTTGTCCTTGCCGTGCACTACGACCTGTGCACGCTGGAGAGCGATCCTAAGCTATGGCGCATCGCCAACGCCGCTTTCGAGCTGCTTTATTCGCGTGGTGTGGGGCCAGAAACGCCGGCTTCTGTGCTTAGCTGGATGCCGATTGCTGCGGCAATGCTTGGGCGCGCCTACGATGTGAAGTATCTTATCCCAAGCCAAATGAAGCTCCTGCGCATGGCGCGCGATGGGCGCGTTCGCCCGACAGTTCTGGAAAATCGGATGTCGCTGGCGGAAGGCGAGCAAGCAGTAACTATCGAGCATTTGGGGCGCGCGAGCGAGACACGGCAACTGGCGCTGTTGCAAAGCGTTCCTGCGGGCCCCGGCGGGGAGCCGATAATTCGCGTGTTCCCTGCCTGGCCGAGGGAATGGGACGCCGACTTTTCGCTTCTCGCCCGTGGCGCGTTTATGGTTTGTTCGTCCATACGCAACGGGAAAATCGGATTCGTGGAGATAAAAGCCCTGGTTGGCGGTGTGTGCCGCTTGCGCAATCCGTGGGGTAAGGGCGAGGCGACCCTCTATCGGAATGGCAGGAAAGATGGCAGCATAAGCGGAGAACTGCTTGAGTTTTGATACCAAAAAGGGCGAAAGTATCGTGGTAGTTATTGCCGGCGATAGGCCAGAGAATCACAGGAGGACGATTTTGCCCGAGCTATAGAAATTGAGTGTTCACGGTAGCGTGAAGGACCGCGATGGGATTAACTGGAAAACACTCGCTTCCCACGGGCCTATGACGTAGCGCGTTTTGCTCCTCGATTTACACCCATAATGTAGCACCCGATATTATCGCTTGTTGCCTCGGTGCCCGCCCGACACGACGCGGCGATCCTGATTTACATGCTGCGCAACGCTCACTAGTCGCGGGGCGTAAGCGGCTTGGTATAGTCGCCGATTTCCTCGATGCGTACGTGGCCCGCTGGCGTCGGTTCTAGGGGAGCGACCGGAAGGGTAATCGTCTCGCCGAGAAACTCGATCTGCGGGAGCCTGTCGCGCGTAACCTTCGATGTTCCGATTTTCTTAAAGAACGGGAAAAGATCCTCGCCCACAGCAATGCACATATCCTCAACCATTTCGTCCCAGGTGAGTTTGTGCTGGGGGTCGTCCATCCAGCGCATGTGCTGGACCCACTTCCAACGGGTATACCAGGTAGGACCATAGCGGTCGTCAAGCTTCTGCCAGATCCACCAGATCTTCGTCCACTGCTTGCTGTTTTCACCTGGTGGAACGTTGGAGATGTCGAAAGTGCAACCAGTTTTGTCAAACACGAAAACTCTGTTGCAGTCGCGATTGGGCTTGTCCCGCAGTTCCGGACGATACAGCGCGTTGATTTTTCCTTGGAACCAGCCGGCGTGGGCCTCGCCAGAGTTGGGGATGGGAGGAATGCCGGCGAGCTCGCCCTTGGTGTTTGGCGGGCCGCCCATGGTATGGGCCAGCTCGTGGCCGAGGACGGAGAGAAACGCCAGGCGGTCCTTGCAGATGACGCCCACGGTCCTTGGCCGGCCGCCAACGGCCCAGCCGCCCCCTCCGCCGTTGCAGGCAATTATCACAAACGGGTCTGTCGCCCGCGGCGAGGGATACCAGCGGAACAGTTGGTCGTAAACATCGCGCGCATCCTGGCGCGCGGCGCGGATTATTTCGTCGAGCTGGTTGCGCGTGTAGTAGATGGTCATCGGGCCGATCGTTACCTGCTGGTCGGGGTAGATGGTGTAGTTAAGCGGCTCGCCGCCGGCGGGAGGCATACCCTGCGCCGCCCAGGAGACGATCTCGCGCAGCAAAGCGATACGCTGCTCGCGCCCCTCGGGCTCCTTGCCGCCATACATTACGTCGTAGCCTTCGACGATAACCACGCGGCCCTTGCCGAAAGTGCGCCGCGCGCGAATAGGCGCGCCGCGCTTGCCCTTCCTGAGCACCTCCCAGCTCTCATCGAGGCGCAGGGCGGGGCGCGGCGTAGCGCCGTCCGGGTCCTCGTCGGTTTGTGGGCCGTAGGCGGCGCCAAAGACGGCGAGGAGCTTGTTTAGGCTCCACTGCTTGGCCGTTTGCTCGTCGCGCGTCGCTGTTCCCAAAACGATTAGCCCGCCGCCCTCGCGCACGAACTGAATGAGCAACTCGCGCTCCTCAGGGAGATACCCGGGAGAGGTGGGATCGTTTTGGTAGAGGATGACCACGTTGAATTTAGGATGGCGAAACCAGACATATGGCCAGGCGTCGCCCACGTGTATTCGCGTGCGGCTTTTTCCGGGAACGAGAACAGTGTCCAGCGTGGCATAGGTAACCGTTGCCCGAAAGCCGCACTGATTAAGCTCCCGCGGAAAGCGCCACATAAGGATGAACTTGCAGTTGTGCGCTTGGTCGATGAGCACGTTTATCCCGGTGTCGTGCGCGATTTTCGCCCTGCCGTAGTTATTCTTAAACCGCTCGAACACAGACTCCGGAAGCGTCTTACCCGCGCGCCACATGCTCTCCATTTCCGCCATGCTTAGCGGCTGCTCGCCTTGCGCGGCGCAGGCGTGCTCAGCAACAAGCAACAGCGCAGCAAGCAACAAGGCTGCGGCGAAGAAGGGTTTCATGGCCAGGCCTCCTCAAGCGCGCGCTGCCCGGCAGGGCAGCTTTTGGGGCACACTTTTCCGATACCGTAGCGCAAGAAAAGTTCGCGCTTTGGCGGAGAAGGCCTGCGAGCTTAGCCAGCCCCTGCGCAGCGAAAAGCGGCGGCAACTCGGCGAGCTGGCAGCGCCGCGAGGGGAGCGAAGGCAGAGGTTGGGCTGCGCTGGGAAAGAATTTTTTAGCTAGCGAGCTAGTCCCCGAGAAGGCAAGAGATCGGGAATTGACAGCGCATGGGGGGTGCGAGCGTTGGGCTTTCGCTTCTGGAAGCGGATAAAGATTGCCCCGGGGATAAGCATCAATTTGAGCAAGTCCGGCGCGTCGCTTTCGTTTGGCCCGCGCGGAGCAAAAATTACCGTCGGCCCGCGAGGACAGCGGACGACGATCGGCATTCCGGGAACGGGGATTTATTACACAACGACGACCGAGCAGCCCCACACACCTCGCCGCGGAGCAGCCGTTGCCCCGCCCCCTCCCCCAGAGAGCAGGTTAACGCTTGGCTTCTTGCAGCGCCTGGCCACGCCTCCGGAGGAGCGCGAGCTTGTCGAGGGCTGCCGCGAGTTTGTTCAAGGCAACGAGGAGAACGCCCTTGAGCACCTCCGCCGCGCGGCGCACTTGGCCGACGGAGCATACCTCGCCGGCGTGTTGGCGCTGAAGAAAGAACTGCTCGATGAGGCGGCAGCATACTTTGCCCTTGCTGCGCAAAAGCGCGGGGAGCTTGGGCGATGGTTTGCCAAGTATGGCGTCCGCCCGGTGGTGCGCATTCCGATTACCGAGGAGCTTTCCGCGCACGTAGAGCCGACCTATCGCGGGGTGCTGCTTGCGCTGGTCGAGGTGCATCAGCGGAGGGGACGATGGCAGGAGGCGATCGACTGTCTGCGTTCGCTTCGCCGGCTTGCCCCGGAGGACGTTGTGGTTAAGCTTTCGCTCGCGGAGCTTCTGCTAGAGCTCAAGCCGGAGGACAAAGCGACGTGCCACCAGGTTGTGCGCCTTTCCCAGGGGGTGGAGAACGAGACAGCGGTGCACACGGCGTTGCTTTTGTATAAGGCGCGGGCGCTGCGCAAGCTGGGGCTGCTTGAGGCAGCGAAGGAGACGCTGAGCGAGGCCCTGCGGCGGAAGAAGGACCGCCCTGCGGAGCTGCTCCATGCGCTGCGCTATGAGCGGGCGTTGGTTTACGAGGAGCTCGGCGAGCGGTCGCGAGCGCGGCGGGAGCTGGAGCGCGTTTACGCCGAAGCGCCGGACTACGAAGACGTGGCGCAAAGGCTGGGGCTGAGATGAGGGGGGCGCTTCTTCCGACCCTGCATCCGCTCTGCGCGAAGGGTAAGCAGCGACGGGGAGAGCAAGCGTTGCCCGCCATCGGTGCTCGGTGCGTAAACGTCAGAGAAAACACGCTTTGCGGCCGACCTTCGCCGTTCTCGCGCCGCGCCAGCTAGCGAATGGCGCGCCTTAGGCCTGGCGACCGGGCTGGCTAGCGCCAGCTTGGATATGCACAGCCCTTCGATGCGTAACATTACCTGCAACGGACCCATTTGACCGGCGGCACACCAGGCCTGCCGCCCCGCGATGGACCCGCGCGAGATATTGGCCCCTGCATCATCGGAGGCGCGACAGTGCGACAGCTGTAACGCGAAGTGTACCAAAGCAACCTTCAGCCGGAGGCTTGTTACTGACCGGCATGAGCGCGGCCGCACCGACGGCATTACACGCCGCAGGCACTGGTGAGCTCCTGCTGCTACGCGCGTGGCGTGGCTTGGCGAGGGTATGTCGTGCGAGCGATAGCCGTTAAACCCTTCCTCATCGTTGGCGTTTTTATGTAGTGCCCGGCGCGAACTGCCGGCAAAGCCATCGGACGGAAAGCGCCAAGCTGCCAGAGGGCAGGGGATGAGCACGCTGCGGCAAGCGCAAGAAGAACGAAATGTCCCGCCATGTCGCGACAGGGGTCTTTTCACAAATGCACATCCGCCCCTAGGCGAGATATTTCGCGAAGTTGAGGGTTTTGCAAAATCAAGCCAGCGCCTGGGCGCAGCACTTCCCTGCCTGCGGGCGGTCTATGCGACACATATGCCGAGCACTGGCAGGAAAGAGGGGTATGAAAGCCGCGTCCACACTGTCCTCCGCGCCCTGGGTTGGCGCTGGGAGGTGGGGAAGGAGGTCGCGGGGAGCTCTCTCCGGCCGGATTACCTACTGTTTGCCGATAGGGAGACAGAGGAGCAATGCCGCGGCCGCGAAAGCGGCCCGCGCTCGCCCGAGCCGCAGGCGCTCGTTGTCCTTGCCTCGCCAACCGGCGAGTCAAGCGGGCTTGCGGGCCCTGTGGGGGCGTGCGCTGTTTACCTCCTCTGCAGAAGCGCAGCGCGCTGGGCCATCGTTACCAACGGCCGGCTCTGGCGGCTCTATGAACGGAGCCGTTCGCGCGCCAGCGGTGGATATTACGAGGTCGACCTCCAACAGCTACTGGAACGCGACACGGCCGAGGAGTTTAGCTATTTCTACTGCTTCTTTTCCAGCGAGGCGTTAGCGGGTCGCAATGGAACGTGTCCGCTAGACCGTCTTTTCGAGGCCGACGCAAGGCACAAGGCAAGGCTTTGCAAGGCAGTGCGCAAGGGGGCTTATGATGCGCTGAGAGCCCTGATAAACGGCTTTCTCGCGCACCCGAAAAACGAGCTTAACCCCCACGACGAGGCGCACCTTCGCGCAGCGCACGAAAGCGCCCTGGCCCTGCTTTTCCGAATGCTTTTTGTTATTTGCGCGGAGGCCGCTGGCATCTTGCCTCGCGCCCCCGGGGCTGCCGGCAGCCTCAGCTTGGGAGAACTTGTTCGCGAAGTGTGCGACAAGCTACGCCGCGGCGCAAGGCTTTCCGCGCGCGCCTGCACATACTGGCCCAAGTTGCGCCGTTTGTTCTGCTCCCTCAGAATCCCTTGGCTTGAGGCAAAAGCGCAGCCGGCAGCTACGCGTAGAAGCAGCTGGGCAACGGCACAGCGCGGCCACCGAGCCGAGCGGCGCGCCAGCGGCCAAGCACAGCGCTGGCGCATTACCGACGCCCCCCTCGCGCAGGCAATGTATGCCTTGGCCTTTGGCTCAGCGTGTGAGGACAGGCAGCCGGACGAGCGGCTGGACTATGGAGCACTTGGGTTGGAGCAGTTGGCCACGATCTGCGAGGAGCTGCTGCAACTGCGACCGCAGATTGCCTTGCAGACAATGATCGAGCGCCCGGGGCGAAGGGGCGCTTGGCCGACCGTGGCGCCTGCGGATGAGCTCTCCGCACCAAAAAGGCGCAGCGGACGAACGCGGCGGTTTGCACCAGGCGAAATATACCTCACAGCCGACCGCGGAGGGCGCAAGGCGAGCGGGTCGTTCTTCACCCCGGAATATGTCGTCAACTATATCGTGGAGCAGACGCTTGGGCCCCTGCTCGACCGCGCGGCAGAGAAAACCGCGCAACTGCGCAAGCAGATCGCCAAGCTCGAGCGCGAGCGGAAGCGCGCGCTATCGGCCAGCGAAGCCGCGACGCTGCGGAGGGCGAAGGCGCAGCTTGAGGCGCGGCTGCTTGAGCCCTACCTTTCGCTTAAAGTTCTTGACCCGGCGATGGGCAGCGGGCGGTTTCTGCTTGCCGCCGCAGACCTCATCGCGCTGGCCATGGCCGCCGACCCCTCCCTGCCCGCGATACCACGCGGGGAGGCCGGCGATTCCCGCGAGCGCTACAAGCGCCTTGTCGCCAGCCGCTGCCTGTTTGGTGTGGACAAAAATCCGCTCGCCGTAGAGCTCGCCAGGCTTACCCTTTGGCTATATGGGGCGCGGGCAGGCCACGCGCCGGCATCGCTAAGGCAGCACCTGCGCTGCGGCAACAGCCTGCTCGGGGCGAGCGTTGAGGAGCACCTTGCCCAAGGCCCGCCGCCGGCGTTTTCCCCCGCGCGGCGCGCCGCCCACAGGCGAAATGAAAAACAACAGGCGCCCCAACGCAGCATACCGTTCGCGGAAATCGTGCGCCGGGGGCGCATGGGCGAGCTGTGCGCAAGACTGGCAAAGGCAGGACGAGCCTTGCCCAGCGGCGCGCAGGCCGAGGCAAGGTATGCCGCTTTGCTCGCGGAGGTAGACGCCGCCTGCGCCCCTGCGCGCGAGGTGGCGAACCTGTCGCTTGCTCCCTTTTTCGGCGCGGAAGTCGACGGAGAAGCATATCGCGAGGCCGTTAAGGCCCTGCGCGCCGGCCCCCGCTCGGCGTGCTGGCGCAGGCTTGCGCAACAGAGCTGGTTTCGCCAAGCGCAAGCTATCGCTGCGCGGCAGGGCTTTTTTCACTGGGAGCTTGAGTTTCCCGAGGCGTTCTTTGGCGAGCACGGGCTTAGGCCAAAGCACACGCGCGGGTTTGACGCCGTTGTCGGAAACCCACCCTGGGTCTCCTACTACGGCCGAGGATCGCAGCGCCCAGACGAGGGCACGGTGCGCTGCCTGAAAGCCCTTGCCGGCGGCAAGTGCGGCGGCAGGATTAACGAGTTTCTCCTATTTTTGCTGCTTTGCCTAAAGCTCCGCCGGCGCGGCGGCCGCTACGGGATGATCGTTCCCGACACGTTTGCGATAAACGAATCTTACGAGGCAACGCGGCAGGCGCTTCTTGCCGAGGGGCAACTTGAGCTGTGCGCTCTACAAAGCTTTCGCGTTTTTCCCGATGCCCACGTGCACACGTGCGTTGTCGTTGGCGGGGGAGGGAAAGATGTAACGGCCATCGTCCATCGCCGAGCAGAAGAGATTGCCCACGGCCAAGCGCAGGGCGAGCGTTGGCCGCGCGCGGACGTGTTGGCCCGAGCGTTTGCCACCATCCCGTTCTACAGCCGCTGCGTAGAGGCCCTGCTCAAGCATATCTCGGCGCAGCCCACCATGCCGCTTGGCGCGCTCGCGGAGGTCGTCGATGGAATTAACACGGGCAGCGCGGCTTTTCGCAAGCGCGTGCTCTCGCGCCACGGGCCCGCGGGCGACACTCCGCGGCGATGTCTCGAAGGCCAGGGGATCGCCCCGTACGAGGTGCGCTGGACCGGGCTGTGGATCGACGCCAACCCACGGCTGTTTTCGCGCAGCGACACGGGCGGCGCCTCGCTTGGCCGCCCAGACATATACTGCCGGCCCAAACTGGTGAGCAGGCAGACGGCGCGCTATCCCATCGTCGGCTACGACAGCGAAGGGCTTTTTCCGCTTAACTCCGTGCACAGCATTGCCCTGAGGAATGAGACAAGCGAGGACGCGATGTATCTTCTCGCGTTGCTTAACAGCAGGTGCCTCCGCGCATATTATCTGTGGAGCACGCAGGAAACGCGGGCGCTTTTTCCCCAGGTACACATCGCCCAACTCCAGCGTCTGCCCATTAGGCGAATCGACTTCGCTCACCGAACGTCTCCAGCGGAGAAGAAGCTTTTGCTCAGGCAATGCCTTCAAGCGCTCGAACGCGGCGACTATGAAACACCGCTTGAGCTTGCGCGCCTGGCGCTCCGCGCCCACGCGGCGTTTTATGGGCCGGGTGGGAGGCTGGGATTGGAAAAGCACGCCTGCCGGCCGCGCAAACTGAACGCCACGGCTACCTTCCCAGGCCGCGAAGATTTTGTCCACGACCTGGTTGCCCTGCTCGCGTGGCGGCTCGTTGATTTGCGCAATGGAAAACACGGGGAAAGGGAAAGAGCGCTTGCACATTCCATGTGCGGCATTGTCGTAAACACTCTTCCCTGGGAAACGGGGAGTAATGTGGTGAGCCGCGCAGCAACAATCGTTCAAACCAGCAATAGACCACACGCCAATTCACACCACAATACCGCAATTGTGTGTTTAGATAAGAACGCAGGAAGGACAGCCGCATCAAGTTACGCGAAAACACACGATGATAAAGGGCAAACTGCTATACAAGGGTTGCTAGATTCAATAGTTTGCGCCCTTTATTGTTTAGAGGAAGAACAGATGTGCACTCTGGACGAGGCTGGAGTGTAGTACTAATAACAACTCGCTTTCGGCATTTGTGGAACGGCCTCCGCGGAGCCGGCGAGAAACGCAGTAAACAAACGGAGTGTAATTGTTCCGATCTGCGTTACAGATTCGCGGGCTCCCGCGCACCGCTGGCAAGGAAAGAAGCGCAACGCGCTTCGCGCTCGAGGCGCGGTTATCCTGTGCGCAGACGTGCGGGCTTACCACTCCGACGCTTCAGATTCTGCCTCGAATTGCTCGCGCTGAGCGTCGAGGTCGGTGACCAGCGAATCGAACGTTTCCGCGGAGATGAGCCCGCGATGGAAGGCATCGAGCAGCGCCCTTTTTTGCGCGTGATAGGCGGCGCGGCGCGCCTCGGCGACCTGCCAGCGCTCCAGCTCCCGCCGCTCGCGGTGCAGGCGGTCGATTTCTTCCTCCAGCGCTCGGGTTTGCTCCAGGTAGGGCTTCGTTAGCGAATCGTGCAGTCGCAATGTGAGCACGTGCGAGTCGCGCAAGCTGTGCAGGGCGGCCAGTGCGGCGCGCGCGGCGATCATCTCCGCCACGCGGCGCTCAAACTCAAGCGCCGCCTTTGAGCGGCGGACAAGACCCAGCCGCGCGACACCCCAGCGCACGCTTAACCCCTGCAAGACGAGGCTGAAAAACACCACCCCAAACGTCGCGGGAAGCAAGAAGTCCGCTCCGTGCCACAACCTAAGCCGCGCCGGGACTTGGAGCACCATAATCATCGACAGAGCGCCCTTTAGCCCGGCCCACACGAGCAAATGCCTCCAAGACATGGGCACCCTTTCGCCTACGCGCGATATCAAGTGCCCCGCGCCATAGCTGACGCAGGCCCGGGCAAACACCGAAATTATGTATACCAGGATGACGAACCCGATAAGCGGCGCAGGTTTAGGAAACAATTGCAGCACGCCGAGCTCCATTCCTATCAGAAGAAAAATAAGCGAGTTCACCACAAAAGCCGTATATTCCCAAAATGTGTGTAGCGCGACTACTGTCTTTGCGGACATGCCAGTCGCTTGCCCATAGTTTCCGATAAGCAAGCCGGCAACGACCACGGCAATTACTCCAGAAAAGTGGTGCCCGCCGATAGTAATGTGTTCCGCGGCGAGGAACGCGCCATAGGCTAGGGTAGTGCTGAGGGTAATTTCGATTAAATGGTCGTCGATCGTTCGTGTTAGCCGCGAGGCGACGAGACCGAGTACGGCCCCGACGATGATTCCTC
This sequence comes from uncultured Armatimonadia bacterium, assembly GCA_964565895.1. GTDB lineage: Bacteria > Armatimonadota > Zipacnadia > UBA1398 > CAZMGT01 > CAZMGT01. Next base: position 21,598 of record CAZMGT010000033.1, read on the forward strand.
CCACGGTTACCACGGCGAAACTGAAAATGCCCGCGGCAATAGATACCCTCTCTCCGCTCTCCGCCGCAGCGAGGAGGACGGTAAACACGACGAGGCCCACGGCATCGTTAAACAAGCTTTCGCCCTCAACAAGTACTGACAGCCTGCGTGCAACGCCCAGCTCGCGGAATATGCCGAGCACGGAGATAGGGTCCGTGGGCGAAATAATCGCCCCGAGGAGCAGGGCCTGGATGAGGGGTAGCCCAAGCAGGCCATGGCACAGCAGAGCGACGACACCGATGTTTACGAACGTTCCGGGGAGGGCGAGGGTAAAAATTGCCCCCGCGTTACGCGTAAACTGCTCCCACTTTAGCTTTAGCGCGGCCTCGAAAAGCAGCGGGGGGAGCAGCAAGTAGTAGCAGATCGCGCGATATTGCTCGTGCGTGAGCTTTAGCGAGGGAAAGGCCCGCGACCCTGCCAGCGCCAGCCCTGCGAGAACGAGGACCACCGTATACGGAAGCCGCAGCCGGCGCACGACCATGGCCACGACCATGGCCACAATAAGCAGCCCGAGCACCGAGGCAATCGCTTCGTGCAGCGGCATTGGCCCAAACCCCGCTCACAGGCGCGCAGCTCAGCCAGTCTCCTCGCGGGAGACTATTCTTCCCCCCGCCGAGCAATACCGCCGGCCGCTCAGTAATACTCCGGCTGCGTGTGGGTTAGCCCTTGGGTGAGCTGCGTCGTTTGGCCGGACAGGTCCACGGTCCAAATTTGCGTGCCGCTGAGCGAGTGAAACCAAGCGAAAACAATGCGTGAGCCGTCCGGCGCCCAGGAGAGATCGGAGCATACCCCTCCACCGGGCGTGAGCCGCGTGGCCACCCCACCGCCAGCGGGCATGAGGTAAATCTGCCTTCCCGCTGACGCCTCGCGCTCGGAGCAAAAGGCGATCTGCTGGCCATCGGGCGACCAGCAGGGGTCGGTATCCACCCCCGGGGAGTCCGTTAGCCGCTGCTTAAGCGTGCCGTCGGGGCGGATTTTGTAGATGTCCCAGCTCGTTGTTTCGTCCTGGTCCGCGTAGGCGATCCACTCCCCGTCCGGCGACCAGCGGGGCGCTGTGGCCGAGCCCGAGGTGTTCGTAAGCGGTGTCACCTCGCCCGTCTGGACGTCGATAAGGACGATCTGCCGCTTGCCTTGCACGACGCCCGAGGCAGCGATCTTCTGCCCATCGGGGCTCCAATGCAAATGCGTGGCCTGGGGCAGGGAGGCGAGCTGGCGAGGCTCGGACCCGTCAGCGTTTATGATCCAGATGCTCGTTCCCCCGGGAATCAGCCCCCCGGGCGGCGGCCGCGTACTAACCAGGGCGATGTGCTGGCCGTCGGGCGACCAGCAAGGGTGCTCGTTTGTCCCCGCGGTGTTCGTCAGTTGCACGGGGTCTTCGGCGTTTGGGCCGGAGACGAAGATCTCCAAGCCGTCGCCCGTGTCCGCAGCGAACACAAGCCGCGAGCCCGTCGGCGGAGGCTGGGACTGCTCCAGCCCAATGATCACGTCCGTCCGAGAGACCGCCCCCGCGGCGACGGTGCACACCGCCGAGCCGCGCTTTGCGCTCCACGAAGCAACCACCGTATATGCGCCAGGCGGCACGTTAAGGAAACCATAGGCGCCGTCGGGGCCGGAGAGCGTGCTTCCCACGGCCTGGCTGGCCTTGGCCCCCGCGCCCTGCGCGGCCGGATATAGCTCCACGCGGTAGCCCGCGGCAACGGTTCCGTTCTGCTGCTGGACGACGCCGGTGATTGCTCCCGCGCCGGGCACGGTGATTTGGCTTTGCTCAACGGCGCGCGAGACACCGACAATTTGCGCATAGTCCGGCGGCAGGGAAGACGAGCACACGGGGACCGTCGTCCCCGCCCAAAGCGTTACCGTGACGGTTTCGGAAAGCTCGCTTTCGCCCACCGTGGCCCGCGCTTCGACGCTCACCTGCTGGCCGGAGAGCCCTGCGATATGGAAAAACCCCTCGCTCGTCGGTGTCGTGCTCTGCCCGCCGGGCTGGGCGGTAACCTGCGCGGACGTTGCCGGGGTGTAGTCGGCGAGGGCGACGTCGGAGAAGAAAATGGCCGTCGGCGGGTCGCCGGCGAGATAAACATAGCCGTTTACCGCGCCCATCGCCCCCGCGGGAACGTCGCCTGTGCCGCTGACCACTCTGCCCGCAAGGCAGGTGACCTGAAACGTAAGCGTGCGCCCGCCGGCGGTAACTGTTAGTTGGCGCAGGCCAGCGGGGACGTTTTTTATGAGATATGCCCCGCTCGCGTTGGTCGTCGCCGACTGCCCGGTATCGGTGGTCACCGTTGCCCCGACCCAGGGGTCGCGGCCGGCGAGAGGCAGGGCGGAGACTTCGATAGCCTGCGCGCCCTCGCTCGCCTCAGGAGTTATCGGGGGGCGGTAAAGATAGCCGTTGAGCTCGCCTGTGGCGCCTGAAGTCGGGGTGGGGGTGGCGCTCGGGCCAGCCGGGCCGCCGGCCTCGGGGAGACCGGGGCCAAGGCTCATCACACCCGCGCAGCCCGCGCAAAGCGCGGCGAGCGAAAGCGCGGCCAGCAACGCCGCGGCGGAACCCCTCGCGCGATTGCCCATCTATCCTCACTCCGCTGTGCTTGCCCGTACTTTTGCGATGAAAACCAGCGCTTGAGCGCGTGCGGTTCACTCCGCTTTCTCGCGGGCGACCCTCGTTGCCGAAAACGAAACGGTGCGGTTCTTGCCGGAGCGCTTGGCGATATAAAGCGCCTCGTCGGCACAGCTCAGGAGCTCCTCCGGCGAGCGCGCGTCGTGGGGGTAGACGGCGCAGCCGCAGCTTGCGGTAATCGTCCGGCCGCCGAGCTCCTCCCAGCCGGAGATGGCGCGCGAGACCTCGATACGGAAGCGCTCGGCGGCGAGTTCGGCGCTCATCGGGTCGGCCTCGGGGAGGAGCACGACAAACTCCTCGCCCCCGTAGCGCGCGACGACATCCGAGCCACGCGCTGTAGAGCGCAGGGCGGCGGCCGCTGCGCGGAGGACCTTGTCGCCCATGGGGTGGCCCCAGGTATCGTTTATCTCCTTAAAGTCGTCGAGGTCGAGCAGGGCGAGGCCCAGGCTGCGATGGTAGCGCTCGGCGCGCTGGTGCTCCTCCCACAGCCGCTGCTGAAAATAGCGGCGGTTAAACACCTGCGTGAGCTCGTCGGTAATCGCGCGGCGGGCGATCTCGGCATAGCGCTGGCGGTTTTCGATGCCGATGGTGATCTGATTGGCGATCGCCGTGAGCAGCTCAACTTCGCTCGAGGTAAACGTTTCCCCGGGGCCTTTGCGGGCGACGAGCACGCCGGTTATCCCCTCGTGCGTGGAAAACGGGACGCAGATGGTATTCGCCCGCTGCTCGGTTTTTGCGCTTTCCGTGCCGTTCGGGCCGAGGAACACGGGGTTGACGCGCGTCAGGGCGCGTTGGTATTCGGCAACGGCCGCTGCGTCTTCGTCCTCGGGTTCGCCGTCGCAAGTGCACAGCGCGCGGCGGGCAAACTGCCCCTCGGGGTGCTTGAGCCAAATCGAGGCTAAGCGCAGGTTTAGCGTTTGGCACAACACGCTGGCCACGCGGCGGAGAAGGCCATCGGTATCCAGCCCCGAGCTTACGGCGCGGCTTGCGGCGTGCAGCGCGGCGAGCTCGCGCAGGCGCCCCTGCAGTTGCTCGTTCGCCTGCTGCAGGTTGCGGTTTAGGTTTTCCACATACATCTTGTCCCGCCGCGCCTTGTCCGCGAGCAGGCCAGCCATCATCCCCACAAACCACAAAAACGATATCCGCGTGGCAATGTCCAGCCAATGCTCGATCAAGCTCGGCTTATAGATCATCCCCAGGTAGACGATCGAAGAATAGACGCTGACCAGCCAGCCCACGACGAGGCCGAAATAAATGGCGTATACGGTGACGATGAGATAAAGCCCGAGGTAGAGGATGCTATAAAACCCGCCGCTGACGTATACGGCAAGGCCCACGAAAAACACGTCGAAACACATTGCGTATAGATACAGCCGCGCCACGTCGTAGGTCGTGGAAAGGAGGAAAAAGTAATATATCAGCGAGTAGACGGCGAACGCCGCAGCGACGCGGGAAAGAGGGATGTAGCTGACCGTGGCCGGGCCGTAGAGGACCCACACGGCGGCGCCGATGATCAAGAAGATGCGCACAGCGAGGAACGCGTAATCGGCGCGGTTAAGCTCGCGCCTGATTACGACCCTACCGAACGCGCGAATTCCGCTGGCCACGGCGGCCACCGCCGCTCACCTGCGCCCCCCAGGCAGTGCAGCGCTGCTTTAACTGGTGATCTTGCTCGTGTAAAAGCCGATTTTCTGCAGCGCCTTGCCTGCGAAATGGCGAACGACCGGCTCCTCGTCCATGTTCATCGCCTGGTCGAGCTTTATCCCGACGTCGGCGACGAGTTGGTCGCCGGACTTCGCTTGGCCCTCGAAAATCGCTCCCAGGGCCTCCGCGGCGCGGCTGCGCGCGAGCCAGCTACTGTCGCGCTCGCGTCCCACAACGTCGATCATCTTCATCAGCCGCGGGGCGGCCTCGCGCGCCTTGAGCAGCCCCAGGGCGCGCGCCGCCGTCGCGCGCACGTGGTCGTCGGGGTCGCTCAGCGCGGCGATGAGGGTGTCCGTAAGCGAGGGGTCGCGCAGCGCGAGCAGCCCCAGAGCGGCTTGGCGGCGCACCTGGGCATCGTCGCTTTTCAGGGCGTCGAGAAGAAGGCGCTTGGCGCCATATCCCCGTTCGGCGAGGGTGGCCAGGGCGCGCGCGGCGCTGCGTCTGACGTAAATACTTTTGTCGCGCAGGGCGCGCTCGAGCACGGGGAACGCGCGCTGGTCGTCGCAGCGCCCGAGGGCATAGGCGGCGTTTTCGCGCACCTCCTGGGAGGGGTCAGAGAGGGCGAGCTGGCGGAGTTTTTCCAGCGAAGGCTTAAACTGGCAGAAGCTGAGCACGCTCGCCGCGACGCGCCTAATTTCCGGCCGGTCGGAGTCGAGCGCCTCGGTAAGCTTCTCCATGCCCGCCGTGCCCAGGTCGCGCAGTTGCAGGGCGTACTGCGCGCGGTTGTAGACGTTAGCTTGGAGCAGTTTGGCATATAGCTCCTCGGCGCGCTTTTTCTGAGCAGGGCTGCTCGGCGGCCGCGGAGTAGACGTCGGCGTGGGGCGCACGGCCGTCTCGCCCGTTACCTCGGTGGTGAGCACCGGCTCGTGAGCGTGCTCGTGCTTTCTGCTCGCCGCCTCGCGGACCATTCCCAGCTTGGCCACTTGAATAAAGAGAAGCAAAACAAGAGCGACAACGAACAGCGCCCCGCCGATAACCGTGCTTTTGGAGATAGCCAGGGGAACGCGGCGCACGACCTCCGCGGAACGCTCCATCAGCCTTGCCTTGCGCGGCAGCTCGTGGTCAGGTCGCTGTTCTCTGTCCTCGCTCACCGAAGATCACCTCCGCGCGCCCGCCCCCCAGCGGGCGGCGCTTGTGCCTGCTGTCGCTGGCGCCTCTCCAGAATAGCTGTTGCGCGCGGCGGAGGCAAGCGCTGCGCCGGGGGAGGGAGGGGGAAAACTGCGTGAACCATTGATGCAAACAAATGTTTGTATTATATTGAGAGCGCCAGCGCAGGCAGAGGGAGGGCCAACCGATGAAAGAATACTTACTCAAGCGCGCTGCAGCGCTTAGCCCGGCCGTTGCCTCGCGGGCAATGGAGATCGTCCTCCTTGCTGCGGCTTTGCTTTCGTTCGTTGCCTTTCTTGCCGCAGCGAGCAAGCACTGCGGGCAACGCTGGGCCGTGGTTGTCGTTCAGCCTGAGGACACGGTGTGCGAGATTGCCGGGCGTTGCAGCGACGGGGGCGAGGACGTCGGCCCGACGGCCGCAGAGTTCGCCCAAGCCAACGGGCTACGCAGCCTTATCCTGCCCCCGGGGACGGTGCTTCTTCTCCCGGAGGCAACGCAGGCGCGCCGGGGCGGGGTTAAACGTGGCTGAGGAGACGGCGATCGACCGCAGGAGGCCCCACGCCGTGGTTATCGTCTCGCCGCGGGCGGCGGGGCGCAACTGTGCGGGAATGGCTCTTTTGCGCGACCGCGCGGGCCGGACGCTCGTCGCTATCCGCGAGGTTCTTCCCACGGCAAACCCGACCGAGGCCACGCTAATGATGGTCTGGCGGCTCCTTCGCGAGGCCCAGCGCCAGCGCGTCAGCCGCGTTGCCGTGCACCTGAGCGACGGGCGCGCGGCGCGCATTTTGGCGAGGCAGGAGGAGGCGCCCCCGGAGCTCGCCCAGTGGTATTTCGCCGCGCGCACGGCAAGCAACCGCCTGGGCAGCGTGCGCTTTCGGGCGCTTGGCCAGCGCTATGTGGAGCGGCTAAAGGGCGCGGTTCAGCGCGCGGTTGAGGAAAGCCAGTCGCGCCGCCTGTCGCTGTTCTCCGAGGAAGAAGACGAGGCCCAGGCGGCGCCAAACTCCAACGTGGCCTAAACAACTCACTGCGGGGCGGGCAACGTAGGCAGCTTGCGGTGGAAGTGCACTACCCCCACGCCATAGGGCCCGAGGGGAATATAGCGCACCCGCGCCTCGGGCTTGGGCGCCGCGGGCTCGCGGCTCCACTCCAAGTTCAAAGGCATGCTCACCAAACCGTCGCACGCCTCGTTGATCGCGGTAAACTCCGCAGCGCAGCGTTGCGGCAGGCCGCGGGCAACGACGCGCAGGGCCACGGGGTCGTTGGTTAAGTTGGCCAGCACGAGGCAACACTCACCCGTCTTGCGGTCCTTAAGCGCCATTGCCCGAAGCGTCCGCGTTGTCCCCTTAACGGGGCACATCCAGCGCCCCCGCGGGGCGTACTTCATAAGCAGGCGGATGGCCCAATAGGCGGGGCCCGTGTTTCCCTGGGGATCGAGCACGCCCCAGCCCTCGCCCACAAGGTGCGAGGCAAGGAGCAGGTCTACCTGGGGGCCGATGGTCATGGCCAGCGCGGCAAACCAGGCAGCGTTAAACGGCTGGGAAAGGCGCGGGTCCTCCGCCGCGCCGGTTTCGGTCTTCTTGGCGTTGGCGTTGCACTCGGTGATGAACAGCAGGCCCGAGGTCAGCCCCGCCTGCTGAAGCAGCCGCTCCACCTGCTGCACCGAAGCCTGGTTGGGCGTGCCGTAGGTCATCCCATCCACGGCCGCCGCCATCAGGTCGCGGTCGCTTGTATTGCGCAGATGCGTGCCGTAAAAGTGCCACGAGCAAAAGCTTAGGTGGTTCGCCTTATTCATGATGTAGCTCAGTTGCTCCTCGTCGGCATAGGCCAGGGACATGCCGCCAATGCGAATGTTGCGGTCGATCACTTTCATCCGCGCCGCGGCGCGGTTAAACAGCTTTATCGCCCGGGAAAGGTCCTCCTCGGTAAGCAAAAGCGGCTCGTCGAAGATCTCCCAGTAGACGACACGCGCCCGGCGCTCCACGTTATAGCGGGCGACGAGCCGCGCGGCGAAGTCGGCTACTGCGCGGTCGTCGAGCTCGGGGGAGAGCGGGGCATCGATGCAAATCATTACCGTCGCGGCGACCTCGAGCAGCCGCTCCACCGCGGTATCTAACCGGCGAAGGAGCTCCTGCTCCTCCCCCTCGCTTTGGGGGACGGGGACGGTGACGCGGATAATTTGCGCCCCAAGCGCTTCAGCGGCGCTTTGCAGCTTGTCCGTCCACTCCACCTCTTGGGTAATATCGAAGTTTGCGCCAAACGATGTGCGAAACGGCAAAATGCCTTGGCCGGTAAAGTCCGCCTCCAGGGTATATGAGCGCACCCCAGCGGGCAGCTCGGGAACCTCGGCGGGCGCGGAGACTTCGCCGGTGAGCGCTTGGATTTCGTCCACGCGGAAACTGAGCGACTGCCACGTTCCCGTTTTTTTGAACTGGAAAAAGCGCACCAGGGCAAGGTCCTCGCCGATCGGTTTTCCCTGGCGGACAAATCGGTCAAGGGGGATGACCACAGGCACCCACTGCCTGCTGTCCAGGGCGATGGTCGTGGAGTAGGCGAGCTCCGTCTGCTCATCGGGCCAAGCGGAGAGGACGACGTCGACCGGCTGGCTGCTCCCGTCGCCCCTGAGCCAAAAGGAAATCGCGGTAATCTTTTTCCGCGCCAGCTCCTGGCCATTCACGGGCAAGGAGAGGGTGGCCCAACTATCCTCTGCGTCGTGAAATAGAACAAACAGCGAGTGCTTTCCCCCGCCCTCAGGCACGCGGTTAGACTGAAAGAACGAGATAAGCCGCGCGGGCGCGGTTTCCTCAGGCTGCTCGCTGTCGCGGGCGATCCAGCGCTCGGGCCCGTCTTCGAAGTCGTCGAGAACGATGGGCTGCTGAGCAAAAGCCAGCGAGCAGAGGACAGCAGCGCAAACCGCGGCGATCCACGCCGCCTCGCGAGGCGCGCCGCGCGCTTTGTGCCGGCCGGCCATTGCTCCCCCCACCCGCGCTTGGGCGTTGGCAAAACTACGTGGCACAGCTAGCGGAGTTCCCCACGCGCTATTGTAACCAGTGCTTCCTCTTACCTGGTTCATTTGCCTCCAGCCGGCGCACAAACAGCCCCACGCCGGGCACCGTCGCGCCCATTCAGTCTGGGTTTTGTCCGCCTTTTGACAATGGCCAGACCACTTGCTAGACTGGCCCTTCGGAAATTCCTCGGAGGAGAGCGAAAGATGACGGAGCGCAAGGCCATTCTGCTTATCATGGACGGGTTAAGCGACCGGCCGGTTTCCGACCTCGGCGACAAGACCCCTCTGGAATATGCGCAAACGCCGGCCATGGACGCCGCGGCCGCGCGCGGAGTGTGCGGGCTGATGGACCCCATCGCCCCGGGCTGCGTCGCGGGGAGCGACACGGCGCATCTCGCGCTGCTTGGGCTTAACCCGTATGAGATCTACTCCGGCCGCGGGCCGTTTGAGGCCGCGGGAATCGACATGGAGGTTCAGCCCGGCGACGTTGCCTTTCGCGTAAACTTCTCCACCGTTGACGACGACCTACGCGTCGTAGACAGGCGCGCAGGACGGATTACCGAGGGGACGCACGAGCTCGCCCAAGCGCTTAACGGGCTGGAGATCGACGGCGTGAAGTGCTACTTCAAGGAGTCGGTGGCCCACCGCGCGGCGCTTGTCCTCCGTGGAGAGGGGCTGGGGGCCAATGTCTCCGATGTTGACCCGCACGAGGTGGGGGCGAAGATTTGGGAGGCCAAGGGCGCCGACGAAGCAAGCCAACGCACCGCAGAGGTGGTCAATAAGTTCGTCCGCAAGTCGCACGAGATCCTGCGCGAGCATCCCGTGAACAAAAAGCGCCAGGCCGAGGGGAAACTGCCAGCAAACATCGCTCTGCCCCGCGGGGCGGGCCTTGCTCCACACATCGGCCAAAGCTTCGACGAGCGCTTTGGCCTAAAGAGCGCGTGCATTGTAGAAACGGGCCTTATCCGAGGGATCGGGGTCTACCTAAAAATGGACATTATCGACGTTGAGGGGGCAACGGGCGGCCTGGACTCCGACGTCATGGCTACCGCAAAGGCCGTTGTCCAAGCGTTGGACGACCACAACTTTGTCCTGTGCAACATTAAGGGGCCAGACGTCGCCGGCCACGACCAGGACGCCATGGCCAAAGTCCAGATGATCGAGCGCATCGACCAAGCCGTGCGCTACATCACGGATAACGTCCCCAGCGACACCTACCTCGTGCTCACCGCCGACCACTCCACGCCGATCGAGGTCGGCGACCACAGCGGCGACCCCGTGCCCCTGGTGATCGACGGGCCGGGGGTCCGCGTAGACGAGGTAACGCAGTTTAACGAGCGCGCGGTAACCGCTGGGGGGCTGCTCCGCGTGCGCGGCACGGACCTTATGCTCATGCTCACCAACCTCATGGGCGTGCAGCACAAGTTCGGCGCCTAGCCCGAGGTGTGCAGGGTGTCCGCGGTGCGGCGGCAACGCAGTGAGGAGCTTTTCGCGCGAGCGCGCGAGCTTATCCCAGGAGGGGTAAACAGCCCGGCGCGGGCGTTCGGCGGCGTGGGGGGCAACCCCGTGTTCATCTCGCACGGCCGCGGGGCGCACGTGTGGGACGCCGACGGCAACGAGTACATTGACTTCCTCTGCTCCTGGGGCCCGCTTATTCTCGGGCACGCCCCGCGGTGCGTTGTCGAGCGCGTGCGCGAGGTAGTCGGCCGCGGGTCGAGCTTTGGCGCGCCCACGGAGCTTGAGCTGCGCATGGCCGAGCTGATCGTCTCCGCCGTGCCCTCGGTGGAGATGGTGCGCATGGTCAACTCGGGCACCGAGGCGGTAATGAGCGCCATCCGCCTCGCCCGCGGATACACGGGCAGGGACAAGGTCGTTAAAATGGCCGGCGGCTACCACGGGCACGCCGATGGCCTGCTCGCCCGCGCGGGATCCACGGCGGCGACGTTTGGCCTGCCCGACTCCGCGGGCGTTCCCCGGGGCTACGCCGCGGACACGCTGACCGTGCCCTACAACGACGCCGCTGCCCTGCGGGAGGTGTTTGCGCAGTGCGGCGAGAAAATCGCCTGCGTGATCGTCGAGCCCGTGGCCGGCAACATGGGGGTCGTGCCGCCGCGCAAAGGGTACCTCGAGGAGCTGCGCGAGATTACCCGCGCGCACGGAGCGCTGCTCATCTTCGACGAGGTAATAACCGGCTTTCGCGTGGCCTACGGCGGGGCGCAGGAGCTTTACGGCGTTGTGCCCGACATAACGACCCTGGGCAAGGTCATCGGCGGGGGGTTTCCCGTGGGCGCATATGGCGGCCCGCGGGAGATTATGGAGCATATGGCGCCCGTGGGGCCGATCAACCAAGCGGGGACGCTCTCCGGCAATCCCGTGGCCATGGCCGCGGGGATCGCCACGCTGTCGGAGCTTTCGCGCGATGGGGTATATCAGGAGCTTGAGGCAAAGGCCGCCTCGCTGGCCGAAGGGCTTTGTACCGCGGCAGAGGAGGCCGGCGTCCCCCTGCGCATTAACCGCGTGGGGTCAATGTTTACTTGCTTTTTCAACGACGGCTCGCCGGTAGTCGATTGGGAGACGGCGAACCGCGCGGACAGGGAGCGCTATGCGCGGTTTTTCTGGGCCATGCTCGACCAAGGGGTATACTTCCCTCCGTCGCAAATGGAGGCGAGCTTTGTCTCCCTAGCGCACAGCGAGGAGGACATTGCAAAAACTGTGCGCTGTGCGCGGCAGGCGTTTGCCGCATGCGCAGGCTAGGCGGCGGGCCGCGGGAGGGGTGAGTTTTGTGCTGGACAAACTGACCAGGAGGCAGTTCTTGCAAGTTTCCTTGGGCGCGGCGCTCGCGGGCACGGTTACCCTCACGCGCCTGGGCGCCCAGCGCACAAACGGCACCAACGTTTTGTTCTTAATGACCGACCAGCAGACATTTCGCGCCCTGGGGGCCATGGGCAACAAGCAAATTAAAACGCCCAACCTCGACCGCCTGGCCCGCGAAGGCGTTATGTTTACCCACACCGTGTGCACCACGCCATTCTGCTCTCCTTCCCGCGCGTCGATCGTCACCGGGCTTTACCCCCACAAGCACGGGATTAACCGCAACGTCCAGCGCGGCCAGCGCGGGGTTACCGACGACATGGTCGTTACCGAAAACATCCTCCACGACCTCGGCTATAGCACGCACCACCGGGGCAAGTGGCACCTCGGCCCGACAAGCGACATTCGCGCCTATCGCGACGACCAATATGACCAGCGCGAGTATAACCGCATGCTCAACGAGAAGTTTCCGCCAGAGAAGGCCGCCGCGGGCAAGAACGAGATACTCCTTTGGGGCCAGCCGGTAATCATGCGCCCGTTCATGCGCGCCGCGCACGACAAATGGATCAAAATGCGCAACATCCCCAAGCAGGACATCGCGATCATCGGGCGCACGACAATTCCCCCGGAATACATGCCCTGCTCGTGGCTTTTCGACCAAGCCATCGCTCTCCTCGAGCAGCACGCCAAGGAACGGTTTATGATTACCTGCTCTGTATCTCCACCGCACGCGTTCTGGGTCGCGCCCGACCCCTACTACAGCATGTACGACCCCGATGCGCTTAAGATGCCCGAAAACTTCCGCTCGCCCGTGCCCGAGTACTACCAAAATTCCGTCGCGGCGCGGCTCTCCCGTCTTGTCGGCGAGGCGGGCCTGCGCGAGTTTCTGCGCTGCTATTACGCCCAGGTGAGCTTGGTCGACTGGAACGTGGGGCGGATTTTGAACAAGCTGCGCGAGCTCGGCTTGGAGCGCAACACGTTAGTTGTTTTTACCAGCGACCACGGCGACATGAACTGCGGCCACGGGCTGCTCTCCAAATCTATCCCCGCGTGCTACGACGAGATAATGCGCACGCCGCTGCTTATGCGCCTGCCGGGCAAGATCCCCGCGGGGCGGGTGGTTGATGTCCATGTCAACGGCGTAGACATCATGCCCACGATTCTCGACTACTTAGGCGTGCCCATTCCGGAGGGAATCCACGGGCGTAGCCTGCGGCCGTTTATCGAGGGCAAACCCGACGACGGGGCCCCGGGGTTCTCCGAGCGCACCTTTGGCCAGGGCAAAAACGTGGGCATTCAGCGCACCATTCGCACAAAAGAGTGGAAGTACGTCTACAACACGCGCTGGGAGTGCGAGCTATATAACCTGCGCGAGGACCCGGGCGAGACGCAAAACCGGATAAACGACCGCGGGTGCCGCAACGTCCTGCGCGAGCTACACGGCCAACTTAAGCAATGGATGGAAAAAACGGGCGACCCGCACATTGGTCTTCTCAAAGAGCCCTGGGCCTAGCCCGAGCGCAGATGGACGGTGGGACAATGCGATGGAGCAAGGGCGCGCTTTGTTTTGTGTTTCTCATTCTCCTCGCCGGGGCTGCCTGCGCACAGGAGGAGCTTGCCGCGCAGGCGCGGGCGGCATTGCGCAAGGCGACGTTGTACTTTACGACAAAGGTGGCCACCCACGGCGGCTACCTTTGGCGCTATACCAGCGACCTGACACAGCGCTGGGGCGAGGGCGAGGCCACGGCGACGCAAATTTGGGTCCAGCCCCCGGGCACGCCCTCGGTGGGCATGGCCTTCCTCAGGGCCTATGAGGTAACGGGCGACCAGCTTTATCTGGAAGCGGCAAAAGACGCCGCTGCCGCCCTGTGCTGGGGCCAGCTCTCCTCCGGCGGTTGGCATTACAAAATCGACTTCGACCCCGAAAAAAGCAAGCGCAGGCACTACCGGCGCGATGTCGAGGCCGGCGATACCGACCCGCGTGGCAGATGGCACATCTCCACGTTCGACGACGACACGTCGCAGAGCGCCCTGCGCCTTGTCATGTCCGTGGACCAGGCCACCGGCGGCGCACAGCCTTTTCGCAACGCCGCGGAGTATGGGCTAAAGTTCATGCTCAAAAGCCAGTTTGAAAACGGCGCCTGGCCGCAGTGCTATCCGCCCGTCGAGGGGAACTATTGCCGTTACTACACGTTTAACGACGGCGCGATAAACGACTGCATTAAGACGATGCTCCTCGCTTACAAAATCTACCGCCGCCGAGAATATCTGGAGAGCGCGCTGCGCGGGGGCCGGTTCATCATCGCCTCACAGCTCCCCGCGCCGCAAGCGGGCTGGGCGCAGCAGTACGATTGGGATATGAAGCCCGCGTGGGCGCGCTGGTTCGAGCCCCCCGCCTGCTGCTCCGCGGTAACCGCGCGGAACATTAGGACGCTCGTCGACCTTTACCTCGAGACGGGCGACGAGAAGTTTCTCCAGCCTATCCCTGCGGCGATCGACTGGCTTGGGCGCTCGAAGATCGACGGCGGCACATGGGCTAGGTTCTACGAGCTGGGCACGAACAAGCCGATTTACGTCACGGTGGACAAGAAAGTTGTCTACGAGTTCAAGAACATTCGCCCGCACTATGGCTGGCGCGGCGATTTTGGCGTGCCCTCAAGCATCCGCTACTACGAGGCGGTGCGCAAGGTCGGCCGCGAGGCCTACCTCGCCCAGCGCGACCGCGTGCCAACGCCCCAAGAGTGGCGCCGCAAGGCCGCGCGGCTCGCCGGCGCCGTGCGCAAGATCATCGCCGCGCTCGACGAGCAGGGCCGCTGGCTCGACGGCGAGTACATCAACACAAGCACGTTTGTGCAAAACGTAAGCCGCCTGTGCGACTACCTCGAGGCCGTGCGCAAATCCGAGGCCGCGGGCGGAGCATAACGGGCCGGTCTGGCCTAGCCTCCATCCGCTGGGGCTGAGCGACAAGGCCTGGGCACGCCGGCCCCAGCTTGCCTTTGCTGGCGTCCAAGGCTTGCCGGCGACGGCCTCTGCTATGGGCGGTCACGGGAGCCGCAGGTTGACTTTGCCGCGCGCGTTCGCTACTCTATGAGACGGGAGCCGACGTAGCTCAACGGTAGAGCAGCTGAATCGTAATCAGCGGGTTGGGGGTTCGAATCCCTCCGTCGGCTCCATTGTGTTATTACCCCCATGGGCTTACCTGCCCGCCTTAGGTCTCGGGCTGTGCACGGTCAGAATGAGACGGTTTGTCCCCCCTCCAACCGCTGTTGAGTGGCTTAGCTCATTCGCTCACACAAAGGGGCCGTGACAGACTCGCAACATGCTCGTGCGCAAGTTTGTCTAGAAGTCGAGCTTGGGCAGCGAGCTCTGGTCTTCAGGCAAAAAGAGCAGCGCATTGATGCCCGCAGTAGCAAGAAGTGCCGCGAGCAAGAGCAAAGCGGCATAAAAGCGGGATAGGTCCCGTTGCCTAGCTATTCCTCCTGCCGCTCCCACTATGGGGATGCATAAGGCAAGGAGGAAGAGGCTGGACATGTAAATTGGATTTAGCACAGCTTGCAAAACGATCGCATCCTTTAACGCCAGGAGGAGCAAGGTCACCCAGTTCGCGACAAGCACAGCGATGCAGCAACCGAATGCGCCGTCGACAAGCGAGAAAAATGCCTGGTTGACTAGCGCTTCGTTTATCGCACGGTGCGACTCAGTCGTTGGGCCGGTGTCTTGCGCGGCGGCTGCTGTGTGTCGCTGGCCAGCCTGCGCGCGCTGGCGTGCGCAGCGTGGACACTCCCGCTCAAGAGGGGCAAAAACATAGCCGCACACCTGACACACTCGCTGAGGCTCCGAAGTTTTCGCCACAGAATACCCCCCTTGTAATGCGCAGCTTAGCCGGCGCCAGCGGCTGGCGTCGAAATCTAAGAAGTCACCGCACTTCAAGTCACTGCACTTCAACGTCAGCGTCGATGCCGCGCTGGCTCAGAGCTTCCTTAATGCCAAGGTCTACCGTATTCTGGGGAATACCCGCCTGTGACTCTGCGCTGAGTTCGAGCGAGATAGACAGATCCGCGCCGCTCTCGATTAGCGGGTGCACGACCTCGCGGAAAAAGTGGGTCCAGTTCTCATGGGGAAGGCTGCGCACGCGTACGCAGACCTTGCGATACATTCCCCGCGGCGGCTCACCGGGCACCTCCACCTCGATCTCGGCAGGCGTACCCTCTTTTCCATCCTCAAAGACGGGAAGGACGAGGAAACGATGCTTGCCCGGGGAAAGATCTTCGATAGTAATTTCTGGAGTATTTACCTCGGCAACCATTTTCTCCGGTTCTCCGCTCTCAGCTTTAGCCAGATACACGCGGTAGCCTGCCACATCATCGCGCTCGGGTTTGCGCCACGAAACTAACGCCTTGCCCTTTTCCACCCTATGCTCGACTTCACGCACCTGCTCCGGGTCGGCCGGCGGAGGTGGGGCAACCTTGTCCACTATTTTTTGCGCCAGTTCGCGCCGCACAAGCCAGCACTCATCCTCGAGGGCCACTTTGTCAGCGGTGAGCGGTCTTTCTTCAATGGTGTTCGTGAGTATCGATTTTTGGGCAAAGTAGAGCTCCTGCGCAGTAAGATTTTCCTCGTCAATAGCGCCCACCGCATAGCCGAAAATACTTTTGTTTGCTCCCTCGGCAACCGATTCCCGCAGCACCGTTTCGTTAGCAAGCATGGGGAGATGTGTATAGCTCCAAAAGTAGCCCGCGAGCGTCTTAACGCTGAGCAGCGGTTGGTCCTCAGGCCAAAGCCTCCAGCGCTCGCCGACAATCACGTGTGGGGCCAGCTTTTCCAAAAGCTTGTCGTTCTCCTTAAGCGCACGGCGCACGCGGCTAGCGAGCAGAGTTTCCGGTTTCTTCGCATCGAACGGCTGCAGGCCTAAATCTGTCACCCAAAGCTTCCGCTCCACGGCCTGGCCCGCTTGGGTCTCAGAGACGGGCTTAACGACGAGCCGATATGCCGCAGCAAGCGCCTGCGGCAGAGCAGACTCCGCATCGCTAAGCACCTTGCTTAGCTGCCGCTGCTGTTCCTTGGTAAGCTTGTCGCGGATGCTTTCGCTTTCCCCAATGCGCCGCGCGGCAAGCAAAGTTCGCGCCTGTCCTCGCACCTGCTCGCAACGCGCCTGGTCGGGGATAAGGAAAATCAGCGCATTGCGATACACCCGATGTTCCGTCCCGTGAGTATCCACGAGGTGCCAAATAAATTTCTCTGTTTCCCCGGTAACCTCTCCCTGGGCCACTGCTTGGTCTAAGCCCAAAACGCAAAGCTTCAGGTCCCGTGTGTCGGCAACATCGCGGTCGTCGGAAGGCAAGAAACAGACACGGAAGTGCGCCTCGCCGATCATCTCTCTAAGCTGCTGATAAGCCGCTTGCAAGGCATCCTCGGGATCAACTCTTTGCTCTTCGTCAATGAGAACTTTGTTTAAGTTCGGCTGTGTGGAAAACCAGTAAAGCCCTTGGTCTGTGTGGATGTACCACAGCCTTCGCTCAAGCTCTGCTATCGCATTTCCAACCAATGCTGGCATAACCGTAGGGGTGAGCACAGAGAGGCGAATCTCGCGCTGCGACGCCCCTACGCGCTCGCCCGCGCTATGCGAATAAGTAAAAATCGCGGTGGCGATCCGCTGGGCAAGGCGCTCGCGTTCGCACTCGCTCCCCAGCGCTTTGTCTACAGAAGCGGAAAGCGCATCTGGGCCTGCAATGTCTCGCGCAATAACGCTTTCCCACTCCTGCCCGCGCATCTTACGAATCTCGCCGCGAAGGTCGCCAAACTCAAAGGGAATATCGCCCGGCCCGATAAGCGCTCCTTGCCGCTGCTCGCGATACAGATACCAAATCACCTTGGCCAGGAAGGCGAGCACACCGCGCGTGCGCTGAAACTGCGGAAACGAACCCCAGCGCTCGTAAAGAACGCTGATTAACTCGGGATGGAACGGATACGCGCGCTCGAGAAGCTCGCGATATGCCACGTGCTGCGCCTTCTCGGGGATGGCATCACCCAGGCTCTTATATGTCTCCCAATAGAGGCTAGCAACACGAGCTCTCTGCTCCGGCGATCCCAAGTCCTGAAACAGCCGGCGCTTGATCACCTCGTAGATCTCTTCCCCGGTCATCAAATCGCGCAGCGAGACGACCCTCCCGAACAGCTTGGTTAGGCGCTCGTAGTCCTCCTGTCCGGTGAGCGTGGGATGCTCAAGGCTTGTCGGGGGGAGCGTGCCCACGAGGACGGCTCTCGGACACTGCGGGATCGCCCCCGTGAGATCGCGGAAGAAGTTATATGTCTGCTCGCGCAGATCGCTTCCCCCGACGCTCACGCCGTAGCCTTTGCTCATGTAATGCAGTGGCTCGTCGACAAGGATGAGGCACGGGCCGAGCTCGTTTAATATCTTGGCGAGCACGGCGCTGCTTGGCGAGCGACCTTGTTGGTCGTACTCTTCAAGGCGCTTATAAAGCTCTTTGCCCCCGAGCTGGTAAGCGAGCTCGCCCACCGGCGTGCGCAAAGTAAGCCCGCCTACCTTGCGCCCCTTAACGTCCATCGCCGTGCCCACAAGCACGGCCACCCTTGCTTGGGGAACCTCCTCCAGCCCCGCTTCAGCGAGAATCTCCTTTACCGTCTCTTCCTGGGCAACCTCATTTCCTGACCGCGCGAGATGATAAAGGGCGAACAGGCAGTGCGTCTTGCCCCCGCCAAACGGCGTCTGCACTTGAATTACCGCCTCGCCTCGGCCCTTGCCCGCGAGCCGGCAGAGGACATCGGCGAGAATCTGCTTTAGCCCGCTCGTGGGATAGGTCTTGCGGAAAAACGTCCGCGCATCGAGGTAGTCCGGCGGGCCTTGGCCTTCGATTACACAGACCAGGTCCGCGGCGAACACCGCGGGATCAAACCGCCCCTCGCGAATATCCTCGTGAGGCGTCGCTATCCACCACCAAGGGGGGACCCACACTCCGCTTGCCTTATCCTCTAGCTGGCGCTCTACCCCTTTTAGCTTCTCCACAGCCTCTGCGCTAAACTGCCCCAGCACAAGCTCGCACGTGTTCACATAGCGCTGCACGAGGGCAAGGGGCAGGTCCTCACTGCCCGGGTGCGCCCACTTGTTGCGCGCCTCGCGTATCTCCTGAAGCCAGCGCACAACGGTCTCCTTCTTCTCCGCGAACGCCTCAGCAAACGCCTCCTGCCAGTTGGCGCTGACGATATGGGGAAAGTGGCCGGCGTCGAGCTTCTTGTCCGCGGGCGGCTTGTCCAGTACCGCTTTAACCCCTTCGCTCCACCACTTTCTGCCATAGGCGTCGCGCAGGCAGGTCTCTACGAAGCTGCGCATGGCGTCGCGAAATATCTCCAAAGCGCTCCCCAAGAGCATCCTATTCGGCCGTCCGATATCCACTTCTTGCCACCCCCGCTTGTGCAACGTCCCTCCGCCCCCTTCAAGGGCGGTTTGCGCTAAAAGAGGCCCTTGCTCTCCTCAGCAACATCCTCGGCCTGCGGAAAATCAAACGTTTGCTGGCCGAGGGTTTGTCTGCTGGAGAGGAGGCCCTCGAGCAGGCGCTTTTCCTGGTCGCCTGGGGGAAGGACCTGGGATAGGGCCTCGGCCACGACCCAGAAATCCTCATCTGTCCCATAGCCGGAGCGGGAGAGGAATTCGGCAAGCGCCGTCTTGTCGCCTTGTTCCCAAAGCAGGCAGGCGCGGTGCAGGACGTCGACCATAGGCGCGGGTTGGCCGCGCTGCGGCTCGCCCAGGTTTTTCTGCTTGGCGCGGTCTTTGGGCCCGAGGACGAGGACGTTTTCGCCAAGGGACTTAACGAGGGTGTCGCGCAGGCGCAGGCGATCGATCTCCGCCCCCTGCGTTTGGGCGAGCTTGCGCGCGTCGTCGAACGGGACTTTGGCGTTGCCATAGGCCCAGCGCCAGAGGACGTAGAAGCTTGTTTCCGGGTCAAGGGCTTGGACATGGCGGCCTGCGGCGGCGCGGGCGAAGATCCGCTGCAGGGCGTAGTCCACGACGACCTGGCGCACGAGGTCGAGGAACTGGCGGGCGGAGACCTCCTCGCCGGAGAGGCGCACGACGCGCCTGTAGCGCGAGAAGAGCTCCATGGCTGGGCCGATGGCGGACATAAAGAAGTCCGCGCCGTGGATGCCTTGTTCCCAGAACTGGTCCAGGCGGTTTTTGATACGCTCTTTAAGCGCGCCGGTGATTTCGTCGTAATAGCCCTGCGGGGCATCCTCCGCCCGCTTGCGGCAAACAAGGTGGATCGACGACGCGAGGGAAGCAGTATGCTGTGCCTGAAGTCTCGTCCGCATTTCGGTGCGGATAGGCCAGGAAGCGGTGACCACCAATCCGGCGTTGACCAACGCCTCAAGCAGCGTCTCCCATGCGAACGTGGACTTATGCGCGAAGACAATCACGGCAACGCCGTTTGGCTTAAGCACGCGGTGGATCTCGCGAAAAGCTTGTGCCATGCGGGACTCATAGAACTCTTTCGCTCGCTGCTTGTCCCCTTGGCGCGGATGGACGACGATCTCGTCAGCTTT
>CAZMGT010000034.1:0-21395 GCA_964565895.1 uncultured Armatimonadia bacterium
GCGCGCGAACTCGCCCGTGTCCGAGCGCACGGCGCGCGCGTCTTCGGGTAAGAGCGACGCCTCCGGCGCGATGACCTCCTCGCGCGGAACGTCGCCCGGGGGCTGATACAAAGCCGTCTCCAGCCGGTGCATCTCCACCGCCGTGCGGTGGGCGGAGGAGCGGCTTGGAGCATTTGGCGCAAGCACCTGCCCCTCGCCCAAAACGACAACGCGGCGCTCGAACGCCGGCGAGACATCGCCCCGGCGGAAGATCATTGCTGCCACGGGAAAGAGGCCGATTACGCAGGGGTCGTTAAACGTCTCAAACGGGCCGCTTAGCTGCTCCGTGCTCTCGTCGGTAGAGTGGCGGTAGGTGTAGACGAGCACGGCATCCCACCCCTGAAGGGCAGCGACGGAGGCGATGCCCAGCGGCCCCTCGCAGCGGAACTCGTTCGGCCAGGGGTGGCCCCACTCCGAGACGACAAACGGCTTGCCCAAAAGCCGGCCGAACCCCAGGCGGCTCCAAATGGTGTCCTCGCTGTGTGGGTCGCGGCGGACCATGGGGGCGTTGCGAAAGCGCTTGTAACCGGCCGTGGGGTGGTCCCAGTAGGCGTGGGCGTCGATATAATCCATCGTTGCCTGCGAGGGAAGGTTCGCCGCGCTAACCAGCCACGTGTTCCCGGCAATGGGGATCTTCACCCCGATCGAGCGCAGGTAGGCGTACATTTCGCGATAGTACTTTTTCTGCAGATAGTCGAGAAAGCGCATGGCGTCCGCGGTGCGCCCGCTGCGCTGGCACACCTCTTGGTTGGGGTCCACGCCGTTGCGCTCCGCCCACTGGCGCCAAAGGGTCAAAAACTCCGTCTTATACGGCTCGACGGTCACGCTCTTGGAGACGAGGCAGTTTTCGTTGGTGAGATCGGTGAGCACAAACGTCGGGTCGTCGCACCAGCGGCGCTGGCTATAGGGGTTGTAGTGCGTCCATAGCTTGCGGCAATACTCTTTTTGCAGCTCAATGAGCTGCCGGTCGAAGACGGAATAGGGCTTTGCCGCGGGGCCGAGCTTGTCCGCCGCGGGCACGCCGTCGCCCGCGCAAAACGGCCTGCTCACGAGGAGGTCCAGATAGACATAGATGCCGTTCAGGCGGAGCTGGTTAAAGAAATAGTCCAGCCTGTCCAGGCTCTCCGCGCTGAGCTTGCGCGTGGATTTTTTGCTCTCCGCGAAAATGTTCGGGTGGCTCCAGCCCGCGTCGGCGTGATGGATGCGCACCAGGTTTATCCCAAACTGCGCCAGGCGCCGGGCAATTTTCTCCGCCTGCGCGTGCGTGGGGAAGTTGCCCGCGGCGGAGATGCACGTCCCCCAAAACCGCGCCGGCGTGCCGTCCTGGAACAC
The DNA here is from genome assembly GCA_964565895.1 of uncultured Armatimonadia bacterium. GTDB lineage: Bacteria > Armatimonadota > Zipacnadia > UBA1398 > CAZMGT01 > CAZMGT01. The sequence goes on from CAZMGT010000034.1 coordinate 1,372, forward strand.
CAGCCGCCCCTCGCGCACGGTTAAAAACCCGTGCTCGCCGGCGGGCTTTTCGTTCAAAAACGAAACGTCTACCGGGCTCGTGTCCCAAGGCATGACATAGGGAACCCATTCCGTGGTGTCCGTCGTCGATGTCGTCTGTTCGGGGTCGAGCGCCGCTTTCAGCGGCGAGGAAAAGGAAAGCGCAAGGTTAAGCTCCAGCTTGTCGCCCTTGCGCGCCGTGCGCTGGTTTGGCGCGAGGAGGTTATAGCGCAGCTCGTAAAACTCGTTGTTCCACGCCCGCGCGTCGTTAATGGCCAGTAGAGCACGCGGCGCAGCGGTTGCCGAGAAGCTGTAGCGCTGGTCGGCGACGACAGCGACCTGCGGCGCCTCGCCGGAAAACAGCGCGGCCTTGGCAAAGTTTCGGGGAAGGGCAAGCGTCCGCTCCCCCGCGCCCGGCAGCGAAAGCTTAACCTGCGCCCCGGCAAACTGCCGCACAGGCAAGCGCAGCGAAACGTGCAGCGACCAGAGCTCGAAGCTTTCCAGAAACTGAAAGCGATAGCGCACGCGCAGGCTGTGCTCGTCGAACACCTCGACCTCGTGGGCGAAGGCCACTTTGCCTCCACCGCTGTTGGGGACAGCGATCGTCCCCTCAAACGCACGCTGCGCGAGCGCCGCTTGGCCAACGGGCCGGCAGGCAATGTTCTGCGAGCCGGCATATGCCCAGCGCGGCCCATGCGCGCCCACGGCCACGCTTAGCACCTGCGTCCGCCCGTCGTATACAGCTATCTGGCCGTCCGCCTCGCAGACAGCGAGCAGAGGCTCTGCGCCGCGACAGGAGCAAACGGCAAAAAGCGCCGCAATGGCGCCCAGCAAAAACGTTTTGCGCATGGCACAGTCCCCTCCAACGCCAGCGACGTGCTAATGCTTTGCCTGCGGCGCGCCCGGGCGGGAAAGGATGACCACCGCGCGAGCCTCGATGAACGGCACGCCGCGTTCGCTCAGCGCCCCCACGCCCTCCACGCGCACCGTGGCGCCGATGTCGTCATAGGGGTCAAGCCCGCGCGGCGAGCGACCGCTGACGTAAATGGCCCCCGTGGCGTCTTTGACGATCCAGTCCGAACGGCGTTTGGGCGGGCCGTGGCGCAGGTGCTCGCCCTCCTCCCCGCGCGCCCGCCAGCCGCGGTATTCTCCCTCGACGATTATCTCCTTGCCCGAAAGGTACCGGGGCCAGGTGAGTATCTCGCGTACAGCGACCTGGCACTTCTCCCAGCGCGAGGTGACCTCGGCGACGGTGTTCGCCTCGCGCAGGGCAAGGGCGCAGTTTAGCGTTTGGGCAAACAGGCGCGCGGGGACAAAAAGCTTTCCCTCCTCGATGTGCGGGGGAAAGTCGGAGGCCACCGGCCGGCCGTTGAGCATGGCAACCGCCTGGCCTTCTGCGAAAACGACCTCGCGCCCGGGTATCCGCGCGACAAGCGCCTTTTTCTCCTCGTCCCACTGCCACTGGGCGCCCATGGCTTCGAGCACCGCCCGCGCGGGCAGCCACAACCGCCCCTCGGCGATGTATGCCTGGGGCACGGCCGCAACCTCGCGCCCGTCCACGCGCAGGCCCAGCGGTCGCCGCTCGGCCTGCCCTTGGGCCTGGCCGAACGAGGCTACAGGAGCAAGCGCCACCCAGCCCAGAACCAGGGCGGCCGCCACATATGCCCTACGGCGGGCTGGGCAGGGCAAACAGCCGCCGAGCATTTTGCGCAGTGACATGGGCAACCTCCTCAAAGTCAAGCCCCCTAAGCCGCGCCACTTCTTCCACAACAAAGCGCACGAAGGCCGGCTCGTTGCGCTTGCCCCGATAGGGCGCCGGGGCAAGATACGGGCAGTCGGTCTCCACGAGCAGCCGCTCCAAAGGAATGCTACGCACCACTTGGCGCAACTGTTCGGCGTTGCGAAACGTTACGATGCCCGTGACCCCGATGTATAGCCCTTGTTCGACACATTTCTCGGCGAGATGTGCGTCGCCGCTGAAACAATGGAGCACCGCACCTCGGGGCGGCACGCCAACTTCGGCGAGAACGGCCAGCGTGTCCTCGTGGGCCTGGCGATCGTGAATAATCGCCGGCAGCTGCGCCTCGTGGCACAGGGCAAGCAGAGCGGAAAACGCCCGCCGCTGGTCCTCGCGGGGGGAGAACTCATAGTGATAATCCAGGCCCGTTTCGCCAATGGCCACCACGCGCGCGTCGCGGGCGAGCTGGCGCAGGTCCTCCTCGGCGCGCTTGTCGAACGTGCGCGCCTCGTGAGGGTGCACGCCGATCGCGGCGAAGCAGCCGGGGCAGCGGCCAGCGAGCGCGACCGCCTCTCGCGAGGACGGCAAATCGAAGCCGACGTTGACGATTTGCGTCACGCCGGCCTCCCTCGCCCTGTCCAGCACAGCGCAAAGCTCGCCGGAAAAGCGCTCGTGGGTTAAGTGCGCGTGCGTGTCGACGATCACAGTCTCCGCCCCGCCGGCGGCGGGCATGGCCCTAAAGCGAAACGGTTGTCCGCTCGTTTACGGACTGCAACTCGGCGAATGCGATCTCGATGTCTTGCAGCGCCTGCTCCGGGGTGACCACTGTGGGCGGCGTGCCGGACTCCACGCACTCCACGAAGTACTTGCACTCCAGGTAATAGCCGCCGAGCTCGGAGATATTCCCGCCGGCCGCGGCGCCCGCAGCAACCACAGGCTCGATCTCCGGATGCTCCGGCTCCTCCGCCCCCTCGCGGAAAATGGACACCGCGGGGTCCTTCCCCGAGTCGTAAACGTAGACGCCCTTTTCGCAAATCGCACAAAACGCCATGTTAAACGGGAAGCTCGGGGGCATGTCCCAGCCGCCCTCGGCAAACGCTACAACGTCGTTTTCAAACTCGTAAGTGCAGTAAACGTGGCACCAACCGGTTTCGTTGCGCACGGCGCGCGCAGTGACCGCTTTCGGCCGGCCGCAGATATAGGCCACCCAATCGATGTCGTGAATGTGCAGGTCGAGCAGCGCGCTGCCCGAGCGCGACTCGTCGGTGATCCAGCTATCCCAAGACCATTTCGGGCGCGGGCTGAGCCGCCGGCAGGCAAGCTGGCGGATGGCCCCGAACTCGCCCGCGTCATACCTCCGCTTAAACAGCTCATACTCGGGCCAGAAGCGCAGCACATGCGCGATCATCAAGAACTTATCGCTCGCCGCGGCGGCCTCGGCCATGGCGCGAGCGTCCTCCACGGTGCGCGCCATGGGCTTTTCGCACAGCACATGCTTGCCCGCCTCAAGGGCGCGAATGGTGTACTCGCGGTGCATATCGGTGGGCAGGCAGATGTCCACAATGGAGATGGAGTCGTCGGCGAGGACGTCGTCGAACGTCGCCGGCTCGGCGCCGTGCTCCTGGGCCACCTCGCGGGCGACCTCCTCCTGGACATCAACGACCTTGGCCAGCTCTGCGGATTCGATCGCGGAGTAGGCGATGGCGTGGGTTTTGCCCATAAACCCCAGTCCGACCACAGCGACGCGCTGCATCTCGCGCCAGCTCCCTTCGTGAAGTTGCCCCGCAGCCTGGGTGGGGGCGCGGATTGTTCTCGCGGGCGCTACTCCTCGCCCCAAGGGACGAGCCTATCTCGCCCTTGCTGCTTGGCCCGATAGAGCGCCTGATCGGCGCGCTGGACAAGCTCCTCGCTCGTCATCCCTGGCTCAAGCTCGGCCACCCCCGCGCTTACCGTAGCGCGCACGCTAATGCTCCCGTCGCGAAACTCGTGGGCGCGAATCTCATCCATCAGCCGACAGAGCAGCGACACCGCGCCCTCGAGCGAGGTGTTTGGGGCAAGAAGCGAGTACTCCTCGCCGCCGATGCGCGCGGCGACGTCCTCTAGCCGACACTTGCTGGCAAGCATTGCCCCAACCTCGCGGATCACGCGGTCGCCAAACGGGTGGCCGTATTTGTCGTTAATGCGCTTGAAGTGGTCGATATCCAAAATAGCGCAGCTTAGCGGAATACCGTGGCGCCGCGCCCGGCGCACCTCCTCCTCGAGCCGGGCGAAGAAAAACCGCCGGTTATAAAGCCCCGTTAGGTCGTCGGTAACGGAAAGGCGCTTAACGTAGTCCTGCGCCTCTTTAATGCGCACCATAACGGCAATACGCGCGAGCAGCTCGGCCGGGCGGAAGGGCTTGATAATGTAATCGTAGGCCCCCGCCTCAAGCCCGCTAATCATGTTCTGCTCGTCAAGATATACCGCGGTAACCAAAACCACGGGAATGTCGCGCGTGGATTGAACAACCTTTAGCTCGCGGCAGATCTCAAACCCGTCGCGCCCGGGCATGTGCACGTCGAGAAGAATCGCGTCCGGCTGCTCCTGCTGCGCGCGTTCGACAACCTTGCTCCCGTCGAGCTCGCTGCATACCTCATAGCCGCGCGTCTCGAGAAGCTGCCTTAAGATGTCCACGTTGTCCGGGTTGTCGTCGACGACGAGCACCTTAGGCGGCCCTTTGCGCTCGGGCGGCGGGACCATAATGAGCTCCGCGCCCTCATAGGGCAGCTCCGTAGCCACAGCAACACCCCCCTCCGCAAAACGCACGCCGCGCAGGTTTAACATCTTCTTCTCCCTCCACAGCGCTCTACCTGCTTCGTTGCCCGCGCCGCCCACGCGTTGACGGCCCTCCCTCGCGCGCATATCATGCCCCTATGCCCCGGCTCGGCGCTGCATGGCACGCTGCTCTTGCCGAGAACTGGCCCGCTATCGTCGTCGCGCTGCCCCTGCTTGTTGCCCCCTGCGCGCCTGCCGCTTGCTACCTGTTGCTCTGCGGGCTGGGGCCGGCGCTCCTTGCGCGCGCTTGGCAGCGCGCGCTGCCCGCGCAGCGCGGGGCGGTGGTGGTTGCCTTTGCCCCCGTCCTTGCCGCGTTGCTGCTTAGCTCAGCGTTGCGCCCCGGCTCCTGGCCCGGGGCAATGTGGCTTGCTGCGCTGCTCTCCCTTGCCTGCGCTGCGGAGCTTGAGCCGTGCGAGACAAGCCGCCGGCGCTGCGCGGCGGCCGTTCGGGCGGCCGGGGCAGCGCTCGCCGCGGCGCACCTGTGGCGCTTTCTTCTCGGGCGGCAGGCGGGCGAGCTGTGGTATCAGGAGGTCGAGGCTCCGCTTGCTGCTCTTGCGCTCAGCCCCTGGCGCTGGCCGGAGCTGGCGGCTTTGCCCATCGTCGCCGCGCTGCCCCTGGCGGTTGCTGTGCCGCGCGAGGGCCGCTTGGCGGCGGCCGCGGGGCTAGGCGAAGTGCTGCTTCTCGCGGCCGGGCTTGCTGCGGCAAACCCGGCTGCCGGCGGCTGCGCGGCGCTCGTCGCGTTTGCCTGGCTCGCCTGGCGCACAAGGCGCGGCCGGGCATTGGCGGTCGTTTTGGCCCTTGCCGCGATAGTCGCCGGCGCGGGGCTCGGCGCCGTTGCCGCGGGCGGCGCGAAGGCCGCCGCGCGCGTGGGCCTTGCCGCCGCGGAGCAGCGCGTTTACGCCTGGCGTGTGGCTCTCGCCGTTTTTGAAAGGCAGCCGCTAGTCGGCTGCGGCCCAGGCCTTCTCCCCGTGGAGCACGGGCCAAGCCGGCCCTCCCCGCCGCGCGAGGCGTACCAAGCCGTCGCTCGGCCGCCGAGCATCAGCGGCGCGCCCGTTACCTGGGTTGCGGAGACGGGAGTGGTGGGGGCGCTTGCTCTGCTCTGGCTGAGTTGGGCGACGATAAGCACGTGGCGCCGCGCGGGCCCGCAGCCACATGCGCAGCGCGCGCCATTTGCCGCGGCAGCGTTAGGCGCGGCGGCCTACGCAACGCTGACCGATGGATTTTTCAGCGGTGCAGCGGGCGCGGTGGTCTTTGCCTTAGTGTTCGGCCTTGCCCGAGCGCGCACGCCCCACGAGCAAGCCGAGGGCCACGAGCCAAGCCGCGCGCCGCTCGCTTTCGGCGCGGCCTTGTTCGCTGCGGCGGCGCTCGCTTTAGCTCTCGGTCCGCGGCTCGCGCGGCCTTTGCCCGACCTCTACGCGCCGGAGCAAGTCGCCCGGCTGGCCCTCCGCCTTGCTGCGGAGGGGGAGCTGGAGGCTGCGCGGCCCCTGCTCGAGCGCGCGGCAACGCTCTTTCCCCCGCGCTGGGCGGCGCTTGAGCGAAGAGCTCCGCCCGCGCCCGAGGAGCTTGCGCAATCGCTTGACCTTGGAGCGAAGACGTTCTCTGCCCTTGCCCGCTGTGCGGAGGCCGAGGGAGACGAGGCAGCCGCCCAGGCATGGCGCGCCGCCGCGGAGCAGGTGGGGGCACGAGCGGGGGAACTACGCGCCGGACTATCCCTCGGGGACGTCGGAGGCCGCCCCAAGCCACAGGCCGACCACGCGGCCCGTGGAGTCGACGAAATACGCCGCGCCGGCGCCCGCGGATTTATAAACGAGAATTTCGTTAAACTCGCGCGTGCACGCGCGGGCGAGCCAGCCGAGCCCAGCTTCGCCAGCCTCTGTCGCGGAAACGGCAATTTGCGCCGCACCAAGGCAGCGCTCCACCTCCTCGCGGCGCACAGGCACGGGAAGCTTCGTTTGCACGGTTGTTTCCGAGAGCGAAGCGCTGAGCAGCCGGACGATAGCCTTGTCCGAAAGCGCCGCGGGGGCGGCAAGCTCCTCAAACTGCTCGCGGTGCGAGGCGAAAAGGCGCTCCGCCGAGCGGTAAAACCCCCGTTGATAAATAATGCTCGCCACAAGCGACGTTCCGCCGAAGACGACGATTGCCGCGACAACAACAATGGCGTTGCCTAGGCGGCGAAGCCGCGCCTCCTCCTCGGCTAGCGGGCTGTGCGGCGGCTGTTGCTTGGCGTTCATTTCCGCGCCTCGCCCTACATGGTATATCAGCGCGAGCCATTGCTCCACCCCTGCCCCGCACGGGGCAAGACCTCGCATTGCCCTGCGAGCCGCTGGCGCGGGCGGGGAGGCAGGAAAGCCCGGGCAGCGCGCGAAGCTGCACATGGACGACGCTGGCCAGGAGGCTGGGGCAATGGCCCGCGAGAGACCAAGGTGGCTAGAGGAGGTCGAGCAGGACGCCCTGAGCTATTTCTCCCGACCCTCCGCCCACGGCTGGGACCATGTGCAGCGCGTGCGCGCGTTGGCCCTGCACATTGCCCAAGCGGAGGGCGCCGACCCGGTGATCGTCGAGGCCGCAGCGCTGCTCCATGACATCGGCCGCGAGGCCGCCGAGGCCCGAGGGACACCTCACGCCGTAGAATCCGAGCACCTCGCCCGGGCGATCCTTGCCGCGCGAAAATGCCCGCCGACGATCGCCGAAGCCGTGGCCGAGGCAATTCGCGCCCACCCGTGGACGGGGCGCGAGCCCGCGCGCACGCTCGAGGCCCAGGTGCTTCAGGACGCGGACCGCCTCGACGCCCTGGGCGCGGTGGGCGTAGCGCGCACGTTTGTTCGAGCGGGCGAGCTGGGGCGGGGAATCGCCCACGGCGCGGAGCATTTTGCCGAAAAGCTGTGCAACCTGGCCGAGCAGATGAACACAGCAACGGCCCGCCGCATTGCCGCAGAGCGCGACGCGTTTATGCGCGCATTTTTCGATCAGCTTAAGCGCGAGCTCGCCGATGGGGGCGCAAGTGCAGGCGGGGAAGAAGAGGCGCGGCAAGGCTAACATTTCCCCAAGGTCCAGCGCGCGGGCGAACGTCAGAAAAGTAACGAGCAACGCAGGGCGCAGATCTTGCGCCGTTTTTGAACTGTTTGCGCCAACTGACAGGGATTTGAGCTGAGCAGTTAGAACAATATACCAGCCCGCGCCGGCCAGCACAGGTGGCGAACGCGCGGGCAACAAAACTCAGGCATCGCCTCTGGGCGGGGCAGGCAGGTCCACCGCGAACTGTTCGGCAGAGGCAAGGAGTCGGGCGCAAGCTCGGGCTTCCGCTGCCTGCAAATCAGGGCGAGGGTGAATCGCTATGGTTGTTCGCTCCTGTCGCTTTCTCGTCGCTGTCGTCGCCGTCGCAGCGCTGTTCTTCGTGCTCGTCGGCTGCCCCACCGGCGTCGTGGGAGGAATCCAAGCGTTCGTCGGCGTTTGGGACCTCACCCTGCGCGACGCAAACAACAACGTCGTGGGCACGGGAACGTTCGAGGTCACTTCCGCGGGGTCGGTCAGCGGCTCGGCAACGGTTGACCTAGACGCCGCCGCGGCTGCCGCGCGGCAAGTGGAGGCGACGATCTCCGGCACAGTGCAGCCTACGGGCGCGATCAGCGGCTCACTCAGCGACGCTAGCGGCAACACCCTGGCCACGTTTACCGGCAACCTGCGCGGAAACGCCGGCCAGGGAACGTGGACGAAAGCGGGCGAGGTTGCCCGAAATCCGTGGACGGCGACGCGGCGCCAGGCAACACCCACGCCCACGGCTGCCGCGGGCACGCCAACGCCGCAGGCAACACCCACCCCCACGCCGCAAGCCACCCCTTCGCCCACGCCCGCGCCTCAGCCAACGCCGACCCCTACGCCTACGCCCCCGCCTGTGCTCAGCGTTGCCCCGAGCTCTTTGGAGCTCACCAGCCTTGCCCCCTCGGGCACGGTTACCGTGAGCAACACCGGGCAGTCTACGCTGGAGTGGCAGGCGAGCACGGACCAGACGTGGCTCGGCGTCAGCCCGGCGTCCGGCCAGCTAGCCGCCGGAGGCGAGGCTACTGTAACCATCTCGGCGAACACCACGGGGCTGCTCGCCGGACAGTATGAGGCCACCGTTTCGTTTACCTCAAACGGAGGAGATGCGCAGGTTACTGTGGCTTTGACGGTGACCGAAACGAACATCATCATTCAGCAGGCAGGTGTTGACCATGAGTAACGTGGCACGGGCCGTTGCTGCGGGATGCCTCATTGCTGCGCTGTTTGCCCTGCTCTTTGGCTGCGGCCAAAGCGTGGCGCCCACGGCGCAGACGGCCAAGGTGCGCTTTATCATCAACTGGCCGACGTCTGAGGCGGGGGCGCGGATCATCCCCCCGGAGACCGCGCTCATTAGGATCACCGTCAGAGGCACGACCACCGCGGTGGCACCGATTCTCGTCCCCCGCCCGTTGGGCGAGCCGCAGAGCCTCGTCGAAGTAGACATTCCCCCGGGGCCGAACATCCGCTTTAGCGCCGTCGCCGAGGACGCCTATGGCTCGCCGCTTGCCTGGGCCACGACACTGCAGGAAATCGTTGCCGGGCAGACAAACGACGTCGTGCTTACCTTGTCCACGGAGCAGCCCCCTCTTTTGCCCACCGTGCCCATTGTCTTTGTCTCCGACCGCGACGGACAGGGCGAAGTGTATCGCATGGAAGGCGACGGCGTGTTTCAGACGAAGCTGAGCAGCGATCTCGGCCATTGCGACGGCGCGGCGTGGTCGCCCGCCGCGGGGCTGATCGCCTTCCACGCCAACGGCGACGGCGACAATGAGATTTACGTAATGGACGCCAACGGCCAAAACCTAAGGAAACTCACCAACAACCAAGCGAACGACTATAACCCCGTATGGTCGCCGGATGGGACGATGATCGCCTTCCAGTCCGACCGCGACGGAACGATTGACATTTACGTAATGAACGCGGACGGCACGGGGCAGCGGCGGCTAACGCAAAGCACGCAAGGGGCAAGCTTTGCTCCGCGCTGGGACCCCTCCGGCTCAGGCAGGATCGTGTTCGAGTCCACGCGCGACTCCGATCCCTCGGCGCTGAACATCGAGCTTTACGTTATCCACTACACGAGCACCCCGAGCGGGGGCCAGGATTCGGCAACGCGGCTGACGAACGCCGCGGGCACCGATGGCTCGGCGTGCTGGGCGCCCGATGGCTCGCGCATTGCCTTTCGCTCGCAGCGCGATGGCGCGGGCGGCGTCGCGGACTCCGAGATCTGGACCCTCGATCCCAACGACCCGTTTAACACTCTCGTCCAGCTCACGGACAACGCCGCGGAGGACAAATCGCCCCTTTACACTCCGGACGGGAACTACATTTTGTTTAACTCCGACCGCGACGGCGACCTAGACATTTTCATCATGAACGCCGCCGACGGCTCGAACCAAACCAAGCTCAGCGGAGGGGCGGGCAGCGGGTCCGACATCCAGTTCATGCCGCTTCCGCCGAACGGGGAGAAGATCGTTTTCGTCTCGCAGCGCGACGGGAACTCCGAGATTTACGTCATGGACGGCGACGGGGCGCACCCCATGCGCCTCACCTACGCCAACGCCGACGATCGCCTGCCGCAGTGGCTCTATACGCCGTAGCGGGGTAGGGGAGAGCCTCGGCTGAGTCGGCTGCGCTAAAGCTCGGCGAGCAGCTCGCGCAGCTTGCGCGCGTAGTGGGGAAAGGCCACCTCGGGCTCGGCGATCTCCGGGTGCCACTTCTTCTCCCACTCCAGCGAGAGGAAGCCCTGGTAGCCGAGCTTGCTTAGCTCCTGCAAAATCTCGCGCAAGGGCAGGTCGCCCTCGCCGAGGAGGCAGTGCTCCAGCTTGCCCTCCTCGCCGAGCTTCGAGTCCTTCATGTGCACGTGAATAATGCGCTTGCCCAGCGCGCCGGCCGTGTCTGCGATGGGCTCGCCGGCGCGATAGGGGTGGTTCACGTCCCACAGCGCGCCCACCGCCGGGTGCTCCGCTTGCTCTAGCACGCGAGCGACTATTTCGCCGGTAATAAACTCGTCGTGGGTTTCAAGGGCAAGAGCCGTTTGGTGCTCGGCGGCCATGTCGGCGAGCTCCATGAGCGACTCCGCGACATATCCCGCCGCGTCGCGCAGCTCGCAGCCCTCGGGCAGCCGGCCGCCGAATACGCGCACTACAGGGCAGCCCAAGTCGCCGGCGAGCTCGATCCAGAACTTGCAGCTATCGATCTGCTGCCTGCGCTTGGCGCGGTCGACCTGGGCGAAGCAGCAGGAGGTGCCGAGCGCGGCGATTTTCGTCCCCACATCGGCAAACCGCGCGGCAAACGCCTCGCGCTTGCCCGGGGCGAGGAGCGGCGAGCGGGGGAGCTCCATCTCGCCCTCCAACCCGCGCAGCTCAACCCCCTCAAATTCGTTCTCCGCGCAGCAGCGAATAATCTGGTCTACATCCCAGTCCGGGCAGCCCAGCGTAGAGAAGCACGACTTCATCGCTCTCGCTCCCTGCTTTTATGTTGCCGCGTTTGCTTCTTGCCCCGAGGGACAATCTCCTTGCCCTACTGAAACCACACCACATATTGGCGGAACACCTCGCCGCCATAGGTCGAGATCAGCGCCCACAGGCCGCCGGCGAGGACGACGTGCCCCAGGGCAATGCCCAAAAACAGCGGCAATATGCGGTGGTAGGCGCGCAGACCGCCAAACTTCAAAATGAGCACCTTGCACAGCCAGGCCAGGCCGACCATGGCGTAGTTCTGCCTCGTCCACACGATCCCCAGAGCGAAGCCCAACGGATGCAGCGGGCAGGTAACCAAGATGCGACGGACAAGCACAAGCGCTCCCGCTTGGGCGAAGCCCGCGGCGGCCATCCACATTTTGATTGGCGCGCTGGGGTAGGGCGACTTCAGGGCGTTGGAGACGAGGGTAAAGTTACGCAGGGTAAGCTGCACGCGGTAGCCCCCCTCGGTCGTCCCGCCCTCAAGCACGTTTGCCCCATATTCATAGTACGCGGAAAGATGTAGCCAAAACCCACAGGCCAGCCCAAGCAGCGCAGCAGCCATGAGCACCCGCGACATCCTCGCTGTGCCAATGCCCACCGCTCGGCCCAGGCGCAGCCCCTCGATTTCATATGCGGAAAGCACGGGAAAGTATCCCCGCGTGAGAAATGTCATCGAGGCCAAGAGCGTGAGCGCACGCGCGCCAAACGGCGCCGAGCCCCGCGGGGCAAGGGGCAGGTAAAACGCCATCTCCAGCGGCTGCAGCCATGTCGTCGGTATCCCAACCTCCGCCCGAATGCGCATGCACACCAGCGAAAAGACAAACAACAGCGCATAAAAAACGAGCGCCAGCCACAGCGGCAGCCCCGCGAGCCAGTGAAAACACAGCACGAACCCCGCGCAAAGCAAAAAACCCAAAAGCGCGCGCGACTCCGGCTCGCCTCTGCCTCGGGCAATGCCCGCGAACGCGCGGGCAAGCCTGCGCCGCGCGGTATAAACCAGCGCTGCGGCAATGGCCACCTGCGCGCCGGCGTATTGCTCGACCTCATAGGGCGCGCCAGCGATCTTGTAGCCCAGGAGGTCCAGCCCCACGTTCTCGGCGAGGGCCAGAGAAACAAACACGAGCATGGAGAACAAGATCTCCGTGGGCATGAGATAGGCAAAGCCCAAAATCAGCGGCTGGACCTGAATGTCCAGCCACCAGATTCTGCTCAGCGGCCCCTCGCGAAAAACGGCACGCAGGGGAATGGCTTGGGGCAAGGCGGGGACCGAGGGGTTAAAGCTGTGTAGGATGTTCAACAGGTTAAACAGCCCGGCAAGCCCCACCCCAACCCAAAGCCAGTGGTCTTTAAACAGCGGCGGCCGGGCGACCACGCGCCGCGCAACTCCGGCGATCTCCAGCGGCAGCTCGACGATGGGAAAGCGCAGGCGTTCGTCCTCGGTCCACGGCCGAAAAAAGAGCAGGGCCAGGCAAAGCAGCGCGGCCATAAATGCGACAAAGTACCCCGTCCATATGGCAAGGGGGAGCGCCCACGCGCCCCAGGGCACGCCCCCGTCCTCCGCCCCCTCGTAGTACGCGCGCGCTACCTCGCCGTCCGTCGGGGCAAACCACTGGGGGAGGAGCTCCGCCATTTGTCCGAAGTTGTTCTCTGGGGCGGCGAAATAGCGCAGCGCCGTCAGCGAGGGGAGAAAAAAGCGCAACGCTCCGCCGGAGACCATTGCCGTGGCCAGGCACATAATCGCGTAAACGCCGAGCACCTCGGCGAGCGTCAGGTGCAGCCACGGCCTGCCCTTCGTTAGCCGCTGATAGCCCAGCAACAACAGCAGCCCGAGCAGCGCGGGGACGGGCGGCACGGCCATGCCGATCTGCGCGGCGAGAGTAATCAGCGCCGCCCGCTGAACCCACATGCTTGCCAGCCACATAAGCAGCGCAGCGACGACAACCGTGCGTATGAAGCGAAACGTAGCGCCCGTTGCTCTCCCGCTCTGCTCTACCATTTGTCGTTTCCGGGAGCTAGGAAGCCTTGGGCATTACAAAACAGTAGACGTCATAGCGAAACTCGGTCCATCCATGGCGGGGAAACGGCTGCCCGGGCCAGAGGTCGATGTTTACGGGAACGTATTGCAGCCTGATGCGAATCTTGCTGCGCCCCTCTGTGAGCTGCCTGGGCAGCATAAACTCGTCCTCGCGCCAGCGACGGTTGGAGGTCTGCATAATGTGCTGCGTAGCCCCCAGCTCCTCGCGCGGGTTGCTGTATACACAGGTATTAGACCCCGCCAAGTACCATTCGCCGACGTATCGCCACTCGCTCTCCGCCCCGACATCTGCGACAAACACCTGTGCCCGCTGATTGGCAAAGCCATAGTCCAGCTTTCGCCGCAGCAAGACACCCAAATTGTCCGGCCGCAAAGTTACCGTAAACTCCGATGTACCCCTCGTCCACCTTCCCACATCGCTGGTCGCTGGATAAACCTCTTTGCCCCCCAGGTGGTCTGGGCCCCACTCATACCGCGAGGTAAGCGTGTAGGGCGCGGAGGCTTGGGGAGAAGAGTAGTCGTGTCTTCGCTCATCCTCAACATCGCCTACATTAAATGTATCCGTGAGCACAAGGGATGGGCTGTCGATGCCATACCAATAAACAACACCTTTATAATGCTCGTGCGAGTCGTTTCTGCCCCCATGTTCAAGTTGAATACGCGCGTTTTTCCCAAAAGGCATTAAGTCGGCGACAAGAAAGCGATAGGCGGATTCGATCATGTCCTCCTCATTTTTGGCCTTCTTTTTGCTTGGCGCGCCCACCGGGTGGCCCACGAGAGGAAGGGTCATCGTCTGGCCACCCCAATAGTCTCCCCCGCCTCCCCACTCCTCTGTCCCTGTGCCATAGCACTGTGGGCTGTTGCTGTCGTCAAAGAAAAACCGCGGGTCGCCTTCGAGCGTAGGAAGGTAGGCGCGGTGCGAGAAAACCCATGTCATACCAACAAAGTGTCCACACCAATCCCCACCGCCCTCGGCTTTCGTCGTATCCAGGAATACGAGGTCCTCACCCAGTTCGGGGTTTGGGTGGTCGGAATATGTCGCGTGAAACAGCCCTACCCAATTGTGTGGGTCGCGATATGGAACACGCTTTATCTTCCACTTAATTTCCCTCAGCTCAACGCCCTGCGTCTCCTCCAGCTCAACCGCTGCGTTGCGCATATAGGGCATGGGGAAATATGTCGCAAAATGGACGAGACGGTCAGTGAAGCGAATGTTAACGGGAAACGCCTTAACGAGAAACTCCCTTCCCTCTCGATTAAATAGCGACCCCGTGCCAAAGAACAGATTCACCGGTGCGTCCACAGAGGGATGTGCGCGCCCATCCCAGGTAATGCGCAGCCACGCCTTGCTAAACGCATCGGCAAGCTCGCGCGGAACGGCAAACTGCAGCGCGCGAATCATTTGGGGGCCGTCTTTCAGGTCAACAATTACCCGCCGCTCATGCGGCCCAATGCTAATCGCCCCCGAGGCTGTGGAGACATTCGACCCCTGCGGCGAGAGATCACTGCCCGCCTTGCCCAAAAGCTCGATCACGTCATTGGGAGGAGGAGTTTTGCCATCCCATGACTTAATCGGTTGCGTAATCCAGGTTATCTTGGGCATATAAATGTGGTAAATGTAGTACCCGGTTCCATAGCGCGTGCGCGAGTAAGCAATACGCAGCGACTTTTCAAAGCCCATGGGGACCCAATTTAGGTCCGCGCCTTTCGTCGTCGCCCACGTAAATGTCAGCGGTTGGGGAAACAAGTGTTGCGGTATAAACACAGAATTTGCCTTGGGATGGTTGGGGTTGGCAGTGCTTGTTTCCTGGACAATAAAGTCGTGTCCGTCTATCTCATAGTGCCACGGGCTGCCGTGCCAGCGGTTTGTGCGCACGAAATACAGAATACCCGGCCCGAGCACATCGAGCGTAACGTTGAAGTCATCGGCCTCCTGATATAAGAAGTGGCTCGCATCCGCGCCTTCGTTCCCCCCGCGGCGGTCGTACGTTGAGCGCATGTATGCTCTAACCCCAATACGCAAATACGGCCACTTGTCCCACATGCGATAGGCATCGAACCCGACGGGAATAGGCGGCGGCTCGTCGGCATTGTTGCCGCGGGCAGCGGTTGCCGCGAGGGCAAGGGCAAGCGCTAAAACCACGAGCAGGGCGTCGTTCATCGCCGGTTAGTGCCTCCTTGTTGCGCTATTTCACGAGCGGCCGCCGCCCCTCCTCCCCTTGGCTGCTGCGGGCAGCGCGGAGGGCCCGCGCTGGTGCCTTGCGAACAATTCGCCTGCAAAGGGGGCGCAGACCGGTGGCGCTTGGGCGCTGCGCGGTAACCGGGGCGTTTGGCTTTACGGGAAAATACATCGCGCGCGTGTTACTTGCGCGCGGGGCTGAGGTTGTCACCCTTACAAACCGGCCGGCGGAAGAGTCCGCATTTAGCGAGCCTCTGCCCACGTTTCCGCTGAGCTTCGACGACCCGCCGCAGCTTGTGCGCTCGCTAACTGGTGTAGATGTCTTGTTTAACACCTATTGGATCCGCTTTTCTCACAAACGCCTTACGTTCGCAAAGGCCGCCGAAAATTCCAAGATACTCATTAACTGCGCCAAGGAAGCAGGCGCAAGAAAAGTGGTGCACATTAGCGTAACAAACGCTTCTTTAACTTCTCCGCTTCCATATTTTCGGTATAAGGCACAAGTCGAGGAGCATATTCGTGCATCCGGGCTACCTTTTGCCATCATCCGCCCAGCACTCATTTTCGGTGAAGAATCGATACTAATAAACAACATCGCCTGGATGCTCAGGCGGTTTCCAATATTCGCTATTCCAGGAAGCGGCGAGTACCGCTTGCGGCCGATTTTTGTGGAAGACCTTGCGAAGCTTGTCGTGGCCGCAGCGGAGGAGGAGGATAACACGGAAAAGGACGCCGTTGGCCCAGAAGTTTTTCGCTTTCGCGCGCTTGTGGAAGAGATCGCTCGCGCCGTGGGAAGCTCCGCGCGTATCGTTTGCGCTCCGCCGTGGGTCGCGTTTGCGCTTGCGCGGGGTTTGGGCGTTGTCGTGCGCGACGTCGTGCTCACAAAAGATGAGGTAGCGGGGCTGATGCAAGAGCTGTTAATGCGCGAAGGCCCGGCGACGGGCGAAACACCGTTTACGCAGTGGCTCAGCGAAAACGCGGCGCACCTTGGCGTTCAGTATTTCTCCGAGCTTAAGCGCCATTACGCGCGCCGCAGCTAGTTGCGCCCGGGCGGGTAGACGCTCTCCAGGTGTGCGCGAATATCTTCCAGGGTAATCCAGCACGGCTTCCACTGCCGCGCTGAGTATAGTCGGGTCATGTCCGCATAATGGGGCGAAGCAGGGTTTTCGCTTTGCCCCCACGCGCGCATGGTGTAGGCCTCGATTCCCTGTGGCCCCATAGCCACGGTAAGCAGGTTGCTCGACCCGCTACTGCAAATCAACTTCCCGCCGCGCGGCAGCCCACGCTCGTCGTAGGCTCCGCTCCCCATATAT
Source organism: uncultured Armatimonadia bacterium (assembly GCA_964565895.1). Lineage (GTDB taxonomy): Bacteria > Armatimonadota > Zipacnadia > UBA1398 > CAZMGT01 > CAZMGT01. The sequence continues at coordinate 17,969 of CAZMGT010000034.1, forward strand.
AACACCTGCGCTTTCTTGTCTCCGCCGGCCATGGGCAGTTCTACATTGCCCCGGCGAATGCGGTGCACCTCGCCCCACGGGACAAGCGGCGAACCATAGCGCTCGACGAGAAACTGAACGACATCGCGCAAAGCCTCGAGCATTATCCGCTGCACGCGCGGCGCAAGCTGGCGCTGCTCACGGAAGAAGGTCCACAAATTCCCTTGATTGCCCGCGCGCTTTGCTTTTGTGTCTAACACGTCCCACCACAATTGAAAGATCGTCGCCCCTCTGCTCTCTATCTCTCCGCGTTTGTCCCACCGTTTTAGCTCTTCAATAGCAGTTTTGATGTGTCCCTGCGGGTCCGGTATTTGCGTGGCATGGGCTTCGTAGGCGCTAAGCAGCGCGGGCAACACGTCATCGGCCACGAGAAAATATGTGTCCGTGGCGAAGCGCTGAATGTCCTGCAGGGTAAACTTTTCCTTGGTTGCGAAAAGGTCAAGCGCGCGCTGGCCGCGCGGGTTTATCAGCCCGGAAGAGATGTATAGCGGTATATCCTCACGCCGCAGGGGAACATTGGGGCAGACAACGAGGGGCGACGTATTGCACTGCTGCATAAACCCAGCTTCGGGATCGATCACCCGGGGGAGCTTGTCAAACGGGTAAACGCCCCGCCACTCCGTAGCGCTCGTCCACCCGGGTAGGGGCTTTGTATAGTCATAGCCCTCCGGCCTGAGACCCGTTGTCGCGTTATATAGGTAGGCAATTCGTCCGCGGCGCTCGCCAACAAACACATTCCAGCGGAGCATTGCCCTCTCTTCAAACGCCTCGAGAACATCCTCGAAACTGCGGGCCATGTTTATTTTCCACAGCGTCTTTATCGCGCTCGGCGAATCCCAGGTGGCAAGCCTCGCCGCGACGGCGTGGGTCGCATCCTCCCAAATTACTGGCCCGTGGTGGCTATACTTTAAAACCGCGGTGTGCGGCTCTGACCCACGGACATTAATAGTAACCTCGCGCAGCACCAAGTCGCGCCATTTGCCGTCGTATTCGTACTGGTTCTTGTTTTGCGGGTTTAGGCGCAGGATATAGCAGTCCGCAACATCAGGGTTGTTGTTTGTCGTGCCCCAGCAAATGTCGTCGTTAAAACCGATAATGACAAACGGGAGAATCGGCGTGGTGATGCCATAAACGTTGCGTCCCTGGCAGTGCATGTGCACCTCGTACCAGCGGTTGGTTTCGTCCCAAGGGAGGTGTGGGTCGGAGAGAAAGAGCACGCGGCCGTCGGCGGAGCGCTTGGGGGAGACGATCCACATGTTCGAAGCTTCGAGCTGCCCTCGCGCTGCGCGCAACTCTTTGCTTGCCGCACTAAACGCACGGCTGAGCATGGCATAGCGGATCGCAGCGAGCAGGTCCGCAATAGTGAGCTTGCGCCAGAGCGGCCCGCTGCGCTTTGGGCCCTGGTCCACGCCGAGGTTGAACCCGTCGCAAAACGCTTGGAGAAGCTCGCGCAGCTCCGGCTCAAGCTCGCGCGCCTGCTCCGCGGCGACGTCGGGAACGCGCAGGCGGTGGACGTAGATATCGTGCTGCACGGCCTCTGGGCCCACGACGCTCGCCCGCTCTCCGGTCACCGTGCGCGCAAGGCGCACGGTAAGCTCGGCATGGTCTTGAGCGTGGGCGAAGCCAATGGCAAAGAGAACGTCGGGCCACGTTTCGCCGAACGCGTGGGGCACGCCGTAGCTGTCGCGGTAAAGGGTAACGTTTTTCCAGCGCTCCGCCTGCGCCCAGCCGAGCGAAGAGACAAGAAGGAGCGCAGCAACGCCTCCGAGATTCACCGCAGTCATCCCTTTTGTTGCCGGTTTTGAGCTGAGCGATTCGTAACAATGTCGTTCTTAACCTCCATTCGCCGCGGGTGGTCTAGGCAGCCTGGGCTCTCGCCGAGGACGCGCAAAAGGAGCTTCAGAGCGTCGGGCTAAATACAATAAAAATCGTCTCTTAAAGGCGTAAAAGCACAGGAGCCTTTATAGGAGCAACGAGACCGCGGTAAAAGAACAGCTCGTGCTGCCCGCTCTGGAAGCCTTGGGTTGGAACACCAGAGACCCCGCGCAAGTGCGGCCCGAGGAAAGCGCGCAATTGGGAGCGGCGGATTATGCTCTGTTCAAGAAGGCTGACAAGCCCGTGCTGATTATCGAGGTAAAGAATCTTTCCGCAGACCCTGATGATGCTAAGGTTCTCGCCCAGGTAGGAAAATATGCGTGGGAACAAGGAGTGGAGTTTGGGGTTGCTACAAATGGCGCAAGGTGGGTATTGATCGACAGCGAGCCAGGAAAGGCGCCGAAAGAGTGCATCGTCTGGAAAGCGAATCTCGCAGATGAGAGCAATGACGGAGAAACCATGTTCTACTTGGGCAGCCTGCGCCGAAATAAAATCGAGCAGTTGGACGGGTTTGTACGGCACCTAAGAGAAGTTGACGACGTTCTTGCTGTGTGGGAGACGCTGAGGAAGGATCAACACAAACTCGCCGAAGTTGTTGCGAAAGCAATTAAAAACGTTGCGGGGAAGAAAGGGCTGCTAAAAGGAGTTGGGTTTGGGACGGTCCGTGCATACGCTCAGGCGATCTTGAAACGAGAGCTGCGGCGCGGCCCTCCGTCTCGATGGGAGATGGTTCGTCCCGTGGAGGATAAAGAAGCTGAAGACCCCTACCGGGAATACTGGCAGGAAAGGTGCAGCGCCGAAGTCTGGCGGCTGTTGCTCGCGCTTTTGGACGTCGTTGTTGGGCAGGTGCCTGGGGTTGGCTATTCGTGGGAGTCTAAGACACGCATTCCGATCAAACGTCGCGCCGGGAAAGGGCCGATGTCCAATGTCAACTGGATTGCCATACACCCTAGAAAGGATGGTTTGCTGTTGCGGTTTGTCCTTGCAAAGAAGAAGTTCAAGCCATCGGAGGTTTGCAAGCGCCTCGGCTTGCCACCGACATCCGCCAGTGGAAAACCATCAGTGACTGTCGAACCAGAGAAGTGGGCGCCGTCTCATCATGAACGGTTCACGATTCGGATCCCGAGAAACTACAATGTGCGCTCAGAGGGCTTCATTTGTTTCCTAAGGGAAGCCGCTGAATCGGTGTCACATTGGCTTTTCCCCACGAGAAGCAAAAAGTAACAAATAGCCGCGGACGAACAAAGAGAAGCTTCTCACGCTGTCCAGGGCGCAGGTGAGGACTTGCGCAGGATAGACTTCCTGTTCAGGGGAGGCGCAGGATCAGCAGCAACTTGCAGAGCGCCGAGGCAATAACCACCGCCACCGTAGGCGTGCTTTGTTCACGTTGAGGGAAGCACCAGGAAGCTTTTGGCAGGAATTCTACGCCCAAACGCAGAATAGTCACGCCCGCTAAAGTTCACCACCACCTTCATCCCGTTCGCAAACTCTGTCTCTTGCACCATGCGATCCT
>CAZMGT010000034.1:21495-40008 GCA_964565895.1 uncultured Armatimonadia bacterium
TTCACCACCACCTTCATCCCGTTCGCAAACTCTGTCTCTTGCACCATGCGATCCTTTGTTAAGAAACGGTGGGAGACCATCTCATAGCCGCCTACTTTTTCTGTGAAATCGCATATTGTGTGGTAGCTTCTTAAAATACGATCGCCGCACTCTGCAATTGTCTTTTCGTTTACCACAAATATCGGCATCCCCCCATATAACAGATGTAGTAGGTCCCAGTCGTCCCAATATTCCTTGCCCTTGCGCCAGCGATTTGGTGTATGGTTCCAGCGCCACGTCATTAATACGCTGTCGTGGTAAACGAGCTTGTGCAGGGGGACGCGTATGGTAGGATCGAAGTTGTTTTTAATGTAAGAGTGGGGCAGGTCAAACGGTGCCGTGCCCACGTAGACGCCGGGGATGCCGCCCAAGAAGTTTAGCGTTAAACTCCCTTCTTGGTAGTGCAACGCATGCGCCGCCCAATCCGCGCCACCTTCGGAGCTGCAGATCTGGCCCAAGGAGCGCAGGTAGTCGAACAGCTTTATTCTCTCCTCGCGGTCCTGTGTGCGCGTCAGAGGATGCTTGTCCGAATAGCACTCGAACAGCGGGTGCGCCGTTTCCACGTCGATAAACCGCGCGGTATAGCCGAGCTGGGCGATCTGTTGGGGGATGACCTTTTTCATCCACTTTAGCTGACACGCCGAGCAGCGTTTATAGCAACGGACCCTTTGCCCCGCAGCGCCCCGCGAGTCGACGCCGCCCTTTGCTCCGATGGGATAGGCAAAGCCGGGCAGCGGCGACCCGTCGCGCCTGATGTAAACCTCGTCGGGGTAGCCGATTCGCCGATAGTCGTTCTCAGAGCGGGGCGGACCCCAAATCTTGAGCAGCTCCGGGCCGGCGACGTCGGTGTAAATGTCGTAGCGGTTAACGATGTAGCCCGCGGCCTTTGCCCGCTCGATACGCGACCTCGGCCCGCCGCAGCTATATACCGCGCGCCGTATTCCGTTTCCTATCATCCAGCTTAACACGGCATCGCCGCGCGACTGGTCCAGAATATTTATCGCGCCAATGAGCTTGGACACGTTTGGGATCTCGCGCGCCTTGTCCGCGAGCGTGCGGAACCTGCCGCAGGCGATGAGATACTTGCGGTAGCGCTTGGCCATAGCCACGTATCCGCCCTTTTCGAACAAGCAGTAGCGCAGGCGGCGGGGATAGCGGAGATCGCGCAGCGAGGGAAGCCAAACGATCGCCGGCGCGAGCACCTCCCCGTCCTCGGTAGCCACACGCTGGACCTTGCCTTGAAAGTCGTCCGCGGTCTCCACGAGCATCATAATTCCTTCCTCGCCGACAACCAGCCCGCACCAAGGCATAAGCCAGCCGTGCTGCCCGTAATGAAAGGTGCGCACCACGCCCCGGCGCGAGGTGTCCGTCACGGGCAAGATAACGCCTTCGTCCGCGGGCATGACGAGCTCCGCCTTATTCGTCGGCGGAAGCAGGGGCAGGGGATAGAGCACCTGCGCATAGCGCCCAGGTTGCGCCGGGGCGAGGGTGACCAGCGCCTCCGCGGGCTCCTCCAGCCTAACCGAGACAGCGAGCAGCCCGGCGGGCGTCTCGAGCCGGAAGGCGAGGGAGCTCGCCGTCGCGCGCACGTCCCCGACCACGGGCAAGCTGCCCGCAAGCGCCTGCCGCCACGTTCTTTGCGTGCGCAAATCGATAAACGCCAGCGCGCCGGTGTCTTCGTCGAGCTCAACGCGCAAGGTTTTGTTCTCGATGGCGTGCGTTTTGCCCAAAACCGCTCGCCTCTGCGGGGAAAGTTCCTCAACGCGCACGTCGTCGAACAGCACGAGCGCCTCACCGCCCTGGGCCCACACAGTAAAGTGCATTCGCCCAGCGCGCAGGGCAGGGTCGAAGAAGCGCGCCTGAACGCGCGCATCGGGGTTGTCTTCTGGCCACAGGCGCGCCCAGAGCATGGGGCCCGCGGCCTCGAACTCCACGCGATACCACGTCTTCGGTTTAAGCTTGAGCTCGCCCACCGTCCCTAGGGGGATAAACTGCGTTCCCGCTTGATGAACGACGATCGGGCCATCGGTGCGCAGGTTAACGAAATAGCTGTGCCCTGGCCGGCCCAGCCGCAGGCCGAGCTTGATGTGCAACGTAGGGGCAAGCTGCTCCGCGCGCACACGTGCGGAAAGCCGAACGTTCGCCCAGCGCTCGCTTCCCGCGGTGACTTGGCCGCTCCGGCCGCGGAACTCGAGCACATGGTTTTCGGCGTTTTCCGGCTCAAGCGCAACACGCCACGCGCCAGAGCGCACCTGCCACTTGGCGGACAGCCCATGCTCGAAGTCGTCGAAGAACAACGCGCCCTGGGGCAACTTACCCGCCGCTCCGACAACCAAGCAAAGCGCGACCAAGCTTGCGTTCATGCTAACATTCCTCCCGGGGTTGTAACTTCGGCGGCAGGCAGGGCAAACCTCGGCCCGCGCATGGCCCAGCCTGTGGGCGCCCGCGCGAGAAGGGGCCGTTGCCCGGCGACCTGAATAAGTCGTGACATGGCCTGCGCTGAGTGGGTGATCGGCTTTGCGCAAGGTACTGCTCGACATGGACCCCGGCGTAGACGACGCCCTGGCCCTGCTCTTGGCGCTGCATTCGCCGGAGCTGGAGATCGTCGGCCTGACCACGGTGGCCGGGAACATCGGCGTAGAGCAGACGACCCGCAACATGCTCACCGTGCTCGAGGTAGCGGGGGTTAGCGACCCTCCGCCGGTGGCTATGGGGGCCGCTGTGGGGCTAAGCGGCCCGATCGAGCGCGCGGAGCACGTGCACGGGCGAGATGGCCTGGGCGGGGCCGTGGAGCTGCGCGACGGCGAGGCGCCGCGCTATCCGGAGCCGAAGCTTCGCCCCGCGGAGCTTTCCGCGGAGGAGCTGATCGTCTCCGCCGTGCGCGAGCATGGCCAAGAGCTAACGATAATCGCCACCGGCCCCCTGACGAACATCGCCCGCGCCCTTTCCCGCGAGCCGCGTCTTCTGCGGAGTATTCAGGAGCTGATCATTATGGGCGGGGCGTTCGCCGTTCCCGGCAATGTCACAAACCATGCCGAGTTTAACGTGTCCGCAGATCCCCAAGCTGCGGCAATCGTCGCCCGCGCCGGCGGGCCCACTCTCTGGGTCGGGCTGGACGTAACGCACAAAACGTTTCTCTTCCGGCGCGATGTAGAGGAGGAGATTCTTCCCCGCGGGGGCAGGGTAGCGCGGTTTGTCGCCGACTGCACCGCGTTTTATATGGACCGCCACCGCAGCCCAAACGGCGCCCCGGGCTGCTACCTGCACGACCCGCTCGCCGTGGCCGTGGCCATCGATCGCACTCTGGTTGGCGCGCGGCCCGCGCAGGTCGAAGTTGTCGTCGAGGGCGAGGAGCGGGGCAGGACAATCGCCCGCTGGCTAGGCACCCCCGGCCCATGTGAACCGCGCGGCGCTTTGGTCTGTACTACAGTAGATACGCCGCGTTTTCGCAGGCTGTTTTTGGAGCGAATCACCGGTCCGCCGGAGCAGCGCTGAGGCGCAGGAGGTGCGCTCCGTGCCCGAGGAGCAAGGTTTCGTCGCCGACTTTGCCGAGCATTTGCGCGGGGTCGAGGAGCGCTTCGACGCTTTACGCCGCGGGCTCAGCCCCGCGTTGCGAGAGATCGCCAGCGAGTTTTTCGCCCAGTATAACTTCGACATCTGGCACCATCCGTTTGCCTTCCCCATCGCCTTGCTCCCCGCGTGGCTCGCGCGGGCCGCTGGCTGGTGGTCGGAGCTGGCGCGCGAGCGCGTCGCGGACTACGCGTTTGGGGCGTGTGCGGGGTACTTGTACATCCGCATTCAGGACGACATTTACGACGAGCCGGAACCCGTGGCCCCGCAGCGCCTGCTGCTGGGCAATATTTTGGTTAGCGAGGGGCAGGCGGCGTTTGCTCGCTACCTGGGCCAAGAGGGCCGCTTCTGGGCGCTCGCCCGCGGGGCGTGGCGGGAGTGGACGGAGGCCACGGCGCAGGAGCTGGTAAGTGGCGTGCGCCCCCTTGGTTCGCCGCCGCCTCAGCAGTTGGGCGAGGTTCGCGGGCTAAGCGCCGAGGAGATCTTCGCCCGCGTCGACCCCGCCGTGCTTAACGGAGGGCGCAAGCTCTCGCTGGCCAAGATCCCCTGCTTTGCCGTGGCCCTGGAGGCCAAGTTCGAGACGCAGATCGCCGCGCTCGACGCCGGTTTAACATTGCTTCAGGCGGGGAACCAATTGATCAACGACTTCTGCAGCCTGGAGCGCGACCTGCGCGCGGGCTTTATTAACTTTATCCTGTCTTGCGCGTTGCCGCCGGATTTTGATATTCGTGCCGAAGACCGGGTCAGACAAGGGTTTGCGCATCTGGCCCGCTCCGATGCTCCTTCTCGTGCGTTGCAGCTTGCGGGCGAGTTGCACGAGGCAGCGGCAGCCATTTTGGGCGACTTGGGCCAGCCCTGGCTGGGGCAGTTTGTTACGGCGCGCCTGCGACTTGTGGAGGAGATGCAAAACGAATTTAGCGCGATGCGCCTGGGGGCGATCCTCGGCTCCCAAGGCGATGCTATCTGCCGAGACAGTGCCAACGACGCCGGCGACGGAAAACCCCCAGAACATGGAGGTGTGACATGAGCCGCGAAGGTGTGCAGAAACTCATCGGCCTAGCGTGTATCGACCCCGAGTTTCGCCAAAAGCTTATCCAAGACCCCGAAGCCGCGGCGAAGGAGTACGGCGTAGACCTCACTCCCGAGGAAATGGAAAACCTAAAGAAGGTCAACCCCGCGGATATTGACGAGTTCGCCGACCACTTCGTCGCCCGCTTCGGCACGCCGCGGGCGTCGTTTTAACTTCTTTGCTTGGGGGAGCGAGGCTGCGCAACGACGATGGGCGCCGGCAAGACCTGCGACGTAGCCATTGTCGGCGGCGGGCCCGCAGGCAGCGTTCTTGCCTATCAGCTCGCCCGCCGCGGTGCGCGTGTGTGCCTGTTCTCGCTCCCCAGGCAGCGCGAGAAACCGTGCGGCGGGGCGACGAGCGAAAGCCTGCTTCGCCAGTGCTGCCCCGAAGCGGCTCAGGCCCTTGCTCCCCACGCCCAGCGGCCGCAAGCTGTGCGCTTTGCCTGGCCCGATGGTAGCGAGGAGACATTTCCCATCGTCAGCGGCGATATCGTCGTCCTCAGCCGTGCGGCGCTCGACGGCCAACTGCGCTCTGCCGCGACACGCGCCGGCGCGCAGGTCAGCGCCCAGCGCGTGGCCGGTGTGGAGCGCGAGCAAGGCTCGTGGCGCGTGGCCACGGGCAACGGCGCAACGGTTACCGCGGAGCTCATCGTCGCCGCCGATGGCGCGGCAAGCGCCGTGTCGGGCCTTGCCGCGCAGCTTCAGGGGCGGATGCCCTGGGAGGAGTTCTGGCTCGCTCGCGGGGTGTTTTTGCGGCACGCGCAGGTTGCCGAGCTGGCCATTGCCGCGCGCGAGGAAGGGGGCTATCTTTGGGCGTTTGCTCGCGCGGATGGAACATCAGCGGGGATACTTGGGCGCGTGGGCGAGAGGGCGGACAAGCTCCGCGCCGCGCTAGCGCGCTTTTTGCGCTCGCTCGGGGTGCGCGGCGATCGGGCGGTGCCCTGGGCGGCGCTTATCCCCAGGGTAACGAACACCGCGTGGCGCAACAGGCGCTGCGCCGGCGAAAACTGGCTTCTTTTGGGCGATGCCGCGGGCCACGCCGACGCGCTAACCGGCGAGGGGCTGTGCTACGCGCTGCGCGGGGCAATGCTCGCCGCCGAGGCCATTGCCCAGGGCAAGCCGGAGGAGTTTGAGCAGCGCTGGCGCGACGAGTTCGGCTCCGTCCTCGCGGCAAGCGCGCACCTGTTTCTATTAGCGGAGGCCAAGCGCGGCCCCCTGGGGCACGCCGAGCTTATCCGCGAAGCCTACCAGCAGCTTTAACCTGGGGCAAGGCCAAGCAGCGCCGCGGCGTTGCCCCCTAAAACCTTCGCCTCGATCTCTTCCGGCAGGCGCAAAACGCGGATCTTCTCCAGCTCCACATGCGGGTGAATGGCCGGGGCGTCCGAGCCGAACAGCGCTTTGTCCGGCGCGGCGAGGATTGCTCGGCGCAGGGCCTCGGTAACGAGCACCGAGGAGGTCTCGAAGTAAACGTTGTCCAGCTCCGCGGCCAGCTCGCCGCAGCGCAGCACATCGCGGAAGTTCCACAGCCCGCCGGCGTGGCCGAAGACGATCGCCGTCTGCGGGTGGTCGCGGGCCAGGGCCTCGAGCTTGTCCAGCACCCCAATGCTGTGAAAGATTACCGGAATGCCCAGCTCGCCCGCCTTATGGAGCAGGTTGTGCACGCCGCTGTCCAGCAGGTCGAAGCGGTCCAGCCCGTGGTGCAGTTTTAGCCCGCGCAGCCCCAGCCGCGAGACGACGCGCTCGAGGATGTGCGGGGCTTGGCCCGAGGGCGCGAGCCGCGCGAAACCGACCAGCCTCTCCGAATATCGCCGCACGGCGTCGGCGACCTCGCAACACGCTCGCTCATACTCTTCTGGGCGATAGGTTACGGGAAACACGCAGGTGCGGTCTATGCCTGCTTCCTCCGCGGGGCGGACGACCATCTCCGGGGTAATGTTGGTCTGCAGGGGATCTTTCGAGCCGGCGATGCCCATCCCGATGTGGGCGTGAAAGTCGATAATCATCTGCGCCTCCTCCGGGAGAGGGCGGAGCTAGCGCCTGAGCTCCTTGGCGATTTCGCGAAAGCGCCGGTCGATGTCGGTCAGCGGCTTTTTTCTGCGGCGCGGCCAGCGCCAGCGCGGGCCTCCGCCTCCCCAGGGCGGGCTTTGGATTTGCCACTTGTAAAAAATATAGCCAAACAGCGCCCCGCCCAGATGCGCCTGGTTGGCAATATTCCCTCGCCCCGCGCTAATTAGCCCCAAAAACGCCACGGCGACAAACAAAAGCACGGCCCACTTCGCCCGCATGGGCACAAGCAAAAATACATAGATAATGTCGTTGGGGAACATACAGGCATAGGTCACACAAACGGCAAACACCGCGCCCGAGGCCCCGAGGACCATTACCCTAAACAGCGCTTGGCCCCCGATCCCGGGCAAAAACGGAACAAGCACGCACAACACGCCGCTGCCTAAGACCCCGAAGAAATATAGCCGCGCGAACTGGCGCGTCCCCAGCACGCTCTCCATGCGGCAGCCGAACAGATACAAAATGGCCATGTTTAGGAAAATGTGCAAAAAGTCAAAGTGCGCAAACGCGTGCGTAAATAGCTGCCACACCCAACCGCGCAAAACTAACGCCGGGGTAAGGTAAATCGTCCGCTCGGCAAGCTGAAACGCCTCCTGCGAGACGGCGCTGAGAATGTGCAAAAGCACGAAAACCGCCGCGTTAGTAGCGATTACCGCACCTACAAACGGGGTCAGGCGGGGCGCTGCGATAATCCGCTGTTCGGCAACCATTTGTGGCGCACGCTCCGTTGGCCCGCAGGCGTCAAACCATCGGCGAAGGGCAACGCTGGGCTATGAGGAGGACTCCTCTTCGCGCTCCGCGGAGCGCTTGATCCGCGGGGGCCGCCTGAGGAAGCTGGGGAGCTCGATGTCCGCCGTCCAATCCGGCTGTGTGCGACGGCGCCGGGTGCTCTCCAGCGAGCGCTGGTCGGAAAGCGGCGGAGCGGGCTCGGGCTTGGGCGGAGGGCCAAACGGCGGGGGCACCGGCCGCGGCGGCTCGAGCTTCGACGGCCGCCGCTGTAGGGGAGGGATCCCGAGGCTGTCGGCAAGCGCTTGCTTCTCCTCCTCGCTCTCGGCAGCGCGCCCGCGCTCAGGCTCCACGCCCTCCTCGCCAAAACCGGTCGCGACGACCGTTACCCGCACCTCGGCGTCCATCGCCTCGTCGATCGCCGCGCCGAGGTAAACGTCTACCTGGTCGCTCCCCGCGGCCTCGGAGATAATCTGCGCCGCCTCGTGCACCTCGGCCAGGGAGAGGTCGGGCCCGCCGGTAATGTTAAACAACACGGCGCGCGCGCCCTCGATGCTCGTCTCCAGAAGCGGGCTCGAGACGGCGGCCTTCGCGGCATCGGCGGCGCGCGTGTCCCCCGTCGCCGTGCCGATCCCCATCAGCGCGCGGCCCGCGTTCTCCATAACCGCGCGCACGTCGGCAAAGTCTAGGTTAATCAGCGCGGGCACGGCGATAACCTCGGCGATCCCCTGCACCCCCTGGCGCAGGACATCGTCTGCGGCGCGAAACGCCTCGACGAGGGTCATTTTCCGGTCGGCAATGGCAAACAGGCGGTCGTTGGGGATAACGATCAACGCATCAACATGTTGGCGGAGCTCCTTAATGCCCGCCTCGGCTTGGCGCATGCGCAGGGGGCCCTCATAGGTAAACGGTTTGGTGACCACAGCCACGGTAAGCGCGCCGAGGCTGCGCGAGACCTCGGCGACGATGGGGCTGCCGCCGGTTCCCGTTCCCCCGCCCATGCCACAGGTAATAAACACCATGTCCGAGCCGTCGAGGGCCATCATAATTTCCTGTTTGCTTTCCTCAGCGGCTTGGCGCCCGATTTCCGGGTTGCCGCCGGCGCCGAGCCCCCGGGTAACGTTGGCCCCGAGCTGCAGCTTGTGCTCCGCGGCGGTGAGGTCCAGAGCCTGCAGGTCGGTGTTCATCGCCAGATACTCTACGCCGCGGATGCCAGCCTCGATCATCCGGCTCACAGCGTTGCACCCGCCGCCGCCCACGCCGACAACGCGGATTTTCGCATAGTTATGCAAGTCGGGAGCAAGCATCGAGGCTAAGCCTCCTCCGCTCCTCAGGCATACGCCTGGGGCCTGTGCTCTCCGAGGCTGCCCGCGCTAGCGCCTACCGTACAGAAAAGCGCCCCGGAGGCCGCCTGTCGGAACACGAACCTCCCCCGCGGGGCGGCTGTTCACCGCCCTATTCGGCTTGCGCGCATTATATTCGCGCCGCGGGCTAAGGTCAAATGCCCCAACCCGCCCCCAAACCGGTTGAACGGCCCTTGCCGCGCGGCGTTGACAGTAAGGATGAGCCGCGCCGAACGGAAGAGCGGTGAATAACGGGCGATGGATCTCGATGTCGCTATTCAAATGTTCCTCGACCACCTCGCGGTCGAGCGCCAGCTTTCGCCCCACACCCTTGCCGCCTACGGGGGCGACCTGGCCCAGCTCGCAGGGTTTCTCGAGCGCCGCGGCGTGCGTGAGGTGAGCGGGCTCACCGCGCAGGCCTATCGCGCGTTCCTGAGCGAGATGGCCGAGCGCAAGCTAAAGCCGGCGACCGTCGCTCGCCGGCTGTGCGCGGCGCGCGCGTTTGTTAGGTTCCTCGTGCTCGAAGGGCACCTGAGCGAGGACCCCCTGGCCGAGGTGGCCAGCCCCAAGCGCCCCCGCCGGCTGCCCCGCACGCTCACCGTAGACGAAGCGCTCAAGCTCATTCGCGCACCCGGCGAGGGCTTTCGCGACCTGCGCGACGCGGCAATTCTGGTCACGCTTTACGCCACGGGAATGCGCGTCTCGGAGCTTGTCGCGCTTTCGCTGGGCGATGTTGCGCTGGAAAGCGGCCTCGCCCGCTGCACGGGCAAAGGGGGCAAGCAGCGCGTGGTGCCCCTCGGGCGCGTCGCGGTACGGTATATTGCGCGCTATCTCAGCGAGTCGCGGCCGAAACTGGTGCGCTATGTCAACGAAGACGCGCTGTTTTTGTCCAACCGCGGCCGGCGCTATAGCCGGGCGGGGATTTTTCGCCTGGTAAAGCGCTGGGCGCGGCGCGCGGGGCTCGACCCCCAGCGCGTCAGCCCGCACACCCTGCGCCACTCGTTCGCCACGCACCTGCTCGAGGGCGGGGCGAACCTGCGCGAAATTCAGCAAATGCTCGGGCACAGCAGCATCGCCACCACGGAGATCTACACCCACGTCTCGCGCCAGCTTTTGCGCGAGGAATATCAAACAACCCACCCCAGGGCATAGGCTTGCCCAACCGCGCGGCGCACTTCCGGCAAAGGACCTTTCCCCAAGCAGGTCGAACGCTTTGCGCCGTCTTGAGCGTCTAGGCTTTGAGCGCTTTCGCTTTCACACCCACCCCGCAGCGGGCGCCGCAGCAAGCGAAGGGAGAATCGCCAATGGCCATAAAACTGGGTTTCGTCGGTGTCGGGAACATCTCGCGCCGACACCTTAACGCAGCGCGCACGCGCGACGATGTGCAGATCGTCGGCGTGTGCGACGTCGTTGCCGAGCGGGCGAAAAGCGTTGCTGAGAAGTTCAACTGCAAGGCATATACCTCGCACACTGAGCTCTATGAGGAAGCCAAGCCCGATGCCGTGGTGATCAGCACGCCCCCGTTTGCCCACGGCGATATCGAGGAGGAGGCGTGCAAGCGGGGGATCCACTTTTTCGTGGAAAAACCCGTCGCCGTAAACATGGAGCTCGCCCGCCGCGTTCAGCGCGCCGTGGAGCAAAGCGGGGTTATCGTCCAGGTGGGTTACATGTTCCGCCTGTCGCCGCCGCTGCAAAAGGTGCGCGAGCTTCTCGCCCAGCGGCCAATCGCCATGGTCCAGGCGCATTATTACATGCCCGGGCTCCCCGGGGCGCCGTGGTGGCCCAAGATGGAGCTGGGCGGCGGCCAGCTTATCGAGCAGGCGACACACATGCTCGACCTGGGGCGCTTTCTCGCGGGCGACGTAAAAACCGTCTCCTGCCGCACGGCACGCGTGCGCGACTGGACCCCTCCCCCAGGCTATCAGCCGGGCGAGGGGCTGTTGCGCTATGCCGAGGGCTTCGACATCCCAGATACCACGGCAATGATCCTCGAATATCGCAACGGCGCGTTGGGCACGCTAAGCTGCTCGCTCGTCCCCCAGGCGAAGTGGGACATGGGGTTTAACGTCGTCGCCGATGGCCTGCTCGTAACTATCGAAGGCCCGCACGCCTCCTGGGTGGGCGACGAGGAGGGCGCCGCGCAGGCCGACGAAAAATGGGCCAACAACGTCCTCTTTGAATTTCTCGACGCCGTGCAGGGGCGGGGCGAGGTGAGCGTGCCCTATAGCGAGGGCGTGAAGAGCCTCGCCGTGTCCATCGCGGGCTATAAGTCGGCAGAGCAGGGCGGCGCGCCCGTGGAGGTCGAAGCGTAGCTACTCCACCGCCTGGTGCACAAAACACAGGCCGCTTCCCCGGATTGCCGCCCCCGCAGGAAGCGGCCTGTTTGCCGCCGCGCTCAGCTCGCTGCTACTGCGCCGGCTCCAGCTTAATGTAGTCCACGCCCGCCATGTAGCGTTTGACGGCCTTTTCGTTTGCCCCGACGATCTCCAGGGTAAGCTTGTGCTGGCCCGCGGCGAGCTCAAACGTGCCCAAGCTCAGCGGCCCGCTGGGCACGACGTTTGGGCTGTAGAGGTCGATCGGCTCGCCCAGCTTTTCGCCGTCTAGGTAAAGCTGGACGATGCCATAGTCGCGCGCCTTCGTAAGCTGGACGACGAGCTTATACTTCCCCGCGTCACGCACGGGAAAGCCCAGGGTAAGCCTGTCGCCGGGCTTGGCGTTCGTCCACCACAGGTGGGCCAAGCCGCTCCACCCTTCGCCAAACGTCGCCAAGTCCTGCACACGGGCGCGCCCTCCGGTAGCCTCGACGACCTTTAGGCTCTCGCCCTCGAGCGCGCCAGCTACGCGGGGGACCTCCGGCTCCACCCAATAGCCCACACGCTCCTCAAGCGGCACGGGCTCATATGGGTCGTTGCCCCCCGGCGCGAGATACCAGTAGGCAATGCACGCATAAAGCGTGGGCCGGCTGTTGGGGAAGTACTTCTCAATGCACGCCTCAAATGACTTCTGAAACGGCACGTTGTCCGTAATATGCCAGCGGTTGACCGAGACATGGCCGCGGTTGTTCATGGAGATCGTTTGGTTGTGGTAGCAGTTCTGGAACAGCTCCGGGGTGCACCACGCGTAGCCGAAATAGTCCTCGGAGCCCGTGCCGAAAGTCGAGGGGAACTTCTCGCCGTCGACAAAGAACTTCTCGTCGCCCTCGCCCCACCAGCGGCCCCTGGGGTTCCACACATGAAGCATAACGCCGCAATAGCGCCCGCGGCCCGTCGTCTTAAGCATCGTCCAGTCGATTTTCCGCTCAGGCTCGGTGGGCAAAAATGCGTCGCGGTGCCACTTCGCGTGAAACCGGCCCAACTGCTCCACGGGGCGGCTAAGCGGGGCGTGGGTAATCTCAAACGTCACCGTGCGCGCGACCTTGCCGTCGTTTGCCAGCTCAACAACGGCCCGCTTGGCGAACGGCATATACCAGTAGCAGTACCACCAGCCATCCTCGGTTAGCCCGAGGGGGAGCGAGCGATAGCGGTTGGCGCCGGCGGCCGTGCCGAAAAAGTCGCCAAACGGCGCCCATACACTGGGTTTGTCCTCGCCGTCCCAGAACATTCGCAGGACGAGCTCGCGCAGCACCGTGCGGTCCTCGGGCGAGGGAGGGAGGTCGAGCTTTGCGCGAATGCCGGTAATCGCCCGCGGGCCGCTAATCTCGACTACCCGCGCTACGGCGCCGGGCGCGACGGTAACGACCTTTTGCTCAACCACCTGCCCGGGGCGCTCCCCGGCAGGGTCTTTTCCGCAGTTTTGCAAAATGCGGTCCGCCTCGTCCAACGCGGCGTTCTCCTCGGGCGTTAGCTCGCGCTTGAACGTGGGCACCTTCGTCCCCTTGGGGAACGTGCTGTAGGTAAAGTGATAGTACCTCCCCCAGCCCTCGTCGGCGACGATTTTGCACGACTTTTGGTAGGGGATGGGCACGTAGCAGTTGCACCCGCGGGCGGTGATGTGCACGAGCGAGGGCCGGGTAAACGGCTCGTGCTTGCCGTCGAAATACGCGCTGAACGGGAGATCGACCGCGGGCTCTGCCGCGCCGTCGAGGTAGATGCGCACATGGCCCGCCTCGGCGCGCGCGGACCAAATGCGCCAAATGCACCCCGGCCCCTCCATCTCGGCGAGGACGTACTTGTCGCCTTCTTTGCGGATATACTTGTCGCCGTCGCCGTTCGCCGCCCAGTCGATGTACTTTCCCGTGGCCTCGTCGTAGCGGCTGCGCCGATCGTAGCTCGACCACTGCGCGCAGCGCTCGCCCGGCTCGGGGAGCAGGGCCAGGCGCTCAAGGTCCGTCAGCCGGTTAATCAGATCCACATAGCTCAGCTCGCGCTGCTGCCCCGCTTGCTGGCTGGACAGGGGTAAGTGTACCTTGGCCACCCTCCCAATCTCCGCCTGAGCCAATGCCAAAGAAGCGCAAAATGCACACACGAGCGCCGCGATGGACAAAGCCCTCACCGTGCATCACCCTTGTCGCTCTTATGTTTGGCGAGCAAAAACCCCGGCCTGTGGGGATTCGCAGGGCAGGCGTCGCGCTCCTCTTTTGCCCAAGGAGAGGATTAGCGCGGGGGCTGGGCGGCGTAGCGGATGTCGGGCATTGGGCCGCGATCCGGGTGCGCCACGCGAAACTGCAGCTTAAACACGCGCCCCGGGCATTCTACCTTCACGAGAATCGCGTTCCACCCTCGGCGCAGGCGAATCGGCGCGCGCAGGCGGTCCGGAGCAAATCCCCCACGATGCGAGTTATGCTCGCTGAGCACGAGCTCGCCGTTAACCCAGGCCTGCGCTCCGCCGTGGCAGCCGACAAACAGCCACGCCGCGCGCTCGTCCGGCGAAAAGACATAGCGCAGGCCATAGCCAAGCTGCATAAACGGCGACTGCCCGGGAGCGAGCAGCGCTTGCTGCAAGTCCACAGTATGGTTGCGCAGGGCGACCTTCTTCCAGCGCACGGGGCCGAAGCTCCCCTGATATGTCGCGTCGAGCCTAATCTCGCGCTCCGGGGGATAGGCCTTCTCGGTAATTTCCAGGTCGTTTTCGTTGGGAAACGGGCCGATGACGTAAACCTCGCCCTGCCCCTGGCGCGCGAGGATCTCCTGCGCGTTGGGCAGGCTGCGCGGCGGCAAGGCCTCCGCCCAGCGCACGCGCGAGACATAGCTCAGGCGCACCGCGCCGGCAAGGCCGGGGACCTTCCCCGGGAAGGGGTCGATCTTCCCGAACGACCGGCGGTCCAGCCCGCGGGGCATCTTCCAGCGGTGCCACGTGGGCTCGATGGCCAAATCGCCGCGCAGCGCTTGAACGGTAGTTGTGTTGCTGAGGCGCCCGTCGCGCTCTAGGCCGAGGACAAACGGGCTCGCCCCCAAGCTCTCGGACACGAGTCGCACATAGCGCCGGGGCACCGCCCCGCGCAGGTAGCTATACATCGCCGCGATAATTCCCGCGCCCGGGCCGCTCATTTTGCCAACAGGGGCAATTTGCACCAGTTTTTCCGCCGGCTCGTCGAGCAAGAACGAGCGCAGGCGAACATAGCTGGGGAGGATATGGGCATCGTCGCGCGCCACGTGCTTGGCAAAGTGCGCCCGATATTCCGGCCGCTCCAGCTCCTCCTTAACGAGCGCCTTGAGGTGGTCGCGATAGAACCGGCCGACGTCGGGGTCGTGAAAGCGCACCCAGCGGTTAGTCGCTTGGCGCTCGCCGTGGCCCCAGGTCAGGCTGTCTACCTGCCACCCCGCGGTGTCGCCCCACATGTTTGTGGGGCATATGTTTGGGGGCATCGGCTCGTAGAAGTGGTACGGCTGGAGCTCGTAAAAATACCGCCCCCCGACCTGCTTAACATAGTGCACGACGAGCTCCTTGGCGAAGACATAGCAGCCGAAGAGGTATTCATCGAGGTCCCCAAGCTGCCACGCCATGCGCGCATAGGCCGACGCCGGCGGGGCCTCGTCGCCCATCTCGGCGATGGCAAACCGGCCTACGCCAATCCACTCGATCTCCTCGGGGGTAATGAAGTAGCGCTTAATCAGCGGCCAGCGCTCGCGCAAAAGCTCCCAGTCGCCGGTATACTGGCCATAGGCCCAGATCGCCTGTAGGGCGTTGCTCGAGAACTTTCCCGCGTCGCCCCAGCTCCCCCAGGAGCCGATCCCGGGGCCGTGGAGAATGTACTTGCCCCGGTGCGGAGTATATGGCCGGAGCACGTCGTGCTCGAAGTAAATGCGCAGGCTCGAGCACGCCCTGCGCCGCAGCTCCTCGGGGACAAGGGGCAGCGCCCGGCAATACCACACGTCGGCGACGATGTTCCAGCAGAAGTTCTTCCTGCTCCCGTGGTCGTAGCGGAAGCGCCAGGCCTCGGGAAACTTTTGTTCCATTGCCCGAACCAGCCGGCTGAGCGCCTCGGCGGCGATGGACCCAGGCTGTGCGGGCAGCTCAAGCTCCTCCAGCTCGTTCAGATATTGCAACACGCGCATGTTAATCTCCAGGCGATCCACGCCCAGCGCGCCGACAAACGGCCCAAACGCCGTGGGATAATCCGGGTCGTAAATCGGCGCGGAGATCTCCATGGGAAAGCCCGGCGTGCGCCAGGCCAGGCCGAGCGTGGGGGGCAAAACGGCGAATTTCGTGGATGGCGTGCCCCAGTCGTCGCGCCACAGAAGCCAGCGGTAGTCTTGGCGAAAGGTAATCGTGTCCTGGGCGGGGTTTACCGAAAAGCTCTCTTGCATGGCCACGGGAAACGCGCGGAGCACCCGCGCCCACCAGTCGCAATGCTGAACGAGCTCCCGCGGAAAGCTCTTTCGCCACGTCCAGGGGTAGATGTTGCGCGAGGGCAGGCCATGCTCGCGCGCGAGGTCCGCCCCCGGCTGCGGAGGCTTGTAGTAGCCGAACAGGGGCATCTCGGCGATGTAGCCCGTGTCCTCGGCGGCAAAGGTAATCTCCAGCCCCTCGTCGCTTAGTGCCACGCGCCGCGGCCGCCGCTGGAGGGTGATATACCATGGGGCGTCAAACTGCTCGAACCCCTTGCACCCCGCGAACGAGGCGACGATCCACGGCGCGGCCATCTCGCCGCCGGCGATCGCTTCCCCACGGGAGACGGCGCGCACCCCGCCCGCTGTTTTTGTCACGAAAAAGCTCGGCGGCTCAGCGCCGTACTCACGAAGCCCTTCGAAAAACACCACCCGGTCGCTCTTCGCGCGAAGCAATGCCGCGGGGCAAAGGGCCGTTTCGTAAACGCAAAAATCCTTGCTCTCCCACTGCTCCCGCCCGGCGAGCGGATCGCCCAGCGGCTGGGCGACATAGGGCACGCCTTGCCAGGAGCGCGCAGCTTGGGGAGTCTGCCCCATCGCCGCTGCGCAGCAGGCGCAAAGCAAACAAACCGCCGCTCTGGCCCCGCTCACCGTTTCCCGCCCCCTTGCTGCGGCTTGTCCGCGGGCTCGACCCAGCGCACGGTGGCCCTGTTCACCAGCTCCCCGGGGACGTTCACCACGCGCTGGCCCACACGCAGGGGCATGTTCTCCCACAGCCGCTTTACCACGGCGGTATACCACGGGGCGCGGATAACGTAGCCCGCTTGCACGCGCTCGATCGTTTCCGAAATTCCCCCCTGCTTTTCATACGGCGGCAGCTTCTCCAGCCGCAGGGTAACCGTTTGCCCTTCGGAGGTAGTCGCTTGGAACTGGGCATCTGCCGGCGCGACGGCTCCCTCGATCGTCCGCCCGTCCGTTGTCGTAATGCTCACCAGGAAGTACTGCGCGCACGCAGGGCGCGCAAGCAGAACAGCAAGCGAGGACAAAGCAACGGCCAAGCGCACGGCGGCCACCACCCGCGTGTTCTGCGCAGAACCGTTCGCCGCGCGCGGGAAGCGATCCCTTCCCCGCGCCCGCAAAAGAACTCTGCCGACCCCAGTGGGGCCGGCAGAGGCAACGAGCGAGACGATTTCCAAAAGGCCCGCGCGCAGCGCAAGGCCGCCGGGCCGGCGCGCGCTACGAGGCGAGGAGCCCCGCCTCGACCTGCTCGCGCGCCTTCTTGCCCAGGGCAAAGCCCTCCTCAAGCGCTTTCAGGTTCGCCTCCTCGGTGCCCTTCGGCGCGCGCGAGAGCACCGCCGCGCGCAGCGCTTTTTCCGTAACCACCCGCGTAAGCGTGCACAGCGCGCCCAAGGCAACGACGTTTGCCGTAATCTGCTTCCCCACGACGTCGCGCGCGATGTCCGTAAACGGCATAACGAACGCGCGCGAGGTGGGCACGGATTTCACATAGTGCTCGTCGACCATGAGCACGCCTTCTTTTTTCAAGTCGTGAAAGTACTTGTCGCACGATTCTTGGTTTAGCGCGACGAGGATATCGAGGTTTGTCGCCTTGGGGTAGTCGATTTCCTCTGAGCTAATGACAACCTCGCTCTTGCTCGCTCCGCCGCGCGCCTCGGGGCCATAGCTGTTGGTCACGCACACCTCTTTGCCGTCGTAAATCGCCGCGGCCTCGCCGAGGATGACGCCGGCGAGCAACAGCCCCTGGCCGCCGGAGCCCGCTAGCCGGATTTTGACTCTGTCTTTTCCTTCAAACACTGCCGCTCAGCCTCCTCCGCGCCGCCCGCGGCGCGGCGCTCCTGCGCCCTGCGAATCACCTGTTCGTAAAGCTCCGTATACTCCGGCAGGTCGCGCTGCACCAAAATCCCGCGCAGCCACTTTCCCTCGCGCTCCTCGGGCGGCAACTTCTCCATCTGCTCCTTAGTTATGAAATGCTCCTTTTGCCACTTCAGCATCTCCACCGGCCCGCCCATCTTGTTCAGCCGGCCATAGTACGTGGGGCACTGCGTGATCGCGTCCACCACGGCAAACCCCTTGTGCTTCAGCGCCGCGGCGATCATCCGCTCCAGGTGCGTGACGTGATAGCACGTGGAGCGAGCGACGAACGTCGCTCCCGCGGCCGCGGCAAGGTCGCACACGTCAAACGGTTTTTCTACGTTGCCATAGGGCGCGGTCGTCGCGAAGTCGCCCGGGCCGGTGGTCGGCGAATACTGGCCGCCGGTCATCCCGTAGATGAAGTTGTTGAACACAATCACCGTCATGTCGATGTTCCGCCGCGCGGCGTGGATGAAGTGGTTGCCGCCGATGGCCACGGCGTCGCCGTCGCCGGTGACTACGATTACATGCAGGTGGGGCTTGGCCAGCTTAACGCCGGTGCCAAAGGCGATCGCCCGGCCGTGGGTCGTGTGTAGCGTATTAAAGTCCACATAAGTCGGGGCGCGGCTAGAGCAGCCGATGCCCGAGATCATCACGATCTCGTCGCGCTCCAGGCCCACCTCGTGGATCGCCCGCAGCAGGGCCCCAAGGACAATTCCATTGCCGCACCCCGCGCACCACACAAACGGAAAGCGCTTAGACGAGCGCAGGTAGTGGTGGATGACATCGATCGACGCAGGCGCTGGCATGCTAGGCCGCCTCCAAGATTGCGTCCAGAATTTCCTCGGGCTCAAACAGCTCGCTGTCCACCCGGCGCAGGGGATAGATTCTCGCCCGCCCCTGGTTTACGCGCTCCACCTCAAGCACCATCTGCCCGAAGTTCATCTCAGGAACGATTACCGCGTTAACTTTGTCGAGCATTCTGCTCACCGGATAGTCCGGGAACGGCCAGAGGACCGTGGGCCGGAGCAGGCCGACCTTCGTTCCCCCCTGGCGGGCGA
>CAZMGT010000035.1:0-8397 GCA_964565895.1 uncultured Armatimonadia bacterium
GAGGCCTAGGCGAGAAGGCCACCCCGGGCTGGGGCGGGGGCGTTTTGTTCGGCGGCCTGGGCGGAGGCGGAGGATATGGCGCAGGCGGCAGTGGCGGCGCTGGCGGAACAGGCTGGCGAGGCACCGGCCCCGGCCGCGGGCCGCTGGGGATTGCCGTGGGCCGCGCCGTCGTCGGCACGTTGGGCCTGCCCGGCGGCCGAGGGTTCGGCGGCGGTGGGTTGGGCCTGCGCGGAGCCGGCGCGGGCGGGCCGCAGGGCCACGCCGGGTTTGGCCCGGGCGGCAAGGGGCCGTTTGTCGCGAAGATCGTTCCCCAGCCCGGGGGCTTGGGCTTTGGCCCGGGCCCCGGCACGGGGCGCGCGGGCACCGGCCCCGGGGGCGAGGAGCGCGGAGTCCCCGGGGGCCGCGAAGGAGGCAAGGGTTGGGGCCCGGCGCTGCTTGGCTTGGGCCGCGGAGGCGTCGGCCTGCCCATCGCCTTCTCCATCCCAGGCCAGGGCGGGGGCGGCGGAGGAGTTGGGCCGATCGCGGAGACGGGCTTGGGCGGCGCGGGGGGCCGCGGTTATGCCGCGCTAACCGGCGCGAAGGCCCGGCCCGCGGGGCTGATCCCCAGCGCCGCGGGCGAGTTCGTCCTTCCCAACCTTATCACGAACTCCGACTACGACTGCGCCCCGATGGCCGCATACTTCATGACCCGCGAGGTCGGCCGCAGAACGCTGATTACCGCTACCCCGCGCGAAACCTTCGTGCCCATCGAAACCGAGGAGCTGCGCAAGTATCCCGTGGTGTTTACCACGGGGACGAAACCCGTCTCGTTTACCCCGCGGCAGCGGCAGGCGCTGCGCGAATATGTGGAGCAGGGGGGGACGATCTGGGCCTGCCACAGCCACGGGGCGTTTGGGGAGTCGATCAGGCGCGAGCTAGAGCAGACGTTTGGCGCGAAGTTTGTGGATATTCCCCTCGACCACGAGATCTTCCACGAGATATACGACTTTAAGAACGTCCCCGCGGACTCGCTGGGCCAGCGCGAGCCACCCAAGGGGCTGTTTATCAACGGCCGGCTCGCGGTAATCTACACGCCCGTGGACTATAGCGCGGGGTGGGAGGGGACGCATCCGCACTCGGGCAAGAAGGCCCGCGAGGAGGCGTTCCGCTTCGGCATTAACGTCTACCAGTACATCGTTAAGAAGTGGAGCGAGCTCGTTAAGCGCGGCAAGAAGTAGCTCTCGCCAGCGGCGTGGGCGTTCGCTGGGCTAGGCCGCGCGCAAAGCCAGGCCACGGCGGCGTTAAGCGACGCCCCGCCTCGGCATCCGTCAGCCCAACACACTGCGCAGCGCGAAGGCCCTTGGGCAAGTTTCCTTTCGCCCGTTTACGGGCAGTGCGAAAAGCAGCTATGCTTGTTCTGAGAACCGCGCGGGGAAAACAAATGTTGGACATAGCGGAAGCCCGTCGCCAAAGCACAGCGCAGCTATGAGCAGGTCGGCCTATATCCATGCCGTTGTCCTCTCGCTTCTCGGGGTGCTTGCTATTCTCTCCCTGGCCTATGTTTGCTCCGCGGCCGCGCTGCGCGAGGGCGACCGTATTCTCAGCGGTGTCTCCGTGGCTGGGGTAGATGTCGGCGGGCTGAGCGCGGCGCAGGCGGAGGAGAAGCTGCGGCGCTTTGCCCAAGAGCAGCTTGCCGGGCGCGCGCACCTGCGCTTTGGCCAGCGCGTGTTTGCGGTTAAGCTTAGCGCGCTGGGGTTTTCCGCCGATGTCCAGCCCGCTGTTCGCCAAGCGCTGCGTATGGGAAGGCGGGAGACGATCCTCGCCTCGCTCAGCGAGCGCGTGCGCGTGCTGCGCAGCGGGGAGCAAATCGCCATTCCTCTGCGCGTAAACAAGAGGCGGCTTTATGCTGCGCTCGAGGCTGTTGCCCTTTCTCTTAACCGGCCCCCACAGGATGCCCAGGTCGTCGTCCGGGGGAGCAAGCTTGTGGTCGTGCCCGAGCGCGTGGGGCTGAGGTTGGAGGTCGCCGAGACGGCGCGGCGGTTGCTCGCCAGCCGGCCGCTGCTCGGCCGCCAGGTGAGCTGCCCGCTAATTGTGACACGCATTCCCCCGGAGGTGTTTGCGCGCGATCTGCGCGACCTGGAGATTATCGGCCAGTTCACAACGCACTTTCCCCCGTGGCAAACGAGCCGCGTAAACAACATTAAGCTGGCGTGCAAGATAATGGATGGGACGATCGTTCCCCCCGGAGGCATTTTTTCGCTTAACGAGGCCGTGGGCGAGCGCTCTTGGGAGCGCGGTTTTCGCTACGCGCCGGTATATAGCGGCAAGAAGGTGATCATGGGGATCGGCGGGGGTGTGTGCCAGGTGTCCACGACGACGTACAACGCTGCGCGGCGGGCGGGGATGCGCATTGTCGAGCGGCATCAGCATTCGCTGCCCGTGCACTACGTTCCCTGGGGCATGGACGCCACGGTGAGCTATCCCTCGCCAGACATGAAGTTTCAAAACATCCTCGACGCGCCCGTTGTTGTGAAGGCGAAGGTTGAGGGGAGCTATCTTACGGTATCCCTGCTCGCGCGCAAAGGCGCCAAGCCCCTGCTCTCCCTGGCGCAGGGCGCGCGGAAGTTTTAGAGAACCTCCCACACAGCCCCTGCCGCTTTCCCGCGAGAGGGTCCGGAAAGGAGCCGTTAAGGTGAGGCTGTGCGCGTTGCTTTTCGCCAGTGCTTTAGCCGGCGGCGCGGCGCTCGCCCAGGCCCCTGCGGCGCAGGGCGACGTTGGCGCGCTGCTCGCCGGCGTGCGCGAGATCGCCGCGCCGGGCATCCCTGGCCCGCTGTGTCTCTTTCGCCCGAGCGCGTTTGCCGTTGTTTTAGGGAAAACGGGCAATGGGATTTACGAGCCCGTTGTCGCCGGGGCGCGCCTTGGCCGCGGCCGGGTTGTCGCCTTCGGCCACACGGGCTACTTCGCCCCAAGCGCGCTGAACACGGCGGACACCGGCCGGCTAATGCTCAATGCCGTGCGCTGGGCGCGGGGCGCGGGCGATGGGGCGAGACCGGTTGCCGTGCGTGGGCACGGGGGGCTGCTAAGCTTTCTGCGCGAACACGGGGTTGGCGCGCAGGCGCTAGGCGGCCCGCGCTGGATGGCCCAGCTTGGGCGGTTTTCCGCGCTGTGCCTCGATCCTACGAGCCTCCGCGGAGAGCAGGAGATCGCCGCGGTGCGCCGGTTTGTGGAAAACGGCGGCGGGCTTGTGGTCATGGGCCTGGGCTGGGGCTGGCTTCAGCTTAACCCGGGCAAGGCGCTGCCCAGCGACCACCCGGGAAATCTCCTTCTCGCCCCGGCGGGCATTGCCTGGGCCGATGGCATGTTTCAGCGGACCTCGCGCGTGGGCTTTGCCGCGGGGCAAACGCCTCCGCCCCTGGCCCACGCGGGGCAGGCGCTTGACGCCCTCGAGGCCCACGCCGCGGGCAAAAAGCAGCTTAGCAAAACCGAGCTCGCCCAAGCGGTGGCCGTTGTCTCGCGCGCAGCGCGCACTTTGCCCCTTGACGAGGAGCAATTTCAGCCGCGGCTCGCCCGACTGTGTGCGCGGTTTGCGGAGCAGGCGGTTCCGCGGCCCGATGCTCCGCTGGGGCAGGACAAGCCGCTGGCGCGCCTGGCGCTGACCGTGGAGCTGCAGCGCCTGCGCCGCCTGCCCCCGGAGGAGATTACCGCGCACCCGGCAGCCAAATTTTTCCCCGGGCCCGTCCCCGACGACGCCCCGCGGGTGACCGCTAAGGTAGAGATCGACACCGCGCGCCGGGGGTGGCACAGCACAGGGCTTTATGCTCCGCCGGGCGAGCTCGTTGTCCTCCGCGCGCCGGAGCGTGCGGTGGGCAAGGGGCTGTGGCTGCGCATCGGAGCGCACAGCGACAGCCTGTGGCAAAAGCCCTCCTGGCGCCGCTGCCCGGAGGTGTGCTGGCGCGCGCCCATCGCCAGCGGGCAAACGCGCCTCGCTAACCCGTTTGGCGGGCTGGTGTATGTCGAGGTCCCCGCGCGATGCAAGCTAGGGCGCGTTACCGTGACGATCAGCGGCTGCGTTAACGCGCCGCATTTTGTCCTGGGGAAAACAAAGCTTTCCGAGTGGCGGGCGAGCATTCGCCAGCGCCCCGCGCCGTGGGCCGAGCTACAGACAAGCAAGGTCGTGCTTACCGTGCCCTCGCGCGTGGTGCGCGAGCTGGACGACCCGGAGGAGCTGCTGCGCTTTTGGGACAGGGTAATGGACAGCGCCGCGGAGCTGGCAGCGATCCCCAAGGAGCGCGAGCTCGCCCAGCGCTACGTCTGCGATGTGCAGATCAGCGCGGGGTATATGCACTCCGGCTACCCGATCATGACCTGGCTCGACGTCGCGCCGGTAATCGTTGACCTGGCCACGCTCAAGCGCCAGGCACACGGCGGCGTGTGGGGGCTGTTTCACGAGCTGGGCCACAACCACCAATCGCCGGACTGGACGTTTGACGGCACGGTGGAGGTTACCTGCAACCTGTTCACCCTGTATATCCTAGACAACGTGTGCGGCATTCCCCCACGCGAGGCGCGCGCGTGCCTAAGCGAGAACGGCCGGGAGAAGCTCCTTCGGCGCTACTTTGCCCGCGGGGCGAAGTTTAGCGACTGGAAGCGCGACCCGTTCCTCGCCCTCATCATGTACGTCCAACTTCAGGAGGCGTTCGGCTGGGAAGCGTACAAAAATGTGTTCGCGGAGTATCGCCAGCTCGCTCCCAGCGAGCGGCCGCGGAGCGACGCGGAAAAGCGCGACCAGTGGCTTGTCCGTTTCTCGCGCGCCGTAGGGCGCAACCTGGGGCCGTTTTTCCAGGCCTGGGGCGTGCCCACGTCGGAGGAGGCGCGCAAGTCGCTCGCCGACCTTCCCGTGTGGATGCCGGAGGGCTTTCCCCCGAAGTAGCAGGGCAGGGAGCAACGGCTAGTCGCCGCTGCGCGCGCGCTGAGCGGCGCTTGCCGCAACCTTGCGCAGCTCGGCCAGCTCGTCGCGGATCTCCGCCGCCTTTTCGAACTCCAGCCGCTCCGCGGCCTCGCGCATTTCCTTCTCGAGCGAGGCAATAAGGTCTTCGATGCTCTCGCGCTTGTCGCCGGCGACGATGCGCGCCACCGTTTGCCGCGCCTCTTCGATAACCGCCTCGCGCATGCGCACGGTGTCCTGCACGGCTTTGACCACCGTTGCCGGGGTAATGTTGTGCTTGCGGTTATACTCCATCTGAATCCGCCGGCGGCGGTTCGTCTCGTCAATCGCCTCGCGCATGGCCTCGGTGATTGTGTCCGCGTACATAATCACCTTGCCCTCGACGTTGCGCGCGGCGCGGCCCATGATCTGAATGAGCGAGGCGGTAGAGCGCAGGTAGCCCTCGGCGTCGGCGTCGAGGATGGCCACAAGCGAGACCTCGGGCAGGTCCAGACCCTCGCGCAAGAGGTTTATCCCCACGAGCACGTCGAACTCGCCCAGGCGCAGGTCGCGCAAAATCTCCCCGCGGTCTAGCGTGCGCACCTCAGAGTGCAAATAGCGCACCTTCATCCCCAGCTCGCTCAAATACTCCGCCAAGTCCTCGGCCATGCGCTTAGTCAGCGTGGTTACCAACACCCGCTGGTTCTTCTCCACGCGCTTTTTGATTTCGCCGATCAGGTCGTCGATCTGCCCCTCCGTGGGCCGGACGTCGATCTCCGGGTCAACGAGGCCCGTGGGGCGGATAATCTGCTCCACCACCTTGCCCCCGCATTTTTCCAGCTCATAGGGCCCCGGCGTGGCCGAGGTGTAAATCACCTGGTTTACTCGCTCCTCGAACTCCTCGAACGTTAGCGGCCGGTTGTCGAACGCCGAGGGGAGGCGAAAGCCATATTCCACCAAGTTTACCTTGCGCGAATGGTCGCCGTAGTACATCCCGCGGATCTGGGGGATCGTTTGGTGCGACTCGTCAATGATCAGCAGGTAGTCGTCGGGGAAGTAGTCCATCAGCGTATAGGGTGGCTCGCCGGGCTCGCGGCCGTCGAAATAGCGCGAGTAGTTCTCGATCCCCTGGCAGTAGCCGATCTCGCGGAGCATCTCTAGGTCGTAGCGCGTGCGCTGCTCCAGGCGCTGGGCTTCAAGGAGCTTGCCCTCGCTGCGCAGCTCCTTCAGGCGCTCCTCAAGCTCCGCCTCGATGCCCTCGATCGCCGAGAGCAGGCGCGCCTCGGTGGCCACCCAGTGCGTCGCGGGGTAGATGTCGATGCGCGGCGGCTCCTGCACAACCTCGCCCGTGAGGGGGTCGATTACCGTTATCCGGTCCACCTCGTCGCCGAACATCTCCACGCGCACAATCGCTTCCTGGTCCGCGGGGTAGATCTCGACAACGTCGCCCCGCGCGCGGAACCGCCCGCGGGAAAGCGAGACCTGGCTCCGCGTAAACTGCATGGCCACGAGCTGGCGGAGGATCTCGTCGCGGTCGATCTCGTCCCCTACCTGCAGGGAGAGGACGATCTCCTGATAGATCTCCGGCGAGCCGATGCCGAAGATGCACGACACGCTGGCCACGACGATTACATCGCGCCGCGAGGAGACGGCCTGCGTTGCCGCGTGGCGCAGACGGTCGATCTCGTCGTTAATCTGGGCGTCCTTTTCGATATATGTGTCCGTGGCCGGCTTGTAGGCCTCCGGCTGATAGTAGTCGTAGTAGCTAACGAAGTACTCCACCGCGTTTTCGGGAAACAGCGCGCGGAACTCGGCGCAGAGCTGCGCGGCGAGCGTTTTGTTGTGGGCAATGACCAGCGTCGGGCGCTGCACGCGCTCGATCACGTTGGCGATGGTAAACGTTTTGCCCGAGCCCGTAACGCCAAGCAGCACCTGATGCTTTTTGCCCTCGAGCACGCCGCGGGCGAGCTCCTCAATGGCCTTCGGTTGGTCGCCCGCGGGCTTGAAATCGCTGTGCAGGACAAACCGCTTGCCCGCGTCTACAATGCGCTGTTTGTACCACCTGGGAGCCACGGCTCCTGGCACCTCGCACGGTTGCGCGCGTTTTCCTCGGTGGCGCTCGGTTTTGCAAATTCGCTGCGCGGCGCGCTGTTCCTCGAGGGTTCGGGGCGGGCCTGCGCCTAAAACACGCGGCCGAACACGGCGTCGCGCCGCCGGCCGAGCTCGATGTATATCCGGTCGTCTATGCTTGCGTAGCGCAGGCGGATCTCCTGCCCCCCGATCTGCCGGGAAATGCCGACCTCGTAATCAAGGATATCATAACCGCGAAAGTAGCGGTAGAACGCGTCGGCGATCACGCGCCAGTTCGAGGCCACCTCGTACTCCACGCTTGCGTTGCCGAAGCGCATGCCGCTGTCGAGGTCGAAATAGGCGACAAGCGAGGCGTACCACTTGTTGTCCGGGTCCATTCCGTAAAGGTAGCCGCGCAACCAGGTGTTCCACCCCGAAAAGAGCCGCGCCCCCTGATAGCGCTCGGCGGAGTAGGTTAGCCCGAAGTTCGCGCAGCGGCTGAGGCGCAGGTTCGCGGACACCGTTGCCCCGTAGCGAAATTCCGTCCGCCCCAGGGTGTCGGTGACCACCGAGGTGCTCAGCCGGGGGTCGAACGTGAGCCGCGAGCCCAAGCGCAGGCGCTTGGCGAGAAGCACCTGGGCGTTGGCCCCGATCTCGCCGAACACGCGGGGGTCGAAGTAGTCGCGCCCCACGCCGGCCTCAAACCCGTAGTTCACGCGCAGCGACGACCCCAAAAACGGCCGCGCGTAATAATGCCACGAGCTCTCCACGGCATACGTCGGCTCGAAACCCTTGCCGAACTGAAAGCGGGCGTTGAGGATTTGGCTGTGGTCGCCATAGGAGCGGAACAGGTTGCCGTGGCCCCAAACGAAGCGGTGCGAAGGGTAGGCGATGGTGTAGTAGCCGGTGGTCCGCTCGTCGTAGCGCTGGGTGTGGTAAAAGCGCGCGCCCCAGTCTTTGGCGAAGATGCCGTCTATGTAAAACCGACCCTCGCCCCCTGCATAGTCGGAGTATTGATAGTCGAAATCGACATAAAACCCCTCGCGCTCCGAGGACCAGCTCGTTGGCGCACCGCTGCGCAGGTGGATAATGCCCATGCGCCGGTCGCTCGCCGTGAAGTAGTAGGGATAGGTGACGTGCACTTTTCCGCGGGAGTCGATTCCGAAAAACTCGGGGATCGTGCTCAGCGCCTTTGCGGTAAGCGCAATCTGCCATACGTTCATGGTGAACACGTGGCTGTTGTTGTAGTAGATGCGCGCGGGCTTGAGGATAATCTTCTCGTCGGGCTCGATATACACGGTGTGCGTTTGGACGACGATTTTCGACTCGCCCAGGGGCCAAGGGCGCCACTTGCCTTGGGGCGCCGTCCAGTAGGCTTCGCTAAAGTCCTCGTCGACAAAGTAAAAGTCGCGCCCTTCGGGCTC
>CAZMGT010000035.1:8407-20481 GCA_964565895.1 uncultured Armatimonadia bacterium
TCGAGAATGGCCACGCCGCGCGTGCCGTAATAGGGAAACTCCATGTATAGCTCGCGCGCGCGAAACTCCTTCTCGCCGTTACTCACCACGGCGTCCGTCGCCTGCAGGGCAAAATCCGACAGCCGAAAGCGCAGGGAGTCCGCGGTAATGGAAATTCGCCGATAGCGAAAGCGCACGTTTTCGTGCGCGCTGAACATTTGGCTCTCCTCGTAAAAGGCGAGGTAGCCGTCGGCGACGAGGTGCACATTGGGAATACCCTTTTCCTTTTTCGCGGCAACGTCTTTAATGCGAATGGTAACCGGGTTCTCCGCGCGCTTGCCGCCGGCGACCGCGGTAACCACGACGTAGTCATATGCCCCCGGGGCCGCGGTGAGCTTCGTCTGCGCCTGCCCGTTTTCGGTCATTGCATCCGCGGGGTCGAGCACGGCCTGGCCCTCGAGCACGGTAAACAGCACGGGGGTGCCGTCGGGCGCGGGCTGGTTGTTGCGGTCGGTCACCGTGCACACGAGGATCGCCGCGTCCCGGCCGTCGTTGACGATTTCCGTGCGGCTGGAGCTTAGCGTTACCCTTAGGCCCGGGGCCTGGGCCAACGATGCGCGAGCAACCCAGAGGAGTAGGGCAACAGCTCCCAGGCAAGCCGCACGGCGGACGCTGGCGCCGCTTGTCGCACAACGAGGGCTCATCGGCTGGACCTCTGGGTTTTGATGATAGGTTCCTGCGAGCGCGGCAAACCCCTTCCGCGGCGCGTCGCCCCCGGCCGCATCGTGCTGCCCCGCTTCCCCTCGCACAGCGCCGTACAGACAACGGCCAGAGGAACGAAGGTGGTTTGTCCCCTGGCCGAAAACTTTCGCGCTGCGCGCCACGTAGCGCTAGCGAAGGACAACCGTGGCAAATGCCGCCACTCTGCCGCCCGCCTCGCTGCGCGCGGTAACCTCAACGCGATACAACCCCGCGGGGGCCATCGTTCCCGCGTCGGTGCGCCCATCCCACACCGCGCTGTGCGCTCCCGCGGGCCGGGCCAGGCCGCGCGCCACGGTGCGCACCTTGCGCCCGGCGGCGTTGAGCACAACAACGTCCACCGTTGCCGGCGCAGAGAGCGTATAGGCGAGCGTCGCCCCGCGCCCGCGCGCCAGCGGCTGCGCGCTGACAGCGGCAAGCTGCAGCCCACGCTTGCGCGGCCCCACCGTTATCCGCAAATGCCGCACGCCGCCGCTGCCTGAGTTAAACGTATACGACGGGGCGGCGCGCATAAATACCGTGCGCCCTGCGTCGAGGTCCTCGAGCACAGCCTCGAGCTCGCGCGGGAGATAGCGAATCGTGGGCCAGGAGACGGTAACCTCCTCGTCGGCCAGCTCCGCGCGCACGAGCACATCCCACGTCTTCTCGCCGCCCGCCGCTGCGCGCACGTCCTGCATGAGGGCCTCGGCGGCCGCGCCGCGCGCGGGACGCATAGCCAAGCTTACCGGCGAGGGCAAGGGAGGCTTCTCTACGTCGAGCGGGTCGTAGCCGTCGCGCGCCTGGGGCGAAACGCCGATGTAGTTGCCGAAGTCGCTCCACTCGCCCGCGCTAACGCCAAGCTCGAGCAACCAGTCGCGCGCCGAGGCGCCCGCCCCGCGGGCCTTCGCGGCGCTCGCCTCGCTGTCGGGCACCGCGCCCAGCCCGAGCGTGCCCACCGGCGGCGGCGCGCCGAATACCGTCCCCGGCTGGAAAATGAGGTCGCAGTCCACAAGGATCTTTATCCAGTAGCCTGTCCACGGGGCGAGGTAGCTCGACGCCTGGCCGGTAAACGCATAGCCGCCCTGGTTGCCGTTTAGCGTGGGGTCCCAATACCAAATCGCTCCGCGCACCCATCCCGCGCGCACGGCGTCGGCATAGGAGAGGACCGTGCCGTTGTAAACAAACTGCGTCTCGCCGAGCTGCACGCCATAGGAGAACGGGCAGCCGATGCCGTTCCATCCGTTGCGTCCTTGCTTAAGGTCCACGACGAGCATGGGCTCGGTGTTTAAGAAGCGAATGTTGTCGAACCCGCCGATGGCGGTAATCGTCCGGTCGCTGTCTACGTAAAACCAATACGCGCGCCCGGGGACGAGCTCCGCGGCTAAACCGTAGGGATACACGTCGTAGGCGTTCGTCTCCGGCTTTTCCGGATCGTAGACGGCGATTAGCTCGGGGAAGTTGTCTATTCCGTTGGCGTCGGTGATGCTCAGCGCTTGCCGCGGGTCGGGGTTTAAGAAGTCAAACGGGAACGAGATAAAGCGCAGGCCCCGGCCGAGATTTGCCGACACGCTCATGGTAACCAGCGCGGGGACGTTTACCGTACGATATAGCGAGGCCCGGGTTAGCCCCATTGCCCCCACGCGCACGTTAAGCCCCAGGTGCCCCGTGCGCTCGCCTGTGGCGCGGACCAGCCACGTTACCTGCTGCGTCGTCTCGTTGGGGATCGCCGGGAACTGGAGGGTGGGGTCTACGCCCTCTAGCGCCAGCCCGCGGTCGGGGTTAAGCACCGCCGAGCCCCCGAGAAGGTCTGTCCCCGTGAGGTTGGTAAGCGCGGCGGTTACCTGGAACGGGCTGTTGGAGTAGCTCGTGCCGTCGGCGCTGAGCTGGAGCGAAAACGGCGCGACGAGGGCCACGTCGACGTTGGACTCCGTATAGTGCGTGGCTAGCCCGTTGCCGTAGTAGATGCGATAGGTAACCTTCTCCCCCGGGTTTAGCGTCTTCTGGTTCCAGTAGCAGGCGAAGCAGCTATCGGTGGTAATGCTCTTCGTCGGGGTGATGGTATAGTCGAATACCCCGCGGATGTCCGGGGCATAGGCGACGACGAGGCGGTCGGGCGTGGTTACCGTGGGGCCGGAGAAAATGCCCTGCGCGGTAACGGTAATGTTCGTCTCGTCGTCCATGACAAGGTATTGCGCGGGGACATTTGCCCCGAGAAACTCCGTCTCCGTTTCCACCTTGCCCACGCCGGAGATATACACCGGCCCGTCGTCGGCCGCGCCGCGGTGGGTATCGATCATCAGCCGAAACTCCACGGCATGGGGGTTTGCCGTGTCGCCGTTTTCGATCTCGTACTCATACATGGCGATGTCGCGGATAATGCGAATACGCTGGCGGACGATAATGCTCGTCGTGTTCTCCTGCCACACGCCCTCGATGAGCGTCTTCTGGACGGAGGTAGAGAGGGCGGTTCCCGCGGCGGGGTCGCCGAAGGTAACGATCGTCCCCGCTTGCGTGGCGGAGTAGTCGATGCGCAGCATGGCGTTGCCGCTGGCCGTGGGCGAGGTCAAAAATGCCCCGTCGTCTTGGAGCATGTCCTCGCCGCCCGTGTTCTGCACGGTAACGTCGCCCCACGCGGGGTCGTTCTGCCCCGTGGCCGGGAGGACCGGCGCGCCCACGCTCACCCGAATATAGCTGTTGGCGATAACATCGGGCGGAGGCGGGGGCTGGGGCTGTGGCTGCTGCTGCGCAACGCACGCCGCGCTTAGCCCGAGAATGAGCAGCACAACCGCGCCCGCGACGCAGCGCAAGCTCGTGGTCGGTGGTTGCATGTCACATTCTCCTCCCCTCGACGAACCTCTACGCCTCGTCGAGTGGCGGCGGGCAGAGCGCCCTCCCTGCCCAGCCTATTGCTTAACGACTGTGCGAACGCCTGTTGCCCGCTCCATGCGCTCGCTCGTCGCGATTACTTCAACCAAATACCGCCCCGGCGGAGCGACGGTCCCCGCGTCCGACCGTCCGTCCCAAACGAGGGTGGTAACACCCGCGGGGCAGGTCTTCTCCCGCACAACGTGCCGGATAATGCGCCCTGCAGCGTTGCGAATGACGCAGTCCACCGTGGCCCCTTCGCTCAGGCGGAAGGCCACCGTAGCCCGGCCGCCGCGCGTCGCCTGCACGGGGAGCATTTGCACGGAGAACAGCCGCCCGCCATAGCCCCGCCGCTCGGCGACGATCTTCAGCCGGCGCACAGAGCCCGCCTCGCCGGAGACGAACGTATACCCGCCCACGCTCCTCATGGAGAGCACGCGGCCCGTCTCCTCGTCCACCAAATACAGGGCCAGGTCGCGGGGCACCTGGCGCAGGTCGTCCCAGCGCAGAGAGACCTTCTGCCGCGGCGCGGCACAGCGCACCTCCACGTTCCACACCTGGCGGTCGGTTACCGGCCCGCGGATGTCGCGGCTAAACACCTCGCCCTCGCAGGGCCGGAAGCTAAGCACCACGCGGCTGTCGAACGGCGGGGGCTCCTCTAGGTCATAGCCCAAGTCAAACCCCGTGGTCGCCTTGGGAGCGACGCCGATGAAGTTCGCGCGGTCCTCCGCACCTCCCGCGGAGGCGACAATTTGCGCCACCCAGCCCTCGCGCGGCGCGCTTTGGATAACCACCGAGCCCAGCCCCGTGGCCTGCACGGGCTGCACAAGCAACTGCACGGGCTGGAGGATCCTCACCCAGTAGCCCTTAAACGGCTCGAGCACGCCATCGGGCAGGACCTGCGCCTCGTAATAGCCCGAAGCTGTGTTATAGGCGTAAAACGCGCCGCGCAAAAGCCCCTGGTCCACGGCCTCGCTGAGCGTCATGAACACTCCGCCATAGTCCACGGCAAGCGCGGCCACGGGGACCGAGAACGGGAACGGGAGGCCGATTTGGTGCCACCCCGGCATGAGGGGAATGCCCGGCGGAGCGCCCACCGGCGTTGTTCCCTCCGCGCGCTGGCCGCGGATGGTCAGCCGGGGCACGGGCACCTGAAGCATTACCCAGTAGCCCTTGCCCAGCTCCAGCGCGGACAGCTCCGTGCTCCCCGCGACGTCGGTGCGCACGTACTCACGCTTCTCCGGGTCGTAGCGAGCAACGAACGAGCCACCCGGGCTGTCTACGGGCAAGCCGAAGACAATGTCCGGGCGGCGGAACACATCGTCGTAGCTCTTGTTCTCGCCCAGGCCAATGGCCCCGAGATCGTAGGGCACGGAGAACATGTGCAGCCCGGCGTCCATGGCCACGCTGGACACGCGGAACGTCGTCGTTTGCTCGTGGTCCTCCGTTCCCTCCTGGGAGACGATGACGCGAATGGCATAGGTCGTGGAGCCCGCGTCGCTGACCACCAAGGGGAGGTTCGCCGCGCGGCCCTGGGCCTGGGCCTCCTCAAACGCCGTGCCCGTCATGTCGTCGCCCGCCTGGGGGTCGCCGATTTGGAACTCGATCGTCTTCGAGTCGAGCGACGTGCCCGTAAAGTAAATGTCCGGGCGCCAGATCGTCTGTCCGCGCTCCTGGCGCCCCACGGCGACGCGGATCGAGGTAATGTCTGGCGCGCCAGGGTAGGCCTTGCGGATAGTAATTCTCACCTTGGGCGTGGTGTTAAAGATGCGCTCGCCGGTGGCCGGGAAGGTCACCGTAATGTGCGGCGGAGCCTGCTGGACGATTTGCACCGCGGTGGCCAGGTCCAGCGGGCCGTGCCCCAGCTCCTTGAGCGGCTCGAGCGTGGGGTTGGCGGAGTAGAGCTGGTCCGCGGAGTTCTCCGCCGCCTGATAGAGGATGTCGCGCACAGCCTCGGCGCTAAGCGAGGGGTTTATCGCGCGCAGGACAGCCGCCGCGCCGCTCACCAGCGGAGCGGCAAACGACGTCCCGT
This sequence comes from uncultured Armatimonadia bacterium, assembly GCA_964565895.1. Taxonomy (GTDB): domain Bacteria; phylum Armatimonadota; class Zipacnadia; order UBA1398; family CAZMGT01; genus CAZMGT01. The sequence continues at coordinate 14,022 of CAZMGT010000035.1, forward strand.
CGCCCGCGTTGCCGTAGGGGATGTCCGTCGTGCTCGCCGGGTCGTCGAGCAAGGTGGAGATCATCCCCACGCCATAGGTGGCGATGTCCACGCCCACCGGCCCGTAGTTGCTAAACGACGCGCGCACCCCCTGCTGGTCGATCGCCGCCACGCCAATGACCTCGTCGTTCTGCTCGGAGTGCACGGGGGTGTCCATTTTCGGCCGGTCAAAGCGCGTGCCCGTGTTTCCCGCGGCGGCCACCTGGACAACACCAACGCGCTGAGGCAGCCCCGGCCCGCGGTCGAACACCGCGGTAAACCCGGAGATGAGCGTCTGCTCCATCGCTGTGTCCTGGCCCGGGCCGCCAAAGCTCATGTTCACCACGTCGCACCCGTTGTTTATCGCATACTGCACCGCGTTCACGAGCACCGCCGTGGTGCTTGGGCTGCCGTCGTCGGGAAACGCCTTTACGGCCATAATCGTGCAGTTCCAGCTCACCCCAGCGACGCCCACAGCGTTGTTGCCCACCGCGCCAGCGAGGCCGGCCACGGCCGTTCCGTGATAGTTGTTCGCCGTGCCGATGCCCCCGCCCTGAGTGGGGTTCGGGTCGTTGTCGTTGTCGAAGTGGTCCCAGCCGTTAACGTCGTCCACGTAGCCATTGCCGTCGTCGTCAATGCCGTTGCCGGGGATCTCGCCCGTGTTAACCCACATCAGCGGGGCGAGGTCGGGGTGCGCGAGCTGCACGCCGGAGTCTACGATGCCGATGATAATGCTTGGGTCGCCGATTTGCGGCGACTGGGGGCTGTTGCCCGGCATGTTCCCGATAAGCTCCCAAGCGAGCGGGCAGTTGATCAGCGGGAGGTGATACTGCTGGGTATAGAACGGGTCATTTGGGGTAAACTGCGTGAGATGGTAGATGTAGTTGAGCTGGGCATAGCGCACCTCGGGCTGCTTGCGGAACCAGTTGAGCACCTCGGGCACAGTGCGCCCCGCGGGGAGGTCGAACACGTAGCCGTTAATGCCGGGGACCTCGCCCGCCACGCGGCAGGCAATTTTCCCCCCGATCAGCGCGGCGTCTTGGGGCGAGACCGTGGGGGCAAAGGCCACGAGAACCTGGTCCTTGACGGACAGGAACGACTGCCCCAACGCGGGGTCGAGCTGCATTGCCGGGGTGACCTTCACCGCCGCCGCGGCAAACGCGGCGAACAGGAGCAGCGCGACCAGCGCCGCGCAGAGCGTCTGCGATACCCTACGCATGCGCACAACTGCCATGGGCGTCACACCCTCTATCTCGCGTCGCGACCAGCTTTGCAAAACCTGTCGGCCGGCTCGCCGGCCAGCCGACAGCCTGACGCTCACAAAGATCCGACGTCTGCGCCGCGGCCAAGGTTAGCGCCGCTAGTTCTCCCCAAGCACGAGCTCCTGCGGCTCGCTATACAAGAACTGCGGCCCATACTGGCGCACGATCGCCTCGTTGTCCGACCGCACTCCAACGCGCCACCACACCGTCCGCTGCCCGGCAAGGAACAGGTCGGCGTCTGCGCGGTCGACCACCGCTTGCTCGATCCCCCGCCCCGCGGGGAACCGCGGAGCAAGCGACAGGCGGAGCGTCTTGTCGCGCGCAAACGAGCGGTCGGGGCAAAGCTCCAGGCGATATTCGCTCGCCCCAGGAACGGCGTGCCAGCTAAACAGCGCCCCGCGCAGCTTGCCCTGGGGCCCCAGCCGGGCGTCCACCGGCTCCGGCGCGCGATACTCCGCCCCCGCCACGGCGGGGTCGGTCGCCTCGAGCGCGCGGATACGCGGCTCCTCCGTGGCGCGGTTGGACAGGATCAGCGTGGCGATAAGATAGAACAACGCGGCCGCGGTAAGCACCTTGCCGATATGCTTTTTCTTGCCCGCTGCGCCCATGGGCGCCACGAGGTCCGGGGGCGTGGGGCCGATGGGCTTTTCGTACCAAATCGCGCGCACACGGTCGCCCACCTGAACGCCCGAGGGAGCAGTTTCCACCTCGCACAGGGCGCTGTCGCGCTGCACCTCATACGCGCGCAAGATACCCATTTTGACAAGCTCCGCCCGCTCGCGCACGCGGTCGTACATCAGGCGCATAAGGGCCAAGCGCTGGCCTTCTTTTAGCCCGCTCGTCTCGCCGATGTTAATCTTAACCGCGGTGAGCTTGGAAGCGAGGAGAACGACCCCCTCGGGAACCTTATAGTCGGCCATTTTGGTGACGAGCTCCGCGGCGGCCTTCTTGATCGCATCGTTAAGCAGCGTCCGCTCGTCGGCCCCGGGCTGGGGATCGCTGTATACGGTAACCGTGGCCCCGAGGACGTACTCCTCGGTGAGCTTGTCCAGCATAATCGCCTGCACGCGCAGGCCCACCACCGGCTTCTCCGGATCTTTGCCCAGATACTCCACGAAGCCTGTGATTACCCCGTGCGCCTGCAGGCGCTCAGCAAGGCGCAACTGCTCGGCGATGTTATAAGGCTTTTGGTAGTGCTCCGTGTCCTGGAGCTCGAGCTGCAGGTCGTTTTCGGGCACGGGCTGAAACCAGCGGTTTTCGTGAAGCTGGGTCCAAATGGCCGCTTTAAGGGTGTCCGCGAGGTACGTGTCGCGCTGCTCGCCCTCTTTGAGGGGGGTAATGTCCTGGATCTCCAGCAGGACGACGGAGATCGGCCTGCGCGTAGGCCACATCTGCCCCCGGGCGGTGCCCGCGCCAGCCCAGAGGAACATGGGCGCGACAAGGGCGACGATGAGCAGTTTGGCCACTAGCTTGCAAAACGAGCTACGAGTGACACGAAGCATGTTCCCTATCCTCCCCTGCGGGCCAGTGCGGCCCACGCAGTCGCGACTTTTTCTCTTGCCCAGTCACGGATGGTCGGACCCGCAGGGGACCACCCGCGACCTTGACTCCCCGACGCTGCGCCGACGCCTCGCCCCGGCGCAGCGTTGCTCTCACCTCTAGCGCACAAGCCGCGCCGCTGCCCGCTGCACCGTGCGGTCGCTAAACACCCCGCGTATCTCCACCGTATACTGCCCGCTGGGCAGCAGCGTCCCCGCGTCGCTCCGGCCGTTCCACGACTCCTCGTGCACGCCCGCCGGCCGGAACTTCCCCATTACCAAATGCCGCACCACGCGCCCCGCGGCGTTTAATATGCGAATGTCCACCGTTACGTCCTCATACGCCCGGTAGCGGATAACCGCCCGCCCGCGCACCGCAGATACGCCGGTGATCATGATCCCGCTATACGACCCGCCCACCGTGCGCACGGTAATGCGCAGGCGGCGCGGCGTGCCGTCCTCGGCGCTGCGGAACGTATACGCCTGCGCGGAGCGCATGGAGATCGTCTCGCCCGTGGCCAGGTCCGTGAGCGAGGCGCTCAGGTGCCGCGGCAAAGCGCGCAGGTCCGGCCAGCTCACGGTAACCTGCGCCCCGCGCGCCGTCGTGCGCACGGTGAGGTCCCACGTCTGCGCGCGCCCGACCGCGGCGCGGAAGTCCGCGGCCAGGCTGACTACGCCCGCGCCATAGTCGCTGTGGTCGAACGAAGCGCGCAGCTCTTCGCGGAGCAGCCCGCGCAGCGAGGGCGGCTCGAGGATGTCAAAGCGCTCGTCCAGGCCGCGGTCGTCCGGGGCCACGCCGAACCAGTTCGCGGAGTCGCGCAGCTCGCCGCAGGAGACGACGACCGGCACAGCCCAGGAGACGCCCTCGCGCTTTACCGCGGCCATCGGGCCGACCTCGGCGGGCGCCGAGGCGGTCACCGGCGGCGGGGTGAGGTTAACGACCACGGCCTGCTTCGTGCGCACCCAGTAGGCGCGCCAGGGAGCCATCGTTTGCGCCAGCTCATAGCCGCGCTGGCCATAGGTAAACAGCCCATTGGCGATTATCCCCTGAGAGATGGCCTCGGCCACGGTCATCGTTTGCCCGCCCGCGGTAACCGTGGAATCGTACCACGCGATGGGGAAGTTAAACCCTGAGCCGATGATGTTCCAGCCGTTGTTCGCCGCGCTAAGCGAGACGGAGACTGGCTGGCGATACTCCGGCTCGGTGGGCCGCGGCGTGCCGCGCGAGGTTATCGCCGCGCCCTCCGGCGGGAAGAGGACGAAGAACCCACGGCCGCGGAGCAGCTCGAACGCCGCCTGGTTGGCGTTGGGCGACCACAGCTCGAACTCGCCAAGCTCGGGATTCCAGCGCGCCATGCGCAGGCGCTCGGGAACGACGCCCAGCACCGACGCCGGGTCGCGGCCGGCGTAGTTAAACGCTGGCGCAAACATCTGCAACCCGGCCTCGAACGTTTGCTGCGGCTCGACCACGAACACCTGCTCCGTTTGCTCGCCGGAGAGAATAACCACCGTCGCGGGATCCGGGCTAAACGCCAGCCCGCGCGCGGGATCGGGATCAATGGCAAACACCTCATAGGTCTCCGCCGCCAAGGGAATCGTTACCCGGCCGTCGCTCCCCGTCGTGGGCAGCGGGGTGACCACTGTCTGGTTGTTAAACCGCACGTCGATTTGAATGCCCGCGATGGGGTTTCCGTTGCGGTCTACCGTGCGCGCGAGGAGCGTCCCTGGCGGGATGCGCTGGAGGATAATGTCGCCCAGGTCGGTCACGCGGTTCGCCTGGACGGTAACGTCTACCGTGCGCGACTCATATTGCAGCCGCTTAATCTCCACCTGGTGGCTGCCCGTGGGGACGTTGTCGAACACAAACACGCCGTCGTCGCCCGTCGTCTGCGGCTGAATGCTCGGCTGGTTGAGCACGGTAACCACGCAGTCGGCGAGCGGGTTGCCCGTGTCCGAGGCGACGACGCGGCCGCGTATCCCGCCCGGGGCGGGGTCTAAGGCAAAGTCCACGTTCGGGGTAATCTGCTCGGGGCTGACGAGAATGCCGCTCAGCGTCTGGCTGCTATAGTTGACGTTCCCCGTCGTCGTCCGATCGTAGTTAGCCTCGACGGTATACGTGGACACGGGGAGATTTGAGATAACATACGTTCCGTCGCTCCCCGTCGTCGCCGTGCCTATGTAGGGGTTGCCCGAGGGGTCGAGCAGGTCCGACGTCGCGCGCACGTGAATGCCCGCGAGCGGCTCGCCGGAGATAGCGTCGGTCACCGTTCCGCTAATCCCTCCGGGGGGGACCTCGAACATGGAGAAGTCCTCCATCCCCGCGCCCGCGAAAAGCCCCGTATAGGCGTAGGTATTAACCCGTGCCTCGTGGTCGGCCATGGCTCCGAGGATCTGCGCCGTTACGCGCCAGCCGGAGACCGCGGGCAAGCCGGTAAAGTAAGCCATCCCTTGCGCGTCGGTTTTCGCCGCCCACGTCCCCGCGCCGCTTGAGGCAAACACCCAGGCGTTGGGGATGGGCTCGCCGGCGACATGCCCGCTCGACGTGCTCCCCCACTTCACCCGCGCGATAATGCACCCCGACTCGCGGAACCAAGCGACAATGCTATGGAATAGCTTTTTGCGGTGCTGGCGGCAGTAGGCCCGCGGCGGGCTGGTGTTCGGGATCTGCCCGAACGCCTTGTGCACGCCCTCCGCACCGAACGACAAGTAAACCGTTTTTCCGCCGTTGGGGAAGCCACTGGTGTATACCCCGACCACGCGGCCCTGATAGGTATAGCACGTCTGAGTGTTCGCACCGGCGGGCTGGATTTCGTCCGGCCAGGCCTGGTTCAGCGCCGAGCAGTCGCCGCGGTTGACATGTACCCCCGCCTGAAGCTGGCTGTCGCCGCACCAGGCAACATTCCGCGGTGGGTCGCTCATATACCACGGCCCACCGGCGATCGGCCCGCTGCCGCTGAGGGTGGGCACTTGGCCGCGATGGCTCCGCGCGGGGTCCGTGCCCCCGACATCGTCGCGGACATACGACGCTCCGAGGATGTTCTGCAAAAACGCCTGGTTGGGCACGCCGCCGTTGTGGGTCAGGCCCCAGGCAATGTCTTGGCCGCTGACGAGCAGCCGCCCGCCGGCGTTGACATACGCGGTCAGGTTCGCCTGGGTGTCCAGGTCGAGGATCGTCCCCTCGTCTACGAACAGGTCGCCGCTATACGGCGCGGCCCAGAACACCGCGTGCTGGCCCCAACGGAGGGAAGGGTCGGGAGGGGACCCCGGCGAGGGAGGTACGGGATAGCCCGTGTTGGGGTCGATCGTCGCCGACCACAGCGGGCGATAGGGCGGGCCGGGGAGAAACTCCATAAGGACATTCAGCGGCACGGGGCCGCGGGAAAGAATGCGCCACTCGTAAATATCGTTGTCGCTTCTTTCGCCATAGGACCCGCCCACGAGCTGGTCTAACGGGTCGAAGTCGCCGGGATTTCCGCGGGTGAGGTCGGTGGGCACCCACCTCTCCTGGCCCTGCGGCCCATAGAACTGATATGCCCCGTTGGGGTCGGTGCGCCAGTACATCTCCACGGGCAGGCCGACGTAATCGTAGGGCTCCTCGCCCCCGCCGCGCCACGGGTTAAGCTTGCCGATGAACTTCTGCCC
>CAZMGT010000035.1:20581-38646 GCA_964565895.1 uncultured Armatimonadia bacterium
CCGCTGTGCGTCGCGGGAAGGTCCGGGCGCTTGGTCATCATTACCGTCTGGAGCACGGGATAGGGCAGCGGCGCATAAATCGTGCCCCCCTCAAAGGCCATGGACATCCTTTCGTTAATACTCCACGCGCGGTTTGCCGCCCCCGTGCCAAACGAGTGGTAGATTCCCGTGGCCGCGTGCGACACAGTCATCGTCGGCGCGTTAAAGTCGCGCGTCATGGGATCGACGATCTGGCACATTACCGCGGTGACCTCGACGTCGCTGTAAATCGTCCCATTTACGTCGGTATAGCCCGGCTCGCCCTTGATCTCCACGTCGATAGTCACCGAACTCTGGCCGTAAAAGTCCTTCGTCGCCGTGCCGTTGGCCCGCCGCGTTACAGGGATCGCCACGAGGAACCCGGGCTGGTCGCTGGGTTGGGCGATGGCGGCGCTGTCCTCCCACACCCCGTCCTGGGTCGAGCCATCCACGACAAGGGCGATCTCCGTCTCCGAAGTCGAGCTGATCGCCGTTGTCGGGCAAAGGTCGTCCTGCGTCGCCGTGGTCGTCGTTTCCCACAGGGGCTTTACCGGGTTAAGCAGCGAGGGGTCCTCGGCCATGGAGGAGATGGGCAGGTCCCAAATATTCCACTCCTGGGTCGGGTCGGACAGCGGGTCGGGAATCCCCGTGGGGCGGTTCGAGGCAAATACAATGCCCGTGGCGTTCATCCCCCGCTCCCACTCCGGGTCGACATCGGAGAACGTGCCCCCGACATCGAAGAACGCCTGGCCGATCGTCGAGCCGTTGGTGAGCTGCGTGAGCGTGCCGTCGGAGGAGCGCATCCAGATGCGGTGCTGGTCCTGAGGAAGGAGCGTTTGCACGGGCGGGTCGCCGGCCATCTCCATATTGGCATCGAAGAGCAAAGTGGAAAGGTCCGGCCCCATCTGCGGGTTCTGCGCGTCGCAGGCGACGTTGGGCACGACAAATTCCGTGGGCGTGCCGATGGCTCCCTGGCTGGAAGACACCGTATAGATCTTCCAGCGCTGAGCCGTCTCGTCGTAGGCCGAGAAGACAAGGGTAAATGTGTCCGTATCGGCGCGCGGGTCGCTCGCCCACGTGGGATGCGCTTTGTATTTCAGCCATGATGGGCCCGTATCGGTAATCTGAAAGTAGCCCGCGCCGGGCGCCGTCTGTTCGTTAACGCCCGTGGTCGAGACGCTCTGCACCCAAACCTCGCTGCGCCACTGTCCGGGGTTTACCTCATCCGCGCGCACATAGGCGATGTATAACCCGCTGGGCGACCACACGGGGTCGTATTCGTGCCAGTTAGGCGTGTCGGTCATGCGCACCCAAGGGGTGGCTTGGGTGGTGTCGTGGACGAAGATGTCGCGACAGGCCTCGCCCGTGACGCCGTTTCCGACAAACGGCGCGGCGGTATCGTTAGGCGGAATGTCGGCCCAGTTCGCGGAGATTACCAGCGGACAGCCGGGCGTTCCCGTGCCCCCCGAGGGGACGGTTTTGTAGTCGAACAGGTCGGGGTCGGCAATGACCACACCGGTGCGCTCGGTAACGCGGGCCGTGGGGAAGAACGGGTTGAGCTCTCTGGGGCTAACGAGGACCTGGCCCATTTTGTGGCGGACGTTCATCCAGCGCTCTTGCACGCCGATAACGTCCTGCCCCACGAACTGGTGGCGGCCCAGGGTTACCCCCTGGCTCATCGCCGGGCGGCCGACGAGCGAGGCGGCGATGATCAGGGAGAACGAACAAACAATGGCCAGGACGAGCAGTCTTCTCATTATCCCCTCAGCTCCCAACCCTCGGGCGAGCAGCGTGTTAACAAGCGCAAGAAACGACCCGCGCGCAGGCTGCCACCGGTTGCGCCGCTGGACCGCTCGGTGAACGAAACGCACAAAGTATAGCACAGCGCCAAATTGACCAGCAAACCAACCTCCCGCGGCCCGTGCGCGGCGGCAGCGCATGTGACACCGCCCGAGCACAGCCCGGCCTAAGCCCCTTGCCAACCGTTTTTTCTGGACTCTCAACGGTTCTGGGCAGTGCTCGGTTCGCGCTTGCTCGCCGACTGTTTTCGCCTACTGATCTGACGCCTCCTGCTTTAAGATGTCTTGGTATATTTGCGCGGCGGCGCGCTTTAAATTCTCCTTGCTCGCCCCGCCGTCTACAAGCCATCGGGCGCGCTCCCTAACCCGCTCCAGCCCCGCCTGGGCGCGCACCCGCCGGCGCGCTTCTTCCTCCGCATACCCCAGGCGCTCCACCAGCCGCCGCACGCGCACTTCCTCGGGGGCGTCCACATACGCCAGGCCGTCGAGCACGTCTACCAGGCGCAGCTGCTCCATAATCGCCGCCTCAACGGCGAGGATCTGCGCCTGCCCCGCGCTGCGCGCGCGTGCAATGCGCTCTACGAGCGCTTCGTGGAGCACGGGGTGAAACAGCGCCTCGTAGCGCCGGCGGGCGTCATGGTTTGTGAAAATTAGGCGGGCCATACGCTTGCGATCTAGCTCGCCGGACGGGGTGAGAAACTCGCTTCCAAATTCAGAGGCGATCTTGGCCAGCAAGGGGCTCCCCGGGCGGACAAGTTCCCGGGCGACATCGTCTGCGCGGAGGGTGAGCGCGCCGAGCTCGGCGAGAAAGCTCAACAGGAGGGATTTCCCCGAGGCGATGGGGCCGGCAATGCCCAGGACGTACACTGTCCCTAGCCAGCGTTAGTCGCTGGCCTGCTCCTCCTCTGTTCCCTGGGGAGGCTGCTCGCCGGGTTGCTGTTCGCTCTCCTGGGGAGGGGCCTGCTCCGCTTCCGCGGAGGCCTGGGCCTCTCCTTCGTCGGGCTGCTCGCCTGAGGCGGGTGCGGAGGCCTGTTCCTGCTCCTGGGCCGCCTGTGCCTGGCGCGCCTCGGCCATGCGCTGCGCCTGGGCGCGCTCGATGGCCTCCTTCGCCGCGCGGAGCTGCTCGCCGATACGCTCGCCGAGGGTCACCGCGCCCGAGTCGCGGTTCATATACGACTCCATCTCGCTGCGCTCGATCTCCGCTTGCACGGCGGCGAGGCTCAGGGTCATGCGGCGCTGCTTGGGCTGCACGCTAAGCACCTTCGCCTCCACCTCGTCCCCCGGCTTAACCACCTCCTCGGGCTTCTCGATGCGCCGCCCGAGGGCCATCTCGCTAATCGGGATAAACGCCTCCACGCCCTCGGGAAGCCTGACAAACGCCCCGGAGGAAACGCAGCGGGTAACCCTGGAGCGGATCGTCTGGCCCACCTCGTAGTTGCGCCCCACTTCCTCCCAGGGGTCGGGGAGGAGCTGCTTTAGCCCAAGGGAGATGCGGTCGTTCTCGCGGTCCACCTTAAGCACCATTACCTGGATCTGGTCGCCAACGTTGAGCACCTCGCGCGGGTGATTGATGTGCACCCAGGACATCTCGGTAATGTGCAGCAGGCCATCTACCCCGCCGAGGTCGACGAACGCCCCGTAGTTGGTAATATTGCGCACCACGCCGTCGCGCACTTGGCCCTCTTTGAGCGAGGCCATAACCTCGCGCTTGCGCCGCTCGCGCTCCTCTTTTTCCGCGATGCGGCGGGAGAGAATGACCTTTTTGCGGTTTTTGTCTACCTCAATGATCTTCGCCCGGACGACGCTTCCCACAAACCTCTCCAGCTCCCTCGGGTTGCGCACGCCGACGTGCGAGGCGGGGATGAACCCCATAATCCCCAGGTCCACGCGCAGGCCGCCTTTGACGCGTTCCACCACGGTGGCGTCGATAATCTCGCCCTTTTCGTAGGCCTCGAGAATGCGCGCCCAGTTAATTTCGTAGTCGGCGCGTTTTTTGCTGAGGATTATCGCTCCCTCGTCATCGTCGGCGCTAACGACGAAGACGTCGATCTGCTGGCCGACCTCGAGGTTTTCCAGCTCGCCGCTGGCGAACTCGCGCGGCGAGATGACTCCCTCGGACTTTGCCCCCACGTCAACGAGGACGCCGTCCTCATCTATTTGCACGATGGTCCCTTTAACGATGGTCCCCTCTTTAAGGCCGACCATTTGCGCGGCCTGCTCCATGGTCGGCTGGTCGGCCTCGGGCTCTTGTTCGTCGGGGGCTTGGGCCTGCTCTGGGGCAGGCTGTTCGGGCTGGGCCTGGTCCGCGGGCTGCTGCTCGGCCTGGGCCTGGTCGGCGGATTGCTCCTGGGCCTGGGGTTGCTTTTCCTGCTCCGCGGCTTGCTTCTTTGCGCGCTGCTCTTCGAGGATGCGTAACGCGGTCTCCTCGCGCAGGATCCTGTCCACTACGCTTCCCGAGTCTTTGTTCACTGTCGAGACTTCCTCCCAGAGGTGAAGCGCCAGGGCCTCACAAGCCTGTCTTGCCTCGCTCTTGGGCGAGGCCCCTGGAGAGCACCAGGGGTGTACTTCGTCTTGGTTTTGACCTCCTTCGCTGTTCCCCCACGATCACCTTCCGCCCCGGAAATTGCCCCCTTGTCGCTCAGCTACCCCGAACAGCGAATTGACAAACGTGAACTTCGTTGGCCAAACCGAGTTTTACCTACTGGTTCTCTGCCCTGTGCAAAACTCCTACTCCGCCGGCGCAGCGCCGGGCGTTTAACCTTGCGCCCCCTGCCCGGCGGAGCGCTCTGGAGGAGTGGTCGTGAGCGCACTAGAGCTCGCCCGCGGTCCTGCCGCCTGCCACACTGTGCGCCTCGGGCCCGGGCTAACCTACCGCCGCATTGTCGGGGAGTTCTGGACCGCCCAGCAGCGTCAGATGAACTCCCTGCATTACGTTATTTCCTATCGCGGGTCGTTCAAACCCGAGCTGCCGCACTTTTTCATTACCCGTTATAGCGAGCCGGGGGACATTGTCTTCGACCCGTTCATGGGCCGCGGAACGACGGTTCTCGAGGCTAACCTCCTCGGGCGCATTGGCTGGGGAAACGACGCCAACCCCCTCGCCGAGCGCATTACCTACCCCAAGTGCCACCCCGTAACCCTCGCCGAGGTCCGTCAAGCGCTCGCCGAGGTGGACTTCTCCGACCCCGGCGGCGACCCGGACGCCGAAGACCTATACATGTTCTACCACGAGGACACGCTGCGCGAGCTAATGGCCCTGCGCCGGCATCTGCGCACGCATCGCTCCGACGCCGACCGATTTGTGGAACTCATCGCCCTCTCCCGCCTCCACGGTCACTCAAACGGCTTCTTCTCCGTATACTCCTTCCCCCAAATCTCCGTTCCCCGCGAGGCCCAAGCGCGCATTAACCGGCGGCGCAGGCAGCGCCCCGCCTATCGCAACGTCGCCGCGCGGATTATCCAAAAGGCGCGCGCCGCCCTGCGCGACATTAACGTCGCCGCTCTGCGCCAGGCAAGCAGCAAAACAAAGCTCACCACGAGCGACAGCCGCGCGTTGGAGGAGATCCCCGAGGCCAGCGTAGACCTCATCGTCACCTCGCCGCCGTTTTTGGACAAGGTGGACTACATCACCGATAACTGGCTGGAATATTGGTTCTTGGGCATGGACATCGACGACGTGCGCGCGCGCATTGTGCAGACCCGCCGGCTTGAGGAGTGGCAGCGGTTTATCTCGGACACCCTCGCCGAGCTCGCCCGCGTCCTCCGCCCGGGCGGGGTGTGCGTAATCGAGGTGGGCGACGTGATGCACCGCGGCGAGCGCGTGCACCTGGACGAGGTTGTTGTTGAGCTGGCCCGCCCCGTAGGCCTTGCCATAGAGCAGGTGTTTATCCAAAGCCAAAGGTTTACCAAGCTCGCCCACTGCTTTAACGTGGAGAACAACGTTAAGGGGACGAATACCAACCGCTGCGTCGTGCTCAAGCGGCGCTAGGGCGCTAGGCCTGGGGCTCGTCTACAGTTACCTCAAGCGCGCGGAAGCTCCTAAACCAGCTAATCGCCGCCCAAAAGCAAATTGCCGCGAGGATCGCGCAAAAGATGTTCGCCAGGCGCAGCGCGACAAGTGTGTTAAGCACACCCGCGAGCAGGGCAAGCAGCGCGCCGAGCAGGTAAGCCCTTTTCGTGCGCACGGTAAGCAGAAGCACGCCGGCGCCCAGGAGCAAGACGCCAAACGGCGTGCTCAGCGGCCGGAACACGATGTTTACCACCCCTAAAATAATGAGCCACGCCCCCGCGTTGGCCAGTTGCCCGCGCACGTGGCTCTCAGGGACCCCGCTGCGGCCGTCGGGCAAAATAACCCCCGGGCAGCGCTCGCCGCGGCAGCGCGTAGGCACCGCGGGCAGGGGGTTCTCCGCGCCGCACACCCTACAGCGAACGAGGCGCGCAGGCGTTGTTGCGCTCTTCTTTTCCGCCATGTCCCGCTTGGCCTCCAAACCGCTCCTCGGTACTGTTTGCCCGCTTGCCGCAGAAGATCCTCCCTCGTATGGAGCAGAGGAAGAGGGGCCGCCGACGGTGAATTGCCCCGTTGAGCAGGGATGCGGGGGAGCAGCGTGCGGCGGACGAAGATAGTCTGCACGATCGGCCCAGCAAGCCGCGAGGAGCGCGTGCTGCGCGAGCTGATCGCCGCGGGGATGGATGTCGCGCGGATCAACTTCTCCCACGGGACGCAGGAGGAGCACCGGGCGGAGATTCGCCGTGTGCGCGCGCTGGCCCAGGAGATGGGGCGGCCGGTGGCCGTAATGGCCGACCTGCAGGGGCCGAAGCTGCGCACGGGCGAGATCCGCGGCGGGAAGATGGTCCTCGAGCAAGGGGCCCGCGTGACGATTACCACAGAGCGCGTGCTCGGCGGCGACGGCGTTATTCCGTGCAACTTTCCCCAGCTCCCACAAGCGGTGTCCCCCGGAGATGCCATTTTGCTCGCCGACGGGGCGCTTGAGCTGTGCGTGGAGGAGGTTGGCGAGCGCGCCGTGCGCTGCCGCGTGGTGGCTGGGGGCGAGCTGGGCAGCCACAAGGGAATTAACCTCCCCGGCCTGCGCCTACCCCTGCCCGCGATGACCGACAAAGACCGCGCCGACCTTAGCTTTGCCCTGGCCGAGGGCGTAGACTACGTCGCCCTATCCTTCGTGCGCTCCGCCGAGGACGTTAAGGAGCTTAAGCTGGAGGTGCACCGCGCCGGCGCTCAGGCTCACGTTTGCGCGAAAATCGAAAAGCCCCAAGCGATCGACCACTTGGAGACGATCCTCGCCCTGAGCGACGTGGTGATGGTTGCCCGAGGAGACCTTGGGGTAGAGATGTCGCCGGAAAAGGTGCCCGTGTTGCAAAAGCGGATTATCAGCGAGGCAAACCGCGCCTGCGTGCCCGTGATTACCGCGACGCAGATGCTGGAATCGATGATTAGCAGCCCGCGGCCCACGCGCGCTGAGGCCTCGGACGTGGCCAACGCCATTTTCGACGGGACGGACGCGGTGATGCTTTCCGGCGAAACGGCCATCGGGCGCTATCCCATAGAAGCGGTGCGCATGATGAGCCGGATTATCGTCGAGGCCGAGCGCAGCGCGGGGCGCGAGCGGGCGTTTTGGGACGTTAAGCTGCGCGCGAAAAACCCGTTTGCCGATGCCGTCGCTCACAGCGCATGTCAGTCCGCGGCTGACATTGGCGCAAAGGGAATTGTCGTTCTAACACGAAGTGGTTACACTGCGCTGCTCGTTTCCAAGCGTCGGCCGCAGGTCCCCGTGGTGGGAGTTACCGCCAGCGAGCTGAGCTTTCGCCAAATGGCTCTATACTGGGGCGTGCAGCCGTTGCTTGCGCGGCAGCCGGAAACCTCCGCCGATGTCGTGGACGTCGCCGACCGCGCCGCGGCGTGCATTGCGGGGGTTGAAAACGGCGATGTCGTGGTAACGTTGTCCGGCGCTGCGGTGTTGGACGAAAGTACCACGCACGCGTTGCGTCTACACAGGGTAGGGGTAACAGCGCGCGAGTTTCAGCCCGGGGCGGAGCAGGCGCTTCCCGTGGTCTTCGACAGCGCCCAGTGCATGGGCTGTGGGCTGTGCGCGGCGGTGTGCAAGCCGCAGATCATCGAGGTTACCGCGGACCAGGCGCGGATCGTTGCCCCGCTGGCGCACCTGTGCGATAGGGACGGGGCGTGTGTGGAGGCCTGTCCCACCGACGCCGTGCGCCTTGCCGGGCCAGGGACGGAAGCGGAAGTGAGTGCTGACCATGACCGTTGAGGGCATCCGCTGGAGCAAAACGCCGCAGTTGGACGTCGGCGCGAAGTTTGGGCCGTACAAAATAACGCGCGTTATCGGCGGCGGGCGCTCCTCGTTCGTCTACCTCGCCGAGGATACGCGCAGCGGCCAGGAGCTGGCGGTGAAGGTTTTGCGGCGCGAGTTGGCCGAGACGGGCGACTGGGCCGAGCAGTTTCTCGCCGCCGCCGAGCGCCTGAAGACCGTGGATCACCCAGGCGTGGTCACCGTTTACGAGGTGGGCACGGAGCAGGGCCTGCCCTACCTCGCCGAGGAGTATCTCGGCGAGCGCAGCCTGGCCTATGTAAGCTACAACGAAGGGATAATGTTCGACGACGCCCTGGAGATTTTCAGCCAGCTTTGCGAGGCGACGGCCTACTTGCACAGCATGGACCCGCCGCTTTTGCTCGGGGGCCTGGGCCCGCGCGACATTTTCCTGCGCGAGGGGCAGCCCGCGTGCATAACCGACCCTTCGCTCCTCCGCTCGCCCCAGCTTGTTGCCACAACGCTCGAGGAGGAGGGCGCGGCGCGGCCCATCGAGTGCATGGCGCCGGAGCAGGTGGTCGGGGGCGAGCCCTCGCTCGAGGGCGATGTTTACATCCTCGGGCTAATTCTCCTGCGCATGATCCGCCCCGTCGTCGTCTGGCGGAGCATTGTTAAGCAGCTTATGCGGGGCAAGCCGATAACGGACTTTTTGCGCAGCGCGCGGCGCACGCCGTTTGACGATGTGCTTGCCTGCTGCCTGCAGCTCGATCCCGGGGCGCGGTTTCCCGACGCCCGGGCCCTGCTCGAGGCGTTTACCGCGTTCCGCGAGGGCCGGCAGGTGCAGATTCCCGGGCGACACGCGGCGGGAGAGCCGGCGAAACTGGAGGAGGTGGCTGCGGCGGCGGTGGACGCCGACCGCGTGGCCGCCGCCGGCGAGCCCGTCGAGACTACGGCGGAGCCCTCGCCCCCCGAGGGCGAGCCCGCGGAGGAGCGAAAGGAGCCCGTGATGGCCGAGCTGATCCCCGACGATGAGGCACCGGAGGCCCCCGGCGAGCCCCCAGAGGAGGGCGCACAGCCCGCCGAGGAGCCCGAGCAGCCTCCCCCGGAAAAGCAGGAGCCGCTTATGGCGGAGATCGTCCCCGACGAGGAGGCGGAGCAACCCGCGCCCGAGGAGCAGCCGCAGGAAGCACAAGCCCCGCCTCCGGAGGAGCCGGAGCAGACCAGCGGCCTGCGCATCGGGGGAATGTCGCTTAGGGAGCTCGTTAGCCGCAGCCGCGAGGCTCAAATCCCCACCGCCGACGTAGGGGAGCAGGAGACGATTGCCGTCGACGCCGAGGCCGAGCAGCGCCCCAAGCGAAGCATTCGCGAAATGCTGCGCAGCAGCGTGGAGATCCCGCCCGCGGAGCTGCACGAGGAGCACGAGACGATCTCCGTAACCGGCACCCAGCCCGCGGAGCTGCGCCAGCAGCTCGAGACCGCCGATGAGCTGCTGGACATGTTCCACCAGTTCGTGGACGAGAGCCGGCGCATGTCGGGAATTCGCTTTGCCCTGAAAAACTGGCCCCAGATAGCGCCGGTTATCCGCCAGGTGCTCGACAACCCGCGCCTGCACCCGCCCTATGCCGCGCCGCTTTTGGCGACGATCGTCGACTACGCGCTGAGCGTGGACCGCGCGCGGCTTTCCCCAGCCCAGCGCGAGGCCGTGGAGCGGGTGATCGACGCGGTAATCGCCGCGGCAAATGAGCTGAGCAAGGGGCAGGAGCAGGCGTGAAGGTAGTCGCGATCATCCCCGCGCGCTACGAGTCCACCCGCCTGCCCGGCAAGGCCCTCCTGGACATCGCCGGAAAGCCGATGATCCAGTGGGTCTACGAGCGCGCCTCGCGCGCCGAGCACCTGGCGCGGGTAATCGTGGCCACCGACGACGAGCGCATTTTGCGCACGGTGCGCGACTTCGGCGGCGAGGCAGCGCTTACCGCCAAGGACCATCCCTCGGGCACCGATCGCATCGCCGAGGTCGCCGCGAAGCTCGACGCGCAGGTTATCGTTAACGTCCAAGGCGACGAGCCGCTCATTGACCCACGGGCGATCGACCTCGCCGTTGAGCCGTTTCTGCGCGGCGAGGACGTTGTCATGACCACGCTTATGTGCCCCATTCGCGCGGAGGAGCTGGACGACCCGCACACGGTTAAGGTGGTCGTTGATCAGCAGGGCTTTGCCCTATATTTCTCCCGCGCGGCGATTCCCTCGACCCGTTCCGGCCGTGCCCCGCTCGAGCTTGTGCGCAAGCATATCGGGCTTTACGCCTATACGCGCGAGTTTCTCCTGCGCTACGCTGCCTTGCCCCCCACGCCGCTGATGCAGGCGGAGCAGCTCGAACAGCTCAAAGTTCTCGAGCACGGCTTTCGGATAAGGGTTTTAGAGACCGAGCTGGAGTCCATTGGCGTAGACACCGCGGAGGACTTGGAACGCGTGCGCCGCATTGTCGCGGGCGAGGAGCAATAGCTTGCCTCACACGGCCTAGCCGGGGAGCAGGCGATAGCCCACGTCGGGGTCCTGCACCACCCAGCCCACGATAATCCACAGCAGAGCAGCCAAGGCGTCGCCGAAAATTAGCCCCAAAAACGCCGGCCGCGCCCCGCGCAGCGCGCGAAAGCCGCCAAATCGCTGAATTACGCTTTTTACCAGCCAGCCGATGAAAAACGAAAACCAAACCAAGTCGCCCGGATAGGACTTGTGCAGGAAAAAGCCCGCGGGATGCAGGGGAAACCACAAAAACGTGGTGCGCAAAAAGAACAGCCCGCAGACAACGGCAATGCCCGCGAGCATATAGTTCATGTTCACGATGTCGCCCTCTTGCCCGCTGCGCAGGACGGTGTCTACGTGCGTGTAGGGCATGGGCGGGGTGACGCGATAGGCCCACGGGTCGGGCAGCGTGTTCGCCGCCCAGCGATAGCCCACTTTCACCGCCATATACCACCCCAAGACGGTAACCGCGACCACGCAAAGCATCATCGCCCCAAGCATGGAGCGCCTGCTTACCGTAGGGTCGGCTGCGCGCAAGCCGTTGAGCAGGCTGGGCATAAGGCACTCGCGCAGGTCGCGGTCGAACATTAGCTCAAACAGCGGAGCAATAGCCAGGCCCTTCGGCGATACCGTCGCCGAGCCCCCGATCCCCACGGGAACATCGATCCACGCATAATACGTCTGGACGAACATTACCCCAGCGTGGGTTACGAGCCAGGACATGACGAGGTACGACACGCACAACCCGAGCACGACGCCCAACGCGATCCACAGCTCCACGCCCGCAGCGAGCATCCACCCCACGAGCAGGGCAATGCCCAAAAGCAGGCCAAACATTGCCGCGCGATAGGGCAGGGCCTCCTGGGCGTCGTCCACATCCTCCGCGCCGCAGAACACCTTGCGCAGGACATCGCTAATATGCCCCCGGGCGACCCACAAGCACCAAAAGGCCAGCCCCAGGTGCGCGCCCATTTGCTGGAACGAATAGCGCGCCTGGCCCACGAACATCGGCGTCCCCGCGGGCAGCCCAAGCATCCCCCAGATCATGTGCTCCACGCGCACCACCCAGAAGAAGAACCACACGGAAAAGCTAACCTCGGTGTTCACGAAGTAGGTTAGCCCAACCATCATGGGATAGAGCCGGCAGGGGAGCCAGCCCAAATAGCGCAGCGGCGGGTCGCGCGTGAGCACGGCCAGATTATATTGCAGCGGAAGATAGGGCGCGCTGGGATAATAAACGTGAATGCCATCCATCGTGCGCAGGACGAGGACGACGATTACCGCGGCCCAGAAAAAGCCGCTGCGAAACGTTTCCGGCAGCCCGCGCGTGCGCGCCGACGCGGCAAGCTCGTTGGGCAGCTCGATTAGGGGAAACGGAAAACGCTCGCGCTCGACCCACTGCCTGCGCACCAGGGCGGCAAGACACGCGCTGACCAAATAGATCCCGGCGACAACGACGCTGTAGCCCAGGGCAAGATGCAGCCACGCCGCCCAGGGAATGGCCTCGCCTTCGGGCAGGCCCTCGAAAAACCACTCCGCGGCAAGCTCGTCCTTCATGGCCACCCAGTCCGGGTAGAGCTCGGAAATGCCCCGGGGGTAGAGCTTGTCGCCGTATTCGGCCGGGCCGAACCAGTTGTTCTCCGCGCTGGCGAAATAGCGCAGCCCCAGGGGAACGGGCACGAGCAACCGCATTAGCCCGCTCGACGGGATGCCCGAGGAGGCGATAAGCATGCACCATACGGTAATCAGCTCGCCGCGCGAAAGCAGGGGAATGCGCCCGCGAAAGAGCCGCAATACCTGGTTGCCGAGCAGCGCGAGAAACGAAAGCGCCATAAACGCGCCCAGGGGAAAGTGGTTTCCGGCGAGGAACGTGTTGTGAAAGACGTTGTCGTTGGTCGGGGTGATCGCGCCAAGTGCCAGCCCCAAGGCGAGGCCGATAAGCACCGCGCGCAGGGTGACCGGCCTCGCTCGCGCTGGCTCCTCGGCCGCCTCGCGTTCGGCCAAGCGCTCTTCCGCCGCTTCGCTCATGGCAAGTCTGTCTCCGGCCGTTGGCTTGCGCTGCGACCTTTTACGACACTGTTTCCGCCCGAATCCGCCTGGGCCTTCGCGCAAACAAGCGCCACACGGCAGCGGCCGAGCCCTCCCCGCGCGGCGAGGAGCGAGGAGTGGGCAAACAATAGCGCGGGGCGGAGCGTCAAAACGGGTAAAGTCGTGGAAAATAAGCCGCGTGTGGGGTTTTTTGCTTCGCCTCGCTGCTCTAAGTGGCATAGGGGGGCGCGGGAGGAAAAGCCAGTGCTGCGCATTGTTGCCTGTCTTGCCTTGGTGGTGGGTATCGCTGTGGCCGTTGCAGGCTGCGCCCTGCTCCCCGGCGGCTCTCAAGCAAGCGCTGGGGCAAGGGCCGCGGTGAGCGCCTGGGCGGCGGCGCTGTCTCAGGGCAATGCCGACTCGCTGAGCCAGATATACGACCCCTCTTACTCCTACGACGGGGCGGGCCAGCCGCCTACGGTGGACCAGGACATCGTCGCCGAGCCCTCGCTCAGCCGCCGGGTGGAGATCATCTCGGTTGACGTCCACGACGGGCGTGCCACGGCGCGGGTGCGCGTGATCGTCCATGGAATGCTCCCCTGGTATGCTGCCGTGCCCGAGATTCGCCCGGGGGAGGATGTTAGCTGGGCGGGCGAGGGGCCGCCCCCGGAGGAGCCGGTTGCCGCGCCGCCGGAGCTGTTTCCCGCGCCCCATACCGACGAGCCGCCCCCCGCGCCGGAGGAGCCCGGCGAGCGTCCTCCCCCACCCGCGGCAGGCGAGCAGCCGCGCTCCGAGCAGCTCGATCTCGTCCCGTTTACCCTCAGCGCGATCTACGTCTTAGAGCTCGCCGCGCGCGGGGGAACGTGGCTTATCGTCGCCCAGCGCGAGGAAGAACTTGTTGCCCTTGTTGGGGAAAACGCCGTCGCGCCGGTGTTCGAGCAGGTGCGCGTAAACGGCGGCTCGAGCGAGCCCGTGTCCGCGGGCGCGGCGGTGGCCATTGAGGGGCGGGTGGCAAATTTCGCCGGCGAGGCGGTCCTCGCGCGGATTGGCTCGCGCTGCGCGCTGCTCGAGGCCAGCGGAGGCGCTTTTGTCGGCGAGATCCCCGCGCCGGCGCTTGCCGGGCGCTATCTCTTGCGGCTTAGCGCGGGCAATGTAAACCGCGCCTCACGCTCGGCGGGGTTTTCGCGGGTGTCGCGCGAGGTCGTTGTCGCAGGCGGGCTTGAGCCAGGGGTGCAGTTTGAGCTCGGCGAGGGGGTTTCCGCAGACGAGGGGCTGGTCGCCGCGGTGGAGCGTTGGCTGCGCCTGCGCGGGGAGCCGGAGCGCCTGGCCGAGCTTTACGACCCGGACTATCGCTACGACGGCATGGGGCGGATGGAGGCCGCCTGGCGCTTCGCCGCCCTCGGCCGCTGCGAGACCCATGCCACGCTAGCCGCCGCCTCGCCCCTGCCCGAGGGGTGGCGCGTAACGCTGGAGCTGACCGAGCAGTGCGCTGGAGCGTGGCTCGACGTGCGGCCGCTGCCCGCGCCTGAGCCGGGGCCCGTTCCCGCGGGGCGCGAGCTTGTCGGGGGCGAGTGGGCCCACCGCCTGGTGCTCGTCAGCGACTACAGCCGGCGAGGCGAGGCCTGGCTCATCGTTGCCCAAAGGGCCGCGCAGGAGGCATGGTATCGCCTGGGCGAGCAGCCGCCCGCGGTTACCGAGCTACAGGCGAACGGCTCGCCGGCGCCGGAGGTCGCTCCCCGCGCCGTGCTGCACGTGAGCGGGGCGGTATCGCCGCGGGAAGGGGCCGTGGTGCTCTCCCTGGGGGAAAGGACTGTGCGCGTAGAGGCTTCCTCGGGCAGCTTCGCCCGGGAGATTCGCGCCCCCTATCGCCCAGGCAGGTATGTGCTCGTCGCGCGCCTTGTCGCCGATGCTCCGGCCGCGCAAGCGCTCCCCAGCGCGGCAGCGTCGATCGAGGTGGCCGTCCGCCCCTCGGCCGATGTCCCTCCCGTGGACGTTACCGTGGCGCCTGGCGTGCAGGCCACGCGGGCGCAGCTTCGCCTCGCTCGCAGGTGGCTTGCCGCCGCGGTTTGCCCCGTGCGCGAGAGGCTTCGCGCGGCGCTTTATAGCGAAAGCTTTTCCCTCGATGGGCTACGCTACGAGGAGATCGTCCGCCGCCCGCGCCTGGCGATATACGGCGAGCCCGAGGGCGAGGCGCAAATCGTTCGCGCGGCGCAGCTTGCGCGCGCCTCGCTCGTCCAATTGCACATAGACCTACGCGGGGAGGTATACGTCGCGGGGCTGTCCGGCGAAGGCGGCGAGCGCGCGCCACGGCCGCTGCAGACCGAAGGCCCGGGGGCAGCGCCGGGCGCTGAGCCGCCGGTATTGCTCCGTCGGGTCTGCGGCGACGTTGTGCTCGAGGCGGTGCCCGAGGGCGACGGCCTGGCCATCGTGGGCGAGTATTTTCCGGCCATTGCCCAAACGTTCGCCCAGGAGCCCCCGCTCGAGCTCGCCGCGCTTGCCGTCCGCCCGCGCACGGTCGCTCCCGGCGCGCGCGTGCGCGTTGCGGGGAGCGCTCCTGGGGCCGCGGAGGGCGTGTTGCGACTGGGTCGTGCGGCGCAGCGGCTGCGTCTTGCTCAGGGCCAGTTCGCTGGGGTGCTTGCCGCGCCACAGCGGCCGGGGCGCTATCTCGTGCACGTCGTCCTCCGGGGAGAGCTTGGCGAGCGCTGCTTGCTCGCCCAGCGCGTGGTGCGCGTAGTTGCCGAGGGGGAGCAGGGGTAGGGCTACTGCTCGGCGCGTCGCTTTTCCCTCAGCGTAGCCAGCCTGCCGCAGCTATTGGGGCCCTCCGGGCAAAAGTCGCGCGTTTCGCAGGGCGGCCCGGCGGTCTCAAACAGCACGGGGGCCACCTGGCGCACCTGGTCGAGCATGAGCTGGGCCACGCGGCGGATCTCCTCCTGCGCGCGCCGGCACAGGCGCAGCTCGAAAAAGTGGAGCAGGCTGCGCGCGTTCATGCTCACCAAAAGCCGCGTCTCCGTAGCGTTGGGCAGGACATAGCGGGCGTCCTCGGGCGCTGCGCCCAGCTCAAGCAGCTTCTCATAGGCCTGCTCGCACGCCTCAAGCGCGCCGTCGAATACCTCGCGCCGCGCCTCGTCGTCGGCGACCGCAGAGGGGACAATGTGGGGCACGCCGCCCTCGAGGCGGACATAGCGCTGGCTCTGCTGGCTATATGAGGCAATGCGGTGCCTGACCAGTTGGTGGCTTGCCGCCCGCGAGAGCCCCTCGAGGGCGAAAGTAAAGTAGGCGTGCTCGACAACGGACAGATGCCCGCGACGGACGATCGCGCGCACCAGGCGCGCCGCTTCG
The DNA here is from genome assembly GCA_964565895.1 of uncultured Armatimonadia bacterium. Taxonomy (GTDB): domain Bacteria; phylum Armatimonadota; class Zipacnadia; order UBA1398; family CAZMGT01; genus CAZMGT01. Next base: position 36,567 of record CAZMGT010000035.1, read on the forward strand.
TCGTCGGAGATTTCCTCGAGCAGCTCGTTAAGGTCGGCCGCGGAGGTGCACAGCCGCGCGGCAAGGGCCACAACGCGCTCGGGCTCGGGGGTGTGGCTAATGAGGACGACGCGCGGCTGTTTTACCTGTCCCATTTACGCCGAGCTAGGATTTGCTTTCCTCGGCATCGTTCTTAGGCCGCGCCTTTTTCTCCTTCAGCCCATAGCGCTGGAGGAAGCGCTCCACGCGCCCTTCCGTGTCCACGATCTTCTGCTTGCCCGTGTAAAACGGGTGGCAGGCGGCGCAGATCTCCAGGCGCATCTCGGGCACGGTGGCCCGTGTTTTGAATGAGTTGCCACAGGCGCAAGTTACGGAGCACTCCATGTACTCCGGGTGGATCTTCGGCTTCATTGGACCTCTGCCTCCGTGCAAGAGCGAGTTCGCGAAAGGATAGTATAGCTACCGCGGGGGCCACATGCAAGGAGTGGGCCGCAGGGCGGAGAAGAGGGTCCTGCGCAACATCCCGCCCGCTGGCGCAAGAGCGCGCTTGTCGTGCGCAAGGCACGAGGGGGCCGCGCCGCGGGCGGCGCAGGGAGTTGGGAGCGATGGGCAAGCTCGCCCGGAGGGGCGCCAACGTTATCGTCATCGTCAACGACAGCTTGCGCGCAGACCACGTGGGCTGCTATGGCAGCGCCGTGCGCACGCCGAACATCGACCGCTTGGCCGAAGAGGGGACGGTGTTCGAGCAGGCCTATAGCGAGAACCTGCCCACCCTCCCCTGCCGCACAGCATGGTGGACGGGGCAATATTTGTTCACCGAGCGCGGCTGGCAGTGGCTCGAGCTGTTCGACTACGTCCTCGCCGAGATCCTCTGGGACCGCGGGGTGACCTCGGCCCTCGTCTCCGACACCTACCACATGCACAAGCCCGTGTACAACTACGGCCGCGGGTTCGACACGGTTATCTGGATCCGTGGGCAAGAGTACGACCCGTGGATCGTTGACCCGGAGACTACCGTAGACCTCAGCCGGCACCGCCTGCGCGGCGACGAGAGCGATGAGATGTGGCGGCGGAGGTTCGAGCAATACCTGCGCAACGTCTCCTGGTGCAAGAGCGAGGAGGACTATTTTGTCGCGCGGACGTTTAAAGCGGCAATGCGCTGGCTGGACGACGTTACCCGCCGGCAAAAGGAAAACATCTTCCTATGGGTCGACTGCTTCGACCCCCACGAGCCCTGGGACCCGCCCGAGCCCTATCGCTCGATGTACGACCCGGACTATCGCGGGCAGGAGCTCATCGACCCCGTGCCCGGGCCGGTCGAGGGCTATATGACCCCGGAGGAGCTAAAGCACACCATGGCCCTTTACGCGGGCGAGGTGACCATGTGCGACCGCTGGCTGGGGGTCTTCCTGGAGCACCTGAAGGAGCTGGGGATTTACGACAACAGCCTAATTATGTTTACCAGCGACCACGGCGAGCCGTTCGGCGAGCACGGCATCGTGCGCAAGGCCCAGCCCTGGGGCTATGAGGAGCTGGCGCACATCCCCTGGATCATCCGCCACCCGGACGGGGTGGGCGCGGGCAAGCGCATCTCGGCGTTTGTCCAGCCGCCGGACCTTCTGCCCACGATCCTCGACTTTCTGGGCATTACCGAGGAGCTTGAGCTGCCCTATCTCGCCCCCGTGCGCCATAGGTTCCCGCAAGACGTCGCCGTGCGCGAAAAGCGCGTTGCCCTCGATGGCGCAAGCTTGCTTCCGCTTATGCGCGGCGAGGTGGAGCGGATACGCGACTTTGCCGTTACCGCGCACCACGGCGCGCAGTGGGTTTTGCGCACGGAGGAGTGGACGTTTGTCGACAACCTCCGCGGCGACCGGCCCAGCGAGCTCTACCACCGCAAAACCGACCCGCAAGAGCAGAACAACCTAATCGAAAGCGAGCGCGACGTTGCCGATGAGCTGGAGCTTAAGCTGCGGCGGTTCGCGGACAGCGTGGAAAAGCGGCGCTAGGGGGAGCCAGAGGGCAGCGAGCGGGGGTTAGCTTCGGCGGCCGGCCTCGGTTTTGTCGAAATAAGCAAAGCTTGAGGAGAATACCGGCCATTTAA
>CAZMGT010000036.1:0-38573 GCA_964565895.1 uncultured Armatimonadia bacterium
CCGGCGATTTCGCCCCGTCTCCGGCGAAGAAGATTGCAATGAGCGGCGCGGAATTTGCATAGAACCCAAAGCAAGAGGCACTCGTATGGAAGGCCTCCACAATGCTCATGCCATTTCGAAGACCGTCTGCACCGCGGCCTGAGCTTCCCACGCTTCCCACAGCGCTAGCCACCTCCCCGCTAACCACCTCGAGCCAAGCCACCCAAGAGCCGCTGGGAGTGAGGCGCGTCTGCCAGGGGACAAGGGACATGTCGGCGCCTACGTTTATTAACCTGTGGGAGCGAGAATGAACCAAGGCCAACCCACCGGCGGGTTGGCGGCCAAAGTATCGCCGCTACGCCCTTCTCACTGTCCTGAGCACATCGCTAATCTCAACGCAGTCGAAGCCGACGGGTGCAGCAATGACTCCGGGAGGTACTTTCCGCTGAGCGGGTCGCCCACGAGGCGGTCGCCCCACCAGCACCTCTCGGAGAACGCGTCGCCAGTCAATGTGAAGCCTCGCGCCCTTTCCCCACCGCCCGCCACCGCCCTCAGGCGCCACGGACGAGGCCACGAGCGAGCACTTCTCCGACCAAAGCTTATTTCTTTTCCTTTCCCACAGGCCTCCCAGGGGCTTAGAAGTCGACCAGCCAGCCGATGCAGCGCTACGTCCGTGCTGGCCGCCAGGCAGACTGTGTGGCCTGGTACCTTTTTCTCCACGTGTCGCTGATCTTGGTCCAACCCCGGCGCAGGAGGTTGGTAGGAACTGCGTGGAAGTTGCGTGCAATGCATGGCAGCGGGCCTTCGTGCAGTAGGCCTCAGCACTGCTGAAGCCATCTTGAAGACCGTCCGCAGCGGGCCCCGAGTCCTCCCTCCCCTCCCCTAGCGCTAGCCACCTCCCCGGCAACCACCACGGAGCAAGCCACCCTTGCCACTTGCGTCAAACCTGTCGGCTCCTTCGCGGCTGCGTGCAGGGCCTCTCCGTGCCCCCGGCGTCTGTCTTTAAAGCGTGCCAAGTATCCGAGCGGACAGCGGCGGAGCGTCAAAGCACGCAAGGCACTTGTTGGAACGGCGATGTGGAGCCGCATCTCTCGCTAGAGCTCCCGCCCACGCGTTTCTCGATTTGCCCGAGGGCGGTCCGCTTCTGTCCGCAGGTCTGCTTCTGCCTCACGCGGACCGGGCGGACTAGACGGCGCGGGTTGGCTCCACGCGAACGGTAGCGAAGGCGCGGCCTGTCACATGAACCGAAATGTTTGCTTCGCGCAGCGGCAGCGGAATGACTGCGCCATGCCCCGCTTCCAGCCTGTGGCCTTCGGCCTTGCGTCGTCCGAGAGTACGCACAAAACAGCACCGCGGAAATGGCGCCGCGCCGCTCCGCTCTGTAAACGCGGCCCTTGGTCGCTTAGGCGACTAGCGCAACGCAGCCGCGGTACCTCCGGGCGCCGGCTCCCGCGCCCGGCGGAACCCCTGGTCGCCACAGTTAAACGACCGAGCCCGTTTTCTTAGCACGCCGACGTGTGCCACGGCGAGCGCCAAAAGCGCAGCCGCACACGGCGGCCTCGAGCCGCTTGGGCCCTGCTGCCACTTTCCTACAACACGCGCAGGCACCTTGTTATGGACCGGCCCAGAGCGGAGGTTCCTTGCAACGGCCTGCGATGTCCCTCGCGCCCAGTCCGCCCTTTACACGTACTCCCACTCGCGCAGCCACTCGTACTCCGCGGGAAGGTTCGCCCACATTTCATCTGTCGCGCGCCGCAGCCTGGCCAAGTTCTCCCGCGTGAGCAGCGCCGCCCGCTCCCTTGAGGCGCGCACGTTGTTCTCTACCTCATAGACCGTGGTCATTCCAGGCACAGTGGCCGTAATCCCGGGGTTGCTGATGATGTAGCTTAGGGTGAGGCGGGCCAGCTCGTGCATCTTCTCGTCGCCGCGGTCGACCACGGGGAACTTCGCACCACTGCGGAACAGCGCCCCGCCTGCGAACGGCTTAATGGTCACAATGCCCACGTCGCATTTTTTCGCTGTTTCGAAAATGCTTAGCGTGCCACCGCCTCCCGCGGCTGCCTCTTGCTTGGACTTGGCAGTGAACGGGAAGATGACCACGGAGAAATCGGGGAACGTCTCCATCACATGCTGGAGGAACTCGCGCTTGTGCGAGGACATCCCCAAAAAGCGCACCTTGCCCTGGTCATGCAGCTTGTGAAACGCCTCAACCATCCGCTTAAGCTCGTCGTCGGTGTGCCGGCCGGCCGTGTCCGCCTGAATGCGCCAGATGTCTAGGTAGTCGAATTGCAACTGCCGCAGACAAGTCTCGGCGTCTCTGATAAGCGCCTCAACGGTGCGGTACTTGGGATGGCGCGGGCAGAGGATGTGGTTGTCCGCGCCGACGATCATTTTCTCGCGCCGGCCTTTAAGCGCCACGCCATAGGCCAAGCATTCCGCGGGCGTGGTGATGTCCAGGTAGTTAATCCCCAGCTCAATGCACTTGCTCACGACCTCCGTGCGGTTCTTGGCCACATCGTCGGGCACGACTTCGTCGGCGAAATTTGCCCAATACCGGCCGCCCTGGCGGTTTTTCCAGTGGCCGCCGAGGCTAATCTCGGAGATCATTAAGTTTGTCTTGCCCAGGCGGCGGTAGCCCATGTTCGGGTTGTAGTTAAGAATCTTCTGCGTTTGCTTTTGCGCCTCTGCGGCGACGCCGCCCAGGGCCACGGCGCCCGCCGCGCCCAGACCTACCTGCGACGCGCGCACGAGAAAATCGCGCCGCGTCATCTTGCTTTTGGCCATCGCTCATGCACCTCACTAGTTATTTACGATCAGGTCGTTCTTCGCCGATTATATTCGCCGCGCGTCGCGCTAGACCTTTACGCCGGCCCTAGGAGAGACGACGCCCGCGGTCGCGCGAGCGAATCGCTAAGCGTGCAGAAGGAGCGCGTATCCGCCTCAACGAACAACGACGGGGACGGAGGCGGGCGACGCGCTGGCAAGGGTGTGCTGTGCCTCCGCTGCGGGCGGATATCTCCGCGGAGGCGATGGCCGCGGCCAATGTACGCGTCGTTCCCCGGCGTTGGGCGCGCGGGGCGGCGAAGGGGAGGTGCCCCACGGTGGCCATTACGCGGCGCAGGTTTGTCTTTGCCTTAGCTGGGGGCATGGGCATGTCGCTTGCCACGGCCGTGGGCAGGGCGGTGCAAGAGGGACGCGAGCTGCCCAAGCCCCTGCCCCGCCAGCTTGCCTGGCAGGAGTGCGAGGTGGGCGCGATATATCACTTCGACATCCCCGTTTACTTACCCGGTGGCTGGCAGTGGCAGCCGGCGTATACGCAAACGCTGGACCCCAAGGTTTACAACCCGCGCAAGCTGGACACCGACCAGTGGCTTGCCGCGGCAAAGGCTTTGGGGGCGCGCTATGCCTTGTTCACCGCCACGCACATGGGCGGGTTTTTGCAGTGGCAGAGCGACCTTTATCCATATGGAGTAAAGCAATCGCCGTGGCGCGGGGGAAAGGGCGACATCGTGGGCGATTTTGTGAAGTCCTGCCGCCGCGTGGGTATAAAGCCCGGGCTTTACATTGGGCTGCGCTTTAACGCGTATTGGAAGGTGGCCCGCCAGCGGGTCAACTTCGGCCGCGGTGGCGACCCGCAAAAGCAGGAGCAGTATAACCGCCTGTGCGAGCGGATGGTCACCGAGCTGTGCACGCGCTATGGGGAGCTTGTCGAAATCTGGTTCGACGGAGGGACGCTCTGCCCGGCGGAGGGCGGGCCGGACATCCTGCCTATCGTGGAGAAGCATCAACCCAACGCCGTGTTTTACCACAGCGACGAGCGCTCGGAGCACCGCTGGATCGGCAACGAGAGCGGGATTGCCGGCTACCCCTGCTGGGCCACGGTGCCGAGCATCGAGGCCATTAGGCACGGCGTGCGCGGGCAGCCGAGGCGCGATATCCTGGCGCACGGCGACCCCGAAGGCAAGCTGTGGTCGCCGGCGATGTGCGACGCCCCCTTGCGCAACCATTCCTGGTGTTGGCGGCCGAACGAGGAGCGAAAGGTACGACCGCTGAGCGCTCTTTTGAACATGTACTATAAGTCCGTGGGGCGCAACTGCAACCTCATTTTGGGCGTTGTTGTCGACCGCGACGGTCTTGTTCCCAAGCCAGACTTCGAGCGCTGCGTGGAGTTTGGCAAGGAAATTAGCCGCCGCTTTGCCCAGCCCATCGCCCAAACGCGCGGCCGGGGAATGACCATCGAGCTGCCCCTGGGCGGGGAAAAAGAAGTGGACCACGCGACCATCATGGAGGACATCGCGCAGGGCGAGCGGATCCGCGAGTATGTGCTTGAGGGGTTAGCGGGCAACGAGTGGCGCGAGATTTGCCGAGGCCTTTCCGTGGGGCACAAGCGAATCGAGCAGTTTGCCCCTGTGCGCGTCTCTGCGTTGCGGCTTCGCTGCACCGCTGCGGTAGCCGAGCCGATAATCCGTAAGCTCGCCGTTTATTACGTCGGCGCGGGCTAGCGCGGTGCGTTGTGCGCAATGCTTGCGCGTAGGCGACACATGGCCTAGCGGGCGCTCGCGTCTGCTACAAAGCAAAGAGGTGAACGCCGATGTCTACTCTGCGGCTCGTGGTTGGGCTATGGGGCGCGGCAGCGCTTGCCTGCGTCACAGGTGGTAGCGCTCGCGCCGCAGATCAAACCCCTTATGCTGCGCTCCGGCCGGTGCCGTTTACTGCGGTGGAGATTAACGATCGTTTCTGGGCGCCGAAGCTGGAAGTGGTGCGCAAGCGCACGCTGTGGCACAACCTCGAGATGTGCGAGAAGACGGGGAGGATTCGCAACTTCGCCCAAGCTGCGGGGCTCGATAAGACGCCCTATCGCGGCCACTTTTTCCACGACTCCGACGTGGCCAAGGCCATCGAGGGTGCGGCATACTGCCTTGCCTTGCGGCCCGATAACAAGCTTAAGGCGCGGCTTGAGCAAATCATTGACCTTATCGCGAAGGCCCAACAGCCGGATGGCTACCTCAACACTTGGTTCATACTCAAGGAGCCGGACAAACGCTGGCAGGACATTCGCCGCAAGCACGAGCTATATTGCGCGGGCCACCTTATCGAAGCCGCGGTGGCCTATTACCAGGCGACCGGCGAGCGCAAGTTTCTCGACGTAATGCGCAAGTACGCCGACCTCATCGCGGCCACGTTTGGCCCGGGCAGGCGGCATACCGTCCCTGGACACGAGGAAATTGAGCTCGCGCTGATCAAGCTGTGGAAGGTTACGGGGGAGGAGAAGTATCTCCGCCTCGCCCAATTTTTCGTTGACGAACACGGGCGCGCGGACACGCACGAGTTGTTCGGCACCTATTGCCAGGACCACAAACCAATCGCCGAGCAGGACGAAGCGGTGGGCCACTGTGTCCGCGCAATGTACCTCTACAGCGCGGTGGCCGACCTCGCAGCAATCACCGGCAAACAAGAATACTTTCAAGCGATGGAAAGGCTTTGGGATAATGTCGTCCATAAAAAGATGTACATCACGGGCGGAATTGGCGTGCGCGGATTTGGGGAAGGCTTTGCCCAGGACTACTTCCTTCCCAACTACCAGGCATACTGCGAATCGTGCGCGTCGATCGGCATGGCGTTTTGGAACCATCGCCTGGTTTTGCTGCACGGCGAGGGCCGGTTTGCCGATGTGTTCGAACGTGTGCTCTACAACGCGCTGCTCGCCGGGCTGTCGCTGGACGGAAAGAAGTTTTTCTACGTAAACCCCCTGGCAAGCAGGGGCAACCACCACAGACAACCGTGGTATTGGTGTGCTTGCTGTCCTCCGAACATCCTTAGATTCTTCGCCAAGCTTGGCGGCTACATCTACGCAACATCTGCCGACAATCGAGGTATTTGGGTATTGCAGTATATCGGTAGCAAGGCGCGAATTAATCTTGGAGAAAGAGTGGTACGCTTGCGCCAAGTAAGCGAGTTTCCCTGGAACGGGCGCGTGCGCATTTATCTCTCGCCAGAGCCCCCGGGGCGTTTTGAGATATACCTGCGTATCCCGAACTGGTGCCGCGGGGCGGAGATCGCCGTCAACGGGCGGCCCGTTTTGGACGCCCACGTGCACAACGGCTTTGCCCGTATTTCAAGAACGTGGCGGCGTGGCGATGTCATTGACCTCTTCCTGCCCATGGAGATTCATCAAGTGGCAGCGCATCCACAGGTTGTCGAAGATCGGGGAAGGCTCGCCATACAGCGGGGGCCTGTAGTGTACTGCCTGGAGGGTTGCGACCACACTTGCCCGTTAACCAGGCTCGTAATCCCGCGTGGCGCGGAGTTGCGCGCAAGCTATAACCCGCGCATGCTCGGCGGGGTTGTAGTAATTCGCGGAAAGGGGACGTATGTCGACGCCCAGCTCGGGCCACGCGGCGCGCTGAGCTACCGCATTTCTCCCACAAAAATTACCGCGATACCCTACTTCGCCTGGGACAACCGCGAGCCGGGGGAAATGATCGTTTGGGTTGCGGAGCGCCCGGAGGCGTGTTTAGATCTCACCAAGCTTTCGCTTGCCTATTTCGCCCAGCCCAGCGCTTCGTTCTGCCGGCCGCAGGACACGGTAACCGCGCTTAACGATGGCCTTCTCCCGAAAAACTCCAACGATCACAGCATCCCCCGCTTTACCTGGTGGCCGCACAAGGGGACAACGGAATGGGTAATGTATCACTTCCCCGAGCCTGTTACGCTTTCTCGCTGCGAGGTATATTGGTTCGACGACACCGGTCGTGGGCAGTGCCGCGTTCCCCAGTCGTGGCGGCTCCTCTGGCGTAACGGATCTACCTGGCAACCGGTAAACGTCTCTTCCCCCTATGGCGTGGAGCGAGACAAGTTTAACGTTGTTACTTTTGCGCCGGTTACCACAAAGGCGATCAAGCTCGAGGTGCAGCTAAAGCCCGGCTTCTCTTCGGGAATATTGGAATGGCGCGCGGGCAGATAGGGGGAAACTGTTGTGGTAAAAGGCTCGGGCGCTGGCCGCGCTTGCGGGCCAGCTTGCGGAGTAGCTGTTGGAGTATTTTGGTGTTGTTTGTTGGTATGCGCCGGTCCCTGTTGGGGTGTGAATTGTAGTTTCGACAGCGCAAAACAACTGGCAGCCTGCGGCGGAGTTGCTGTCGGGCGCGTTTCCTTTGTTCCCGGGAAAAAGGGAAACGCAGCGCGCTTTGAGCGCGGGGCGTTTGTCACCTTCGCTAGCGAGGGGAACTTCAATCCCGCCCAGGGCACCGTGCAAATGTGGGTAAACGCGGGGTGGGATCCCAGGGCTGCCGAGCGCCACTGCTTTTTCCACCTTGGGACGTCCCTCGCTCACGTAACGGTGTTTAAGACGGAGCTTCAGACGATCCGTTTTGTCTACAAGGCATCGCCCAGGGAATATTATGCGGTGCGTGTCCCGATCGCCGGCTGGTGGCGGCGTGGCGAGTGGCATTTCATCCGCGCATCCTGGGCGAAGACGTACGGCGGGCTGCTGGCCCTTTTGCTCGAAGTAGACGGCCGGCGGAGCATTGCCTGCGGCGCCGCTCCCCTGCGCTCGCTGCCCCCGCGCTTTTACGTGGGAGCGCGCGGCCCACGCGCGGAATTTGCCGAAGCGGCGATCGACGAGTTTCAGCTCTCCGCCGAGCCTACGGGCTTCCCCTATCTTCAAACAAGCGAGGAGCCGGTGGCTGCAACAGTAGACTTCGCCCAAGCTGGGCGCCCGCTGGCCCGCGTCCACCAGTGCACCACCCTGTGGAACTCGCAGCGCGTTCCCCTGCCGTTTGTCGTCGGAGATGAGACGTTTCGGCGGTTTGCCGAGGCAAAGTTTCGCTTGGCGCGTATTGTGGCGACCTCCGAGACGTGGCTTTGGGGGGCGCGCGTGGAGCGCGACGAGCAAGGCAGGCTGCGCGTGGACTGCACCGACCTCGACCGCCTGCTCGAGCTCGTCCACGCCGCAGGCGCGGAGGGATATCTGCGCATCGCCTATCACATGCCCCGCGCGCTGAGCTCTCGCGCGCAGGAAAAGCAGCCCAAGGTTTGGGCCTATGCCCCGCCGCAAAGCTGGGCGGAGTGGGATGACGTTGTGCGGCAGATCGTCGTGCATTGCGTGCGCGACAAACGCTGGCGCATCCCCTACTGGGTGTGCACGCTGAACGAGGCCGACGCGCCGGCGATGCGCGGGCTGGCGCGCTGGGACACGAACCTCGAGGTCTACCGGCGGACAACGCGCATCGTGCGCGAGCTTGCTCCGCGGGCGAAGGTCGGCGGGCCGGCGATTTGCACGCCGTTAGACGGGTTCGGCGGCGAGGCGCTGCGCAGCTTCCTCTCGTTTTGCCGGCAAAACCGCCTCCCGCTGGACTTTGTCTGCTTTCACGCCTATCGCAAGATGCATCCCGCGGAGTTCGAGCAGCATGCGCTCGCCGTAAAGAAAATCGTTGCCGAGGCCAATCCGCAGCTTAAGCCGGAGTTTATCCTCGATGAGTGGAACCTTTGGGTGCGCGACCGCCGGCAGGACAACGAATTCGGCGCAGCATATGTCGCTGCGGCGCTGCACTATCAGCGGCGCGCGGGGTTGGCCTTCTCAAGCTTCGTCGCGTTTAACGACTTTCGCTATGCCCAGCCCGGCGGGCGGTTCGCATATAGCGATGAGACGATCGCTCAGTCGCCCTTGCCTATGATCAAGGGGCCGGTGGCTACGCCGATTTACTTTGTTTTCCTAATGCACAGCAAGCTAAAGGACACCGAGCTGCCCGTGGCCCTCGATGGGCGCGGGGGGATTACCAGCGACAACACCGCCGGCATTACCGCCACAGCGGACGACCGCGAAGCAGCGATTTTGCTCTGGCACTTTAACCTGTTTCACAACACCCCAAAGCGCTTTGTGTTGCGGCTAGAACGCTTGCGCAAGCGCTTTGGCGCGTTGCGCGCGTTGCGCATCGAGCAGTACCTCATCGACCGCACGCACACCAACGCCTACTACGACTACGTCGTCCTCGGCAAAGACAGCGCTGGCGGCCGCTATAACCTGGCCACCGGCCAGCTCGACCTCGTGGACGCGCGCCACATTTCCGTTGCCCGGGCGCGCGAGGGCTCTGCGAAGGTTTCCCTCGTCCTGCGCGACATGAGCGTGGCGCTGCTTGTCGTTCGCCCCGTGCGCTAAAGGCGCAAGCGGCCGCTTGTGGACGGCGTCGCCTTTGGCCAACACCTGCGCGCGCAGGGACGGCGCGGCTGGCGCGCGAACTCGCGCCTTGTTCGGGCGGCAACAGCCGCTGAAGGAGGCGAGGGATATGCGCTGGCGCGGGGGCTTGCGCTGGGCGCTTTTCGGTGCGCTGCTCGTCGCGCTTGCCGTGGCGGCAAGGGCGACCGCGGCGGACTGGCCGCAATTGCAAAACGGGCCCACGCGGCCGGGGTATTCGCCGGAGAAGCTCGCCCCGCCGTTTCGGCCGCTGTGGAAGACGGCTTTTCAGCCGGAGCGCGTCTATCCCGCGACACAGCCGATCGTCTACCGCGGCAAGATTTACATCGGCACGGAGTCCGGAAACCTCTACGCGCTTAACGCGAACACGGGGGCGAAGCTTTGGCGCTTTTCGGCGGGCGGGCCCATTTTGCACACCGCAGGGGCGGCCGAGGGGCGAGTGTTCTTCGCGTGCATGGACGGCTGCGTATACGCCATTTCCGCGGGCGATGGCAAGCTGCTCTGGCGGTTTGACAGCGGGTTAGACACGGGGTTTTCCACGGCGGTTGCCCTTGCCGACGGCCTGGTTTTCGCGCTAAACCGCGGCGGCGTGGCCTTTGCCCTGGACCAGCAAAGGGGGCGGCTTGTGTGGCGCCGCGAGTTGGGCGTCCCCCTTCTTCAGTCGCCGGCGTATCTGCCCGCGCAAGGGGCGCGCCATGGCTTGCTCGTGTTTGGCGCGATGGACATGCGCGTATACGCCCTCGACGGGGGCGACGGCTCGCTCGTTTGGCGCAGCGACAGGCTATATGGCCAGGCGTTTAAGGACTATTGGCCGGTGATTCACAACGGCCGGGTAATCGTTCGCTCGTTCATCGCCTATCCCAAGCCGCGCATTGCCGCGCGCACGCGCTGGTATTGGCCGGACAACTTTCCCCTAACCTGGGTGGACCCTAACCCCCTGCGCGAGTGGTATCCCAACGAGGCGGACTGGAAGCTCGCCTCGGAGCACGGGCGCTGGCTACGCGAGCACAGCGACGCCATCGCGCGTGGTGAGCTGCCCGAGCTGATCATCGAGGCCCAAAAGCGCCTTGTCGCCCACTACTGCGCCCACCCCGAGGACAAGGACATGTTCGTCCTCGACATCAACACCGGGCGCGAGGCGCAGGTTGTCCCCCATTGGTGCGCGCAGACGATGAACGGGGCGACCTGCCCCCCGTGCGTCGATCGCGAGGGGCTTCTCGTCGTGCCCATCATGTTCATCAACAGCCGCTGGGGCCGGCTGGACCTTAAGCGCGGGCTTGTCGTGGACATCCTCTACGATGGCTATACCTACAGCGGCCAGCGCGTGCCTGAAATGCGCCCGGGATACGCGCCCATCGCCGGCGGGGGAAACACCGACGAAAACGTCATCGTCAGCGCTTGCGATGGGCTGATCTTCTCGTTCCACTGCCAGGAGAGCAACGCCAACTATACCGGCGTGTGGAGTATGGACCAGCGGCGGTGGTACTCCATCGCCGGGATGGAATGGGGCGAGCTTTCGCACAACACCCAGGGTGGCGGGGCAAGCGCTCCGGTAATCGCCAACGGCTTGCTCTATCACATGAGCTTCCACTCCGTGCGCGCGTGGCGCCCGGCGGCTCGCGGGGGTGAGGAGAGATGAGAGCGGCGCTGTGTTTAGCGCTTTTTGGGGCCCTCGCTTTAAGCGCAGCGGCCGGCGCGGGGCAAATCCCCACCTCTGTCCCGGGGGAAGTGATGGAGCTGCGCCCGGTGGGCGACCAGGGGTTTGTGCACACAGCGGGGCTTGCCCTTGAGCTGTGGTTTAAGGAGCTGCCTGAGCTGCGCTCGCTCTACGGCGAGGCGCACCTGCGCCTGAAGCGGCGCGTATCGCGTGAGCCGCCGCGGCCCGTGCCCCCGGCGTTTGGCCATATCGCTCCGCCGGGTTGCCGGCGCGTGGTGCTCGTTGGGCAAAACGCGAGCTGGGTGTCGAACGAAATCGTCTGCGAGGGAAGGCTCGAGGGCGGCAAGAGCGCCGAGCTGCGGGTAACGGTAAGTCGCCTGTCTCCCGCTGCCGTCGTCGTCTGCGATGCGGGGGCTGTCGAGCTGTTCGTGGGCACGCCGCGCAACAGAATCCCGCGTGTGCTCGCCGCCGCGGGGGCGAACGTCGCCGTTTCGCCGATGCGCGAGATGACGGTCGTTGCGGCCGGTTGCCGTTGGCTGCTGTTTTGGTTCGCTCGGCCGATTCAGGGGCTGGACGATGAAGATGTCCTCCTGCTTGTCGTTCCCTTCGCCCCGCTGCGCGCGATAAGGCCCCTGGCCGATGGCGCGCTGCGCTTGGAGTTTGCCGAGCAAAAGGCCACGGTCGCTCTGCTCCCCGTATCCGGAGTCGTCCGCCCGAGAATAACCGAGACGCGCCGCTGGGCGAACGACGGCCTCCCGCGCGAGGTCGTCCAGCGCTGCGACTGGTGGGCGGAGCGGCTGGCGAACTTCCCCGTGGGCGCGGAGGAATCGTTCAGCTATGACGCGCGCGCCGACCGGGTGACCGTGCGCTGCCGCTTTTCCTATCTCGCTCTACGCAAAAGCGAAAAATACGTTGCGCCGCTTCCGCCGATGCTCGCGCTCGCCGCCCAGCAAGGGTTTGGGAGCGGCGGTTCGCCGCTTAAGCTCAAGCTGGAGGGCAACCCGCGCGACACCAGCCTACACACTATCTTCGGGCCATACATGGTGTACGACGATGCGCGGGAGTGCGCGTGGTCGCTTTCCGGCTTGAGCCGCTACGTGAGCGAGGTTCGCAGCACAGGGCCGGAGGTCGGCCCCGCGCGCGAGTTCGAGCAGCGGCTTGCCGCTGAGGTAAGCAAGGTGCTCGAGGCGGGGCCGCTTGCCCCGTGGGTTTTTCAGGACGAATGCTTCGCCGGCCGCTGCACGCGCCGGACGACGTTTTGGGACAACCCCGCCGAGAACGTCTACTTCCTCGCCGAGCTTCTCGACGTGCTGCCGCCAGCGGTGCGCGGAAAGCTGCGCAGCTACCTCGCGCAATATGCGGAGAAATATCCTCCGGAGAAGGTCGCGGCTATTGCCCCGACCGAGGGCGCGCGGCGCGAGTTTTACTACGTCACCGAACAGTTCCTCAGCGCGGAGCAGCGCGAACCCCTCCCGCCCCCGCTGTATAACATCTACGGCGCTTTCCGGCTGTTTCAGGCAACGGGGCGCAAGCCTAACGCCGAGCAGTGGGCCGCGGCGTGCGACATTCTCGCCCGCCACGTTACGGGCAGAGACTGGGCTACGCTGTTTGCCTTCCAAGGGCGCGGCGAGCAATGGCCTGCCGTCGTCGCTTGCAACCGCAACTTCGCCGGGCTTGTGGGCATGGCCCGCCTGGCCCGTGTCCTGGGCGACGCGGAGGCGGAGCGCGTTGCCCTGTGGCAGCTTGCCCAGTGCGCTGCGCTGCGCTTTGCTCTGGGGCGCTACCGCCGCCAGCTCTACGACATCGGCAAGCTGACGCTCCCCGCAGACCCCGCGTGGCAGGTTAAGGCGCACGTGGGCGACTGGCGGGCGCACCTTGTCTCGTATCATTTCACCAAGCCCGAGCACGACATCGACCAAGTGTATAAGCTCGACCAGTTCGAGGTGGCCACGGGCGACTACAACCCGCGCGGTTGGGCAGCGCTTACCCGGGCCTATCAGCTCCCGTTCCGCTATATTACCCCGGAGCTTGCGCGCTTTTTGGCCGACCACCTAAAGCAGGAGTCGCAGCGGCATGTTCAGGTCGTAGCAGAGTATCAGCCGGACTGGTATGCGAGCTGGGCGGAGGCGACGATCGGCTCGGAGCACAACGTAAACCTCCCCTGCGATGCCTACACGAACTTTGTCGCTCGCGCCTGGATCCTGGGCGAGCCGGCCGGGAAGCTAAGGAAGCTCGTGGACGTCCCCTACCTTGCCCGCGGCGACTACTACTATATGCACAAGCTCGCCGAGGTGGCCCGCGCGTATCGCGGCATGCGCTGGGAGAAGCTCGCTCAGTAAGCCCGCCGGCGGAGGACGGAAAGCGGCGTAAGCAAGAGCAGCTTTATATCGCTCCACAGGCTGCGCGTGCGCAGATACTCTAGGTCGCTCTCCAGCTTGGCGGGAAGGAGGACCTCCTCGGAGTAGCGGTCGGGGTCCTCTACCTGCGCCAGGAGCTCCTCCTCGTGGGCAAAGCGCAGTTGTGTCAGGCCGGTGACCCCCGGTCGCGCGAGGAGGACCTGCCGCTGGCGCTCGTCATAGAGCGCGACGTCGGCGGGAGGCATGGGCCTGGGTCCGACGAAGCTCATCTCGCCGCGCAAAACGTTTATGAGCTGCGGCAGCTCGTCGAGCTTCGCCTTGCGCAGAATGCGCCCGAGAGGGGTAATTCGCGGGTCGCCGGCGAATGTGTTTGTCCCGCCTAGCTGCTCGGCATTTTGGACCATTGTCCGAAATTTTAGGATATTAAACTCCCGGCCTCTCTCCCCCACCCTCTTTTGGCGAAAGATGGCCGGCCCGGGGCTTGTCATCCGCACCAGCGCCGCAATGCACAACATGGGCACCGCAAGGACGATGAGCAGCGCGCCGGCGACGATAACGTCAAGCGCGCGCTTTGCCGCGTAATAAAACGCGCCCGGGTCGCGCAGCTCATCCGCGTGCGCCGTGGCTTGGCGCTCTTCCGCCGCGGTTACCCCATTGCCCGCGCACCTGCCCTTTTAGATTGAGAATTCGCCCCAACCGCGCTGGTCTAGGGCTTCTTATGTTTGTTAAAGAACGCAAACACCCGGGGCAAGCTCTCCCCGAGCAGCGCGTGCGTGCCCCCGCGTTTTTCCCAATACTCGTAGGTCATCCCCAGCTCCTTCATCCGGGCGACCATCGCCCGGGCATTTTCCACCGGCGCCTTGGCGTCGCGGTCGCCGTGGCACACGAGCACGGGAATATGGCGCATAGCCTCGAGGTTAATCTCCTCCGGTCGCGCGCCGCCTGCGGAGACAGGGGCAATTGCCGCCCACATGTCCGGATACTTTGCCGCAAGCCGCCACGTTCCCGTGCCTCCCATGGAGTGCCCCATAAGGTATATTCGCCGGTCGTCGATGCGATACTCCGCGCGCACGAGCTTTAGCACATTCATCACGTCCTTTTCGCTCAGCTCGCGCACGCGCTTTAAGAACGGGTTTGGCGAAAACTCCTTGGGGATACGCCCATAGCCCCCGCGCGGGCGATAGCCCAGCGGCGAAGCGACGATATAGCCGTGCTTTTCGGCCAGCTTTTTCATCTGTCCGTTGCGGGCGACGATCATCGCGCTCTCCGATCCTCCCGCGCCGTGCAGCGCCACGATAAGCGGGAACGGCCGCGTGCCGTCGTAGCTCTGCGGGACGTAGACGCGATAGGGCATAATCTCCCCCGCCTCGGCGAACCAATAGTGCCGCACATGATCGCCTGTGGCGCGATAAAGCGGGTCGCGCCCCTGCTCGAGCTCGGCAAGCAGCTCGCGCGAGTACTCGATTGCCCGGGCGAAGTCATACTGCCCGGGAACAAGCATGGGCAGGTTAAGGTTTAGCCGCCGCGCGAAGTCAAAAGGATAGCGAACGGTCGCCTTTGTGCTTTCGTGCCCGGCGATCGCTTGCAGGCGGCGCTCGATCTCCTCCTCCGCCTCGTGCAGCCCGCGCACCAGCCGCAGGGGCAGGGTTAGCCGCCGCGCCGCTTGGCCGTCTTCCTCGACATCCGCGGCGAGCAAATAGTTGCCATCTGGCACGTCGCGCAGGTCGAGCGCAAAGGAAAACGGCTGGTCGATTAGGTCGCGCTGAGGAACCTCAAGCCTGTGCAGTTGCTTTATCGGCGGCTTTTTTCGCGGGGTTTTTCCGTCGAGCAAAACGAGGCGAAGGGCAAGCGGCGACTGCTGCTTATACATCGCCTGATATTCCTGCTCCAGACGCACGACTACCGGCTGCCGCGGGTCGCAGACGATCATGTTCGTGCGCAGGATAAGCGAGCGCAAGTATTCCTCGCGCGCCGTCCACGGTTTGCCGAGGAGTCGCGCGATGCCTCGGTATACAAGCTTGCGCGCGACGCTTCTGTTCCCTTGGCGGTAGAGCTGAAACGCTTCGTCCTCGATCTGCTGCAGCTCGCTTGCCAGTTCGCCGGTGGGCTGGGCAGCTTCTTTTGCCTTGCGAAACATATACGCCAGCCGTTCGAGGAGCATGTGCCCCTGGTTCAGGGCCATCTCTGCCTCGCGCAGGAGCACAGGCGCGCGAAACGACTGTTCCTGCGCAGTTTTGCCCTGTGCCGCGCACGGCACAACCAGCAAGCACGTCGCCAGGGCAACCAGCCCCAAGCGCGCAAAGCGTTTCATGCGAGCGTTCTCCCTCCACTGGTCCGCGCGAGACGGCAAAGTTTGGGCCAAAAGGTGCAAAGCGGCCGCGCTCCGACGCCCTTGCCGAAGAAGCAGTGTCTTGCGTTTTGCCCCCTGTTTACTCGTTCGCGCCGAAGCAGAGCAAGCGGCTGTCGCGGGTGCACATGTAAAGCCTCCCGCGGGCGGCGATTAGCGTGTCGAACACCGGCGGCGAAGCGAGGCGATATTCGGCGAGCTTGCTCCCGTCCGCGGGCGAAAACGCGCAAAGCACTCCGCCCTTGCGCCCTTCGAACGCGCCGAGGGGGTCGTTTGGGTCGAATACATCCGGCGGGCCGGCCACGAACAGCGTTTTGCCGGCAAGCACCATTGCCCTCATGCGCACGGGAACGTTAACCGACCACTTCGGCGGCCGCGGGCGGGAGAACCCCGGCCCCTTGTCCTTGTTCTCCGCCTTTTTCTCTAACACGGGTTCGTTTTCGTTGTCGTCGGCAAACAGTACGTAGCCGTCGGTTCCCGGGAAGAACATTGGGCTGTGTACGTTGCGCTTGGTATAGACCTTCACGCCATAGGTCGTGCTCTTGTCGAAGACCAAAATTTGGCCCGCCTTGGAGGCCAAAATGGCGAAGTAATACCCCGGCCAGCGCGCGGAGTACATCCAAAACGTGCGGTTCCACCACGTGTCGTCGAGCAGGCTCGATGTCGAGAATAGATGCAGCCCGACCTGCTTGTCGCCCATCCGCGTAATGCGCGGCGTCTCTTGCTGGACGAGCTCGCGGTTGAACTTTATCTGGCGCATGTAGATATAGGTGCCGTCGCTCACTAACACTTCCGACAGCGCACCTTCCATGTCAAACGGCCGTCCGACGTCCTTGGTAATGTCCGGCCACGGCCCGCGCACTACCGCTTCGTAAAGCTTCTCGCCCGTCTGCGGGTTAACGCCGTAAACGTAAATCCCGCCGTCGAGATACGACGAGCGGCCCGCGGCAAAGTAGGCCACGCCGTCGTGCACGAGCACGCTGCCGTGCACGGGCCAGGCTGACTCAACTTGGCCGAAGGCCACCACCCGGCGCTCCTCCGGCGCCGCGCGGAAGCGCCAGACAAGCTCGCCGTCGCTTGCGCGCAGGCAATACACCCAACCGTCGGCGCAGCCGAACAGCGCCAGGCCGCGATAGATCGTCGGGGGCGAGTCTATCCGCCCGCCGGCGACGAAGTGCCATAGCTCCCTTCCGTTGTCCGCGCTGAGGCACCACAGGGTGTTTTCGTCCACCGAAGCGAGGTAGATCTTGCCTTGGGCAACGACGGGCTGCGTTAGCTTGCCGGAAAGCGCCGCGCTCCACAGCGGCTTAACCCTCGGCGAGACGGGCGTGGGCGAGGAGCCGCTGCGCTGAATGTCGTGCCGATACGTCGGCCAATCCTCCGCGGTTGGCTCCTGCTGCTCGAGCGCTGTTTCAAACGCCGGCCCGCGCACAAGCCGCGGCTCCGCCGGGACGCTCCTGCGCGACGGTTCCGGAGCAAGGGCGTTAAACCCGTTTAGCTTAACGCCAGGGTAGCAGAAGCACTGGTGCGGGGGCATGTAGAGCAACCCGTTGCACGGCATAAACCCCAGGCGGCAGGGCGCGCGCAGCCAGTCGTGGCGCATGTGCTCGTTCCCCCGCAGGTCCATAAATTCCACGCCGCGCTTGGGGTAAAGGATAAACCGCGCCGTGGCCTTCCCTCGATAGCAGCGGTAGTGGTGCCCGGGGCTAATGAGGTTGGCGATGTTAATGGTCTTTTTCGGCTCGCCCGTGCGCAGGTCAAGCCCGGTGTTGCTCCGCCCGGCCCATACCGTGCCCTCGACCACGAAAACTTCCGGCGGATGGGTTACCGCCGGCCCCCGTACCCCGCGGCCGCTCCACAGCAGCTTGCCCGTCTGCGCGTCAAACGCTTCCAAGCGCTTTGGCCCCGCGAGAAGCACCACCCCGCGGCAAGCGACGAGCGTCTGCTGCGCGCGCCACGTATCGCCCTGCACCGCTTGCGTTTTCGCCCGCCAAAGCTCGCTTCCGTCGGCGAGGTTCAGGCAAACCAGGTTGTTGTAGTCGTGGAGGAACACGCGCCCGCCCTCGGCGGCGAGCGACAGGGGGAGGATTTTGTCAAACCGGCGCCTCCAAAGCACAGCGCCCGTGTCAGGCTTTAACGCCACGACAACGTCGCCCGGCGCTCGCCCGCCTTGCCCCTCGCCAAGCAGCCGCTCGTTAACGCGCACAACCAGCGTGTCGCCCGAAAAGAGGATCTCGTCCGCGCCGTTTGTTTCTTTAAACTCGGAGATAACTCTCCCCGTCGCCCCGTCGAGGACGGAAACCGGCGCGCGATAGGCAAGGGTGACGTAAACCCTATCTCCCTGAGCGACGAGCCTGCGCGGCAAGCTCAGCGGCGAGCGCACGCGCTGCCCGCGGAGCTTCGTCCAATCCTTCCCCTCAAGCTCGGCGCGCTTCCACTCCGGCCAGCCCCAGGGCCCCATCGGCCGCTTCCAGAGCAACACGCCGCTAAACGCATCGCGAGCGACAAGCGACCATTTCTCCGGCAGCCGCGGGTCGGTTATCCCCGTTAGCCCCTCGTCGAGGATATAAAACAGCCGCCCGTTGGCCGAGACCAACGCGCACACCGTCGTGTCTATCTCGTGGCTCCGGCACCACAGCGGCCGCGCCACCCAGTGCATGCGCTTGGGCGGGCCGACGAGGGTATCTTGGCAAACGGCGTTGTTCGAGGCGTCGTAAAGGTAGTGCGTCCACTGGTCCATTTCCTTGGGCCAGGGTTTTTCCATCTTTTCCCATCGGCCGCCGCGCTTGACATAGGCCACTCCGCCCGGGGCAAGCACGCGCTGGATCTCGCCGAGCGATATCCCGCCGGGCTCTTCGGCGACGAGGAGGTTTACCAGGTTCTCCACATAGGGCAGCTTGCTACCGCGCAGCTCGTCCGCGCTGACCTTGCCATATAGCCCTCGCGCGCGAATATACTCTCGCGCTTTGGCCACATCGCCTGCGTCTTTGTCCAACCCCTGCACGAGGTAGTTGTCGCCCGCGTGCAGGGCAACGGTTAGCCGCCCGTCGCCACAGCCAAGGTGGACGACGAGGCCCCCCTTTACCCCCGTGTCGCGAAGGATCCTCTGCGCCAGTTCCTCCGGGGTTGGGCTTTGGCGCTGCTGCGCGCTGCTAATGTGATAGCTCAAGATCGACGATGATACGGCAATTGCCGCTGCAATAGCGAAAATCGCCCACCTGCCGCGGGACACGGGTATTCCTCCCTTCGCCGCCTAGCCCAGGCACACGACGCGCCCGTCGTTCGTCGCCAGGAACAGCCTGCCATAAGCGGCGGCCATGCCGTCCCACACAGGGATGAAGTCCAGCTTATACTCGGCAACCTTCGCCCCGTCGCTTGTGGAGACAGCCCAGAGCAGCGAGCCATCGCGCCCGTTTAGCACGGCGACTTGCTCCTCTAGCTGCGCTTGGATTTTCGGGTCTGCGAAGCGGTCAAACGCTTCCTCCTCGTTCACCACGTCCGGCGGCCCGGCGACGAACAGGGTCTTGCCGGCAAGGACCATTGCTCGAACATAGAACGGAATCTCCTGCGACCAGTTATAGGTAATCGACTGCGCTCGGCCTTGCTGGCCGCGGCGTGTGATGATCTTCGGTGCCTTGCTCGTTGCGAAGAGGTGATACTCCAGCGGAGTTGACCACTTGAAATACTCCGGTTTTCTCCCGTAGCCGTAGACCGACGCCTCGTCGAACGCCAATATCCGCCCCGCGGGCGCCACACGTCCCGCGCGCGGCCAGCCCCCAGCGCCGGAGACCCACCGCTTGCCGTAGACCCAATAGGAGCGGTGGAACCACGAGCCGTCCAAGAACCCCGTGGGGCAGAACAGGTGCGCCCCCTCGCCCTGCTGGTCGGCGATGACATCTGGCGTGTGCGTAATCACGCGTGTCCGCTTGCCCTGCAGGTCGAACTGCTGCGTGCGCATGTATACGAAGCGGCCATCTGTCGAGAGAATGTCTGGCAGGGCGACGGGCATGTTTAGGCCCTCGATCTTCGCCTGCAGCGTCTTGCCCGTTTCAGGGTCGCGCTCATCGAGCACGGTTTCGGAAAGCATCTTGCCCGTGGCCAGCTCCAGGCGATATAGCCGCAGCCCGCCGTCGAGGAACATCGACCTCCCCGCCACACAATAGACCGCTCCGTCGCGCACGAGCACACTCCCGTGGACCGGCCACACGCTCTCCAGCTGCTCGTAGGACATTACCTGTTCGCTGCTCGGCGCCGCGCGGAACCGCCAAACCAGCGCGCCATCCTCCTCGCGCAGGCAGTAAACCCAGCCATCGCGACACCCGAATACGACGTATCCCCCGCTGACCGTCGGCGGGGAGTCGATGCGTCCGCCAGCGATATAGCTCCACCTTTCCGTCCCGTCTTCGCTGCTCAGGGCATACAGCCGGTGGCTGTCGATATCGGCGACATATACTGTTCCCCCGCTGATCACCAGGCTACTTAGCCTGCCCCCCAGCCGCTTTTGCCACTTCGTCTGCAGTTTGCTGCTCACCACGGACTGGGTATGCCCGCTGCGCTCGCCGTCGTGCCGATACGTGGGCCACTCCTCAGCAGCCTGCCCGCTGCGCTGGGCAACCTTTCCAAACGCCGGCCCGCGCTCAAGCCGCGGCTCTTGCCCAGTTAGCCCTCGCTCAAATCGGCGCGTTCCCGCTGGTGCTAACGCGTTAAACCCGCACAGCTTCGCCTCAAGGTAGCACGCGCACGAATGCGGCGGCGCGTATACCATTCCGTTCGCGGGCATCACGCCATATATGCAGCCGCCGCGCACCCAGTGATTAATCTCCCAGTGCTTCTTGCGAAAATCGACAAACTCGATCCCCGTGCGCGAGGTGAGGATATAGTTCTGCGTTGCTTTTGCGCGATAGCAGCGGTGGTGGAACCAATATGTCTCGACATCCGGGGGAAACTCAACCTTCACCTCGCCGGTATACGGGTCGCGGCCGTAAAACACGCCCGAGTCGCGGCCTGCCGCGATCGCCCCGGCCCAGACGAGGTTGTTGATAACGAACAAGTCTTCCGGCGAGTTGTGCCCGGAGCGCGGGTGCTCCTCAGTCCACAGGATCTTGCCGTCTTTAAGCGAGAGCGCCGTCTCCGTCCCCCGGCCTCCGAAGAACAACACCAAGTCGCGATATAGCACAAGAGTTGGGCCAAAGTTCGTGGGAATGGGTGACCGCCGCTCAACAGGCTCCGACGTCCACAGCTTGTTCCCCGTAGCGCGCTCCAAGCACACGATGCGCTCGCCGTCGTGAAACACCACGTGCTTGCTGTCCGCAGCAAGCGTTAACGGAACGACGCGCTCGCGCTTGCGCCAGAGGATCTTGCCCGTCTCCGCTTCTACCGCGGTAAGCCAGCGCTGCTTCTCGTCCCACGGCCACTCCTCTGCGACACGCGCCTTGGCCTGGCCCACCGAGCGATACTTGGGGACATATCTTATCTCCTGCGGCGAGTCGTTGACGACGAGGAACAACACGCCCTGCGAGGCGATTACTTCCTCCGTGGCGCGGCTTTGGTCATAGACGCGGATCGTTTTCCCCGTGGCGGCGTCCAGCTCGGTTAGCGGCGCGTAAAGCCCGAGGGTAACGTAGACCCTGTCCCCCACAGCAACGAGCCGGCGCTGCAGTTGCGCCGGGCCACTCTTAAACGGCCACAGCCGCGTATGCCAGCGGAGGATCCGTCGCTTCCACAAAATCGTCCCGCTAAACGCATCGCGCGCGACAAGCGCCCAGCGCGAGGGAAGCATAATGGAACACCGCGGGCCTTCGTCGATGATGTAGAAAATGCGGCCGTTTGCGCAAACGAGGGCGCTCATGCTCGCCATACGATCGTGGTGCCGCGACCAGCGCGGGCTGCCCACCCACTGCACGTGGCGCGGCGGCCCCACTGCGGTGTCGTTGGAAACGCAATTGTTCGTCGCGTCGTGCAGGTAGTGCGTCCACTCGTCGTACTCCTTGGGCCACGGCTTGGTGATCTTGCGCCACGCACCCCCGCGTTTGACATATGCCACTCCACCTGGGGCGAGCACGCGCTCTACCTCGGCCAGCGACACGTCTCCCAGATCCTCGGCGACCACGAGATTCACCAGGTTCTCCACATATGGCAGCCGCCGCCCGGCCAATTGCTCAACGGTCACCTTGCCGTATAGGCCCAGGGACTGAACGTACTCCCGCGCCTTGTTAACGTTGTCCCTGTCTCTGTCCAGCCCCTGAACGATGTAGCTGTCGTTGGCATGGAGCGCGGCAGTCAGCCTGCCCTCGCCGCAGCCAATGTGCACTATCAGCCCCCCCTGCACGCCCGTTTCCCTGAGAATCTCGCGCGCCTGCTGCTTCGCGCTCAGGTATGACCTGGGCTGCGCGCTGCCGACGTGGTGCACAGCGACCAGCGACGCTACGACAAACGCACACAAAACAAGGGCAATCCGCCATGGGCGAAAACGCACGGGTAAGTCCTCCTTTCCTTTCCCTAGCCTAAGCACACTACGCGGCCGTCTTTCGTCGCCATATACAGCTTGCCCTCCGCTGCGGCCATGCCGTCCCACACGGGACTGAAGTCCAGCTTATACTGCGCGAGCTTTGCCCCGTCGCCCGCGCCGAGAACCCAGAGCAGCCCTCCGCGTTTCCCTTCAAGCGCGGCCACTTGCTCGGCAAGCTTTGCCTGCATGTCCGGGTCGTTGGGCCGGGCAAACGCTTCCTCTTCGTTTACGACATCGGGCGGGCCCGCGACAAACAACTTTCCGCCCGCGAGAACGATCGCCCGCACGTGCAGCGCCGGCTCCTCGAGCACCCACTTAAAGCTCGCCGCGCTAAGCTGCTCGCGCGAGAATTTCTTGCGAATGCGCCAGTCCGCCGCAGAAGCGCCTTTCTTTACAGCATCTATGCGCCCGCTGGCCTTGCGCACACGCTCGATCGCCGCGCGATCGATCTTCTTTTCCGCAGCGAACAGGTGATACTCGGCCACCGTAGACTGGCACAGATATTCCGGCTTGCGCCCAAAGCCATAAACGTAGTTCTCGTCGAACACGAGCGGCCGGCCCGAGGGGACGTAGCGCCCCGCGCGGAACCATCCGCCCCAGCCGGAGGACACGCTCCGCCCAAACAGCCAGTACGAGCGGTGGAACCAAGCGTCGTCGAGGAACCCTGTGGGGCAGAACAGGTGCGCCCCCTCGCCATCCTGGTTCGCGGCGTCGCCGGCGACGATCTCCAGCCGCTTCCCCTCCAGGTCAAACCGCTGCGACCGCATGTAGACGTACTTTCCATCGCAGGACAGGATGTCCGGCAGGGCGACGGGCATGCTTAGCCCCTTCATCTTCATCTGTAGGTTCATGCCCGTCTCGGGGTCGCGCTCGTTAAGTATCGTCTCTGAAATCTTCTTCCCCGTCTTCAAGTCTAGCCGACACAGGCGCATGCCTCCGTCGAGGAACATCGACCGCCCGGCAACGCAATACACAACCCCGTTGCGCACGAGCACGCTGCCGTTTACCGGCCACACGCTTTCCAACTGTTCGTAGGACATCACCTGCGCTTCGCTCGGAGCGGCAAGGTAGCGCCAGGCCAACTCGCCGTCGCTCGCGCGCAGGCAGTACAGCCAGCCGTCGCGGCAGCCAAATACCACATAGCCCCCGCTCACCGTGGGGGGAGAATCGATCCTCCCGCCTGCGTCATAGGTCCACCTTAGCTTCCCGCTTGCGCTGTCCAGGGCGTAGAGGCGCTGGCCGTCAACATCTGCGACAAACACCGTTCCGTTGGCGACCACGACGCTGCTCAGCTTTCCCCCAACGGTCGTCTCCCATTTTTTTTGCAGTTGCTGGGAAACCTCGGTTTGCGCGTGGCCGCTGCGCGCGTTGTCGTGCCGATATGTGGGCCAGTCCTCCGGTCCCGTTTGAGCATCGGACACCGCGCCATAGGCCGGCCCGCGCTCCAGCCGCAGCTCCTCGGGAATCGTCTCCCGCGCAAACCGGCGCACGCCCGCGGGAGCCAGCGCGTTAAACCCGCTGAGCTTCGCCTCAAGGTAGCACGCGCAGGAGTGCGGCGGCGCGTAGACCATCCCGTTGGCGGGCATTATCCCGTATATGCACCCGCCGCGCACCCAGTGATTAATCTCCCAGTGCCTTTTGCGAAAATCGACAAACTCGATCCCCGTGCGCGAGGTGAGAATGTAACGCTCCGTAGCCTTGGAGCGGTAGCAGCGGTGGTGGAACCAATACGCTTTAACATCCGGGGCAAACTGGCTTTTTACCTCACCGGTGCGCGGGTCAAGGCCGGTGAACACTCCCGAGTGCTGACCGCCGGCGATCTCCCCGGCCCAGGCCAGCCCGCCGGCAACGATCAGGTCCTCGGGCGAATTGTGGCCCGAGGGCGGGTGCTTTGCCGTCCACAGTTGCTTTCCCGTCTCCGCAGAAAGCCCTACCGTTGTCCCCTTGCCGCCGAAAAACAGGACAACATCGTCATAAAGCACAAGCGTCGGGCCGAATTTAAGCGGCAGGGGCGAGCGCCGGGCAACGGGCTCCGATATCCACAATTGCTCCCCCGTGCTCCGGTTTAGGCACACGAGCCGCTCGCCATCGTGAAACACAACGCGCTTGTCGTCGGCGGTTAGCGTGAGCGGGACGACCTTATACTTCTTGCGCCAAATCGTGCGCCCGCTGCCCGCCTCAATGGCGACGACCCACCGCTGCTTCCCATCCCACGGCCAATCGCGGGCAACGCGCGCGCACTCCGCCCAGCAATAGGTGTTCGCCGGCTTGTAGTTCTCCCAGGTCTGCGGCTTTTCGTTTACCTGGGCAAAGATTACCCCCTGAGAGACGATCAGCTCCTCCGTGGCGCGCGTGTCCGCGAATACGCGAAGCGTTTTGCCCGTTGCCGCGTCGAGCTCGCTCAGCGGCTGGTCCAGCCCCAGCGTAACATACACCCTGTCGCCCACCGCAACGAGCTTCCGCGGAAGCTGCGCTGGCCCGCTCTTCAGCGGCCACAAGCGGTGGTGCCACGGGCCAATCTGCCGCTTCCACAAGATCGTCCCGTTAAACGCATCGCGCGCCACGAGATACCAGCGCGAGGGGAGGAGGATCGCCGAGCGCGGCCCCTCGTCCATTATGTAAAACACGCGCCCGTTTGCCGAAACGAGGGCGCTCATGCTCGCCATGTGGTCGTGGTGCCGCGACCAGCGTGGGCTGCCCACCCATTGCAGATGCCGCGGCGGGCCAACGACTTCGTCCTTGGACACGCAGTTGTTCGTCGCGTCGTGAAGGTAGTGCGTCCACTGGTCATATTCCTTGGGCCACGGTTTTTTGATCATTTGCCACCCGCGGCCGCGCTTTATATAGGCCACGCCCCCCGGCGCCAGGACGCGCGTTATCTCGCTCGTGGAAATGCTTCCCAGCTCTTCCGCGACGACGAGGTTCACCAAGTTTTCCACATAGGGCAGCCTGCTCCCGCGCAGCCTCTCCGCGGTTACCCGCCCGTAAAGGCCGCGCCCGCGGATGTACTCCCGTGCCCGCTTAACGTCCTCCGGGTCTTCGTCCAGCCCTTGCACGACGTATCTTTCGCTCGCCCCCAGCGCCGCGGTAAGTCGCCCACTGCCACAGCCAAGATGAACGATAAGTCCTCCTTTAATTCCTGTTTGGCGAAGAATGTCGCGAGCTTGCTTGTCTGCGTTGAGATACGAGCGCGGCTGCGCACTCCCTGTGCGATATGCGCAAAACAGCAGCGCACACGCCCCAACAACGCACGCCAACGCTACGATCCTCCTCGCGAGCATCGGGCCGACTCCCTTCTGAACCCAAGCGGCTAAAGTTGCTGGCTTAAGCGCGGCTATCCTCCGCCAAACGACAACACGCTGCCATCTGCGGCGCACAAATATAGCCGGCCATTTGCGGCAACCAGCGAGTCGAATACGGGCGGCGCGGGCAGTTTAACCTCGCTTAACTTCTCCCCGCTCTCCGGAGATACCGCCCACAGCGAGGCGCCCAGCTTGCCCTCCAAGGCCAAAATCCCTCGTTCTCCCTGGGCGAGAAAATCTGGCGGCCCTGCGATAAACAGCTTGTCCCCAGCAAGCACCATCGCCCGTACGAGCAGCGGGATCGTCTTCGTCCACTTATAGCCGATCGCCGGTTTCTCGCGGATTACGCCTCGTCGCCGGGCTGCCGGCGGCGCTTGCGCGCTTTTGCTCGTGGCAAACAGCCGATATGCCGTCTTGCCCAGGCCCACGTGGCTCCCGTCGCGCGAATAGCGGTTGCGTCCGTAGCCGTAAATCGTGCTCTCGTCGAGCACAAGTATCCGCCCCGCGGGAACCCGCGTGCCCAGCTGCGGCCAACCGCCCCAGCCGCTGGAGAACATTGTGCCGTAGACCCAATATGTCCGATGCCACCACGAATCGTCGAGAAACCCCGTGGACCCGAACAAGTGCACGCCGCCCTCGGGCTGCAAGCGGCCCTGCTTGTCGAACTTCACATGGCGCATATACACAAATTGCCCGTCGCTGGAGAGGACGTCGGGCAGGGCCGCGTTCATTGCCGCCATGTTCGTCCCCTTAATTATCTCCTGCGGCTCCTCGCCGGTCTTCGGGTCGCGCCCCGATATCGGCGTAACGGAGAGCAGCTTGCCCGTCGCCGCCTCTAGGCGGTAAAGATACATCCCGCCGTCGAGGAACGACGAGCGACCCGCGGCGCAAAAGACAACCCCCTCTTCCACAAGCACGCTCCCGTGTACTGGCCAGACGGACTCAACCTGGTCATAGGCGACAATGCGCAAGTCCTGCGGAGCCGCGCGAAACCGCCAGACAAGCTCGCCGTCGGTCGCGCGCAGGCAATACACCCATCCGTCGGCTGAGCCAAACAAGCACAGCCCGTTGTAAATGGTCGGCGGCGAGTCCACGCGCCCTCCAGCGGTGAACTTCCACACCACCTTGCCGCTGTTAGCATCCAGGGAGTAAACGGTGTGCCTATCCACAGCGGCAACGAACACGCGCCCCTCGGCAACCGTAACGCTGGTCAGCCTTCCCCCAAGCTTGGTCGCCCACCTCAGCGACACCTGCGCGGGCACCGCGGACTTCGTCCAGCCGCTGCGCGCGGCGTCGTGCCGATATGTCGGCCAGTCCTGCGCCGAGGCCGCGGGCTGCGTCGCCGAGCCATAGGCCGGCCCCCGCTCCAGCCTCTCCGCGGGCCACGGCTCACCGTTAAACGTCGCCCGCGACCCCGCCGGAGCAAGCGCGTTAAACCCGTTGAGCTTCGCCGTAATGTAACACGCGCAGGAGTGCGGCGGAGCATAAAGCAGCCCGTTGCAGGGCAGCACGCCATATTGGCACACCCCGCGCACCCAGTGGTTGGCCACCGCCCGGCCGGTCCTTACGTCCACGAACTCCACGCCTGCCCGCCCCAGGACGAGGTAGCGGCTCGTCGCTTTGTTGCGATAGCAGCGGTGGTGCCCCATGCCCACGTTGAAAAACTGGCTGTCCGGCGGCCGCTGTCTCTTAACTTCCCCGGTCAGCGGGTCGCGCGCGGTGGTAATCCCCGGGTCCCGCGCGCGAACCAAGTTCCCCGTCCAAACCAGCCCGTCGGCAACGAGCACGTCCACCGGCGCGTTATAGCACTCGCGGCAGGGGCAGCTCCACAGCCTGCGCCCCGTCTTTGCCGAAAATGCGATTAGCTCCCCCACGGGCGCGTCGCCGCCCTTGCTCGTTACCGTCCAGCTCACCGCGCCCGAGCTGGCTTGTCCCCCTGTTTGCTCAGCCTGCCCGCGGTCCGCGGAGAGAACGACATCGCCGTAAACGACGAGGGTAGGCGCCGACCACGCTGGGCGGTTCAAGCTTACCGGCCGACGCGCTCGCCAGAGAAGCTGCCCGTGCTTTGCCCCAAGGCAAACGATTGCTTTTGTGTTTTGGAAATACACTCGCCCGCCGCCCACAGCGAGCGTCAGGGGCATGAGGCCCACGGTGTCGCCGTCGGAACGCTCCCACAGCACGCGCCCGCTGTTTGCGTCAACGGCCATCACCTTTTTCTTGGGCGGGGGAACAGTCGGCGAGCGCCGCGCCGTTGCCTGACGCTGCGCCTGGGGGTCGCCCACGGCCAGATACAGCACGCCATCGGCGTAAACGATTTCATCCGTGCCCTCGGTCCCGCGATAGGTAAGCAGCGTTTTCCCCGTCGCCGCGTCGAGAGCGGTGACCGGCGCGCCGTAGCCGAGGGTGACAAACACTCGCTCGCCGGCGGCAACCAACCGCCGCTGGAGCTCGCTCGGCCCGCTGCGGAACCCGCGCAAGTGCCACTCCCAGGGGCCCATCTCCCGCTCCCAGAGCAGCGTGCCGGAAAATGCGTCGCGCGCTACGAGAAACCAGCGCGAGGGCAGCGCCACGGTGACCGTCGGCGCTTCGTCGACGATGTAAAAAATCCGCCCGCCCGAGGAGACCGCTACGCTTACGCTCGCCAAATGATCGTGGCTGCGCGCCCACCGCGGGCTTCCCACCCACTGGATGTGATGCGGCGGACCGACGACCGTGTCATTAGCCACGGCGTTGTTCGTCGCGTCGTGCAGGGCGTGGGTCCATTCGTCGATGTTCTTCGGCCAGGGTTTGCTCGTCTTCTTCCACCCGCGGCCGGCCTTCACATATGCCACGCCGCCGGGGGCTAAGACGCGCATCACCTCGCCCATGGGAATGTCGCCCAGGTCCTCGGCAACGACCAGGTTCACCAGATTATCCACATAGGGCAAGGCGGGCAGCGTCCAGCGCTCCACAGAGACCGGGCCATAAAGCCCAAGCGAGCGAATATACTCGCGCGCCTTGCCAATGTTTGTTGCGTCGGCATCGATCCCGTGGACGAGATAGCGCTCGTTAGCGCGCAGGGCCGCCGTCAGCCGGCCCGTGCCGCAGCCAATGTGCACCACAAGCCCGCCCTTAACGCCGGTTGCGCTTAGTATCTCGCGGGCCAGCGCTTGCGCCTGCTCCGGCGAAAGCGGCGTCGCCGTGCCCTGTTGCGGCGCGGCAGCAATCGCTCCGACAACCACACAGACAACCGCGGCGCACCCCAGCACCGCGGCAGCTAGTGTCATCCGCAACACGCGTATCGTCATCGCTTCACGCCTCCTTCGTCCCGGCGGTTACATTCCTCCCCCTAGGCAAAACCTCCTGCGTGCCTCCAAACTCCTAGCCTGCGCTGCCTGCCGATGCTCGGCTGTCGTCTTGCGTGCGGCAAGGCTCCCGCGGGCTGCGATTAACCGCCCCCCTCGTCGCCCGCTCCTGCTCCGTGCTCCGTTACCTTGCCGCTACTGCAAGACACGGCTAACGTCGAACTCCAGGTTAAACCACTTTGCCCGCGCCTGCACCGGCGGGTTGCGCTCCTCGCTAACCCACGTGCGCGTTATCCATTCCGGGTGGTTCGTCCAATACGCATATTCTCCAGGTACTTCCACTACGTCGCTTTCCATGGGAAACGGAAAACGCACATGTAATCTTCTTTGGTTTCCGATATTCAGCAAATTAATGGTAACGTCGGAATAGTCGATCTCGTACGTCGCCTCCCCAATTCGCGGGCCTGGAGGAGCGAGCGGGGGAAGGAAGCGCGGTGTTCGCCCTGGTCTTCGCTCGCGCCGCGCAAAGCCGGTTTTCCCGAACTGTTCAAGGTCCGCCAGCGCGCTCTGTAAACCTTCGCTGTCTCCGGGATAGCGTACCGACCACGGATGTATCTCGCGCCAGAGGCATTTGTTCTCGGTATACCAATCGGAGTGTATCACCGCGCCAGCATCAATAGGAAAGAGCCGTACCGCCGACTCCGGCGTCCGCGCAAATGCGGCATAGGCGTCGCCCCGCTCGCGCAGCGCGCTTCTTCCTCCCGAAGTACTCATTGCGCACCAAAATCCCTCGCCGCTTTTCGGCTGTACCCAAAACTGCGTCCCATAGGGCTTTATCGGCCGCGCCGGAATGTTTAACGCGCGCAGCAGAGCAGCGGCCAATCGCGAGTGTTCGATGCAAATTCCGCGCTTTTCGCGCAGCATTTCCGAGGGCGTGTATAGCCAATCCATAAAATTGTGGCCCCAACACCAGCCTTCTCCAGAAATCGTCTGCCACATGCCCGACGTTGTATCCACGAAGTTCCCGCGCGAGTAAATGACGTCGTATTCGACGTTACGCACGATCCACCAGTAAACCGCGTAGGCAACTTTTGCCGTGTTTGTCCGGTCCTTTTCGGGAAGCGAATTGAGGATCTCTTGCGCCACTTCTCTGACAACGGGACTCTCGCAGTCCACATATTCGTGGTGTTTTAGGTAAACCTTAACCTCGGCGGGATAGCGCGAACGATCGATTACCGCATCCTCCGGCAGACGCTTGGCGGCGGTGTGCCTATACTTCAGCAACGCGCCAAACTTCGCGCGCAGATTCACATCCTTGGGATCGTTGCCGCGGGCAAGCTCGAAGTCCACAACAGTGGTTTTCCCCGCGCGAACGTCAACATCTCCCACAGGCCTGTCGCGAAACCCCTGCTTTGTCGCAATAACGACATATCGCGGCGAGGCATCGGGCACGCCCGCGATGGTATATTGCCCTTGCCCGTCCGTGAGCGCCTGAAAGTCCGTCCCCCAAATGAACACGCGCGCGCCAGCCACGGGCTGGCCTTCGCAGGTCACCCTGCCGGCGATCGTCCCCATTGGCGCCGGGCCAAAGAACACGTCGTCGAACCAGGCCGTTCCCCTGCCCTCTAGGTACAGGTTTACCTCCGCCTTCGCCGCGGTCTTCGGCGCGCGCACGAAAAGCTCGTGGGGAAAGTCATAAAGCCAAGGGATCGTGCCCGCATGGCCGGGAAGGTCAACCCGCTGCACAGGGCGCCCCTGAGCGTCGCGGAAAAAGAGCTGCAGACAGGCCTTCCCCGGCGGGGCAATGTCTGCGCTGCGCACCCACGCCGCGAGAACATAAATTACCCCCGGCTGCACAGGGACAACCTGCTGCCACATGCCAAAACCGCGCCCAGCGCCCTCGACGCACGCGCAGCGCTCCCCGCTATGCGCCATTCCCTCCTCCCAAACATAGCGCACGCCCCTCGCCTGTGGGGGAAAACAGCGCCAGTGCGCGGGCCCCTCGTCGCCTTCCTCAAACCCCGGGTTTTGCAGCAAATTATCCCTCGCCTGCGCTAAAGCGGCGCAGCAGGCCAAAAGAAAAAGCACGCCGGCCGTCGGCCCTACCTGCGCCAGGCGCCGCCCGCGGAACACGTTCATCGCCATCGCCTCCCGAGCCCCGTCGCTCCCCGACCTCCGCACCAGCGGCCAGGCGAAGAGGAGCGCACAGCCCCCCTCTGCCCTACCCTTCGTTAAACTCGCGCACGGCTTCGAACATGGCCACGATGTTTTCCGGCGGCACGTCGGGGAGAATGTTGTGCACCGCTGCGAACACAAACCCTCCCCCCGGGGCAAACGTCTCCAGCCGCTTTAGCACGTGCCTTTTGACCTCCACCGGCCGCGCGCGGTTCAGTACGCTCCGCGTGTCGCACCCCCCGCCCCAAAACGTAATGTCCCGGCCAAACTCGCGCTTAAGCCGCTCTGGCTCCATGTCCCGCGCCGAGGTCTGCACAGGGTTGATGATCTCAAACCCCGCCTCGATAAGGTCTGGCAAAAGGGCGTAGATTGAGCCGCAGGAGTGCAAGAACGTGTGCATCTTGCTGTGTTTTTTCACATAGGCGCAAAGCTCGCTGTGCCGCGGCTTAAACAGCCGGCGGTAGATCTCCGGCGACATAAACGGCCCGCTGTCCATCCCCAAGTCGTCCCCAAAGCGGATGATGTCCGCGATGTCGCCCACCGCTTGACACACCTTCTCCAGCGTCGCTAGGTGCTGCTCCATCAGCGCGTCGAGCAGTCGCTCCACCTCGGCCGGCTGCGTGACGAGATCCATGAGGAAGTTGTCGATCCTCCGCAAAAACGTTCCCCACTCAAACAGGTTGCACCCGCAAACGATCATCAGCGCGCGGTCGGACGACTGCCTCAGCGCCGCGGCGCGCTCGCGCAGGGTCTCCCAAAAGCCCTCCTCGCTGGCGTGGTCCCACGGGCTGTGCACCAGCGCCGCCCAGTGAACCTGCGCCATTGCCCGGGGGAGGTCGCGGAAATCCTTCGGGTAGCCGTCGAGGTAGGGAAAGCACGCTTGCTCGAAAAACATCCCTTGCGCCGGCAGGCGAGCGATAAGCGCCCCGTCCGCAGCATAGGCGCTCCACGAGCCGTCGCTCTCGCGCACCGGCGCAAACCACGCCGGATATTGCCCCGCGCTGCCGTCGGGAAGCACCGCGTCGCGCCAATCGCCCTCGTCAGCGTTAAACGTCCGGCCCACGTCCACAACATCCACGCCGAACAAGTCCAGGACCGCCTCGTCCGGCTGGGCAAGCTGCTGCACTACGTCGTACACACGCGTCGGGGGAAGGGAAAGCCCAAGGTAGCGCTTTAGCCGGTTATAGGCGATCGCCGAGATGCCCGAGCTGGGCGTCGCCCCGAGGTCCACGGGCACGCGGTCCGGCTCGCGGTGGGAAACTGCCGCAAGCACCCTCTCGCGCGCGGTCACCGTTGCGCCCCTCTCACACCGCTAGCGGAATAGCACATATAGCGCGACCATTACCGCGGCCAACGCGCCGGCAACTACCCGGTAATCGCGGATGCCGCGCCAGCGAATGCCGCGCAGGGGCTCCAGCGGGTCGCTCCAGGTAAGGCCCTCCAGGTCGCGCTCTTCGGCGTCTGGCCGCCACAGCGAAACGCAAACGAGAATCGCAGCACAGGCAAGGGCGAGATAAAACGCAGCCATCATGAACGGCACGCGCCAGCCCGTCCAGTCGCTGAACCAGTCCAGGAGGAACA
Source organism: uncultured Armatimonadia bacterium (assembly GCA_964565895.1). Lineage (GTDB taxonomy): Bacteria > Armatimonadota > Zipacnadia > UBA1398 > CAZMGT01 > CAZMGT01. The sequence goes on from CAZMGT010000036.1 coordinate 32,381, forward strand.
CAACAAAGCCCATCGCCGAGCCGGCAACGAGCGTTGCAAACGCGCCCGCTGCCGAGGCTCTGCGCCACAATACCCCGCCAACGAAAACAACCGTAATCGGCGGCGCGATGTAGCAGATCATTGCATTTATCCCCTGAAATACGGAGGGAAAACGAGAGACAAACGGCGACCAAGCGACGGCGAGAACCATTCCCACAAACGTTACGGCGCGCCCCACAAGAACGAGCTTCGCGTCTTCTATGTCGGGCCGCCAGCGTTTGTACAGATCGTAGGAAAACAGCGTAGCGATAGAGTTCAGCGCTCCGGAAACCGTGCTCATTAGCGCGGCAAGCAACGCCGCGGCGACGAGCCCCTTTAGCCCCACGGGAAGCAAGTTCGCAATGAGAAACGAATACGTGTCCGCAGAGTCGGCAAGCGTGTCAGGAACAATTCCCTGCTTTATCAACCCGTAGCAAATAAGACCAGGCAGGACGAAAATAAACACGGGCAAGATTTTAATGAATCCCGCAAACAACGGCCCGAGCCGTGCGTGCCGCTCGTCGCGCGCCCCCAGCACACGCTGGACGATCGTCTGGTCCGTGCACCAATACCAAATGCCGATTACGGGATAACCAAGAAACACCGAATACCAGGGCAGGCCGGAAGGGTCGTCTGCCGAGCGCAGGAGCGTCAGCTTAACCGGCTCCACCGCCGAGCTTAGCCCGTGCCAACCGCCGATTTTCACATAACCGATCGCCGTCAAACACACCGCGCCGGCAAGCAGAACAATCGTTTGTATCGACTCCGTCCACACCACAGCAAGCAAGCCACCAATAATCGTATACAACCCCGTGAGCAACGCCACAGCAACTATACTGTGCATTATTTCGATACCGAACATTCCCCGCAGAACAACGGCGCCGGCGTAAAGCGAAAAACCAATGTGGATGAAAATTGCGGAGACGATGGAAAGCAGCGCTAGCCAATCGCGACAGGCACGACTGTAGCGCCTCTCCAGAAAATCGGGCAGCGTTGCCACGCGCGAACGAATATAAAATGGGGCAAAGAAAAGCGACAAGATAATTAGCGTAAACGGCGCCATCCACTCGAAATTACCATAGGCTAACCCGTTCTTATACCCCTCCTCAGCAAGACTTACCAGGTGTACCGTGGAGATATTCGCGGAAAACAACGCCAAACCGATTATCGGCCAAGTCAGCGTCCCTCCCGCGAGAAAATAGCTCTTCCCCAATTCACCCCGCCGTTGGCGCAGCCCCGCCCAGCAGCCAAGCACCACGATTCCTACCAGGTATACTACGATAATTACTACATCAGTCGCCCCGATTCTTAGTCCCATCTCTTAGCTCCGCGTTTTCTCCCTAAAAAACGAGCCTCCGTTCGGCGCATTGCCTACGCCGGTTTCCGGCGGTTACCGGCGCACCTTGCGCATACTTTCAATCCATGTGAAACACTTCTTCCATCTCTGCCCACCATTCGCCTTGTTTGCGCGTAGGGATCGGCACCTGGCAGGGATCGGTGAGCTTCCACCACCTTTGTGTGGTCGGGTCCGCGGCCATTTTTGCCATGTCGGCCTTAAAATCTTCGCCAGTATATTCGAAGTAGGAAAATAGGTAATACTTCCCTTTCTCAAGCTCGACCAGGAAAATGGAGTAGTTGCGAATGTTACACTCGCGAATCATTTTGAGAACATCCGGCCAGACGTCTGCATGCAACCGCTTATACTCGGCAACTTTGTCCGACTTTAGGCCAATGACCATCCCATAGCGTTGAACGCGCTGCTGCCCGCCACCTACGCCAGCGGGCAAAAGCGCGACCAACAGCGCGCAGAGCACGACGCGTCTCATCGCGGATCCTCCTCCCCAAACAGAGGCAGCGCCTGAACGTTCGCTTTGCACTGTTCGGCCGCCCGGCCGCGCAAACCTTTGGCGCGCCCGCCGCCATGTGTGCGTCGGCGCTACTCAAGCCGCCTTTCGCCTGCCAAATGCAAAAAAGCGCGGGCAACGCGCCCGCGCCGAAAATGAGGCTTTCCGCCTCGCTCACACACTTTCTCCCCCCGACGTGCCGCGTTTTGCTTGGCCGCACGCCGGCTTGGCGCCGCTCGTACAGCTCGGTCCGCGCTTCCCTAGGCTACACCCCTTTTTGGTCCAGTAGCGTGAGCAACTCCGTCGCCTGCTGCGAGCCTAGCTCCTTCGCCTTGTTCAGCGCCTCACGCCCCTCTTTAAACCGCTGCAGGGCAACAAGCGTCGCGCCCTTCAGATACCAAGCGTCCGGGGCGTCGGGCTCAAGCTGCACAGCCTGCGCGAAGCACTGCAACGCCTCCTCGTGCCGCTTCTGCTCGAACAAAATGCCGCCCTTCGCGATTAGCGATGGAGAATATTTCGGGTCGATCTCGAGCGCTTTGTCATAGGCCTCAAGCGCCTTGTCCTTCTGGCCAGCCTCGCTGTAGGAGATGCCTTTGTTAAACCATGCCGTGGCATAGTTCGGGTCGAGCTCGATCGCCTTGTCGAAGCACGACATCGCTTCTTCGCCCTTGCCTATGTTGCGCAAAGCTACGCCCTTCGTATCCCACGCTTTGGCGAAGTCCGGCTTAAGCTCGATCGCCTTCTCCAAGCATTCCACGGCTTCTTCGTTTCGCCCTAAAATGGTCAGCGCTTGCCCCTTGTTTCCCCAAGCTTCGGCAAGATTTGGGTCCTGTTCGATGGCCTGGTCGAAATATTTCAGCGCTTCCTCGGCGCGTCCCGGCTGGTCAAGCAAGGCTACCCCGCTGTTGTTCAAGAGCACTGCCGAGTCTTTCTCGGAAAGCACTGTTTTCTGCCTTTGCGCCGTCCCACCTTTTGTCCCTCGAATTGCCTGCAGTCCGGCATATACGACGAACGCTACCACCACTGCACTTATCAGCGGGAGAACCTTACGCACATTATCCCTCCTTTGTTCTCCGCGATAAACTCGGTTTCAAGCACTACAATACTACTCTACTTGCTCCGAAACACGCCAAATGCCAACCTACACACTTTCAACGCCCCTGTTGAACAGCTCTTGCCACTCACCTCCCCTTTCCCGCGCCAGGGGCAAGCGCTTTCTCGCTCAATGCGCTCCTCTGCCTATCCTCGCACGAACACAAAAAACGCAACCCACCACGCAAAACACCCAAAATGGGACACAAATGTGGCATGTGTTGGCCGTGCTTCTCAGCCTGGCCCTCTTTACGCCGCTTCTGCTCAGTTCTGTCAAAGAGCTACCCGCCGCGCCGCGATTTCGCTGCGCAGCCCCATTTACCCACGCTCGCTTTGCTTAACAACGTGCTGGCGCGCTTGTCCCTACTTCAGCTTCACCAACCATATGTTCCGATACTGCACCGGGTTCCCGTGGTCCTGCAGCAGAAGCGGCCCCGTGGGCGCCTCTTTCTTGGAGATACCGCCCGGCGTTATTCCGGGGAGCTCCAAATTGTCGTGAATTGTCACACCGTTGTGCACCACGGTAATCCGCGCGTTGGCCACCTTTCTTCCCTGCGCGTCAAAGCGCGGCGCGTAGAAAGTAATGTCATAGGTCTGCCACTGCAGCGGCGGGAAACACATGTTCACCGCGGGCGCGGCAACTTTGTAAATACCGCCGCACTCGTTGTCCAGCCCGGCCAAACCATAGCTGTCGAGGACCTGTATCTCATACCGCCCCTGAATATATACTCCGCTATTGCCCCGCGCCTGGCCGAACGATGTGGGCATATAGGGCGTGCGGAATTCTAGGTGCAGCTTTATGTCGCCAAAGCTCTCCTTGGTAACAATGTCTCCTCCCTTAACCTCCATCGCATCCCCGCCAACAAGCCTCCACTGCACCTTCCCCTTGCCCGAGCGCGGCTGCCATGCCTCCAAGCTCTTCCCATCAAACAGAACAATCGCCCCCGCCGGCGGCTTCTGCCCCAGCGTGGGCGAGGTCCGTTGCGTCTTCGTCAGCTTAAATGTCCCTTTAATCTTGCCCGCAATCGTCCCCTGCAGCGTGCCATCAACGAGCTTGCCCGACCACAGCGAGACGTCAACGACCACCCCGTTGTCCGTCGGCGCAAGCACCCGGCTCACGTCCAGGGGCACGGCATCCACGGCGCGAAACTCGCCGTTGCGCAAAAACCCGCGCACGTCATACAGCACGGGCACGCGCTTGTTGAACTCCGAGACGCATTTCATCTCATATCTGCCGTTGCCCAGGGGGATCATGAACACGGCCACCGGCTGCTCCTTGCCGCCGACAGTTACCGTCCCCTGCCAATCGCCCATATATTGGTCCACTGCTCTCTGCGCTGTGCACAACGTCGCCATTATCGACGCCAACAATGCGGCAAGAAAGCCAAGCGTCCACCATGGCCTACGCATACCGCACATCTCCCTTCACCTGTGCGCAAAGGGCAAGCGCCAAACGGCACCGCGCGCTGGCGGTTCCCAGCCCGCGCGTCGCCCTTTGCCCAACGTGCGCTCCAACCCGCCGCCCTGTTATTCCTCACCGCCGCCCGCAGGACCTCCTATGGAGCCTAGTCCTTCCCTAGCAGAAGCGCTGCTCGCACCCCGTGCGACCCCTCGCCAGGGCAAACACAACTCCCGTGCGCAGCGCAGTGGCCTGCTCGCCTACCGGCAAAGCTCAGCCGGCACTGGCTTTACGTCCGCTTTTGTTCCGCGCCGGCCTTTCGTTGCGCTGGTCCCCCGCCCGCGCTTGCCGTCTCGCTGCGGGCGCTCCGATGGTCGCTGCTTCGGGGTCGGGCCTACCTAACGCTGCACGTCCCGCCGTCGCTGTTGGCCTTTTTGTAGCGTGCGACCACGGCGCTTGATGTTCCGATTCCCGCGGGTGCGGGGGCGGGTGGCAGATGCAAGAGCTTGCCCGCCTCGCCGATTTTCGAAACGCAATCCCGGTCACTTCAGCCCATATTGCGCCTTTTGGGCGACTCTTCCGTTCTGGAACATGGCTACCATATAGCTGCCGTCGGGGTTCGCCCAGCGGTAGAGCACGGTCTTGGTGCGCAGGTCCAGTGTCCGCCCGACCTCCTGCCCCTCTTCGCCGACGATGTCCACGACCTGCTCATAGGTCATTCCCTGCTGCACGCGGTTATACTCGTCCATGGTAACAATCGGCCGCAGGCCCCCTCCGCCGCCCGGCCGGCTACCAAGCCGCCCTCCCCCGCGGGGGCTGCTGGATACCCCAATGGCCACCGTTACCACGAACAAGACGAGCCCCGCGAGAAACCAAACGCCGCTCACTATCGCCAGCCGCTTGCTCCACAGCTTCCCCTCCGCGGTGCGGCACATGGCGAGGGAAATGAGCCCCAGGGCGAGGGCCATGGGAACGCAGAGCATGTTTAACGCGACAATAGCGACCCAATTGCCCAAAATGCCGCCGCTGCCGAATTGCCTGTCGAACGCCGACGGCTCCTCGGGCGGAGCGAACCCCGTCGTGGGCGGCCGGAGGGGTTCGCGCATGGCACTCGCCGCCTGCGGAGCGGTGACGAGAGCTCCGCAGCGCGTGCACTTATACGGCTTGCCGGCGTGCTCCGGCGGCACTTGTAGCTGCTGGCCGCAGTTGGGGCAGGGGAACGTCAGAGGCACAGTTGGAGCTGCGGGCAGGCCTCTTCCCTGGCACCGGCGGCACACCTTGTCCAGCGGGTCCATGACATAGCCGCACTTCGGGCACACTGTTTGTGACATTAATCTCCCCCTCGGGGTAAATTTCCGCCCAATTCCGTCGGCCCGACCAATCTCCTAGCCGCAGCGAAGAAAGTTTTCCTTACCGCTGCTGCCCAGCTGGGCCTGCTGGGCACACTCGCCCGCCAAAACCTCGTCTGCGTTCAGCCTATATGGCACGCGCCCTCTACAGGAAATGATGTGAAAGTTAGCCGCGTCTACCTCGCTGCCCAGGGAGATGCCCCTTCTCGCGCGGGGCTCGCACACTAGGCGTGGACGCTTCTCGGTCCTCTCGGCTCGCTTCACCCTGGCGGATAGACACAAAGTGAGCCGAAAGTGGCCTTATCGCCCGCGCTCTGCAGCCTATTTCGTAAACAAGGGGCGTTGATTTGCCTTGTCAGCAACTACCGGCTCGAATGCTGCCCTTTGCAGCGGGGCGGCACCCTAAGCGCGCTGCCACAGGCGGAAGAGGACCTTCGGAGCGCTTGGCGCGACAATGTGGGCCCGCGCAAGACAACAGCCACCACAACGGC